>JACPGB010000018.1 GCA_016182655.1 Deltaproteobacteria bacterium
CCACCAGCCCATCCACATCAGATAAAAAAATATTGCGGCTGTCAACCAAAACGTCCGAGAGACTCATCTGCCCCATTCGCTTATGCATCATCCGCTCCATTGGCTATATTATTTTGCTATATCTCTCTTGCATTATAATATCGCCGGAATAGTTATGCAAAGGTCTCCTTTACAAGGGGAGGCAGGGTGGGGTGGTTTTAAAGCACGACGACCTCCCCCCGCCCCTCCTTGGTAAGGAGGGGAGAATACACTTTTACCTAAAGCCACCTTGCGCGCTCCGCACGCTTATTCGCATGGCTACAAGCGCTTTCTTCCTCCCCCACCACGGCTTTCACTTCCCAGTTGTTTGCGAGCCGAGCGCAAGCGTAAATCTTCCCCGGCTCGCTCGCCTCTTCCTCTCTAAGGCGCTCTCCGCCATACGCCTGTGTATTGGTGAAGTGAACGAAAATCAAAATCCCCCCTCACCCTCCGCCCTCTCCCACAAGGAGAGGGGACTTAAAACCTTGTTGGGCTTCTTACGCTCAGCCATAGGTGCGCGGAGCTCACCCACCTATTGCTCGCTCTTTACAATAGGTTTTTGTTCGCTTTTGTAAATCGTACCCATTTCTAGATGCTTCACGTGATATTTCCCTTCGTAATCCTGAATCTTAAAAAGGCTATTTCCTGCCATTATCAATCCCATTTGAGGTTCCTGCTGAACGAAGATAATGTCACCTTCCTTTGCGTTCACCTCAAACACAGCCAAATTCTCAGCCTTTGAAAGGATCTGATGCTCTCCGGGTGCTAAATCAAAATATATATATTGCCCTCCTCTAGTGTATCCAATTTCTGATGCAGATTCCTCTTTATCAATAAACACATTGAACCTGATTATAAAACCCAAATTAGATGGGCGTACAACATAAACCATTGCCTTTCCTTTTTCCGGAAGTTTTGGCAACTCAAAGCCATTTATGTCGGATTTTATTTCCGATGGCGATGGGAGAGTAGCGCATCCTGTAAAAATCAATAAAACGGAAAACAGCAAAATTCGAAACATGCTCTTCATAATGTCCTCCCTAAGTGGTTGGGTTAGCCTTGTGAAATGCCAAAAGGCCCCTTTCGGGGCCTTTTGGTCTACTCTATTATCCTGACCTTCATTTCTACCCTTTCATTCGGCAGGTCCCGGGAATTCCGGGGGAGGTTCACTATCTTGTCCACGACCTCCATGCCTTTTGCCACCTCGCCGAAGACCGTGTACTGCCTGTCCAGGAATTCGGAGTCCTTGACTACTATGAAGAACTGCGAGCCCGCGCTGTCCGGGTGCTGGGAGCGCGCCATCGAGACTATCCCCCTCTTGTGGGAGATGGTGTTGAACTCGGCCTTGAGGTTCTTGCCGGGCCCTCCGGTGCCGTAGGTCTCGGTGTTCGGCCCCTTGGTGTTCGGGTCCCCGCCCTGTATCATGAAGCCGGGTATTATCCTGTGGAATATCGTGTTGTCGTAGAGCCCTTCCTTTGAGAGCTTTATGAAGTTCTCCACATGGTTAGGCGCGGCCTCAGGGAAGAACTTTATCTCTATCTCCCCGTACTTCGTCTCCAGCACCGCCCTCTGCTCTTTCTTCTCAGTCATCTTCTTTGCCCCCTTTTTAGCCGCTATTGATTCCGTATGATTCACAAGGCCGAACGCCACGGCCACTACGGCCAGAACCAGCATCTTTATGATCCTCATCCCCGCCTCCGTTTAAAGGATTTAAATTTAACCCTCAGTCCACATTAAAGTCAATATTATTTACTCTTGTGAATGAGCCTCGCCTTCGCGTACTCAATAGCCTCCGTCTTGTCCCTTACGAGTCCCTTTTCCACCCCCTCGTTTATAAAGGTGAGTATCTCTCCCACCTCCGGCCCTTCTCTCACTTTGAATATCCGCATGACCTCGCGCCCGTTAAGGAGCGGCTTCGGCCTCTTCTTCAAATAAACTCTGAAATAGAACTCAAGCAGTTCGAGTGCTATCCTGTATAGCTCTGTGTCTTCCCCGCCCCTTGTGGCGCGCGCGTCCGACAATGCGAGGCAGACGAGGTCGACGCCGTCCGGCCCGCCCGAGGCCCTGAAGAGGTGCGCCTTTGCCCTGAAAGTCCTCTCCGCCAATTGGGCGATACCGAATACCCTGTGGTGGTTTTTGACAAGCCCGGCAACAGTCCCCGCGAGACGGTTGCTGAACTTGAGGCGTTTGAGCGCCTCAGACACTACTTTCGCCCCCTCGAAGTCGTGGCCTATAAAACGGAGCCTCCCCTCCTCCCTCGATATGACGAGCTCCTTTCCCGCGTCATGCAGGAAGGCCGCGAGCTTCAAGACGGCCTTTCTCTCGATATGCCAGGCTTTGCGCCCGAGGTGCGCCTTCAACTCCTTCGCTACCCCCGGGAAGGTCTCGTCCGTTATATTGTTTACGAGGGACTCTGCCTCTTCAAGGGCCTTCAGCGCATGCGCAAGCAGGTCGTACCCGCCGATGTCACTCCAGCCCTTGAACTCGGGCCACACATGGGCTATTACGCCCGAATCATAGAGCGCCCTGACGGTCCTCGCCGCCCCTCGGGATGAGAATATCAAAATGAGCTCGTCCCTTATCCTCTCGACCGAGACATTCTCGAGGAGCGGGGCCTTTTGCGTGAGAGACAGCCTGGTACGACCCTCTATCTCAAGGCCGTACTGAAGAGACAACCGGAACGCCCTGAGGACCCTGAGCGGGTCGTTGTCAAAGACATCCGGGGAGGCCATCCTCAAGAGGCGAAGTCCGGCGTCGGCAAGCCCCCCTGTCGGGTCGATAATTGTAGGCGCGTCGTCCTCAATGAGCTTGCGAAGGTCCAACGCCATCGCGTTAACGGTGAAGTCACGAAGGGACAGGTCGCGGAGGATATCTCCTTTGACGAGCGCGAAATCGAGCGTAAGTCCGGCCTTTACTGCCACGCGCCATGTCGAGGTCTCTTCATCCAGGATAAAACACGAGCCCTTGAGCCTTTCGGCTACTCGCTCCGCCGCGCCCTTTACATCTCCCTCTATCGCAAAATCGTAGTCCGGCGCGGAAGGCACTGAAAGGACGAGGTTCCGGACGGCCCCGCCGACGAGCCAGGCGGGTATCCCTCCTATGGCCTTATGGACGGCCTTCAAGAGCGGGTCTTCCCTCAGGCCCAAAAAAGAACGGGCCGGTTCTTTCCGGCCCGCGTCAAAATCGGCTCTGTCTTTATCCCTCGGCATCAGAGGAGCTCCACCTCTATGAGCCCGTCGTCGAGCGGCACGAAAGGAGCGGCCTCTCCGACGACCTTCGCGGCGGCCTCCCTGAAGGAGGGGTCCATGTCATAGACGTCCTTGAAGAGGTGCGTCGCCTCTTCCCCGTCGCCAGCCGCCTCGTAGGCCAGCGCGAGCTCGTACATCATACCCTTCCTCACCTCGTCTGTCTTGCCTTCAATCTTGAGCCCCTTGAGATAAAAGATTATCGCCTCGTCGGGCTTCGCGTCCGCCATCGAGCAGAGGCCGAGCCTTATGTAGCAGTCGAACTCGAGCCTCGGGTCCTTTAGGGCTATCTTGAACTCCTTGGAGGCCTCGTTGTAGAGCTCCATCTCCATGTACGCGATCCCGAGGTTATAGTGCGTCTCGGAGTCTTCCTTGCTCAACTGTTTCCCTATGCCTTTTTTGAACTCGTCGAAGGCCTCCTTCGGTTCGGCACCGCCCCCGCCCCACGAGCCCGCGAGGTCCTCGAGAGCCTCCTCCATGCCGAGCTCGGCGGAAAGGTCGACGTAACCGTCCTTGCCTTCAGGCGCCGACTCCTCCGTTATCTTCTCCCCGGCCTCGATCCTTTCATCGACCTCGATCTTCGCCGTGGGCGCGGCTTCCGCCTCCGCGCCCTCTATCTTCTCCATAAGCTCGGAGATGGCGTCCGAGAGGTCTTCGTCCCCCTCGTCGTACGCGGCTTCCGGCTCCTCGCCTATCTCCTCGGCGGCCTCTAACGGCTCCTCTTCCTCCGCGATCTCCGCTTTCTGGGCAGTCGCCTCGACCTCGACAGGCGCGGGCTCGGCGGAGGCAGGTCCCTCTTCAATCCCAACTTGCGGCTCGGCTATTGCTTCGACGGCCGCCCCCTCCTCTTCAATGACCACACCCGGCCCGGCGGCTTCCTCGGAGCGTACTTCGGCCGGAGGGACAACCTCTATCTCGACGACAGGCCCGGCCTCTTCCTTAACGGGCTCGCTTATCTCTTCCTCGCCTATGTCTATCAGAGGCTCTTCGGCCTCTTCCTCAGGCGCGGTCGCCTCATCAGCCCCAACTGCCTGCCCCACAGCCTCATCTATCTCCCTGAACTCGATCAGAGGCTCTTCCTCGACCTGCGCTACGTCCTCGGGAGGCGTTGCCTCTACGGCCTCTTTGAACTCTATGAGAGGCTCTTCGTTCTTTGAAGGCTCTTCCTCTTCCCTGAACTCTACAAGCGGCGGCTCTTCGGCCTCTTTCTCCGGGCCCGCTTCCTCGACCTGCAGTCTCTCTATGGCGGCCTCAGCCTCTTTATCGGCCTCGGGCTCGAACTCTATCTCGACTTCTCCGGCTACGGACCCCGCCTCTGTCTCCTTTGCCTCCCCGGCCTGCGGGGCCTGTTCGGCTTCGGCGTGAACGCCGGCGGACGGACTCTCCTCTTCTACTTCCAACTCTATCTCGCCCAGGTCTTCCTCTTTCGCAGGGGCCGCCTCCGCAACAGGCGCGGGCTCGGCCTCCGTGGCAACAGGCTCGCGCGCCGTTACACTATTCTCTTCCTCGAAGCCCTCGATGGTTATCTCTATCTCGTCCTCGGGCCATGATATGAGGGGCTTTTCTTCCTGGACCGCAACGGCCTCCTTATCTTCAGGGGCGGGCTCGGAAACGGCCTCGGCAGAAACCGTCTCTGCCGCGCTTGCGGGAAACTCTATAAGAGGTTCCTCGGCCTGAGGCTCCGTGACGGACGGCTTAAGCGCCGGGGTCTCTTTTGGCTCGGGCCTTAAAACTTCCGGTTTTGCAAGGGACTTAAGGAACCTCGAGCACTCGCCCTCGTCAGGCCTCGCCTCCAGTATCGAGGACGCTACACCTTTGGCGGCCTCGACGTCGCCCGAGTCCCTGTAATGGTAGAAGAGGTTTTTAGCGAACCTCAGATACTGCTGGTCGTCGCCCTTCTTCAAATAAAGGTCAGAGAGGCCCTTTAATATCTCCGGCTCCCTCGGCTTCGAGTTATAGATGTTAAGGAATATCCTCTCGGCCTTGTCAAACTGCCGCTGGGCGACGAGCCTGGAGAAGATGGCGGAGTACTCGGTGAGCGCGTCCTTTTCGAACGACAGCCTCTGGTAGAGGTCCGCGAGTTTGAGCCTGACGCCGATGTTCTCGGGGTCTATCTCGGCCATCTTTTTCAAAAGCTCCATCACCTCGCTCGTCTTCCCCTTTTTTTCAAAGGAGCTGACGATCGTGGAATAACAGCCGATGGCGTCGGCGATCAACCTCTGTTTGGTGTAGAGCTCG
Source organism: Deltaproteobacteria bacterium (assembly GCA_016182655.1). GTDB lineage: Bacteria > Desulfobacterota > GWC2-55-46 > GWC2-55-46 > GWC2-55-46 > GWB2-55-19. Next base: position 5,502 of record JACPGB010000018.1, read on the forward strand.
GCGAGCTTGTAGTGGACCTCAAGGCTCGATTCGTCGAGTTTAAGCACCTGCTTGTATACGGCTATGGCCTTTAGGTAGAACCCCCTCTGGCTGTTCGCCTTGGCGACCTCGGTGTACTCCTTTATCGCTTCAGGCCTCTTGTTCATCTTCACATAGATGTCGCCTATGCGGAGCCTTATGGAGATGTCCCTCGGGTCGACGTCGGAAGCGGCCTTGTACTCGATGAGGGCCTTGTCGAGCGCGCCCTTCTGTATGAACTTCTGGGCGCGGTCGAGTATCTTTTCCTTCAGGGCCATTCTTATCCTTCTCTAACTTTCCTTGAACGCGAGCGGGTCTTTATACCTTCTCACGCAGTTATGGTTCCATTCCTCAGTCAAGTATTTCGCCTTAAGGAGCGCTTCCTTTAAATTTATCTCTTCGTCGTCAGGGGCGGCCTCCTTGAAGCAGGCCTTGAACCCCTCGGCGAACCTTTTCACAAGTATATCCCGAAACGCATCCCTCGGAACGCCCGAATGCGCGCCTATCCAACACATCCGCTCCACGATCCCCGCGCCGAATATGCGCTCGTTCAACTCCCGGTTCACGCCGAATATTATCGAGCCGTGCTGGAGGAAGGCGTTTTTGAGCCTCCTCTGGGAACTCCCTACGAGCTTTTTGCCGTCAACGAGCACCTCGTACCTCGAAGGCGAATGGAAGCAGGCGTCTTTCTCGGCCCCTCTCGCGGTCCTCCGCCCCTTTGAGAACGTCGCCTCTATCCCGATATCCTTGAGGGCCTTTATGATGCATGCGCTTATCGCCGCGTACGCGCCGTTTATGCCTTCGGAAAAGGGCGGCTCGTCAGAGGGCGCGGTTATCGAGTAGGTCAGTTCCATGTCGTGGAGCACGGCCCTGCCGCCGGTTATCCTCCTTACGACAGGGAGCCCGAAGGGCAGGACCTTTGCCGGGTTCTGAATGTAGCCGACCGAGATGGTCGGGTACCTCCAGCCGTAGAGGCGGAGCGTCGGGGCCTTGGGACTCAGATCGGCGGCACGAAGAAGCGATTCATCGACCGCCATGTTCTCGTCGCCCCTCCCGTCCGGGTCTATTATGAGCCTCCAGCTCTTCATTCCCAAAAAAAACCTCCCCTTGATACGGCCACTTGACGCCGGTATTGCCGAATGTAGTATTTTACTCCAAAAAATGAGGATTTGCCAGAGAAAGAGGGCGCCCCTGTGGGGCCGTCCGTTGAAATAAAAAAAGCCGGGGCAATGAGCCCCGGCTGAAAGGTAAATGGAATGTCGCGAGCGAGCCTAAAACCGGCTCAGGAAGTCGATATTCGTCTTCCCCGCTATGAAGTCGTGGTCCTTCATTATCTTAAGGTGCAACGGTATGTTCGTCTTTATGCCGCCGACATGGAACTCCTCGAGGGCACGGGTCATCCTCGCGATGGCGTCCGCCCTCGTCCCGGCGTGGACGACGAGCTTGGCAAGGAGGTTGTCGTAGTAAGGCGGCACGTTGTAGCCGCAGTATATGCCGGTATCGATCCTTACCCCCGGCCCTCCGGGGATAACGAGCTCGGTGATCTTACCCGGCGACGGCATGAAGGTCTTGGGGTCCTCGGCGTTTATCCTGCACTCGATTGCGTGCCCCTTCATCTCGATGTTCTTCTGCTTGTACGCGAGCTTTTGTCCCATGGCGATGTTTATCTGCTCTTTCACGAGGTCGATGCCGGTTACGAGCTCCGTCACCGGGTGCTCGACCTGTATCCTCGTGTTCATCTCCATGAAGTAGAAGTTCTTGTTCTTGTCGAGGAGGAATTCGACTGTGCCGACGTTCGTGTAACCGATGCCTTTGGCGAGCTTCACGGCCGCTTCCCCCATCTTGTGGCGGAGCTTGGCGTCGACCTGCGGGGACGGGGACTCTTCGAGTATCTTCTGGTGCCTTCTCTGTATCGAGCACTCCCGTTCGCCCAGATGTATGACGTTGCCGTGCTCGTCGGCCACGACCTGTATCTCTATGTGGCGCGGTAGCTCGCAGAACTTCTCGATGAAGACCTCGCCGTCGCCGAAGGCGGCTATGGCCTCGGATTTGGCGGTATTGAAGGCGCTCCCGAGGGAGGCCTGCGTATGTACGAGCTTCATGCCCCTGCCGCCGCCGCCGCTCGCGGCCTTGATGAGGACCGGGAAGCCTATCTTTTTCGATACCTCTATCGCCTCTTTCTCGTCCGTCAGAGCGCGGTTCGACCACTGGAGCACCGGGACGCCCAGCTCCTCGGCCTTCCTCTTCGCCTGGACCTTGTTCCCCATGAGGCGCATGGTGGCGGACGTCGGCCCGATGAACTTTATCCCGCACTTCTCGCACGCCTCGGCGAACCCGGCGTTCTCGGCGAGAAACCCATAGCCCGGGTGGACCGCCTCGGCGTCGGCGACCTCCATCGAGCTTATGAGGGAGGTGATATTAAGATAGCTGTCCGCGCTCTTGGCCGGGCCAATGCAGATGGCCCCGTCGGCGAACCGCGTGTGGAGGGCGTCTCTATCCGCCTCGGAGTAGACGGCGAGCGTCCTTATGCCCATCTCCTTGCAGGCCCTGATTATCCTTATTGCTATCTCGCCCCTGTTGGCGATCAGTATCTTATTGAACATACAACATTCCTTTGGGCCTTCATTAAAAAAGGCCTGAAGCGCTCAGACCTCAACTTCTATTAGTATGATTATGGCTTTCTACTTCGAGACCTCGATATGGAAGAGCGGCTCTCCGTACTCGACGGGCTGGCCGTTCTCGACGAGGATGGAAACGACCTTGCCGTTGAACTCGCTCTCGACCTCGTTCATGAGCTTCATCGCCTCTATTATGCACATCGTCTGGCTGCTCTTCACGATCGACCCGAGCTCTACGAACGCCTGGGCCTCGGGCGAAGGCGACCTGTAGAAGGTGCCGACCATGGGGGAGGTCACTATCCTGATGTTCTCCGACTTCGCCTTCTCGGGCGCGGCCTCTTTCTTCTCGTCCTTCTGGACGGCAATAGTCTGCGGCAGGGCCTCGACTATCTCCCTTGCCGGGGCGACGCTCCCCCTCTTGATGCGCACCTTCCCGTCCGCGCCCTCGAGCTCGAACTCGGTGATGTCGGTTTCTCTCAAAAATTTGTATATAGCCTTTATGTCCTTAATGTCCATCTATCCTCCTATCAGCTTGCTCGGCGCAGGGCCAGAGTATCCGGAGACGATTATAATCTAAACACCCGCTGTCGTTTGATATGAACTTTGCCCGTCCGGCCAGGACTGCTCGGCGCAGGGCCAGAGTATCCGGAGACGATTATAATCTAAACACCCCGCTGTCGTTTGATATGAACTTTGCCCGTCCGGCCAGGACTGCTCGGCGCAGGGCCAGAGTATCCGGAGACGATTATAATCTAAACACCCCGCTGTCGTTTGATATGAACTTTGCCCGTCCGGCCTTATAATCTAAACACCCCGCTGTCGTTTGATATGAACTTTGCCCGTCCGGCGAGGACTACAGACAGCGGAGATCCTTGCTTGTTGTTGTGATGATCTCGAACCCGCCCTTAACGACAAGGGCCATGTCCTCTATCCTTACGCCGCCCCAGCCAGGGATGTATATCCCCGGCTCAACGGTGACGACCATGCCTTCCTTTAATACATCCTTTGAGAGCGGCCCGATCCCGGGCGACTCGTGGATATCGAGCCCGACGCCGTGGCCCGTGCCGTGGCCGAAGTATCTTCCGTAGCCGGCTTTTTCTATGTACTGTCTCGCGGCAAGATCGACGACCGAGGCGCGGACTCCGGGCTTAAGCGCATTCAACGCCCTTTCCTGCGCCCCCCTTACGACATCGTAGACTTTTTTCTGCTCGCTGGTCGCCTTTCCCATGCAGTAGGTGCGGGTCTCGTCCGAGTTGTACCCGTCTTTCAAAACACCCATGTCGACGACGACGAGCTCGCCCTTTTTTATCTTTTTTAAGTCCGCCTTGCCGTGCGGGAGAGCGCCCCTCTCGCCGGATGCGATGATGGTATCAAAGGCAAGGCCTTCGGCCCCTTTTGCCCTGAACGCAAACTCTATTTCGAGCGCGGCGTCCCTCTCGGCGACACCCGGCCTCAATATCGCCTCGGCCTTTTTGTAACCCTCGTCAAGCAACGCGGCGGATACGGGTTTCAGCCGGATACCCTTGAAGGCCTTACGAAGCCTTAAGAGGTTATCGTATGTGATATTGTTGGACTCGAAAGCGAGGGTCCTTACCTTCAGCTCGCCCAAGAGATCCCTTAACGTCTCTAACGCTTTCCTGAAGAGCCTTACCTTAAAACCCTTTGTCTCGGCCTTCGCCTGTGTCGTGTACCTGGAGTCCGTTATAAGCCACGCGGCGTCACCGGTGACTATGGCGTAG
>JACPGB010000017.1 GCA_016182655.1 Deltaproteobacteria bacterium
GTCGGAGAGACGATGAAGGCGACGAAGGGGCAGGCGAACCCTCAGGTGATAAACAAGCTCCTCAAGGAGAAGCTCGACAAGTAAAATCTACCGATTTTAAAAACCAAAAAGGCCCGGCGAAAGCCGGGCCTTTTTGGTTTTGGGAATTATTATTGTCTTTTTATTCTTTGTTCTTTTTCAAAAACCCCCGGGCATAGGTGAACGAAGCATAAGGGAGGAAGAAGCGAGCGCGCCGAGGGAGATTAGACGCTTGCGCTCGGCGCGCAAACAACTGGTAAATGAGCGCACAAGGGGCGCGCGAGCGGTCCTCGCCGGACGGGCAAAGTTCATATGCAACGATAGCGGGGTATTTAGGTTATAAATCGTCTCCGGATACTCTTGCCCTGCGCCGAGCAGCCACCCTCCCCTCAGTCCCCTCCCATCGAGGGAGGGGAAGTTTAGAGAAATTCTCCGCAGTCTCTGCGGGTATTGCATTTTTACGCTCTGTTACGCGCCTCCCAAATTCCCGCTAACACCAACGCCCCGCCGCCGATAAAGAGAGCGAAGAGAAATACGCCCGGGGCAAGCCCTGCCTTGAGCCCCAGAAGGGCGTTCAGGAACCCGAGCCCCAGGAGAACGGAGCCGAAGAATTTCTTTCCCGCGCCTCTCCGCCTCATCCCCTGTACCTCGATTTAAGTTCTGCCATCACATCAGGCGTTATCTCGGAGAGCCCCTTCGCCTTTGCGTATCTCTCGACGCCCTTCTTGACCATCGGCCTTAAAAATGCGGGGACCTTCGCAAGTCTCTCGATAGCTTCCCCTGTCCACACAGGCTCGCTCTTATCCAAGTCGGCCCTGGGCTTCGGCTCATACGAGCACCATCCGTCCTCGCCCATGATATCGCCGGAATCGGAGAGAGCGCGCGCCCTGCACCCGCCGCAGGTCTCGGCAAACTCGCAGTCCCTGCACCGGCCCTTGAGCGAGGGAGCGGAGAGTAGCCTGAACGATGCGTCCCCGGCGATTATCTCCGCGATGGTGAAATCCCTCAAGCTCATCGATTGTCTTGTCACAGGCATGTACGGGCACGGGGTCACGAGACCGTCGGGAGATATCCTCAGATATCCTTTTCCTGCGATGCACCCCGATGTGCCTGTTGAGAGGGCCGATGAAGGTCCAGTGAGCCTCAATATGTGCGGGGCGCACCTCGCTCGCGCCGCGACACCGCCTTCATTGGAGAGCTCCACGATCTCTTTGAGAGCCTCTTCGTATTCGGCGGGGGTTATATCGCTCATCTTCTCCCCCCTGCCCGTGCAGACGAGGAAGAAGAAGTTCACCCCCCGCGCGCCGGTCTCCCCCGCGAACGATGCGAGTCTGCGGAGCCTCCCCCGGTTCTCCTTCGTCACGGTCGCGTGGATCTGAAAGTCTATCCTCTCGTCCTTAAGATATTGAAGCCCCTCTACCGTCTTTTGCCACGCATCTTTCACGCCGCGAAAGCTGTCATGAAATGACGGCTCTATCGAATCGACGCTTACGCCCGCGCCCTTTATGCCGCTTTCACGGATGCGCCGCGCGGCTTCTCTGTCTATGAGCGTCCCGTTCGTGCCGAGCACGACGGTCAGACCTTTTGAATTTGCGTATGAGGCGACATCATATATGTCAGGCCGGAGGAGCGGCTCGCCGCCGGTAAGTATCAGCATCGCGTCCGGCGCGTCGATTGCTATCTTGTCAAGAAATACCAAGGCCTCTGCGGTCGAAATGTCGTCCTTGCCCGCAAGCTCCACTGCGTCGAGATAGCAGTGGGCGCACTTGAGGTTGCACCTCTTCGTGATGTTCCAGGATATGAGAAAGGGCCTTACGGAAGCCTCAGTCATTCCCCATCCGCTCCCTTACCTTGCGCATGTATTGCGGGGTTATTGTCTCCACGCCGTCTTTCCGCGCCGCGTCCTCTGCCATCTTCCTTACCATCTGCCGGATGAAAGAGGGGATGGACGAGAGCAATTTCTCTGCCTCGGCGTCCCACTCCACGCCGGACGCGGCTGTTTGAGGCAATGCCGCCTCTTTTGATGTGATAAGTATGTTGCAGGGCGCTTCGCGGAGGCAGTTCTCTGCAACCGACCCTATATCGAGCGAAGGGACCGCGTGCGCGCCGGTACGACCGAGTGCGAGGATAAAAGGCCTCTCAGCATTGCAATGCCTGATTATCTCCGCTGATGCCTTGCCTGAAAGGAGGGTCGTCTTAAGGGTTATCCCCGCGTCCCCGGCCATCTTCACGGCGCTCTCAAGGTGGCTGGCGTAGATCCTGGCGAGCCCCGAGTCTATTATCTCGTCGTGGAGCTTTTCCTGCTCTTTGAAGCGGAAGAGCCGCCCCGCCTCATCGGATAACACCCCGGCTATGGAGCGGAACGCGGTCCTGTGGAAGTCGGGGTCGAACGCGCTTACGGCCTCGACACCTGTATTGAAAAATTTTGAGAGACAGATAGCCGCGTTCATTGCACCGAATGACGCGGGGCTTCCGTCTATCGCAACGGCGATATCACCCGAAGGCCCTGAGTAAGACGCATCCTTCATTATAAGAAGGTCGCACTTTATGCGCCTCGCGACGCGTTCGACGACTGACCCTATCCTTGAGAACTCCGTCTTTCCGAGCCCGTGCGCGCCCATGACGACGAGGTCGTAGGCGTTCTCTTCCGCCTCTTTGACTATCTCTTCGAAGTTTTTGCCTTCCCTGCTAATACATAAGGCCTTCAGCCCTGTGCCTTCTGCCCTTGCGAGGAACGGCGCGATGTAGGAGTCAGAGATTATCCTGAGCCCCTTTTCAATGAGCCCCTCGTGTATCTCCCTCTGCTCCTTAAGCTTCTCTTCTGCCCTGTATTCGGCTGGTAGCCCGCCCTCCATTTCCTTGAACCGCTCGCTGTGGAGCCGGGCCGCGTAGACATGACAGCCGGCGACGGTCGCGCGCGAGGCCTCGGCGATGCGTAAGCCCGCCTCAACGCCTGAGTTGGCATAGTCCGAATTGTCAAGGCAGAAGAGTATCTTTCTATACATAGGGCGCTATATTATCACAACTCCCGCAAACAAAAAAAGCGGGAGCGGCCCCGCTTTTCCAACCCCCTTGCCCGTCAATTTTCTACCCTTAACAAGGGGAGGCCGGGTGGGGTCTATTTCAAAACAGCTTTATCTGCCCCGGCGTCGCCGGCATCGGCACATTTGCCTTGCCGAATATATTTATCTTCCCGAATTCTCCATCAAACCCCGGGGTTATGCCGATGTCCCCGCTACGGACCTTTGCGACGGCGAGCGCGACCTTTTCTCCGGCGAGCCGCGCGATGTCCGCGACATTCATGTCGAGCAGTATCGCGAACTCGCTTCCCGCCTCGGCGACCAATCTCCTGTACTCCTTCTGCACCTTTTTGGATGCCGGGCCGACCTCGAATGCCTCGGATAATATCTCTTCGAGCGGCACCATCGCCCGCGAGGGTATCGCATTCGGCGGAGCGTACCCCGCGGGCCTGTCAGAGAGCTCCGCTACCCTGGACAAGACGCCGATGGTGAGCCCCTTTCCGCAGACCGGGCAGATTTTGTCCGCCGCCTTCGACTCCTGCGGCGAATACAATACCCCGCACTCCCTGTGGCCGTCGTAGTGGTACTTCCCCTCTTCGGGGTAGAACTCGACGGTATAGAGGAACCGCTTCGCGTCCTTTGTCCTGATTATCCCGGTTATCTCGTTGTACGATAGCGCGCAGTCGAAGACGTTGGCCTCCCGCCCGAGTTTCGACGGAGAGTGCGCGTCAGAGTTCGATATGAGCGTGATGTCGTCGAGCGCGGATAACCTCCAGTTCATCTCAGGGTTAGAGGACAGCCCGGTCTCTATCGCCCTGATATGCTCTGCGAGGGCCCCGAAGCACTCGTCAATGGAATCAAACCCTGACTTCGACCCGAATATCGAGAACCACGGCGTCCACGCGTGCGCGGGTATGAGCATGGCGTCAGGAGAGGCGTCGAGGACGATCTTTAAGAGGTCTTGCGAGGAAAAACCGAAGATGGGCCTGCCGTCGGATTTTATGTTCCCGAGCCTTCCGAATGCCTCGTTCATCTTCCGGACGGCTTCTATCGACGGCGCAAGGAGGAGGGAGTGCATCTTCCTTACCCTCCCTCCCTGCGAAAAAATATTGCTCACCTCCGCGGTCAGGATGAAGCGCGGCCCATCGCCTTTGTCCTTCTTAAGCGTAAAAAGCCCGTCCTCGGCTGGCTCAAGCAATTCTTCAATGGATGCGAAGTGCGCCGGGTGGGTGAAGTCCCCGGTGCCGACGACGTCTATCCCTTTTATCCGGGCCCACTCGGCGATTACTGGGAGCGTCATGTCCCTGCTCGTCGCCCGCGAGTACTTGCTGTGTATGTGGAGGTCGGCTATGACGCGCACTTACAATCCCATTATATTGAAGCCGGAGTCCACATATATAGTCTCTCCGGTCACTCCGCTCGATAATTCGCTCAGGAGGTAGAGCGCGGTCTTCGCGACATCCTCCTGCGTGACGTTCCGGCGTAGCGGCGACTTGGCCTCCACGACGTCCAGTATCTGCTTGAACCCGGTGATGCCCATGGCCGCGAGCGTCCTTACAGGCCCGGCGGATATGGTATTTATCCTAATACCCTTGGGGCCGAGATCCGCGGAGAGGTACTTGACGCTTGCCTCAAGCGCCGCCTTCGCGACTCCCATCACATTGTAATTCGCTATGACCTTCTCGGCCCCGTAGTAGCTCAAGGTCACAAAAGCCCCGTTCCTGCCTTCCATCAGGGGCGAGGCCGCTTTCGCGAGCGCGACGAGAGAAAAGGCGCTCACGTCCATCGCTATCCTGAAGCCTTCCCGCGAGGTGTTCATGAACTCGCCCTTCAACTCCTCCTTCTTTGCAAAGGCGAGCGAGTGGACGAGCGCGTCGAGCCCGCCCCACTCCTCTCTTATCCTCTTGAATACCGCCTCTATCTCCTCGTCTTTCGTAACGTCGCAGGGCATGATGATCTTGGAGCCGACGGACTCGGCGAGCGGCACTACCCTGGATTCGAGCGCCTCACCCGCGTATGTGAAGGCGAGCTCCATCCCCTCTTTCCTGAGTATCTGGGCTATGGCCCAGGCTATCGACTTTTCATTTGCGACCCCGAATATCACACCTTTTCTGCCGTTCAAGAGCCCCATCGGAACCTCCCTTTAGAACATCATTTTCTTCCATGTTCCCATTTCTCTATCATTTATAGCCGTGCAATTCAACAGCTGATTTCCCGAGCTCTTGCCAGAGCCCCCCTTTTCTGATAAATTTAAAAGGTGCGTCCATAAGTGTCTGAAAAAGTTGCAAAAGAGGCATCGACGAGCGAAAAACGGGGTAGCCCGACGCGGAGGTTTTCAATGACATTCGAGCATATGGAAGAGAAAGAGGCCGTAAAGAGGGCGGCGCTTATAGAGGTGAACGGTTACAGGTTCTACCACCTCCTTGCGGAGCGCACCGAGAGCGGCAGGGCAAAGACGGTATTCAAGAAGCTCGCCGAGGACGAAAAGAAGCACCTGAAGGTGATAGAGAACAAATACTTTCCCGGGGCCGGGTTCGGCGACCAGGTGACCGACGAGGAGCTCGTCATAGAGGACTACATAGACAGCATGGGCGCGGCCGACATATTCACGAAGCGGATAAACGTCGAAGACCTTCTCCGCATCGTAGACACCACAAAGAAGGCGCTCATCGTCGCGCTCGACACGGAGCGCCATTCGGTCAGGTACTTCGAGGACCTCTCGAAGAGGTCGAAGACCGCCGAGGGCAGGTCCATGTACAATGCGCTCGCCGACGAGGAGAGGGCCCATGTGAGCGAGATAGAAGGCCTCCTCACGCTGGAGGCGTAACCAAAAGATGCCAGAGCTAAGGCTTAACCTCGTCACAAGGGAATGGGTCATCATAGCGACCGAGCGCGCAAAGAGGCCGATGGACTTCAAGAACTCGGTCGATAAAAGGATAATCCCCGAGTTCCTGAAGACCTGCCCATTCTGCCCCGGCAACGAATCAAAGACACCGACCGAGCGTTCCCGCCTCCCGCTCGAAGGCCCCTGGAGGGTAAGGGCCGTCGACAACAAATACCCGGCGCTCGGCAAGGGAGAAAAGAAGCTCTCGGCAGACGGGTTCAGGCGTTCTATATCAGGCGTCGGCATACACGAGGTGATAGTAGAGAGCCCCATCCACAACCAGACGACCGCGCTAATGGACCTCGCCGACATAGAGGACATATTCCTGACCTACAGGGAGCGGTTCATAGCGGCCCACAACGACCCCCGGGTCGAGCACACCATACTTTTCAAGAACCACGGCGAGGACGCCGGCGTCACAATCGAACACACGCACTCGCAACTTGTGGCCGTCCCGGTAGTCCCAATACAGATAAGGGACCGGGTGCAGGCGGCCTTGCATTTTTTTGACGATACCGGGGAGTGCATGCTCTGCGCGATGATAAAGAGGGAGCGCGAGGAGAAGGTGCGGGTCGTGATAGAGACAGACCGCTTCCTGACGTTCGTCCCCTACGCCGCGCTCTCGCCCTTCCACACATGGATATTCCCGAAGAGGCACTCGGCGGCATTCTCCACGATAACGGACGAAGAGGTAAAGGAGATAGCCTTTCACCTGAAGGCCCTCCTGTCGAAGTTCTACTTCGGGTTGGAGGACCCGGCCTACAACTATGTAATAAGGTCGGGCCGCCCGCAGGACGCCGATAACGAATACTGCCACTGGTACTTGTCAATTGTCCCCCGCCTCACCAAGGCCGCGGGCTTCGAGCTCGGTAGCGGCATGTTCATCAACACCGTCGTGCCGGAGAAGAGCGCGGAGTTTCTGAGGTCCGTCCGCGTGGAGAGCGCGCGCTGATGGGGGTCCACAGGAACCCGCTCCCGACCGTCGATATCATAATCGAGCTCAAGGGCGGGATAGTCCTTATAAAGAGGAAGAACCCTCCCCCGGGATGGGCCATCCCCGGAGGGTTCGTCGACGCGGGAGAGTCCCTTGAAGACGCGGCGAGAAGAGAGGCGCTTGAGGAGACCTCTTTGAGGGTGCGCCTCAAGTGCCAGTTGCACGCCTACTCGGACCCGAAGAGGGACCCGCGCTTCCATACCGTATCAGTCGTATTCGTCGCCGAGGCAGAAGGAACCCCGCGAGCGCAAGACGACGCAAAGAACGTAGCCGTATTCTCCGAGTCTGATATCCCCAAAAACCTCGCCTTCGACCACGCCAAAATACTCACTGATTACTTCAGATGGAAAAGGGAAGGGTTTGGGGTGTTTGAGATTGGGTAGCTGCGGGTTCAGGTTGTAACCTGAACCCGCAAAGGTTATATGGCCATCAAATATCTGAAGATCATTGGATTAGTGCTCGCAGGTTTTTTTCTGGGAGTGTGGGTTTGCTCTTATTTGGTACCTGACATTGGGGGAGAGCGTGATAAAGCGGCGCGCCTTGTTATGGAAGACGCATCTGTCTGGTTTATAGAAAAGGGTCTCTCGGAATATTATGATGGGAAAAGCTTGAAAAAGATCGCAGAGCGATTGGAAAAGAATGGGGCGCATTTGTCTACCTCTATTGTGATAGGCCGGAATGATGAGATGGCTGAGATAGCGCTTGAATATTATTGGGTCGGTGATTGGGTGCGTTGCTATACGCGAAAAGAATCAAAAGGGAAGATATATGAATATTGGGTAATAAAAAGGAGTGCAAGACGCGATGATGTGAAAAAAGAAATATATTTTCTGGTGGCTGCGGCGGATAGTTTGAACAAAAAGAGGGAGATATTGCATCGCTCGGGAAGATTCTTTTCAAAGTATCTCTTGCCGGATAGGAGTTACCTGAACTTCCCGGTTGATGATGACCGTCAGATTTATAAGCTTAAACCCTGGAGGAGCTTTCCGGAGGCGTATGCCAATACGGAGCTGGAGGGGATAGAAGTGCGCTTTGAGAATGGCCGATATATCAGAAGGAAAAGGTGATTGATATTCGTTGTGAGAACATTGGTAGGGGGAGTTAAAAAAAGAGAATACGGATTTGTCGGGTTACGCTACGCTAACCCGACCTACAAGAAAAGGTATTCGCAAGCATGTGAAATATGTTTTTGTTCATCGCGGGTTCAGGTTTGCAACCAGTAGTGTCCGGTAAAAATTGAAAATTTCTTTGAAAATATGGGGCCTTATCTGGCTCTTTTATTAGCCGGACAGCATGTAGTAACCCTTAAAATAGCTATAAGAGCCTATTTGCACAAAAGGTTTTTCCGGACAGCATATTTTGCCAAGACCTAACTTCTTGAAAAATAAGCAATTTATTTTTCTCGATAAGCCTCTACCGATGAACTTGAAAATTTAACCGGACAGTAGTGGTTTGCAACCTGAACCCGAAAGTTCGTAATTCAAAACCAGTATGATATTCTAGATTGCAAGTACGACTAAAGAGCGCAAACAATATGCCTTCAATTAGAATATCAAAAGACGCCGTCTCTGATATTTATTTCCTTACCTTTACCGTCAAAAACTGGTATTACATATTCGACAGAAACAACCGCTTTGATATTCTAGCCGATTCAATAAAATATTGCCAAGAGCATAAAGGACTTAAGCTGTATGCTTATGTTTTTATGCTCAACCACATCCATCTGGTCGCCTCTGCGCCGGACATGGTCTCCTTTGCAAGGGACTTTAAAAAGTTTACCTCAAAGGCGATCCGGAAGAATATAATTGCAACGGAGCCGGACGCGCTCGGCCTTTTTGAGGGCGACAATGGGAAATATGAGTTCTGGGCAAAGACGAACATGCCCAAGGCCATTGAAAGCGAGCCCTACTTCCTGCAGAAGATCGACTATGTCCACAACAACCCTGTCCGCAAGCAATATGTACAAAGGCCGGAAGATTGGGTATGGTCGTCCGCAAACCCTGACAGCAGTATAAAGACCGAGCCGCTATTCTGACAAGGTCGCTGATATGAGGGATTACGAATTATAGGGTTCAGGTTACAAACCTGAACCCGCATGGAGACTGATTTAAATATCATTAGAGTCGTTATATAATCCCCCTCAGTCCCCCTTTAGAAAGGGGGGAAAATTTACATCGGACACTCCCATCAGAGTAAAAGAGAAAAGGGGGGGAACAAGGTGCGTGATATGAAGATAGGTTTTCTACAGACAAGGCCGGTATTCGGGGAAATAAAAAAGAACACCGAGAACGCGGCGGGTGAAATAGAAAGGCTCGATTGCGACCTCATCGTCCTCCCCGAGCTCTTCTCGACAGGATACCAGTTTCGTAACAAGGCGGAGCTACTGAAACTCTCCGAGGAGATAGACGGCGGCTACGCCGTGGGGAGGCTCAAGGATATCGCCAAAAAGAAGAATATGCACATCGTAGCCGGGCTCGCGGAAAAGGAGGGGCGGAGGGCGTACAACTCTTCCGTCCTCATAGGCCCCAAGGGTGTCGTCGGCCTCTACAGGAAGGCGCACCTCTTCTGGGACGAGAGGAAGATCTTCACTCCCGGCGACAGGCCCCTTTCTGTCCATAAGGCGGGTAGGGCAAGGGTCGGGATGATGATATGCTTCGACTGGGTCTTTCCCGAGGTGGCGAGGACTCTTGCGCTTCTCGGGGCGGACATAATATGTCAGCCTTCGAACCTCGTGCTCCCGTACTGCCCGGAGGCGATGAAGACCCGGTCCTTGGAGAACAGGGTTTTTTCTATCACCGCCAACAGGGTGGGGACAGAGGAGAGGGTGGCCGGCAAGCGTCTTAAGTTCATAGGTTCGAGCCAGATAGTAGCCCCGAACGGGGCCGTCCTTTACAGGGCCGGGGGGTGGAGGGTTGAAGCGAGGGTGGTGGAGGTAGACCCGAGGGATGCCCGAAGGAAGAAGATAACCCCGTTGAACGACATTATTAAGGACAGGAGAGTAGACCTCTTTAAGCTTGGATAGGGTCGTTTTTTGTTGGTAGAAGGGCTGGGTTTTAATGCGACCCCTCCCAGCCTCCCCTTGTAAAAAGGGGAGGAGTTTAAACATCCCCTCCTTAACAAGGAGGGGCTAGGGGAGGTCGTATTTAAGGTCTGGATGGCGGGGCTCGTTAGTCCCTCCTATGGTTTTAATGTTGATGAAAAGGCAGGGATCAATACGACCCCTCCCAACCTCCCCTTGTTAAGGGGAGGAGTTAACTGGATTCCCGCTTTAAGTCCGCGGGAATGACAAGATTGGCTTTGAAGGCTTTCACCCTCCCCTCTATCCCCTCCCGTCGAGGGAGGGAGGTTTAAAAAGGGCTTTTATCATGAAACCGGCCCCATTGATGCCGGAACCGTCTTGGCGTTATCTGCTTATAAAACAAATGGTTACGCCTTGATGTGTCCATCCCGGAGGCACTTCCCGCAGTTTGCTACCCGCAACTGTATACAGTATACATTTTCCCCTTGACAAATCCTTGCGGTTGTTTTATCTTGCCTTCTACCCTGACCGACCTTATCGTAACAATTAGCACTTTTTACAATACTCCGTTGTAGAAACGACAAAGGGGTCTTACGATGGTGTTTTCTTATCTCCCAGTGCTCGTGATGATCGGCATCGCGACCGTCATGGCCATCGGGGCCCTTTTCATGAGCTTCGTATTCCGCCCGAGAAACCCCTACAAGGACAAGCTTTCCCCTTGGGAGTGCGGCATGGAGCCCGTGGGTGAGGCCAACAAGGGCCACTTCAGGGTCCACTTCTTCGTTATCGCCATACTCTTCATCGTATTCGACGTCGAAACACTCTTCCTTTTTCCATGGGCCGTGATATTCACCGAAAAGGCCCTTTCCTCGTTTATTTTTGTTGAGATGGTGGTGTTCATCGCGATCCTCGCCGTCGGGCTCATCTACGCCTGGGTAAAGGGCGCGCTCGAGTGGGTTTAGCACGGCGTTTTTGTATTATTTTTAAAAACAACCACAACCTTAATATATAAAGCAAGGCTCTCATGGACGAAAGAAACCCGCTCGAGGAGTCTCTACTCTTCACGACCCTCGAGTCCATAGCGGACGTCATAAGGAACAACCCGCTCGTCAAGACGGTGAAGCACAACGCCGTAGTAGGCGACGTCGTCAACTGGGGGCGCTCATCCGCCCTCTGGCCGATGACCTTCGGGCTGGCCTGTTGCGCCATCGAAATGATAGCGGCCGGGTGCTCGCGCTACGATACCGACCGTTTGGGGATCGTCTTCAGGCCCTCGCCCAGGCAGTCGGACGTGATGGTCGTCGCCGGGACAATGACCAAGAAGATAGCCCCGGCCGTAAAGAAGCTCTACGACCAGATGCCGGAGCCGAGGTGGGTCATAGCCCAGGGCGGGTGCGCCTCCGCCGGAGGGCCGTACAACACCTACGCGGTCGTCCAGGGCACGGACCTCGTCATCCCGGTCGACGTATACATCCCGGGGTGCCCGCCGAGGCCGGACGCGTTGCTCTTCGGCTTCCTCCAGCTCATGGAAAAGATAAAGAAGGAAAACCCCTTCATACTTGAGGAGAGAAAGATCTCGTTATGAAGCAGAACGACGAAGACCTCCTCGTAAAGAAGGTCAAGGACAACTTCAGGCACGACATCGTCGAGACGACCGTCTACAAGGGAGAGGTCACGCACCTCATCGACGTCAAGTCGCTCCGCGCGGTCTGCAACTTTTTGAAGACCGACCCGGACCTCAGGATGAACTTCCTCTGCGATGTCGTCGGCGTCGATTACTTCAAGGAGACGCCGAGGTTCGAGGTCGTCTATCACTTTTATTCCATCCAGAAAAAGCACCGGATAAGGATAAAGGTGAGGGTCGCCGAGAACGAAACGGTGCCGTCGGTTACGCACCTCTGGCCCGGGGCGGACTGGCCCGAGCGCGAGGTCTACGACATGTTCGGGATAGTCTTCGAGGGGCACCCCGACCTTAAGAGGATATACCTGGCCCACGACTGGGTGGGGTATCCGCTAAGGAAGGACTATCCGTTACGGGGATACAAGGACAGGTATAACCCCTACGGCGAGGAGAAGCCGGAGGAGATCTGAGATTCAGGGTGGCGAGCCTCCCCCTCACCCCCACCCTCTCCCGCAAGGGGAGAGGGAGATTGAAAGAGGAGAAGCCGGAGGAGATATAAGGCCCGGGATGGGCAATCTCCCCCACAACCCCGCCCTCTCCAGGGGGAGAGGGTGATAAAAATAGGGGCTGGCAAGAGAAGCACTGAAAAAAATAGATAGGCAATTCAAATATCGAAAGCCTGTTTTGCGAGAGCGGCAAAGGTCTTGTTTTTGGCATCAGAGCCCTTGAGATTGCTTCGTCGTGGAAAACCGCTCCTCGCAATGACGAAATAAAAAATTATATAAAATGACGGAACGCGAAGAGATAATAGCTACACGGGAAGTGACCCTGCACATGGGGCCGCAGCACCCGTCCACCCACGGGGTCCTTCACCTCATCCTCGACCTCCAGGGTGAAAAGATACTCAATGTGGAGCCGGATATCGGTTACCTCCATAGGGGGACCGAAAAGATAGCCGAGAACCTCCTTTACCATCAGTTCGTCCCGTATACCGACAGGCTCGACTACATGTGCGCGATGTCGAACAACCTCGCGTACGTGATGGCGGTTGAAAAGCTCCTCGGGATCGAGATAACCGAGCGCGCGAAGTACATAAGGGTGATCTCCGCCGAGCTCTCAAGGATCGCCGGGCATCTTCTCGCATTAGGCGCGTGGGCGCTCGACCTGGGCGCCATGTCCATCCTCCTCTACGCCATGAGGGAGAGGGAGATAGTCCTCGACATATTCGAGGAGATCTGCGGCGCGAGGATGACCTTGAGCTATCTCCGGGTCGGCGGCGTCAGGTACGACTTTACGGATTCCATCAAGGAGTCCATTAAGAGACTCCTCGAGATCCTCCCAAAGAGGATGGACGAGTACGAGAAGATACTCCTCGGAAACAGGATATGGATACAGAGGAACAGGGGTGTCGGCGTCATCACAGGCGAGGACGCGATCTCGTTCGGCCTTAGCGGTCCGGCGCTCCGCGCGAGCGGCGTAAAATGGGACATAAGGAAAGACGAGCCGTATCTCGTCTACGACAGGTTCGACTTCGATACTCCTTTGGGAGAGAACGGCGACTGCCTTGACAGGTATAACGTGAGGTTCGAGGAGATAAAGCAGTCGATGAGGATAATAAAGCAGGCGCTCCGCGACCTGCCCGAAGGCCCGTTCAACGTGGACATGCCGAGCCTCGTGCCTCCGCCGAAGCCGGACGTCTACAAGAACATGGAGAACCTCATCCACCACTTCAAATATGTCTCTCAGGGGTTCAAGGCCCCGAAGGGCGAGGTCTACTCGGCTATAGAGGCGCCCAAGGGCGAGCTCGGGGTGTATATCGTGAGCGACGGGTCTGAAAAGCCCTACAGGCTGAAGCTCCGCGTACCGTCGTTCCACAACCTTCAGACCATAAACCACATGTCGAAGGGCAGATACCTTGCCGACGTCATCGCGATTGTGTCGAGCCTCGACCCGGTCTTCGGCGAGTGCGACAAGTAAGGCATATACAAAGGTAAAGGCCATGCTTTCAGAGGAAGCTAAAAAAGAGATAGAAAAGGCGCTCAGGAAGTACCCGAACAAGCGCTCCGCCGTGATGGACGCGCTCCGCTCCGCCCAGAAGGCGCGCGGGGGGCACCTCGAGAAGGCCGACATGGACGAGATAGCCGTCATCCTCGAGATGCAGGCGGTCGAGGTCAACGCCGCCGCGGCCTTCTATACGATGTACAATATCGACAAGCCCGTGGGCAAGTACCATATACAGGTATGCAGGAACATCTCGTGCTCGCTCATGGGCGCGGAGCACATCATAAAGCACATGGAGAGGACCCTGAACATCAAGACCGGCGAGACGACCGGGGATAAGAAGTTCACGCTCTCGACCGTCGAGTGTCTCGGCTCCTGCGGGACCGCTCCGATGATGCAGATAAACGACGACTTTCACGAGAACCTGGACGAGGCGAAGGTCGAAGAGATACTGAAGGGCCTCGAATAGGCCGGATATCCATAGACAGAGCCATTAAATGGAAAAAGTCATCTTAAAAAACCTGGGCAAGCCCGACTCGCACAAGCTGGAGAACTACGTCGCCAGCGGCGGGTACAAGGCCATACAGTCTGCCTTGAAGATGAGGCCCGACAACATCGTCCAGATGGTCAAGGACTCGGGGCTCAGGGGGCGCGGAGGCGCGGGCTTCTCTACCGGGCTCAAGTGGTCCTTCATTCCCAAGGACCCGACGATACAGAAGTACCTCTGCTGTAATGCGGATGAGGGAGAGCCCGGGACCTACAAGGACAGGGGGATAATGGACAACGACCCCCACATCCTCCTCGAAGGCATGATGATAACGAGCTACGCCATAGGCGCGTCCGTCGGCTACATCTACATAAGGGGCGAGTTCGTCTTCGGGGCCAAGAGGCTGGAAGCCGCGATAGACGAGGCCTACGCAAAGGGGTATCTCGGGAAGAACATATTCGGATCGAACTTCTCTCTCGACATATACATACACAGGGGTTACGGCGCATACATCTGCGGCGAGGAGACGGCGCTCCTTGAGTCCATTGAGGGTCTCCGCGCACAGCCGAGGAAGAAGCCGCCGTTCCCGGCGCTCGCCGGACTCTACGGCAAGCCCACGGTCATAAACAACGTGGAGACTCTCGCCTGCATACCGGCGATCATCGAGAAGGGGCCGGAGTGGTTCTCGAAGATGGGGCCCGAGAAGAGCCCCGGGCCGAAGATATTCTGTGTGAGCGGGCATGTTAAAAAGCCCGGTCTCTACGAGCTTCCGATGGGGACGACCGTAAGGGACCTGATATACAACCACTGCGGCGGGATGCTGACGGACAAGCCCCTTAAGGCCGTGATACCGGGAGGCGTGAGCGCCCCGTTGCTCACCGCAAGGGAGCTGGACACGGCCCTTGACTTCGATTCCCTCGCGGCAAAGGGGTCGATGCTCGGCTCGGGCGCGGTCGTCGTGATGGACGAGTCCGCATGCATGGTGAAGTCGGCCTATATAATAAACAGGTTCTTCAGCCATGAGTCGTGCGGCAAATGCACGCCGTGCAGGGACGGCACGCCGTGGCTTACGAGGGTGCTTAAGAGGATAGAGCACGGCGAGGGGAGACCCGGCGACATAGAGCTCCTCGAGAGCCTCTGCACCAACATATTCGGCAGGACCTTCTGCCCGCTCGGCGACGGCGCGGTGATGGCGCTAAGAGGGCATCTCAAGAACTTCAGGGAAGAGTTTCAGTTCCACATAGACCACAAGCGGTGCATGGCGTCGTAAACAGGGGCAAATGGTTACCGTAAAGATAAACGGAAAAGAGATAACCGTAGAGGATAATACCCTTATCCTCGACGCGGCTCGCCACGCGGGATACGAGATACCGACCTTCTGCTATCAGGCCGACCTCGTCGGCATAGGTTCCTGCAGGATGTGCCTCGTGGAAATTGAGGGGCAGAAGAAGCTCCAGCCCTCTTGCGTCACGCCAGTCCTCCACGGCATGTCGATAAACACCGAGACGTCGACGGTAATGTCCGCGCGCGCCTCGATGCTCGAATTTTTGCTCGCCAACCACGCGCTCGACTGCCCGGTGTGTGACAAGGGCGGAGAGTGCGAGCTCCAGGACATGGTCTACAAGTACGGCCCGCACAAGGGGAGGCACGCCGAACCCAAGTTCAAGTTCCAGGAAAAGGACTACGCCTTAAGCCCCGTCATCATAAAGAACTCGAACAGGTGCGTGCAGTGCATGAAGTGCGTCCGCGTCTGCAGGGAGGTCGTCGGAGCGAATGTATTGGGCGCGCTCGGCAGGGGAGACCACCAGGAGGAGACGAGCTTTTTCCGGCACTTTTTGGACTGCGACCAGGACGGCAACTGCATAGAGGTCTGCCCGGTCGGCTGTTTCATGCGCCTGCCGTACAGGTACAAGACGAGGCCGTGGGACCTTAAGGGCGCGGATACCGTCTGCCAGTGGTGCGGAACCGGTTGCAGGATGGTGATAGAGGAGAGGGACGGGATACTTATAAGGTCAAAGGCCCAGATGGGCGTTGGGTTGAACAGCGAGACGCTCTGCGCGCGCGGCAGGTTCGGCAACGACTTCATGACCCGCGCCGAAAGGCTTAAGACCCCGCTCGTCAGAAGGTTCGGGAAGTTGGAGCCAGCCTCATGGCAGGAGGCGCTCGCCGTAATAAAGGAAAACGTGCCATCAGACGGCGAGAGGATCGGAGGCATCGCATCGCCCCGGCTTACGAACGAAGAGCTCTATCTCTTCCAGAAGCTTTTCAGGACCATATTCGGGTCCGCCAACATAGATTCGAGCTCGCGCTGGGGCTCAGACGCGGTAGAGGCGTTCGCAAAGGCGGCCTCGATGGACGCGGGCGGCGTATCGGTATTCGACTGCATGGAGACCGACACAGTCCTTATAATAGGCTCCCACGTATCCGACGAGAACCCGGTAACGGACTACATTATCGGGCAAGGAAGGCGCGCTCCTCGAATCGATCATACTCTTCCTTAACGCATCGAAGGTCGAAGGCGCAGGGGAGCTTGGGAACATCGCGGCAGGCAGGCTCTCTTCCGTAACGGCGGAGGCGGGTGTCTCAGGCGAATCCGTTGAGTCGCTCGCCAGGAAGCTCAAGTCGTCCGAATCCGTCGCCATAATGGCAGGGACGGACTTCTTAAGATACCCCGAGGGGATCGCGAAGCTCGGGCTCCTGAAGGACCTGCTCAAGTCCTTGGGCAAGAAGGTATCGGTTCTGCCGCTCCTCGACAGGGCGAACCAGAGGGGCGCCTGGGAGATGGGCGTACACCCGTCGCTCGGACCTGCGTATTCGAAGGCCGGAAAGTTGGGCCTCGATACCGACGGGATGCTGGAAGCGGCTGTGAGCGGCGCGCTCGACTTCCTTTTTATCGCGGGGTCTGACGTCGCCTCCATGTACCCTGACGAGGGTTCCGCGAGGGCCGCCCTCGGAAGAGTCAAGTTCCTCGTCGTCCAGGATACCTTCATGACCGAGACAGCCAGTTTCGCGCATGTGGTGCTCCCGGGCGCGGCTTTTGGAGAGAAGGAAGGGACGTTCACGAACCAGGAGGGCAGGGCCCAGGTAATAAGGAGGCTCATGAACCCTCCGGGCAAGGCGAAGCCCGACCTCGACATAATAAGGGCTATAGGCGAGAGGTTCGACCCGTCCTTCGGCCCGAAGAACTTCGTGCTGGCGCTCGACGAGATACGGAACGGGAATTCGATGTACTCGAAGGTCTCGCTCGCCTTCAACAACAAGAGGAACAGCGACAACAGGCTCGACATAAAAGAAGCGCTCGTGCAGGCCTCGAACGCCGCCTCTCTCTCATCAAAGGAGTTCGCGGCAAAGGCCGCGTCCGTTAGCGGAGAATACCCGTTCAGATTAATAACCGGCAACCACCTCTTCCACTCCGGAAAAGGCACGATGAGGTCCGAGACACTCTCAGGGCTCCTTAAGGCGGCCGTCGTCGAGATAAGCGAAGAGGACGCGGTCTCCCTCGGGCTTAAGAACGGGGACAGGGTAAGGCTTAAATCAAAGGACTACGAGGCGGTAGTTACATTAAGGACCGCGAGGGGCTCGAAGAACGGCCACGTCTTCCTCGCCGAGAATTTCGAGGACTGCCAGGTCAACAGGTTCCTCCGGCGGGGCGAAGGCCCGCCGATGGTGTCCATAACGAAGGCCTGAGGACCGGGCTTAGAGGACCGGGCCGGGGCTGAAAACCGAAGGCCCCGGGCAGATAGGCAACTGACGCATCGATCGCGTTCGCATATATCTATCAAATCAGGTCTTAAGAGAAGCGCAATAGGCGGCCTGTCCGCCTGAAATCGGAGGGACTGTCATGGTAGACCCCAAGCTTTTGAGGGAGCTGGCTTTTTTCTCGGACCTTTCTGACAACGAGCTCACGACCGTATCGAAGGTCGTGAAGAAGAAGGACTTCAAGCTCGGAGATACGATATTCAAGGAGTCCGAGGACGGCGCGTCCATATACATCATAAAGAAGGGCGAGGTGAAGGCCTGCAAGATAGCCCCGGACGGGGAGCTCTTCACTCTCACCATAATGAAGGACGGAGACATATTCGGCGAGATGAGCTTCCTTGACGGGAGGCCCCGGTCGGCGACGGTAGTCGCGGTCTCGGACCTCGAGACCTACATGATGGAGAAGGCCGACTTCGAAACGCTCGTCGACGGGAACCCCAGGATCATATACAAGCTACTTAAGAACATAGTCTTCACCATACACTCGATAGTCCGCGGCATGAACTCGCGCTACATAGAGATGATCAACTACATGTGGGGCAGGAGAAGGTAAAGGGGCCTGAAAGGACGCAGTCAGCAACGGGGCAAGGCGCGGAAAGACAAGACGTAAAAGGGCTCAACCAGGGACACGATGCCGGATACATCTACCATACTGGAATTCATACTCATAATAGTGAAGGCGGGGGCCATCGCAATGGTCCTCTTCGGACTGCCGTTGCCCCTTACCTGGCTCGAAAGGAAGATAGCCGGGCACATACAGGTGAGGCTCGGGCCCTGGAGGGTCGGCCCCCACGGACTCCTTCAGCCCTTCGCGGACATGATAAAGCTCCTCATGAAGGAGGACATCATCCCGTACAAGGCGGACAAGTTCCTCTTTGTCATAGCGCCGCTCCTCGCGATGGTGCCGGCGTTCGCCGTCTTCGCGGCGATCCCGTTCGGAGAGAAGGTATTGATACCGGGGCTCGACTACGAGCTTACGCTGTATCTTTCGGACATGAACGTCGGCATCCTCTACATACTCGCGATGTCCGGGCTCGGCATATACGGCATAATACTCGGCGGCTGGGCGTCCAACAGCAAGTACTCCCTTTTGGGAGGGCTCCGCTCCTCCGCCCAGATGATAAGCTACGAGATAGCGGTGAGCTTCGCGGTCATAGGCGTCGTCATGCTCTCGAACTCTTTAAGCCTCCTGGACATAGTAAGGGCGCAGGGCGGGAACCTCCTCCACTGGAACTTCCTGTACCTCCCGGTCGGGCCGGTCTGGTTCTTCATATTCATCATAGGGTCGACCGCCGAGATAAACAGGATACCCTTCGACCTCCCCGAGGACGAAGGGACGCTCGCGGCCGGTTTCCACACAGAGTACAGCGGCATGAAGTTCGCCTTCTTCATGCTCGCCGAGTACATCGCAATGGTGACGGTATCGGTCCTCGCGGTGATACTCTTCTTCGGAGGCTGGAACGCGCCGTTCAGCATCCCGTTCCCGATACCGCCTATATTCTGGTTCGTAGGGAAGGTGGCGTTCTTCATCTACCTCTTCATGTGGGTGAGGTTCACGCTCCCGAGGTACAGGTACGACCAGCTCATGAACATAGGATGGAAGATACTCTTGCCGCTCTCGCTCGTAACAGTGCTCGTAACCGGCCTCATGAGGCTTTATCTTTAAGGACAGGTAATGGCGGAAGACAAGGGAAGCATACTTGAGCTTATAAAGAAGGTCCTCTTCACGGATTTCGTGAAGGGCCTTACGATCACGCTCGGGTACAACGTGTCGAGGTCGATCACGCACAAGTACCCGGACGAGGAGAAGTGGGTCCCCTACAGGCGTTTCAGGGGCGTCCACACGCTCAACAGGACCGAGGACGGACGCGAGCTCTGTGTCGCATGCGAGCTATGCTCCAAGGCCTGCCCGACACAGTGCATAACCGTCATCCCCATGGAGGACGACACAGGCAGGGGCATCGCCGACAGGGTCGCCAAGGTCTGGAAGGTCGACCTCGTAAGGTGCCTGTATTGCGGGTACTGCGAGGACGCCTGCCCCACCCGCGCGGTACGGTTGAGCAGGGAGTACGAGCTCGCCTGCACGGACTTGAGCTGTACCGTCAGGCAGAGGGAAGAGCTCCTGAAACCCGTCCAGGTGCCTGAGTCGTTCGAGGGCGGGGTGGTGGCGAAGTCCGAGTTCCTCCGCTCCAAGAGGGGCATAAAAGTGAAGGTGGACCTCTCAAGCACGAGGAAGAGGCCGCTTTAACGGTTGCAAGAACTGATTTTGTTCAGGTTGCGTAAAAAGCATCGGACGCGAGGCGTCGAGAAGCGAGTAGTCGAGGGACCGGGGAGCGAGGCGTATTTATTTGCATGTCCTCGGGACTGAGTAAGAAGACAACGGAGCAGACTGGTTTTTTCGGCGGCCTGCCAAGGAAAGAGAAGGATGATAGAGCAGTTTTTCTTCTATATGTTCGCCATCGTGGCGGTCGTCACGGCGGTGCTGGTGATCTCGGTGAGGAACCCGGTCCACAGCGCCTTCTACCTTATCGTCTGCTTCCTGCAGGTCGCGGCGATATTCATTCTCCTTCGCTCGCCGTTCCTGGCCGCCGTGCAGGTCTTCATCTACGTCGGCGCGATAATGGTATTGTTTCTATTCGCGGTACTCGTGCTCGACATCGGGCGGGAGCAGTTCAGGGAGCACTTCCACGGACAGACTGTCACGGCTCTTGCCGCCTTACTCGCGCTCTTCGTCGTAATGGGCATACTCCTCGTCTCCGGAAAGATAACCGCGCCGCTCGGGCCATTTGACGAGCCTGCGCTCATGAAAAACACCGAGGTCATAGGAAAGTCGCTCTACACGAGCTACATATTCCCGTTCGAGATAGTATCCATCCTGCTTTTGATAGCGCTTATCGGCGCGGTCGTCCTCGTCATGAGGGGGCAGGGCAAGGAGAGCAAGGACTGATGGCGCTTACCCTCACACATTACCTGGTCTTGAGCTTCATCCTCTTCCTCGTGGGAATGGCAGGGGTGCTGCTCCGCCGTAACATCATCATAGTGCTCATGTCGCTCGAACTCATATTCAATTCCGTGAACATCAGTCTCGCGGCGTTCTCGTACTTCCTCCAGAACCTGAACGGGACGATCTTCGTCGTCTTTAATATCACGATAGCCGCGGCAGAGGCCGCCATAGGCCTTGCCATACTCGTCGCCGTTTACCGGAGACGCCAGACCGTCTATGTCGACGAGCTCGACGAGATGAGGGGTTAACGATGGAATTCACTTTCCTCATACCGCTGCTGCCGCTCCTGGGCGCGACCGTAAACGGGGTGATTGGGTCCAAGCTCACCAAGAGGACGGTAGGGCTCATCGCGTGCCTCGTCATGGGCGCGGCCTTTGTCGTGTCGGTCTGCACCTTCTACAAGCTCATGCTGTTACCCGCGCCCGAGAGGTCTGTCGTCGTCTCCTTCTTTAACTGGATCTCGAGCGGCGCCTTCAGCGTCGACATCGCATTCCTCATAGACCCGCTCTCGGCTCTCATGATACTTATCGTAACCGGGGTCGGGTTCCTCATACACGTATACTCGACCGGCTACATGCATGACGACAAGGCGTACTGGAGGTACATGTGCTACCTGAACCTCTTCGTCTTCTTCATGCTGATGCTGGTCCTCGGTTCCAACTATCTTGTCATGTTCCTCGGCTGGGAGGGCGTGGGTCTGTGCTCCTACCTCCTCATAGGCTTCTGGTACGAGAAGAAGGCGGCCTCGAACGCCGGAAAGAAGGCGTTTGTCGTCAACAGGATAGGCGACTTCGGGTTCATCCTCGGCCTCTTCCTCCTTTACTGGAGCCTCTCGGACCTGGGGGCGGCCTCACTCGACTATAAGACCGTCTTCGAGAACATCCATCATATCGACCCGGCGATACTGACGATAATCGGCCTGCTCCTTTTCGTAGGCGCGACCGGCAAGTCCGCTCAGGTGCCCCTTTATGTGTGGCTCCCGGACGCGATGGAGGGCCCGACACCGGTGAGCGCCCTCATACACGCGGCGACGATGGTCACCGCGGGCGTCTATATGGTGGCGAGAAACAACGCCCTTTATTCGCTCATCCCGCACGTGGGCAACATCATAGCCGCTGTAGGCATATTCACGGCGCTCTTCGCCGCTACCATGGGCCTCGTACAGAACGACATAAAAAAGGTGCTCGCGTACTCAACCGTGAGTCAGCTCGGCTATATGTTCGCGGCCGTCGGTGTGGGCGCGTACACGGCAGGCGTCTTCCATCTTATGACGCACGCCTTCTTCAAGGGTCTAATGTTCCTTGGATCGGGTTCCGTGATACACGCGATGGGCGGCGAGCAGGACATGAGGCGGATGGGCGGGCTGCACAAGCACATGAAGATAACCTCGACCACCTTCATAATAGGCGCGATCGCCATAGCCGGCATACCGCCATTCAGCGGCTTCTGGTCGAAGGACGAGATACTCTGGGAGGCCTTCGAGAAGGGGCACATAGTGATATGGGCCGTCGGGCTCCTTACGGCCGGCATGACCGCCTTCTACATGTTCAGGCAGGTCTTCATGACCTTTACAGGCGAGTGCAGGGCAGACGACCACACCAAGCACCACCTGCACGAGTCTCCGTCCTCGATGACGGTCCCGCTCATCATACTCGCGGTGCTCTCGGCCATAGGCGGCATCGTCGGCATACCCTTCTTCGAGGAGGGCACAGCCGCGCACCAGTTCCTGAACCCGGTATTCGGACATGCGGCCCACGAGGCGCATGCCGAGGCCGCGGGCGCGGGACACGGCTCGCTGGAGTTCATACTCATGGGCGTATCCGTCGCGGTCGGTCTTACCGGCATATTCCTCGCCTCGCTCCTCTACTACGCGCCGATGAAGAAGTACGCGCCGTCGTTCTGGAGGCCGGAATCAATAGCGAACGGCTTCAAGGGGCTCCACAGGCTCCTCTTCAACAAGTACTACATAGATGAGATCTACGACTACCTCGTCGTGAACCCGATAAAGAGGTTCTGCGACTGGTGCCTGTCCTTCGATCTCGGCGTCATAGACTGGTTCGTCAACTTCACGGCGTGGTTCATGAGGCTCACCGCATGGGCGTCGCACAAGTTCGACATCTACGTCGTCGACGGGCTCGTAAATTCCATGTCCACGCTCGTCACATATAACAGCACGATATGGCGGAGGCTCCAGACCGGGTACCTCCAGAACTACGCCCTCGTCTTCGTCGTCGGCGTGCTCCTAATAATAGTAAGGGTCCTCCTGGGCTAAGGCATGATAGAAAACGCACTCGGCATACCGATACTCTCGATACTGATACTCATCCCGCTTCTGGGCGCAGGCGCGCTATTCTTTTTCCCCAACGGGCAGAAGGAGGCGATACGCTCGACCGCCTTCGGGGTCGCGCTCGTCAACTTCGTCATCTCGCTGATACTCCTTTTATACTTCGACTCTTCGACCTACAAGATGCAGTTCGTGGAAAAGGCGGCCTGGATACCGGGGATAGGCGTTGAGTACTTCCTCGGCATGGACGGGATAAGCCTCCTCCTCGTGCTCCTCACGACCTTTACGAGCTCGATAGCGATACTCGCCTCGTGGTCGGCGATAGAGGAGAGGGTCAAGGAGTACATGATACACCTCCTTATCCTCGAAGCCGGGATGATAGGCGTCTTCGTCGCTCTCGACATGATCCTCTTCTTCGTATTCTGGGAGATAGGCCTTATACCGATGTTCTTCCTCATCGGAGTCTGGGGCGGCCCGAGGAAGCTTTACGCGAATATCAAGTTCTTCCTCTACACGCTCTTCGGTTCGGTCTTCATGCTCGTCGGGATACTGGCCCTTTACTACGCGCACGGGTCCGCGACCGGCGAGTATACATTCAACCTCCTTAAATTATACGAGGTCTCGTACCCTTACAACCTCCAGTGGTGGGTCTTCCTGACGTTCTTCCTCGGCTTTGCCATAAAGGTGCCGGTATTCCCGTTCCATACATGGCTGCCTGACGCGCACGTCGAGGCCCCGACGGCCGGCAGTGTAATACTTGCCGCCGTGCTCCTTAAAATGGGCACCTACGGGTTCGTAAGGTTCAACCTGCCATTGCTCGCGGATGCCAGCAGGGCCTTTACGCCCTTCATACTCGTCCTCGCGGTCATCGGCATAGTCTACGGCGCGTTCCTCGCCATGGCCCAGAAGGACATAAAGAAGCTCGTCGCGTACTCGAGCGTGAGCCATCTCGGCGCGGTCATGGCCGGGCTCTTCGCGTTGAACCAGCAGGGCATCGACGGCGGCGTGCTCCAGATGATAAACCACGGTATATCGACCGGCGGGCTCTTCCTCGTAATAGGCATGATCTACGAGAGGAGGCACACGAGGCTCATCTCCGACTTCGGCGGCATAGCAAAGGTGATGCCGGTATACTCGGCCCTCGTGCTCATTATAGTATTTTCGTCCATCGGGTTGCCCGGCACCAACGGGTTCATAGGAGAGATACTGATACTCATGGGCCTCTTCAAGATGAGCGCGCTCGCCACGGTCTTTGCGGCCACCGGCGTCATACTCGGCGCGGCGTACATGCTCTGGATGACGCAGAGGGTGGTATTCGGGAAGATCACGAAGAGGGAGAACCTTGACCTAAAGGACATAAACGCGAGGGAGGTCCTGACCCTTCTGCCGATAATCGGCCTCATACTCTGGATAGGGATATACCCGAAGCACTTCCTCTCGCTCTCTTCGGCCTCGACGGCCCGCATAGCCGAGATAGTCGAGAGGAACGCGCCCAAGACGGAGCGCGTTGTGCACGCGGAAAGCGCCGCCCACGCGGAAGGCGCCGCCCATGTGGAACCGGCCGCGCAACACGCCGACGCGCACGCGCCCGTCCACGCAGAAGCTCACGGAGGTACGCATTAAATGACCGGGCTCACGGGCTTTCCGATACTTTCGACGATAACTTTTCTGCCTGCGCTCGGCGCGCTCGTCATCATCCTCTTTTACAAGAAGGATTGGGCCGACCTCATAAAGTGGACCGCGCTCGGGACCTCGGCCGTCACGTTCCTGGTCTCGCTCTATCTGCCGCTAACCTTCGACATGGCCGACCCCGGCCTCCAGTGGGTCGAAAAGACCGTCTGGATTGAGAGGTTCGGGATCTCGTACTACATGGGGGTGGACGGCATAAGCCTACTCCTCGTGCTCCTTACGACCTTCATGACGATAATCTGCGTGCTGGCCTCGTGGAGGGAGATAAATACGAAGCTCAAGGGCTACATGGCCCTGTTCCTTTTGACCGAGACGTTCTCGCTCGGCATCTTCATGGCCATGGACCTTTTCCTCTTCTACATCTTCTGGGAGGCGGTCCTTATCCCCATGGTCTTCATAATAGGGATATGGGGCGGCGTGAGAAAGTTCTACTCGGCGATCAAGTTCTTCATATTCACCTTCGTGGGGAGCCTCTTCATGCTCCTCGGCATCCTTGCCATCTACTTCTACCACGGCAAGGTCACGGGGGTGTATACCTTCGATTCCACGATACTCTCGCTCTCTCCAGCGGCCCCGGCCGTGCAGTTCTGGGTCTTCATAGCGTTCTTCCTCGGGTTCGCGGTAAAGGTGCCGATGTTCCCGCTCCACACATGGCTCCCTGACGCGCACACCGACGCGCCGACCGCCGGCTCTATCGTCCTTGCGGCCGTGCTCCTTAAGCTCGGTACGTACGCGTTCGTCAGGTTCACGCTTCCGATGCTCCCGAACGCCTCGATGCTCTTTGCTCCGCTCATGATAGGCATATCA
Source organism: Deltaproteobacteria bacterium (assembly GCA_016182655.1). Classification (GTDB taxonomy): domain Bacteria; phylum Desulfobacterota; class GWC2-55-46; order GWC2-55-46; family GWC2-55-46; genus GWB2-55-19. The sequence goes on from JACPGB010000017.1 coordinate 25,588, forward strand.
ATTTTCGCCATCATCTACGGCGCGCTCGTCACTATTGCGCAGAAGGACATAAAGAAGCTCATCGCCTACTCGAGCGTGAGCCACATGGGCTTTGTCATGCTCGGCATATTCGTATTCAACATAGAGGGGCTCAAGGGGAGCGTCATGCAGATGCTGAACCACGGGGTGTCCACAGGCGCGCTCTTCCTTTTGGTCGGCATGATATACGAAAGGACTCACACGAGGATGATAGGCGACTACACCGGCCTCTTCAAGGAGCTCCCGGTCTACGGGGTATTCTTCCTGATAGTCGTCCTCTCCTCCATGGGCATGCCGACTACCAACGGGTTCATAGGCGAGCTCTTCGTCCTCATAGGCGCGTTCAAGGCCCACTGGGTCTACGCGGTATTCGTCGCATTCGGCGTCCTTCTGGGCGCGGTCTATCTCCTCTGGCTCTTCCAGAGGGTCTTCCTCGGGAACTTTCACTACGCCGGAGGCCACGGGCTCAAGGACCTGGGGCTCCGCGAGATAATAGAGACGGCGCCGCTCATAATACTCATTTTCTGGATCGGGCTATATCCCAAGCCGTTCCTGAACGTCATGGACGCTTCGCTTACGAAGCTTGTGGCGCAGGTGGAGACGAATTACAAGAAGGGCAACGGGGAGGCGGTCTCTCCTCGGGCCTCGCTCGATGCCGCAGCCGTCGAAAGGAAGGTTGAGTGATGCCAGCCGGACTCAACATAAACTTCTACGCGGTAATGCCGGAGATACTCGTAACGGCACTCGCGCTCATCGTCCTTATACTCGACTTCTTCATAAGGAAGAACAAGGCCGCGCTCGGGTGGGTGTCGATCGTCGGGCTCCTCTGCATATTGCCGGTGGCGGCGTATACTAACGAGCCGTACCCGGTATTCGGCGGCACGGTCATAGCCGACAGCTTCTCGGCCTTCTTCAACGTCATTTTCATTATTGCCGCGATATTCTCAATCCTCATCTCGATGGACTATCTCAAGAAGATAGGCGTCGACAGGGGCGAGTACTACCATATAATCCTGTTCGCGACCGTCGGCATGATGGTGATGGGCGCGGCTAACGACCTCATTAACGTCTACGTCGGGCTCGAACTCATGGCCCTTTCCTTCTACATACTCGTAGCATACAGGGTGACGAGCGCGAGGTCCGTGGAAGGGGCCCTTAAGTACTTCGTCCTCGGCGCGCTCTCTTCGGGCATACTCCTCTACGGCATGTCTTTCACCTACGGCGCGGCCGGCTCAACGAACTTCATGGAGATAGCGGCCGAATTGGGCAAGGGCGACAACACCTACCTTACGCTCGGCATAATCCTCATGGCCGCAGGCTTCGGCTTCAAGATAGCGGCGTTCCCGTTCCACCTCTGGGCACCGGACGTCTACGAGGGCGCGCCGACGCCGGTGACCGCGCTCCTTTCCGTAGGCTCGAAGGCCGCGGCCTTCGCGGCGTTCCTCCGCGTCTTTACCGCCGCGTTCCCGGCGTTCCAGGCCGACTGGTCCTCTATGCTCTGGGTCGTCTCGGCCGCCACGATGATTTTCGGGGCCGTCGTAGCCATCTCCCAGAAGAACATCGTAAGGATGCTCGCGTACTCGTCGATCGCGCACGCCGGGATAATAATGATAGGCCTCCTCGCCTTCAACGACACTGGGCTCTCGGGTGTAGCCTATTACCTCCTCGTCTACGCCTTCATGAACATGGGCGCGTTCACGATCGTCGCGCTCTTCAGGAACAAGGGCAGGTTCGAGAACATCGACGAGTACAGGGGGCTGGCTTCCACAAGGCCGCTCCTTGCGTTCCTCATGGCCCTTTTCCTCTTGTCCCTTGCGGGCATCCCGCCGACCGGGGGCTTTGCGGCCAAGTTCTTCGTCCTGTCCGCCGCGATAGACGCCAAATACTACTGGCTCGCGTCCATAGGTGTCGTGTCCACGGCGATATCGCTTTTCTTCTACGCCAAGGTCATCTTCTACATGTACATGCGGGACCCGGAGCCGGGCGCGGAGATAGCGCCGTCATCCGGGGTGATCTATAACATAGTGCTTTTCTGCACGGCGATAGGGACGGTCCTTCTCGGGGTGTACCCGGCGCCCTTTATCGACATGGCTATAAGGGCCGTAAGGCCCTTATTAATGTAACGGAGCGCAATATGGCAGGCCACGACGACAACCACGGACACGGGCACGACGATAACGCTTCCCACGGGCATGGCGGACACGGGGACGAGCACGACGACCTCCTCCTCCACGGAGGCCACGACGAGCACGGCTCCCACGATGCGCATGCGCACGACGAGCCCGCGCAAGCCCCGCAGCCGCCGGACACCGGCAACAGGAACTGGTGGAGGCTGCCGTTCGACGCGACGACAAACTTTTCGCTCCTCGGGTTCTTCCTCGGCGGCGCGCGCTGGGAGAGCAACGAAAGGAAGCGCATAGACTTCAAGCTTGATGAGTAGCCTCACCCTCTCGTCCCCGGCAAAGGTAAACCTCTTTCTTAAAGTCCTCCGAAAAAGAAGCGACGGATACCACGACATAGCCACACTCATGCAGGCTGTCTCCCTATTCGACCGCATTTCGGTCGAGGCCGTTGAGGGAGACGGCGTTTCGATATGGTGCTCTGATCCGTCCTTACCGGCGGACTCTACCAACCTCGCCTGCCGTGCCGCCGACCTGTATCTTAAGACAACAGGCATAAGAAAAAAAATATCGATACGGATCGAGAAGAATATCCCGATAGGCGCGGGGCTGGGCGGCGGGTCCTCGAACGCCGCGACTGTTTTAAAGGCCCTTGACGAGCTCGAAGGCGGGAGGCTCGGGAAGGAGGCGCTACTGGACCTTTCCGCTTCTCTCGGGTCGGACTGCCCGTTTTTTATTTCAGGAAAGGCCGCGTATGCCGAGGGAAGGGGAGAGAGGCTTCAATCGGTTGATTTGCCCAAGTTCGCGTATATATTGGTAAATCCAGGTTTTCAGGTTTCCACGGCCTGGGCCTACAGCAATTTGGACTTGACAAAGAAGGGTGAAGATAATATCCTGATTTTTTCCGGAAAGGCCCCTTCCAAGGCAGTGGACCTGAAGGCTATCCTTGTGAACGACCTCGAGGAAGTCACTCTCCGGAAACACCCGGTCATATCCGATATTAAAAAGGCGCTCTTAGGCTCCGGCGCCGTCGTTTCACTCATGTCCGGGAGCGGCCCTACGGTCTTCGGTGTTTTCGAGGATAGAGACGCCGCCGAAAGGGCGTTAAGCCCGCTCAAAAAGAGGTTCCCGGATAATTTTTTCGTCTCCCTCGCAGAGGGGCTGTGTTGAGACAGGGGCTGTGTTGAGACAGGGGCTGTGTTAAGACAGGGGCTGTGTTGAGACAGGGGCCGTGTTAAGGCGGGGGGCATGTTGAGACAGGGACCATGTGCGGCGGGGTTGAGTCGTCGCGAATAAAATGTTCTGTAGCCCGGTGCAATCGAGGTTATGTTGAGAGGCCCTGGCAACAGGTTTGATTTTTACTGTTTTTGACGTTGAGCCGAGGGCTCTGTTGAGCAGAGGGGCTTAAGGACATTGCTTGGCGTAACGGCTTGGAGTGGGAGCGTGGGGCGTTCAAATGGGACCCTCCGCATCTGATTGGGGCGTCGCCAAGCGGTAAGGCACGGGGTTTTGATCCCCGCACCCGGAGGTTCGAATCCTCCCGCCCCAGCCACAAAATGATAGGACGGAAGTGTCGCGATGGACAGGATAAAGGTATTCACCGGTAACTCCAACAAGGGACTCGCGCTTGAGATCTGCGAGCACCTTGGCATACAGCTCGGCAAGTCCGAGGTGAAGAGCTTCAGCGACGGAGAGGTCTACGTCGACATACAGGAGAGCGTGCGCGCCGTAGAGGTCTATGTCGTGCAGTCGACCTGCATGCCTACCAACAACAACCTCATGGAGCTCCTCATAATGCTCGACGCCTTCAAGAGGGCGTCGGCGTCATCCGTCACGGCCGTCATCCCGTATTACGGTTACGCGAGGCAGGACAGGAAAGTAGCCCCGAGGACGCCGATCTCCGCAAAGCTCGTCGCGGACCTCATAACGGTCGCCGGAGCGACCCGTGTCGTATGCGTGGACCTCCACGCCGGGCAGATACAGGGGTTCTTTAATATTCCCGTCGACCACCTCTACGCGACCCCGGTACTCCTCAATTATATAAAGGAGAACTTCCAGGACGACTTAGTCGTCGTCTCGCCGGACGCCGGAGGCGTTGAGAGGGCGAGGGCTTTTGCAAAGAGGCTCTCGGCGAACCTCGCGATAATCGACAAGAGGCGTCCGCGCCCGAACGTCTCCGAGGTGATGAACATCATAGGAGATATCGAGGGCAAGACGGCCATAATACTCGACGACATGATAGACACCGCCGGGACGATCACCCAGGCCGCCGAGGCGCTGAAGATCAACGGCGCGAGGCAGGTCTACGCGTGCTGTACCCACGCGGTACTCTCCGGCCCAGCCATAGAGAGGCTCGAGAAGTCCCCGATAAAGGAGCTCGTGGTAACGAACACGATACCCAAGAGGGAAGAGGCGACCTCTGAGAAGGTCAAGAGGCTTTCGGTCGGCCCGCTCCTCGGAGAGGCTATAAAGAGGATACACTTCGGAGAGTCGGTAAGCTCGCTCTTCGTTTAGGTTTACAGGTCGACGCAAGAATTAAAATATCAGATATCAGAGCGTCTGAAGAGACGCTCTGAGACATTACGGAGGAATAATAGCATGGAACAGATTAACCTTTCGGCCCAGCCGAGGAACGAGATCGGAAAGGGCCACGCCGGGAGGATCCGCGCGGCGGGCTCGGTGCCTGCAATCCTTTACGGCGCGTCCATAAAGGGCGCCATAGCCCTGAAGCTCAACGGCAAGGAGCTCGACAAGGTGCTCCATACCGCCGCCGGAGGCAACGTCCTTGTGAACCTCTCCATAGAAGGGGACAAGAAAGCCCGGATGGCAATGTTCAAGGAGCTTACGCGCCACCCTCTCAAGGGTTCGATAGAGCACGTCGACCTCATGGAAATACTCATGGACCACATGATAGTGGTCGAGGTCCCGTTGCATGTGATAGGCAAGGCCGCCGGGCTCGCATACGGCGGAATAGTCACACAGGAGCTCAGGAGACTCAAGATCGAGTGTCTGCCGACGCGGATACCGGATTCCATTGACGTGGACGTTACCCCGTTGAACGTCGGCTTCTCGATCCACGTGAAGGACCTGGTCCTCGCGGAGGGCTTGAAGGCCGTAGGCGACCTGGACTCGACTATCGTTTCAGTCGTAGCGCCGACCGCCGAGGTCGCGCCGAAGACCGCGGAAGAGGTCCAGGCCGAGCTCGCCAAGTCCTTCGAGGAGAAGGAAGAGGCAGGGAAGAAAGAGGAGGAATAAGCCTCCTTTGCCCGTATGCCTTACGGGCGGGCCTGATATAGCTATTCCAAAGAGGGGGGATTCCATGAGGATTCCCCCTCTTTTTTTGTCAGGCGGGTTTAGGGCCGGGGGCTGTTAATCTTATTTCAGGAGATGGCGCATTGTTCGTAATAGCTGGTCTTGGAAATCCGGGAGCGGAGTACGAGGATACCCGGCACAACGTCGGTTTCATGCTCGTCGACAGGGCGGCGCTGGAGTACGGCATAAAGCTCAAGAGGTCGGGGAAGGCGCTTTCAGGGAGAGGCTCGATAAAGGGCGTTGAGGTCGCGCTTTTAAAGCCTCTGACCTATATGAACCTCTCCGGCGAGGCAGTAAGGGCGTTCGTCGAATCCAACGCCGTTTCCGCCGAATCGATCATGGCCGCATACGACGACTGCGACCTGCCGCTCGGCAGGATCAGGCTCAGGAAGAACGGCGGTAGCGGCGGCCACAGGGGCGTGGAGTCGATGGTCCGCTGTCTCGGGACCAATGATTTCAAGAGGATGCGCCTCGGCGTCGGCAGGCGCGAGGGCGTCGATACGGCGGAGTATGTACTGAGCCCGTTTGAGCCTGAGGAGAAGGCGGCGGTCGAGGAGATGTTGTCCAAGGCCCTCGCCGCGCTGGAGGCCGTCGTCGCCGAAGGGATGGATTTAGCCATGAACAGGTTCAACTCGGTCTGAGCCCGGCCTTTTTTCCCTCCCCATCCTTTGTTCTCTCTCATGGTCTGATACCCGGTGGCGTGCCTTTTCAATCACCTCTCCCTTGAAAGCGGAGGCTGGGCGAGGTGAAGCGTGCCGGGCGGGCAAATTCGTAACTAACGGCAAAGGATTCTATTTACCGCGCCGGCTCCGTTCGAGCTTTGGTCGCGCGCCGAGCCCTTGCCGGGCGGGCAAATTCGTAACTAACGGCAAAGGATTCTATTTACCGCGCCGGCTCCGTTCGAGCTTTGGCCGCGCGCCGAGCCCTTGCCGGGCGGGCAAATTCGTAACTAACGGCAAAGGATTCTATTTACCGCGCCGGCTCCGTTCGAGCTTTGGCCGCGCGCCGAGCGCCGAGCGCCCTCAATCCCCTCCCATCGAGGGAGGGGAAGTATTGGAAGATGCCCCGAAGCTTGCGGCGGGGTAGTTCAGTTCATTCCATTAGATACCTGATATACATTCATTTGCCACTTCTGCTGTTTGCGGGTATAATGGCGTCAGTCCGGCTCCTCGGACTGATCTCGGTCTTCCCACCTTAAAGGAGTGCTTATGGACTTCCTTACCTCTGTCTCGCCGCTCGTGGGACTTGGCGGGCTCGTAATGACTCTCTTCATCTATCTCCATGTAAGAAGATTGCCTGAAGGAAACGAACGGATGAGGGAGATAGCCTCTCTTATCCACCGCGGCGCGATGGTCTACCTGAAGAGGCAGTACTCTATCCTTGCGGTCTTTATAGCGGCCGTTGCCATAGCCGTCTGGGCCTTTATAGGGCCGTACACGGCGCTGGCCTACATAGCAGGGGGGCTCTCTTCCATGTTCGCCGGGTTCATAGGCATGAAGGGCGCGACAAAGGCGAACGTGAGGACCGCCGAGGCGGCGAGGGCGCATAAGCCGTCGATGGCGGAGGCCCTTTCCACGGCGTTTTTCGGCGGCTCTATAATGGGGCTCGCGGTCGCAAGCCTCGGGCTCATCGGCGTGGGCGTGCTGTTCCTGATATTCGGGGACCCGGCGACGGCCTCGGTAATAAACGGATACGCGATGGGGGCGTCCTCCATCGCACTCTTCGCAAGAGTCGGGGGCGGCATATACACGAAGACGGCGGACGTCGGAGCTGACCTCGTCGGGAAGCTCGAGGCCGGGATACCCGAGGACGACCCGAGGAACCCGGGCGTTATAGCCGATAACGTCGGCGACAACGTCGGGGACGTTGCCGGGCTCGGGGCGGACATATTCGAATCATACGTGGGGTCGATAGTCGCCTCGATAGCCCTCGGGGCCACGGCCATATCAGGCGGCGCGATAGGGGCGCTCGGGAGCGCTTACGCGCTCATGTCTTATCCGATACTCCTTGTGGCAGCAGGGCTTGTCTCGTCGATGACCGGGATATTCATCCTCCGCATGATCCAGGGGATCGGCCCGGCCGAGGCGCTAAGGTACACGACACTTGCGACGACGGCTGTTTTCCTCGCCCTCGGGTACTTCGTCACGACGGCTACAGGATTGAGCATCAAGGTCTATCTTGCGGTCGTGGCCGGGTGTCTTGGCGGCAGTCTTATCGGCCTGATTACCGAGTACTTCACCTCCGCCGGGCCGGTCAGGCGTATCGTAGAATCCTCCCAGACCGGGCCTGCCACCAACATAATCACGGGATTGGCCGTGGGGCTCGAATCCACGGCCTTGCCGCTGATCTCCATTTGTGTGGCGATATGGATAGCAAACTACGCGGCAGGGATATACGGGATAGCGGTTGCCGCCGTCGGGATGCTCGCGACGACCGGGATCATAATGAGCGTCGACGCCTACGGCCCGATAGCCGATAACGCCGGGGGGATAAGCGAGATGAGCGGCCTCGGTGCAGACGTAAGGGCCATAACGGACTCGCTCGACTCGCTCGGCAACACGACCGCGGCCATAGGCAAGGGGTTTGCCATAGGCTCGGCGGCGTTGACGGCGCTCGCTCTCTTTTCCGCTTACGGCGAGACCATAAGCGTTGCTACAGGCAGGCCCTTTAACGTGTCGCTCACAAGCCCCGGAGTCGTCATAGGCATGCTCTTGGGCGGGGTGATACCGTTCTTCATAGGGGCGCTTACCATGACGAGCGTCGGAAAGGCCGCCTTCAAGATGGTCCAGGAGATAAGGCGGCAGTTCAGGGAGATACCGGGGCTCCTCGAAGGCAGGGAGGGCGCGAAGCCCGACGTCGATAAATGCATAGACATATGCACCAGGGCGGCGCTTCGGGAGATGATAATCCCTGGCATGCTCGCGGTCTTCGCGCCGGTAGTCGTGGGGTTCGTCCTCGGCCCGGAGTCGCTCGGCGGGATGCTCGCCGGCGCAACCGTTACGGGCGTGCTCCTCGCCGTATTCATGGCCAACGCCGGGGGCGCGTGGGACAACGCCAAAAAATACATAGAGAAGAGCTCCGGGGGCAAGGGGTCCGACGCGCATAAGGCCGCGGTCGTCGGAGACACCGTCGGCGACCCGTTCAAGGACACATCGGGGCCCGCGATGAACATACTCATAAAGCTCATGTCTATAGTCGCGCTCATAATCGCTCCTCTCATAATTTAGATTTATTCTTCCGCATAAATATTGTATTATGGAAGACAAGGCAGGTGAAAACCTGCCTTGTCTTTTTTGTATTTCTTGCCGTTCCCAGGGGCCGTTCAGCCTTCCTTTGGGTTGAGGGAACAATTTTTCACCCTCCCCTCCATCCCCTCCCGTCAAGGGAGGGGAAGTTTTTTTGGTGGATCACGCGGGGCTACGGAGGTTGTATTCAGCGAACCTTATTTGTAAAGGCGGACAAATCTTATTGTCCGTCTTTTTGGGGAGCAAAACCCTCGCCTTCAGGCGAAGACTTTCAGTACGCCCGAAGGGGCGGGAGTCGGAATATCCTCCGTCTAAAGCCGGAGGTTTTATCGAAAAGGTCTGAACTACCACCATCTGAAGATGGTGGTTTCTTACGGGCAGCCGAAGTCGAATTCATTCGACGAGGCGAGTATGCCCGTCAAGCCATCGACTTTAGCCGATGGTAAGGAGCTGACTTCATAACACGAGCATCGGCTCGTTTCTGAAGGATCCACGGCGGTAAGCCGTTGGTATATATTTCACGAAAGGAATTGCCTAGAGATGGGATTCAACTGCGGCATCATAGGGCTCCCGAACGTCGGGAAGTCCACCATATTCAACGCCATGACGGCGGCCGGGGCAGAGGCCTCGAACTATCCGTTCTGCACCATAGACCCGAACATCGGGATGGTGCCGCTTCGCGACGACAGGATGCAGAAACTTGCCGCTCTGGTAAAGCCGGAGCGGGTCTTGCCGACGGCCGTCGAGTTCGTGGACATCGCGGGTATCGTCAAGGGGGCGTCCAAGGGCGAGGGGCTCGGTAACCAGTTCCTCGGGAACATCAGGAGCGTAGACACCATTGCGCACGTCGTAAGGTGCTTCGAGGACCCGGGGATCGTCCACGTAGACGGAAGGATCGACCCCAGGGGCGACATAGAGGTGATAGAGACGGAGCTCATTCTCGCGGACATGGACTCGGTCGATAAAAGGCTCGATAAGGCCGCGCGTCTGGCCAAGATCGGGGACAAGGCCATGGCAGAGGCGCTTCCCGTATACAACGAGCTCAAGGCGGCGTTCGAGGCAGGGCGGCCGGCGAGGTCGGTCCTGACAAAAGAGACCGCGCTTATCGTGAAAGACTTGAACCTCCTTACGGCGAAGCCGATCATCTATGTCGCGAACGTGGGCGAGGACGACCTTGCCGGTACGTCGGAGGCGGCAAAGGCCGTAAGGGATGTCGCGGAAAAGGAGGGCGCGGGCTTTGTCGTGATATGCGGCAAGATCGAGTCCGAGATCGCCGAACTCTCCGAAGAGGAACGCGCCGAGTTCCTGAAAGGGCTCGGACTTAAGGAGTCCGGCCTCGACAGGCTGGCCGCCGCGGCGTACGGGTTGCTCGGCCTCATAACCTACTTTACGGCAGGCAAGAAAGAGGTGAGGGCCTGGACTGTCGAGCGCGACTCGAAGGCCCCGAAGGCCGCCGGGGTCATCCACAGCGACTTCGAGCGCGGTTTCATAAGGGCCGAGGTCATGGCGTACGAGGACTTCGTAAAATACGGGTCTGAAGCCGCGTGCAAGGAAAAAGGGGTGTTGAGGGTAGAGGGCAAGGACTACATAGTCAAGGACGGCGATATAATGCACTTCAGGTTCAACGTGTGAGGCCCAGCGACCGAGGCTTGTAGATATGACCTGTATAGTCCTTTTCAGAAGCCCCCTGCTTGTTCAGGGGGTTTTTTTTTGGCGGAGGCACCCATTCGTATGAATATTTTCGTGCCGATAATTCCATTTTTCTTGACTTTATAAAATAATAATGTATAATAATATGTAAATTTTATATAATTATAAAGAATTTTGCTAATTTTCAAGCGCCTCATTCTCGGAACCGCCCTCCCAAGTTTCCCTGCTCTGATAAATTCCATAACCGGTCTCAAGAGGGACCGCATGCGCCCAATGGGGCGCACGGGTTTTCTATTTTTTTAAAGGGGGCTCAAAGCGTGGACAAGATAAGGATAGACCCGGACAAGTTCTATGGCGCTCTCAAGGGGAGCGGCGCCGAGGTAAGGCACCTTTTATGGCCGCTTGCCGACTTAAACCCCAGGGAGAGGTCCGTCTTTACGGAATACCATTACTGGAACACCCACATGAAAGTGATCGCTACGAGCCACAGAATCTCACTCGGGAGGGCATATGAGATACTCTACAGGGCAGAGGAGAAGGTCGCGTCTTCAAGGACACAGGAGGAGGAGAAGGACCTTTGAGGTGAAGGCTGAAAAAGCGGGCGACGGCAAGATGGGCTGGCTCGAGTACAAGACCATGAGGCAGTACCAGTCGATGGGCGACATGCTCGGGGAGATGAAGGTGTACGGGTTCGGCGGAGGGGTCGAGAGCATGATAGAGAGAAGCGCTTTCTTGGCGGCTGAGAACGGCTATGGCTGGCTTACCGAGGACCCGCAGGACAATGAGATGCGGCACTTGCCGGATAGGGGACGGAGAGGCTTCAAGGATTAAAGAAACTTCGCCAGGGCACATAAGGGAGAGTGTCCGCTAGTCGCGTATGCAGAAGCGGGAAGTTTAAAAACTGATTTTTTCGGTTGAAAGGCCGGGCGAAATGCCCGGCCTTTTTTATTTTATCTAAAGGGTTTGATACCTCGCGGCTTGCCGCGTGATTTTAAATCGCCGCTCCCTTGAGAGGGAGGCGGGGTGGGGGTGAAGCCCTGCCGGGCGGGCAAAGTTCATATCCAACGATAGCAGAGTGTTCAGATTATTGTCGTCTCCGGATACTTTGGCCCTGGCCGAAGTCACCCTCCCCTCGATCCCCTCCCGCCCAGGGAGGGGAAGCATAAGGTGATACCCCGTAGGCTTGCTACGGGGTAGTTCATTTTCAGGTTCATGGGGCTTCAAGAATAAAAAAGCGGGTTTCTTCTTTCAAAATCGTGAGGATTGCGCCGCAGGGGTAGAAAAAAGACCACACTAAGTAAAATCACACCTGGAGGGGGAGCGGCGATGGAGATGAGCCTTGGTACGAAGTCGGCGGATTTCGGAAAGTGGACGGGCGGCGGAAGGGGAAGACGGGTGCTTCTGAGAGAACCGGAGCGCTGTGCCGAGTGCAACAGGGTGTATATAAGCCTCTACCCCTTGAGGAGGTGCGAGGAGCACGAAGGGCTGGACGAGGTCTAAGAGGGCGACAAAGACCGGGGGTCAAGGGAGTGGCTATAGACTGGAAGGCGGTCAGAAGGGGATTCGAAGCGGGCGAGACGGCGATAAGGCTGGCAAAGGCGCACGGATGTCATGAGAGCACGATAAGAAGGCGCGCCAGGAAAGAGGGATGGGTAGCAGAAGACCCGAAGGGGCGGGATGGCGAGGCAATACACGATGAGATACTCGTCGACCACAGGGACCTCTGGAAAGGCGTTAAGAAGAGGCTTGTAAGGGGCCTTAGCAACAACGACGCGAAGGTAGGGCTCGAGGAGCTTAAGGTCGCCAAAATAGCCGGAGAGGTGCTCTCCAGCGTTATCAGGGGAGAGCGCATGGCCTGGGGGCTTGAGGAAGGGCCGGGGACGACGGATGACGCAAAGGATATTGCCGCGGAGATGGCACGAGTTACGGTTCAACAGGGAGCAGGCGAGGCTCCTATCGGAGAATAAGAGGTTTGCGGTAGTGCCGGCCGGGAGAAGGAGCGGGAAGACGGAGATAGCCAAGCGTAAGCTCGTCATGTCGCTCCCGATAAAAAAACCATGGAGCGACCCGAGGTACTTCGCGGCCGCGCCCACGAGGGACCAGGCAAAGAGGATATTCTGGAGGGACTTGAAGGCCCTCGCTCCTCCGGACTGGATAAAAAAAGTATACGAGACCGACCTCTGCATCACGACCGTCTTCGGGAGCGAGCTCCGGGTAGTGGGGCTCGATAAGCCGCAGAGGATAGAAGGCACGCCCTGGGACGGCGGGGTCCTTGACGAGTACGCGAACATGAGGACAGAGGCGTGGGCGGAAAACATCAGGCCCGCGCTCTCGGACAGAGGCGGCTGGTGCTGGTTCATAGGCGTGCCCGAAGGGCTCGATCATTATAAGGAACTCTATGACTATGCGAGGAGCGGCGCGGACGAGGATTGGGGGGCGTACTCCTGGCGATCATCCGAGATACTCCCGCCCGAAGAGGTAGAGGCGGCAAGGAGAGTGCTGGACCCGAGGACTTTCCGTCAGGAGTACGAGGCGAGTTTCGAGGGGGCCACAGGCAGGGTCTATTACGCATACAGGGCGGATGTCCACGAGGATGAGTCGATACAGATAGTCGAGCGCCTGCCCATATCCATATGCTGTGACTTCAACGTCGACCCGTGCATATGGGAGATAGCGCAGACGGACGGGAAAAGGGTCTGGGCAGCCGACGAGATAGTCTTCCGTGACACGAATACCGCCGAGATGGGGAGAGAGGCGTTTGCGAGGTACGGGGACCACAAGGGCGGGGTCGTGATATACGGGGACGCGGCAGGCTCGGCCCGCTCGACAGCCGGAAAGAGCGATTACGCGATCCTCTTCGAGATGGGGTTCAGGACACAGAGGCTGAAGCGAGCGAACCCGGCTGTAAAGGACAGAGTGAACGCCGTGAACGCGCTCTTAGGGAGCGCCGGGGGTGAAACGAGATTACGGCACCATCCGAGGTGCGCCGCGCTTCGAAAGGACTTCGAGACGATAGAATGGGCCGGTTCAAACGGGATGGATAAGACGAAAAAAGAGCTTACCCACGCGTCCGACGCCCTGGGGTACTTCATCGAGTACGAATTCCCCTTGAGGGTACTAAGGCCCGACCCGGCGTCAAGATTCTACAAATAACCGGGAGAGGCACGGAGAAGAGATGACGAGAGAAGAATTCGACAGGAAGCACCCGTATTATGAGGAGCTCGTCGACGAGTGGAGGTTCCATATACGCTCGTACTTCGGGGGGAGGATGTACAGGGAGGGGAATTATCTTTTGAAGCACCCCTTCGAGAGCGAGGCCAATTACGCGCGGAGGAAGGAGACGAGCTACTTCTACAACTACTGCGGCCCGATAGTAGACACATTCGTCTCGCACCTCTTTAGAAATGACGCGAGGCGGGAGTTCGGGCCCTTGAGCGCCGACCAGCTCTTTGCCGCGTTCCTGAAGGACGCGGACCTTGATGGGAACACGTTCAGGCACTTCATGCGTGAGGCGCAGAGGTTCGCCTCGATCTACGGGAGGGTATCGATAATCGTTGATAAGCCGAGAGGCGGGACCATTACAAGGGCAGAGGCAGAGGCCCTCGGCGTCAGGCCGTACGTGGCGCTCGTGACCCCTGAGAACCTTCTCGACTGGTCGTTCGGCAGGGACTCGACCGGCAGGATGGCGCTCGAGATGATAAAGGTGAGAGAGTCCCTGGGCGCGCACAGGGTGTGGACCAGGGAGGGTTGGGAGCTCTGGCAGGAGGGGAGCGACGGCGAGGTGTTTTTAACGGATTCCGGCGAACACGGGCTGGGTGAAGTGCCGGTTGTGAACCTTTATAACAAGCAGTCCGGGATAAGGATGGCCGGGGTCTCGGACTTAAACGACATAGCCGACATAAACAGGAACATCTACTACCTATGCTCGGACGCGAGAGAAATAATCGAGAACACGGCCTTCCCCATGCTCGCGATACCGTACTCGCGGGGGGCCGACAGGGGAGACAAAGAGGTCGGCCCGCACAACATCCTCCAGTTCGACCCGGAGCTCCCTAATGGGAGGCCGTACTGGCTCGAGGCGCCGCACTCGTCCCTGACCGAGATAAGGGAGTGGGTGAGAAACGACATAGCCGAGATATACAGGATTGCTAGGATGGGAGGGGCGAGGGCGACTGAGGATTCAAGGCAGGCGAGGTCCGGCGCGGCGCTCGAAGTGGAGCAGAGGCAACTCCACTCGGCATTGAGCGAGAAGGCCGATAACCTCGAACAGGCGGAGACGAGGGTCCTTGAGCTCTGGGCGAAGTGGGAGGGGAGGGCGTTCGAAGGGACGATAGACTACCCCGACGACTTCTCCGTCCGCGATCTCGAAAGCGACATCGGCGCGGCAATAAGCGCGCAAACTGCGCGGGTAGACTCGGAAACATTCAAAAAAGAGCTTCAGAGGAAGATAGCGTTCGCGGTCCTGCCGAAGCTCGACGAAGGCGTGAAGGCCCGCATAAACGAAGAGATAGCCGGTGCGTAATCGCAATATGCGCGCGGATTTCGGGATGGACGCGGAGGCCCCTGACAAGATCGCAAGGCGCGTCCTTCTTGAGGCAAGGAATTCGATCATAGATGCCATGGGCGCGGGCGAATGGAACAGGCTTACGACCAGGGAGAAGGCATATGTCTGCCGCAAGGCGGCAAAATGTCTCCATGATATGGAGAGGGTTTTGGAGTTCATGTCGTACGAGACGGACGAACGCCGCCTGTAAATGCCAGAACCCCGGGGCATGGCGCGGCGGACGGAAACGAGGGGGGAGGAGGGATTCGATATGCAGGTTGACGAACTTAAAACGGTATCAACGGACTCGAACGCCGGGGACGAGGGCAGGATCAGTTTTCAGCCGGAGCAACAGGCGAAGGTCCAGGCGCTCATAGACGAGGCGTACAGAAAGGCGTACGCCAAGGCCTCGAAGCGGCCGTCGTCGGAAGAGGTCGAGAGGCTGAAAACCGAGGTCGAAAGGCTGAAGGAAGATAAGAAGTCTGCGGTGCTCTTAAGATCGATTTCCCGGCACGGCGTCGTCGACGCCGAAGAGGTCGCCGAGCTCCTCAAAAGGCGCTTAAGGCTCGACGAGGGCGGCGAGGCCATCGTCACAAACGACTCGGGGGCGACGATGGTGAACAGCATGGGAGGGCCGATGTCCGTAGACGAGTTCGTCTCCGGCTGGCTCTCGGAGAGGCCGCACCACTTAAGGCCCGCCTCTACCGCCGGGGCCGGGTCGCAGGGCGCGAGGTTCTCGTTCGGCTCCCGGAGGCACAACCTCTCGGACCCGCTCTCCTGGAGGGAGATGCCGAGGGAAGACCTCGACAGGCTCTTGAAGGACGGGGTCTCCGTGCAGGGCTCGGCGGGGCAGAGTTACGGGTTCAGGGACATAAAGAACCCGTTCCTCGAGGCGAGGAAAAGGAAGTTCCAATCGGCGGTTTAAAAAAGAAGGAGGTTCATAGATGGCAAACGAAGTGACATCGGCAACGGGTTCCGCTGGGGAGCTCATAGCCGCGGAAATAGTATCGAGGCTTGTAATAGACGCGGCGTACGCAGAGGCCGTGATGCCGCCGCTCGTAAGGGTCGCGGACATAAGCGCGGACGGGACCCTCTCAGTCGAGTTCCCGAAGTGGCCGCTTCTGTCGGCCTCGGACCTGACCGAGGCGACAGACATGTCGAACACGGCGGTCAACACGGCCTCAGCCGTGGTCGTAGCGGACGAGGCCGGGATAATGATCACGGTAACGGACATGCTCCTGAACGGCGCGGGGCTCGGCGGCCTTGAGCCGTTCGCGATCGAGCTCGGAAAGGCGCTGGCGAACAAGATAGACGCGGACCTTTTGTCGAGCGCGTCAAGCTTTACGAGTTCCGTGGGGACTTCCGGCGCGGATATGACGGAGGCGAATTTCTTATCCGCCATATACTCGCTCGAATTGGGGAACTCCAAGGGGCCGTTCGTGGCGGTGCTCCATCCGTACCAGGTGAGCAACTTGAGGTCCTCGATAGCCTCGACTACCGGCGCGGTATGGGGCGGGCCCACTGCTCCGGCGAGAGACATAGGGTCCATGGGCGCACTTTACGGCGTGGACGTCGTCCAGTCGACGAACTGCGCGTCAGTGAACGCCAACGCTGACAGGCAGGGTGTCATGATGCCGCTCGGCAATCAGTCCGGACTCGCTTATGTGCTGAAGACCGGAGCGAAGACCGAGTTCCAGAGGGACGCATCGTTGAGGGCGACCGAGATAGTAGTGACCGCCATATACGGCCACGGGTGCGTGAACAGCGCGGCCAACGGCGGAGTGAAGATAATCACCAAGCACGAGTAAGGCGGCAGAGGAGGGGCTTAAACGCCCCTCCTGCCTTAAACCATAATTCATAAAAAGATGGCCATAACCATAGGTTCGTATATCAAACGGGGGTACATCCCGCTTGCAGTCAACAGGTACGCGGGTATCGCCTGGCAGGGTGAGCCGCTCCATGAATTTTGGATGTGGAACAGGCAGTTCGTGGAGGACTCGGCAGGTTTAAGGATGATTCAGACCGTCAGGGTCAATGACGTCAAAGAGGCGGCCGTAAGGTATTTCCGCGACGGGTGGGTGCCGATCAAGAGAATTGACGATACGCTTCTGAGAAGGATGGAGGCGGCTCTAAGGAAGTGCGGGGCTGTCAAGGGGGAGATGTACTCAGGGGAGTTCCTTAAGATGCCCGAGCCCCTGCCTGAGGAGTTTTTGAGCCCAGCATTGAAAAAGATGGCGGGAGGCCAGCGGTGAGGGAGAGAAGGGCCGTTGAAAGGCTTATAGAGAGGATATACAAGGACCGTCTCAAAAAGACCGGGAGGCTTCCTTCGGGCAAGGAAACGAAAGAGATAGAGGCAAAGGCGAAGAAGGCGGCGATCGATACGGATAATAGGGGTAGCCGTAAATAAGGGTGATCATAATGCTCTGCAAAACAACAGGCGGCGGCTCCATAGCCGTGCAGGAGATAGACGGCTCGCCGTCCATAACGGGCGTCAAGACGCTCAAGTTCAACAACGGCTCGGTGACCGATTTGGGCGGCGGCGCGGTGCAGGTGAAGATAAACGACAACTTTGACGGTGGAAATTTCGCGGACACGTACATCGCGTCTGCCGCCGATTGGGACGGAGGTAGTTTCTAATGGCTCTATGGCAGGCTAAGAGAGGGACGAAGGCGCAACTTCCGAACCCGCTTCAGCAGGGCGAGTTCGGCTGGTGTACCGACACGAAGGAGCTTTACCTCGGGACAGGCACCGCAAACGACAACCAGAGGGTCTACGGCGCGGCCATTTCTACCCCGTTCACTATCTATGTATGCACGACGGCATTGGGCGGAAGGCTTAAATCCGCAGGCGCGAACGGCCTTGCCATGAGGTCATCGCAAGCGACCTCGACCATTGCCAATAAGCTCGTCGATTCGGGGGCGTCGTTTGACTCGACCTATCTAAACAAGACCGTCTACAACAAGACCGACGACACCTGGGCGAAGGTGACGACTGTGGTCTCTACGACACAGCTCACCCTCGATGCCGATATCATGGCTTCGGGTGAAAGCTACGACATAGCGAACGCCCTATCGACCGTGGCGGAAGGCTTTGCCGAAGTCCCGAACCCGTTCTACGCCAACATCACGGTGCGCGTCTCCCCAGGCACGTTTGCCGAGTCCGTCGCCTTTGTCGGCAAACTCGCGGCAGGGAGCTTTGACAATATCCTCCAGGGCTCGACGACCGGGACTACTACCATATCGAACGGGACTGCGAATGTCTCGCAGAAACTCACCGTTAACAATATCACATTCTCGGGCGGGAAGATAAACCTCAACCCCGGCGCGATACTTACATGGTCGAACTGTCCCCTTACGAATGTCCGCGTGAACGCATACAACACGGCGGACGCGACCTGGGACAACTGCGACATGACGGGGACCTCCAAGCTCTATACCTACATCGGCTCGCGGTCCCTCATCAAGAACTCGACCGTGACCGTCGGCAACGACCCCACGAACATCACGGCCGTCTCCTCGACTATCACGAGAGGGTACACGCTCTATGTGGCCTTGAACTCGGGTCCTTTTTATGGCGGTAATGACGCCATGGCAGATGGCCTCCAGATAGCGGCTGGGACCGCTACTTCGACGACGG
Organism: Deltaproteobacteria bacterium; assembly: GCA_016182655.1. Lineage (GTDB taxonomy): Bacteria > Desulfobacterota > GWC2-55-46 > GWC2-55-46 > GWC2-55-46 > GWB2-55-19. The sequence goes on from JACPGB010000017.1 coordinate 44,112, forward strand.
CGAACAAGCTCATTGATTCCGCCGCCTCCTTTACATCCGACATGGTCGGGAAGACCGTCTATAACTCGACTGACGACACATGGACTTATATAACCGCAGTGGACTCAACGACTCAGCTCTCGCTCTATCAAAACATCATGGCCTCCGGGGAGGCGTATGTAATAGCCAACGCCTTTGTCACGGTGAACGCGGCATTAGCCGCAGTGCCAGGCACATTCAACTGCAATACGACCTTGAAAATCTCGGACGGTACTTTCACCGAGAATGTGGTCGTGCAGGGCAAGGCACCGGGCGGGCCTTATACGCTCACACTCGAGGGGACGCTCACGCTCCTTGATTCTCTCACGGCATCTTCCGGCGCACAGGGCTCAAGCGCGACTCAGGGGACGGTCGTAAGGAACTCTGGCACGTGGACGGCGAACCAGAGGGCTAATAAGCTTGTGACTATAACCTTGGGCGATAACAACGGACTCTCCAGAATAATCGACTCGAACGATACGACGACCTTGACGATTGCGGGATGCTGGATAGCAACTGTGGGGACGTCGACTTTCAAAGTATTCGATTGGGGGACGGTGATAGACGGCTCTTCGACCGGCACGGGGATAAAGCTTGCCTCCGGACAGAGGGCGGTTGCGCTCAAGAAGCTCAAAATGACGAACTCGGCCGGGGCGTACCCGGATTATGAGTCGGTCTACATGGATACGGGTTCGCAGGCGGAGTTTCATGACTGCTGGTTCTATGTAGGGTCCGGCCCGATTTACGGGATATATCAGGAGCCCTACAGCAAATCGTTCATATACAGGTGCTTCTTCGGAGATTCCAACGCCAGGGGCATCTTCTGCGTGACTGCGGCTTCCGACATCTGGCAGTCGAAGTTCTACAACGCCACGGCGGGCAACACCCATGTCGGGATAAGGTCTACGCAGTTAGGCAAGGTAATCGTCTCCAGGGGTACCATCATCGACAACTTCGACAATACTGTAGGCGGGGGGTGCTACGCCGACCAGAACAGTATCCTTGTCTTCTATACGGCCGCGGCCGACGGGTTCAGCATCGTGCGGAATTGCGGCACCTACGGCATAGCGGCAACCGAGGGGTCGAGGATAAAGTTCAACCAGTCCGCGACCTATGTGACCTATTCCGGCAACGGCACGAACACCTACGCCGACGCCTCATCGACAAAGGATTACTAAATGGTAAAGATACTCGCAATAGGTCACTCGATAGTGATGGGGGACGAGGACAACATCGATTCCCCGTACAGGGCGGACTCGTCAACGGCCCCGCACATCCCCGAGGGCGGCTGGAGGTATCAGAACTTTCAGGTCGCGCCGAGATGGGGGCAGAGGAACCAGAACCCGGCCGAGGGCGTGGGCTGGGCCGTGCGCGCCCTCGACTATCTGCCTGCGGGCTCGATACAGGTATGGAACGAGGGTGTCTCCGGGGTCGTCTCGTATGACTGGGCCACGACCGGCAATGATTTCATAGGCCAGATATTTACGAGGGGGTTTGAACAGCTCCCGGCAGACCTCGCCTACGCGGTCTACGCCATCTACGCGAACGACGCCCCGGCATCGGTGACAAAGGCCAACTGGAAGGCGCGGGTCGAGACGGTAATCCAGTACCTTGATGCAAGGAACATAAAGACCATTCTTGTTAAGGACTGGCACAGGGGCGACGGAGATTATTCGTCATATTACGCAAATTACAACGCGGCGGTCGACGAGCTTATCGCGGCCTATGGTCTCCCCCCGGCATTTGACATGTACACGGCCTCGCTTGATAACTTCAACGGGGCAAAGGATTGGTACAGTGTAGATAACGTCCACCCGGTCGTGGCAGGCCACCAAGGGGTTGCTAAGCTCTTTGCGAATTACCTCGTCACGAACCACATCGTCGCGGACTCGACGGCAAAGAGGATAATAGCGCATGGGGAGACGGGAGCCGTCGTCTACTGCACGGTGACGAGGGAGGCGGACGGCTATATCCTCGACGGATATTCCGGGGAGTTTGCGGCCTCAAGCGACTACCCTTATACCTTCCTTCAGGAGCATCCGACGATAAAGGGCCGCTACGAGATAGCCGAGACAAGGACCGCGTGGAACGACGGGAAGTATGTCGTGACGGTCTATAAGCAAGCGGGAGCGGACCCGGCTCCGGTGAGCGATGCCGTCATTGCGAGTGGGGAGATGAAGGTCGAGAACGATATCGAGGTCGAGGAGATAACCCTCTCCGAGATCGAGGGGTCGGCGGTGCTGGCGAAGGAGGGGACGATAGCGTTCATAGAGAAGTGGGTCTTGAACAGGCTCTCCATAACCGTGAACGGCGACGGCACAGAGACCGTCAGACTCTATGACAACGACGGCTCGACCGTATTGAAGACATGGACATGGGACCCGGCGACGAAGACGAGGGCGATGGCAGTATGACGGGTGTCTGGGCATGGGGGTACGGCGAAGGGGTTGAAGGCACGGCGTTCTGGGGCTGGATCGAGATGCTTGAAAAGCCCATACATGCCTGGGCAAAGGCCGTAAGGGTATGCAGTCCGTCGAGGGTCACTGATAACAGGGTCGTATACAGGTCGGTTGAAGGCAGAGGCGCTTACCACTTAAACGCAGTCCATGAGAGACGGGGCGGGTTTTCGGAGCCAAAGCGCTCCTCGAAATGGCTTGGGCGAGTTGAGAGTGCAAAGTCCGCGGACAGGGCCTGGACGGCACGGAGCGTCCGTGACAAGGCAAGTAAGAGCGCATTTGACGGGGCCAGGCAGAAGGTTCAAGGGGTAGAGACCGGCACGGATACGGCAAAGGCACTGGCGCGGAAAAACGGAGGCATATGAAGCAACAGTTCATCGTCAATACATCGGATACATTCAAGACCTGGATCTACGAGAACAACAGGAGGCTCGCGCCTTCATCGGCGCGTATCACCGTATTCCGGCCGGGCGGGGACTCAAAGCTCGTAGACGACGGGGCGATGGCTATCGCCTCGGACGGGCTACTTTCGTATGACTTGACAGCCTCCCAAAACTCGGAGCCTGCCGAGAACTACAGGGCCGCGATAACATATGTGCATAACGGCGCGACCTCCTACGCGACTCTCTTCTACGACGTCGTGAAGACGAGGCTCGTGAAGGTCATAACCGACGACGACCTCGCGTCCGAACTGCCTCAGTTGAAAGACAGGGGGTGGAGGGTGAGGGGGACGGCGGACTCGGGGACCGCATCATCTATAGTGGACGCCGAGTTAAAGAGGTACGAGGACGACTACTTCACGGGCGGGACGGCGTACTCCTTCGACAAGGACGAGACGAGGGAGGTAACGGCCTTCACACGCTCGACCGGCACGGTTACTGTCGAGGCGTTCTCATCGGCCATAGCAACCGGGGAGAAGTACCTGCTTACGCGGTCGTTCTCAAGGGAGATACAGCGGGCGTTCGAGAAGGCGGAGGAGCGGATAACGAGGCTCGGCAGGAGGCCGCACCTGATACTCGACCCTTACGACCTAAGGGAGGTCCACATATACCAGTCGGTCGCGGAGGCGTGCAAGGGGCTCATAAACGATAACGAGTCCCTCTGGCGCGAGATGTGGAAGGAGTACGAAAAGAAGGCCGAGGACTCTTTCAGGAACATCAATTTCAAATACGATTCATCGGGCGACGGCCATATAGGCGCCGGAGAGGCCGATTCCGCGATGAGCGTCATAAGGACGGCGCGGGTATGAGCTTCGAAACCGTAAGGGCGATAACCGATAACATGAGGGCGGCTCTCGAATCTTTGGGGCTCAGGTTCGCCGTGGGCGCGGTTGAGAAGGACAATGCGACGGCGGCGTCAATGCTCCCTGCGGGGAGGATTTCCTACGAGGGCGAGTCATTCGAGCCGACTCATGGGGAGAGGCCGGGTTATTCGGAGGCCGAGTTCGGGATAACGGTGGAGATACGGGCCGGAGACCCGGCAGAGGCTGTAACCGAGGAGCAGAGGTGGGCGCATGCCGTAAGAGGGTCCATCACAGTCGACGCATTGAACGCCGGAGGGCTTGCGGCTACAAAGCGCGTCAGCAGGGTAAGGGTGCCGAAGGCGAGTGTCGCTAACAACAAGGAGAGCGTCTCACTTTCCGTCAGGGCGCTTGTGAGATACAGGGTGGATTAGAGGATAGCAGGAGGGGAGATGGCCAATAACAAGATATACATCGCTATAGGGGAAGAGGCGGCGAGGGGGACGAAGGAGTCGACGACCGTCGGGTTCGTGCCTGTTTTAAGCCCGTCTATCCCGAAGTTCGAGTTCGACGAGAAGAAGCGGAGCGAGTTCAGGGGAGAGGAATCGGTAAAGGGCGCGTCGTCGTACGAGCGCATGGGGCAGAGGTGGAGCTCCTCTCTCGATATGCCCTTCTATACCGAGTCCGGCTCCACAAAGGGGATGGTGGGGAAGATATTGAGGCACTTCTTCGGCAAGGTGACATCCGGGCAGAACGGGGCGACGGGCCAGTACTATCATATGGCTTACCCGGAGGCAGACCCGTTTTCGGACGCGAACCTCGGGACAAAGGCCCTGACGCTGAACTTCAACATAAACGAGGGCGCGGCGATGAAGAACTGGCCGTTTGTCGGCGGCAGGGTCAAGGCCCTCTCGTTTGTCCAGGAGGCCGGAAGCCCCCTTAAGCTTACGGCAGAGCTCTTCGGGCAGAAGAGGGATACGCCTTCCGCTGAAGTCGGAACCCCCGTATTCGCTGACGAGGCTTTAAGGTGCGACTACAATAACCTTACGGTCTATACCGGGGCGATCACCCGGACAGGCGCGGCCCCTGACTTTACAGGGTTCTCGTTCGGCTCGGCGACTATCATAAAGCCTGACAAGATAACGGTCAAGATAGAGAACGGGATGAAGGACGTCTTGAGGATCGCGGGCGTCGATTATCCGGACAAGACCCGGATGGGGCAGTTCAAGGTGACGGCGGAGCTCACGATAGATTGGGAGGACCCGGCATCGGGGTTTTCGTCGATATCCGAGTTCAACGACTGGGCGGCGGGGGGGAGCTCGACGAACCTCTTTCTCAAGTGGGACACCGGCACGCAGGCCGGGGCCGGGGATAGCCACGGGCTCTTTATCGACCTCCCGGCTTTAAGGAGGCTCGGCGGCTCGCCCGATTACGGGACGGACAAGGACCCGATGATAACGCTCAAGTACGAGGGATTGTTGAGCATTGACACCGGGTACATAGCCGGGGTCATGCTCAAAAATACCGTGGCGGTTATATAGAGAGTAAAAACTTTTTAACCCCCACCCTCGCCCTCCCCAAGGGGGAGGGGAAAAACAGTTCATAATCCCCCTCAGTCCCCCTTTAGAAAAGGGGGAAGAGAGAAGTCCAGTCCCCTTTCCATCGAGGGAGGGGAGGTAAAGTGAAGAGGGAGGGGAAGTGAAAAGCAAAAAGGAGATAACCGATGGCGATAATATCGTTCGACAAAGAGGCCCTTATAGATTATGTACCCGCGTACGCGGGGAACAGGGAGAGCGCGGACCCGTGTGTCGTGAAGCTTAAGTTCTGCCCGTACTCGCGGGTGCAGCATTACTCGCGCCTGATAGCAACGAGGGCCAAGGGCGGGGGCGACAACCTCAAGCTCGCCGAGGTCGGGCAGGAGATCCAGAAGAGGCAGTTCGTCGAGAACGTGGAGGGGGTCTCCAACTACTTCGTCGAAGGTGTCGAGGTGCGCGACCCCGAGAGATTCTATGATACGGCGGACACCGACCTCATACTCGAGGTGATAAAGGCGATGGAGTCTGGCGCGAAGCTCTCAGAAGGTCAAATAAAAAACTGACAGCGGGCTTCCGCCTGAGCCTGCTGGCGGCAAGGGACGGAAGCCCATTCGATTGCGGGAGATGCGGCCCCAGGGACCGGACGCAGAGAAATTGCGGAAACTCGCTGGGTTTGTCGGAGGCGGCAAAGGCGGTCTTCAATTACACGGAAGATGTCGCCGGGGAGCTCAAGGCAAAGGGGGCCGAGAAGGTCTTCAGCCTCCGGGGCTTGAGGCTATACGAGTGCCCCTTGAGCTTTATTACCTGGGAGACTCGGGAGATGATAAGGGCGGTCTACCTGATGGAAAGCGGGGGAAGGCTCTTTTTCAGCGGCGGGTGGGGCGACCAGAGCGCGTGGCTTGTCGAGGCGTTCGAGATATTCAGGGCAGAAAATGCGGCGTTCAGGAAGGATGTGGCGGATGGCGAAAGGGCAGGATAGTCTCAGTAAGGACAGCGGTTACGAGGAGGCGACCGGGGTCGTGCTCGGGTACGAGGCCGCGCTTGCATTGGTTGAGGAGAGGTATTACATGGCGAGCGCCGCAGTTGAACAATTCAACACTGCAACCGAGAAGACCAAGTCCTCGCTTGACGGTGAATTGTCGGGATTCGGCTTTGATTCACTTGGAAGAGGCGAATCGATATACGAAATATTGGAGGATTTAAAAAAAAGAAAAGCGGAGATCGCAAATCAAAATGATGAGATTGAGAAACAAAATGAGCTCAAGAAGTATGGAATAGATTTAGATACCAAGGCGGCTCATGAGTTAGCGAGCTACACTAAGCTCCGCGAAGAGGCATCCAAATCCTTACAGTCTATAGAGACAAAGGCGTACCAGGCCCTCGGGAATGAGCTTTTGAAGCTCGTCGAGATACACAAGTTCTCGATAGGCGAGTTTGCCAAGGCAATGGCCGAGCAGGTAAAGATAGAGCTTACCGGTCTTGCCGCGAAGGCCGCGATATGGGCGATATATGAGACCGCCATGGGGCTTAAGGATTTGGCCATGGGTTCACCGGGGACGGCGGGGATGCATTTTGCGGCGGCTGAGGAGTTTGGAGTGATAGCCGGGGCCTCGCTTGCGGCGGCGGCCGGGGTGCAGGCGCTTGTGCCGGGGGATAGCGAGGAGCCGTCGTCTTCTTCGTCTTCGTCGTCGGGGAGTTCTTCGTCCTCGTCTTCGGTGCAGGCGTATGATTCGAGCTCGACTGGCGCGACCCAGCAGGTAACCGTCAATATCTACAACCCGCTTTCCGAGCAGAACTGGCAGAAGATAGTGGAGGAGAGCATAGTGCCTGCACTTAACAACGCGGCTGAGAAGAATATAACGATTTCAGTCAATAAATAAACAATTTGTTGAATATATGTTTTTTATGGTATATTATGGGTGTCTACATTAAATGATTTTGGAGGGTAAGATGAAAAAAATAATATTATTGATGGTTTTTCTTTTGACAACAGCCGGGTGCACGGTAACTCACAAGATCATGATAGGCGAGCGGTTTGCGGCGGTGGTCCCTGAGAAGGTCTTATTTATTAAAGAACCAGCTACGGATGGCAAGGGGTTCGTTGCTTTGAAACCTGTATTGTTTGAAATCGAAGGGGTTGAATGCGGTCAGGGCAAAAAAGATGTGGAGTGCATATTAGAGTTGGATGAGAAACAAAATTTGAAAGATGCAGATACGATATTTTATAAAATAAAAATCGAGCGTAAAGATACCGGATATATCACGGCAGACTATTTTTTCGACCATAGATTTTCCAGGTATCTTCTGCCGCTTGGTCCTAAAAACCAGATCGGATATTTTGCCCGAGCGGCTACCGCCTTTGATATCAAGACCGATTACGACACGATGTGGAGGGTCGTCGTGGACAGTATCGATGAGCTCGGGTATGTGTCTGCCCAGATGAAGAAAGAGGACGGATACATAGAGACCTATATAAAAAATGACGGGGACACGAGGAGCAAACTGAGCGCGAGGGTCTCAAGACAGGATGAGTACATGTTAGTCATCGTAAACGCCAATTCAGAGAATCTGTTGAAGACAAAGGAACACAAGCTCTGGTACGACAACGGCCAGAGCGGCATTTATGCGGAAAGGCTTCTGGACAAGATACGGTTGAAGTTCTTTGTGATGCACAGGATGAATGAATCAAAGCCGTAGAGGACTTTTATTAAGAGGAGACAAAAAGGCGCAAACCTTTCATGTCATAAGAACAGGAAGCCGAATATGAGAAAACTTATATTATTATGCGCTGTTTTTTTGATCCTTATCTGCTCGTGCACATATATTCCGACTATTCCGACTCATAACTTTATGATCGGGGAGCGGTATGCGGCTATCGTGCCTGAGAAGGTCCTTTTCTTCAAAGGACCTTCAAATAATACAGAACCTTTCAGGATGGAGAAACCTGAAGAGTTTGTAATCGAAGGGGTGGAGTGTACCATAAGGACAGAGAAAGGGGATTGTCCATTCGATTTCAATATACGGGCGGGCATGCCGAATAACGCTTGTGATGTTTTTTATAGGGTCAGGCTTGAAGAGGAAGGGACGGCTTATTTAAGCGCTCTCTATATTTTCAGCCAAAAAATATCAGGGTTTTTGCTCCCGCTCGGGCCAAAGAGGGAGCAGAGCTGGGGAGACGATACTTTCGAGGTAAGGGCCGGTTTTGATGAGATGTGGGATATTGTGATAAGGGCGGTCCACGACCTCGGATATACGATATCCCAAGTGAGAAAAGAGGATGGATATTTATCAACCCATACCCAAGACGAGGGTGAATTCAGGAGCCGCATGGCTATCTGGCTTACAATGAACGGAGATTACTCGAGGATAGAGGTAGATGCCACATCGGAACAGCGATATCGTACAAAGGACAAGATTACCGGCGAGGTGCATGTTTCCTGGTACGGAGGAGGCAAGTCAAGGTACTATCAATATCAATTTCTGGATAAGGTACGGCAGAGGCTGTGGGCGTCTTATAAAGAGGCTAAGAAATAAAATATGGGAGTGAACGATGGCCAAGCGCTTCATTATAAACAAAGGTTACTGGACAGGATACTGGGGAAGTTTTTTGAGCTACACAGGTCGGCTGACCCCAAGCCGCAGAGGGCCGATCAGGTAGATTAAGCCTTTCTGATCGTTAGGCAGGACCTTTAAACGATTTTGGAGGGTAAGATGAAAAAAATAATATTATTGGCTATTTTACTTTTAATCTCCACCGGGTGCTCGATTACTGTAACCCATAAAATGATGGTAGGCGAGGAGTTTGCCCTGATCGTCCCAGAGAAGATCGCTTTCAGCAAAACCCCATCTGCGGATGGAGAGACTTTTTTTGCCTGGAAACCTGTAAGTTTCGTAATAGAGGGGGTTGAATGCGGCCAGGGCAAAAAGGATGGGGAATGCATCTTGGATTTGGATGAGAACAAAAGACTCAAAGATGTCAAAACCGTTTTCTATAAAATAAAGCTTGAAAACTGTATACCCGGATATATCGCGGGGGATTATTTTTTCGACCCTGATTCGTTGAAGTATTTCATCGATATCGGGCCGAAATATCAGATCGGGTACGCCGCGCGCCAGACCAATTATTTTGATGTCAAGACCAGTTACGACAGAATGTGGCGGGTCGTCAGGAACAGTATAGACGAGCTCGGGTATGTCATGTCCCAGATGGACAAAGAGGACGGGTACATGACGACAAATATTAAAAATGACGGGGACACGAGGAGCAAATTGAGCGTCTGGCTATCAAAACATGGTGAGTACATTGAGGTCACTGTGGGCGCCAGATCGGAGCATCTGTTTAAGACGCAGCAATATAAACGATGGGAACCCGATGGCTGGGCGTTTCAGTATAAGGAAAGGCTGCTGGACAAGATAAAATGGAAGTTTTTTGAGCTTCACAGGATGGACGAGGCGGCGCAGTAGGAATTCCTAAGGAGAGCCACCTGGCACAAGACACTGGATTCCCGCTTAAGGCACGCGGGAATGACGAAATAGTTTTGCGGATCAATTCCTGAGTAGGATTATGTAAAGGTCTTTTTAAGAGGTGGAATAACAAGGCGCAAACCTTTCATGTCATAAGAACAGAAAGCCGAATATGAGAAAACTTATATTATTATGCGCTGTTTTTTTGATCCTTATCTGCTCGTGCACATATATTCCGACTATTCCGACTCATAACTTCATGATAGGAGAGCGATATGCCGTTATCATACCCGAGAAGGTCCATTTGCTAAAGCGGCCCTCGGCCAATGCAGAACCTTTCGAGGTGGAGAGGCCCGAAGAGTTTGTAATCGAAGGGGTGGAGTGCACCATTAGGACTGAGAAAGGCGATTGTCCGTTAGATGCCAAAACCTCCAAAGACGTTTTCTACAGGATCAGGTTTGAAGGGGGAGAGGAGGCCTTTTTAAGAACTTTTTATATTTTCGGGCGGGGGACATCAGGCTATCTGCTCCCGCTCGGGCCAAGAAGGGAGCAGAACTGGAAAGGAGAGGATACCTTCGAGGTAAGGGCCGGTTTTGATGAGATGTGGGATATTGCGGTCAGGGCGGTCCATGACCTCGGTTATACGATAACCCAGATGAGAAAAGAGGATGGTTATCTATCGACCGATACCAGAGAAGAAGGCAACAGCAGAAGCCGCCTGGCCGTCTGGCTTTCGATGGACCGGTTTTACGCGAGGGTAGAGGTCGATGCCACATCGGAGTATCGAAGTCGGACAAAGGACAGGACGACCGGGCAGGAGCAAGTCTCTCCCTGGTACGAAGGCGGCAAGTCATATTACCAATATCAATTTATGGACAGGATACGGCAGAGGTTGTGGGCGTCTTATAAAGAGGCGAAGAAATAAAACTTCGGGGTGAACGATGGCTTCATGGGCGAAGGTAAAAATATATTACGACACGCTCCTCGGGCAGAAGGGGGCGGCGCTTACGGCCTCGACTGAGGCCTCGGAGGGGGACTCTGTTGAGAACATAACAGGTATGACCGAGACTACGATGTGGAAGGCGGCGGACCTTACGGACCCGCACTATATAACGCTAGACACCGGGCTCGGGGCGGTCCGGTCGTCGGCGGACTACATCGCCATTTACGGACACAACCTCGGGACTGCGAGCGCGGAGGTCACGCTACAATATTCGGAAGACGGGGTGAATTATACGGACGCTTTCCAGGCTACATGCGTAAGGTCGGACAAGGCCTTCCTGAAGGAGTTTACGAACCCCGGGGCGAAGAGGTACTGGAGGGTCAAGATAACCGGCCACGGGGTGGAGCCGTGTATTTCGATATGCGCGTGGGGGGTGGCGACAGAATTGGATTACGCGAGCTCAAGCTACGACCCCAATGAGGAGGAGGCCGTGGCCGAGGTGAATCTCAGCTACGGCGGGCATGTCGCGGGCATACATTCGAGGTACACGGAAAAGTCGATGTCCCTTAAGTTCGAGGACGTGGACGTGAGGCCCAGCGGGTACTTCGCCGACGGCGCGTACAGGGCCGACGGGGCGATCACGGCAAAGGGGTCTGATACGGTGACCCTGTACGAAAAGGTAAGGCGCTGGTGGGACATATCCGGCATGAGGAACTTTTTTGTCGGGTGGGATACCGCCGGAAAACCGGCGGAGGTCTTCCTCATGAGGCCGGAGGGGAAGTTCAAGAACCCCTTAAAGGGCGGCGGGTGCTACAGGGACATTTCCATTAAACTCAAGGGGCGGAAGGAGTAGTGCATGGCGGACCAGAGGATACAGTACACAGAGGAGCTCGTAGGCGCGAACCACGCGACCAAGTCGGACACCATAAACAGGCTCTCGCTCGTAGAGCACAATAACGACGGGACCCACAAGAGTGCGAACATTTATTCGGACCTCGTCGCAAAGAGGCCCTGGGTGGATGTAAGGGCGTTCGGGGCAACCGGCGACGGGGCGACCGACGACACGGCGGCGATACAGGACGCGATAAACTACGCGGCCGCAAACGGCCTCAATGTATACGCGCCCGAGGGGCACTACAAGTTCACGAACCTCTACTTCCACTACCACGCGACAAGCAACCCCGGCTGGCCGCAGACCGCCGGGTTTGAGGGCAAGCTCGCCTTCTTCGGCGACGGCGCGGTATCGGGATACAACTATGCGAACGACGTCTGGAAGCGGACGGTGCTGGAGTCGACCGACGCAACGGGCCCGGCTATCATGATAGACGGCTCCGGGGTGGGTGCGAGACTGTCGAACTTCAAGATATCGGGGATGTCGATAATCGCGAACAACACGACCTCGGTCTTCGACATCGACGTAGGCAACTACTACTTCATCCTCGAGGAGCTCTTCATAGGCCAGAAGGGGGCCGGAGGCGGGATACTCGCCGAGGGCATATACACGAACTTCTGGAGGGACGTGAGGATATACGGCGCGGGGAAGACTGTCTCCGGCTGTGGTCTTACCGTACGCTCCGTCGCCGGGCAGAACGGGGGCGGAAACAACATATTCATAAACGTCTCGACATATAACTTCGAGAGAGGCTGGGAGATCGGGCACGCCACATACGGCTCAGGGGAGATAATAACGACCGTCGATTGCATAGGGTGCGAGGCCTCGACGCACAAGACCTACGGCGTACTCGTGGGGCACGGGGCCAAGAACTTCAACTGGATAGGGTCGTACATAGAGAAGATACAGGACGGGGCGAGCGGGGGCATAGGCATGCTGGTAAAGCACCGCGCACAGTGCACGCTCGTAAAGGGTTCCTGGTTCTCGGATAACGACATCGGCCTTCAGCTCGGGACGAACGACGCTGACGCGAACCAGAGGGCCTTCGACATGGCCGCAGTCGAAGGGTGCAACTTCCAGAACATCCTCGTCGACGGCGTGCGCAAATACTCGGGCCTCTACAGCATAGGCGGGATAATAAGAGGGAACAAGTTCGGACAGAGCGCCTCGGCCCCGGGGGCGACATCGGGCGTCTGGGCGGAGGACGCGGCCCACAGGGGATTATCGGTTGAGGACAACGAGTTCTCGACGGGGCTTACTACCCCTATCGTCAACGCGCACAGGGTTAATGTGCTTAAGAACCAGAGCGCCAACCGGACCTCGGTAATAAAGATGAGCGACGTAGTGTCTTTTGCGGCGAACGACGCGACCCCGGACGTATCCGACGGGAGGGTATTCAAGACGGCGAACACGGCGACTACCGTGATCACTGCCCTGGACAACGGCATCGCCGGGCAGGAGGCGATAATCATCTTCGGGGACGCCAATACCACGGTGGACTTTACGGGAACTAACCTCAAGGGCAACGGCGGGACGGATTTTACGGCGTCCTTCGGGGACACCATGAGCGCCGTATTCGACGGGACTAACTGGTATTGCGCGGTAGCCAACAACACATAAGAGGCCGGGATGGGACTTACGGAGAGATATCTCAAGGAACTGAAGGAAAACGTGAATGTCCCGAACGTAGTCCTCGAATTCGAGCTGGACTCGGGGATGAGGAAGTTCGGGTTTCACACTGGCGGGTTTTTCGATATCGTCCCGTGTCTCAAGTCCGTATCCTCGTTCCAATCCAAGCTCGACACGAAAAAGGGCTACACGACGAGGGGCGAGATAACGGCGGTGATCACCGGGAGGGAGAACTTCCGGGGGCTTCTTAACGGCGAATACCTCAAAAACCGGAGGGTGACGAGGAAGGACGGCTTTGTCGCGGAGGGGTTCCGCTACTCGGATTACACGGCGACATATTCCGGGATAGTCTCGGACTGGTCGAGGAAGGGCGACGATCTCACGGTTACCATTTCAGACGACCTTATCGACGCCACAACGAAGATACCCGAGGAGAAAGAGGACAACACCCAGTACATAAGCTATCTCGGGATGAACCCGGCCGACATCATGGCGGACATGCTCGTAAACCGGCTCGGGGTCTCAGGCGCTTGCGTGGATACGGCAAAGTTCGCCTCGGAGCGCGACCTCTGGCTGAACGGCTGGAAGTTCTCGCGCGTCATTACCGAGCCCGAGGCCGCGAACGAGTACCTTAACGAGCTCCAGGCCGAGACGAATTCCTTCATAATACACGACGGGGAGAGGATATCGCTTAAGGTCTACGCGCCGCCGATGCCAGGAGAGACGGTCGAGGAGTGGACGGATAAAGAGATACTGGATGAGAGCTTCTCGCAGAAGAGCGGGTACAGGGACAATTTCTACAACAGGGTCGTCGTCTACTACGACTACGACGAGTCCGGGAGCGGCGGGACAGAGAACTTCGAATCCGCCGTGATAGCGTTGGACGCGGCTTCGGAGGACTCGACCCAGTGGGACGAGTCCTCCACGAAAACTGTGAAGGCGAAGTGGATCAGGTCTTATACTTTCTCGCAGGCCTCGAACATCACGGGAGTGGTGGTGTATCACGCCTCAAAGTCCAACGGCGAGGGGAGCGGCACCCTCTCGTACAATAAGGCGGGAAATACCCTCCAATGGACTCCTCCTGGAGGCACGGCTGGGACAGCGGTCGAGGTCGCTGAGAGCGGAAGGTATGACGTAAGCGGCGCGGACGGCTCGATGCTTATAAGGGTAATAGTGGACGCCGGGGCGCTCCCTGCCTCTGACGCAACCGACTATATAGCGATATCGCCCTTGAACGGTCCGGCGCTCGCTTCGTCTGTAGCGAATAAGCTCCTGAACTTCTACCGCGACCCGTCTTCGACGGTCTCCTTCGAGGTGGATATCAACAACGGGACCTCGAACGGGCGGTTCATAAGGCCGGCGGACCTTAAGGAGATAACCACCGACGAGGCGTCCGACAAGGGTTTGTCGAGCTGGAAGCGGGAGCGCGTGATGATAACGTCCGTAAGGCCCGATATCGCGGCCGGCAAAGTGGCGGTCGAGGCGATGAGGGCGAAGATGATGCGTAACTACGGGTTCGTGGCGCAAGCGTCCACCGTCGATTTCGGGGCGGCCTCGAAGGAGACGCGCGCATACGGCTTCGTGGCAAGGTCACATATCTGGTAGGAGGAGGGGAAAATGGCTTATCCGAGCAAGACCTTTACGACTATTTCCGATTCGGCGATCGACGCGGATAGCCCCATTGACGTCTCGCTCATGACGTCGTTTCGGGATAACGACATACATTTGAAGGAATGGCTCGGCCGCGATTATTCGGCAGAGCCGAATCACAGCCACGACGGCGTTAACAGCAAATCGATCTCAGGAGGAGAGACCCTCCTCATGGACAGGGACGCAATGACGATCTCGCAGTCGTTCGTGACAGTCGATACCGTAATGCTTTACATACCCGCTGACCTGACCGCGCTCTCATACTGCGCGAGGACAAAGGTGGAGCTCGCTGGCCGCGCCGACATGAGGCTTAAGATCGGGGCGACGGACGGGACCACGGTTCAGGGGACGCCGGACTCGACGGTGTACGCCTGGTACGGCCCCGGAACGATAGACGTATCCGCCTTGAGCGGATGGCAGGCATTTGAGGTACAGCTATCGCATTCTGCCGGGAACTATAACGCGTACATCGACAAGGCCGTCGGCAGGATGACTTAGGGGAGGTCGGGATGGAAGAAAGACTCATAAGGGTGGAAGAGGGGCTTAAAGCCGTTTCCGGGGACCTCTTCGAGATAAAGGAGGCGCTGAAAGACATCGCGGTCTCCCTTAAGACGCTTGCGGTACTCGAAGAGCGGCATAACGCCGTTACGGACTCGATAAAGCGGGCCTTCAAGCTCATAAGAAAAAACACCGAGCGGCTGGATTCGGTTGAGAAGGCCCTTCCGAGCCTCGTCATGGCCTCAGGGTGGGTCTTCAAGGCCGTTATCTATGTCATGGCGGTCCTCGGGCTTGGCGCAGTGGGGACCATAATAAGCGGCGTGCTAAAGGCCTAAAGAGGGAGAGATGCAGATAACCGAGAACTTCAGCCTCGAAGAGCTGACTAAAACATCGACGGGGCTTCCGAACCTGCCAGGCAAGGCGGAGACGGAAAAGCTCCTGCTGACCGCGGCATACCTGCTCGAGCCCGTCAGGAAAAGGTGGGGAAAGATAAGGGTTACAAGCGCGTTTCGCTCTGAAGCCGTTAACGCGCGCGTCGGCGGCTCATCAACGAGCCAGCACGTGAAAGGGGAGGCCGCCGACATCGTACCGGTCGACGCGGACCTGGACGAAGTCTTCGGGTGGATTGCGAAAGACGGGGGGATATGCTTCGGGCAGGCGATACGGGAGAAGAAGGGCGGCTCTGACTGGATACATTTGTCGCTCCCGAGGGTCGGAGGGCCGAACCAGCAGAGGCTCGTCTATGACGGCAAGGGGTATGCGCCGTATGTGTGACGGGGTGCGGTTATCGCCTGATGAAGCGGATAGGGGACGGTTCAATGGTGATAAGGCGGGGGGGAATGCCTTTTTACCCTCCCCTCAATCCCCTCCCATCGAGGGAGGGGAAGTATTAGAAGATACCCGGCTTCTTGCGGCATGGTAGTTTATTTTTGCGGATGAAATCAAGGAGGCAGGTGAGATGACGCCGGTCATAGGGGACCTGATAACTAATACAGTCGGCAAGGTCGTGGGGAAGCTTGCGGACAGGTATCTGCCTTCCACGATGGGCGAGGTCGAGAGGGCCGAGTTCCAAAAAGAGGCTGAGAGGCTCGCACTCGAGGAGTACAAGACAGCCGTACAGGATGTTGCTACGGCGAGGGAGCTTGCAGGAAAGGAGAGCGACGGCGCGCCTGGCTGGACGAAGGTGCTGACGGTTACTCACAGGCCGGCGTGGAGTTTCCTCGTGCTCGGGATATTCGCCTGGACCATAGCCGCGCCGTACGCGGGTTTTCCGGCCTTTCCGTTGACAGAGGTCCACAAGGAAGTCATGCAGACGGTCATCATATTTTATTTCGGCGGCAGGTCGATTGAGAAGGCGGCCGGGATTGTGTGGGGAAAATAACTTATAGAGGGTCATTGAAGGCAGGCGGGGCTCAAGTCCCGCCTGCCTTTTTTGATGGGCGGCTGTTTATGGAGAGCGATATAGCCTGTGCGGCCTGCCATATAATGAGGTTTTTTAAGCCCGATTGACAGGACTGTCTTCTTAAATTACAATCGAATATGCAGTGGAGAGCGTTGCCGTATGGGCAGAAGCCTTATAATCATCGGAATTGTAATCGTAATCGTCGGGATAATCTTCACACTAGCTCCGAAGGTCCCGTTTCTCGGCAGGCTTCCGGGCGACATCTTGATAAAAAGGGACAACTTCGTATTCTACTTCCCGCTCTCAACCTCCATAATAGTCAGCGTGGTACTCTCCCTCATATTTTACTTCTTCACAAGGCGCTGAGCCGGGACGGGGAAATGTTGCAAAAAAGAGATTTATACCCGGTCTGTTGCATTTATAATACAAATTTGAGCGTTATTGGTTTTACTAACTCTTTGAATTGATTGGACTCTGACTATGGCACATATATTGCTTAATATATCCGGCATGAACGGCATCAGGATGCAAAAAACGATAAACAATAAGATAGAGTTCTCCGGCATAGGCCTTCACACCGGGCATGAGATACGTGTGCGGATATTGCCTGCCAACGAAGATACCGGGATAGCATTCGTCAGGACTGACGTCCCCTCATCCCCCGTCATAAGGGCGGGCGCTGAGAACGTCGTGGCCACGAGCTACGCGACGACACTCGGAAGAAAAGGCGTGACGGTCTCGACTGTCGAGCACCTCCTTGCCGCGTTCTACGGGCTCGGGGTAGACAACGCCCGTGTCGAGCTCGACGGCCCCGAGGTGCCTATCATGGACGGCTCGGCCTCCGAGTTCATCTCCATGATAGAGTCTGCGGGTCTTAAGGACCTTTCATCCCCGAAGAAGTATCTCGTCATAAAAGAGCCGATAAGGGTCGCCGACCGCGACAAGTTCGTCGAGATAGCGCCTTCCGAGGACGACGAGTTCACGGTCGACTACTCGATAGACTTCGCCCATCCGTTCATCACCAAGCAGTCGTTCTCAGGGCTATTCTCAGGGGACGTCTTCAGGGAAGGTGTGGGCAGGGCCAGGACCTTCGGGTTTTTGAGCGACTACGAGATGCTCAAGAAAAACGGGCTTGCCAAGGGCGGCTCCCTCGATAACGCCATAGTCATTGGAGACAACGAAATACTGAACGAAGAGGGCTTGAGATACCCGGACGAGTTTGTAAGGCACAAGGTATTGGACCTCATGGGCGACATCTCCCTCCTCGGTTTCACGGTGATAGGGCAACTCAAGGCCCACAGGTCAGGGCACGCACTCAACTTCAAGCTCGTCCAGGAGATACTCAAGTGGCCCGAGAGCTGGGTCTTGACCGAGGCCCCCTCTAAAGAAGAAAGCGCGCGCGCCGCATGCCCGCTTGTCGAGAAGATGGCGACCGTCTGAAGCGCCGCTGATATTTGAATCAAAGCCCCTTTTCAGGGGCTTTTTTTATTTGGTGGAACCCTGGTGGATTGCGGCGTTGCAAGTCCCCCTCGGGGATTGCCGACTAAACCATAAATTGCAAAACCACCTGAAATATGTTAATATTTTAGGGCGTTATTAATAAGGATTGCTTTCTAAAAAATCATGGCTTCCATGAAAGCTCCGAACTGATACCATGGCAAACAAGGTAAAACCGGGTTTGGACACCAACGGGAAGACAAAAAAACAGCTAAACCTTGAGGACAACTCCGTCGCCCTTCGGCTATTCGGAGAGGGCGGCGAGAACTTGAGGAGGATCGAGAAAAAGCTCGGGGTGGAGCTCAACACCAGAGGCTCGCTCGTGACCATTTCCGGCGAGAGTAGCAAGCTGGAGCTTGCCGAAAGGCTCCTCCTTGAGCTCTACGGCCTCCTCGAAAAGGGTTATCCCCTCTACCAGCACGATATCGAATACGCCATCCGCATGGTCTCCGCCGACTCATCCGTCCGCGTCTCCGACGTCTTCATGGACGCCGTCTATACGTCATACAGGAAAAAGATAATAGCCCCGAAGAGTGTCGCGCAGAAGAGGTACGTGGACTCGATACGGAGGCACGACGTCGTCTTCGGCATAGGCCCGGCCGGTACAGGGAAGACCTATCTCGCCATGGCCATGGCTGTGGCGGCTCTCACTTCAAAGGCCGTTGAGAGGATAATACTCACCCGTCCGGCCGTCGAGGCCGGAGAGAAGCTCGGGTTCCTACCCGGCGACCTCGCCGCCAAGGTCGACCCGTATCTTCGTCCACTGTATGACGCGCTCCACGACATGATAGATTACGAGAAGGCTGAAAAGTACCTCGAGAGGGGCGCGATAGAGGTTGCGCCTCTTGCCTTCATGAGGGGCAGGACGCTGAACGATTCGTTCGTCATACTCGATGAGGCACAGAACACCACGACCGAGCAGATGAAGATGTTTCTTACGCGCCTCGGCTTCGGCTCAAAGGCCGTGATCACCGGCGACATAACTCAGATAGACCTCCCGCTCGCCAAGCCCTCGGGGCTCGTCGAAGTCCAGAAGATACTCGCAGGGGTCGAGGGGATCGAGTTCGTGGTATTCTCCGAGGCGGATGTGGTGAGGCACCCGCTCGTGCAGAAGGTCGTCAAGGCATTCGAGAAGGCCGAGTCCAGGAAAAAAGGGACTGTCCTGGAGGAGGCTTAAGGCCCTTGACCCCAATGAGCGCGCGCCTCTCAGAATGGTTCTCTTTTTCCGGCCGGGAAGGCGGGATGCACGCCTTATTCAAGAGGCTCGCCCTCCTTGCCTTCGTAAGCTTTTTTTCAACCATCCTCTTCTTCCCCTCGCTCTCGTTCGTAGGATATTCGTACACACCCGGGGACGTGTCGCTCACTGACATAAAATCGCCGGTGGCCATAGACTCCGGCGACGTCCATATTAGAAAGGGCGAGATAGTCGTCCGTGACGGCCAGGTCGTAACCGAAGGCGACCTCGCCAAAGTCGGACTCATAAGCGCGGCCCTTAAGGATAAGTCCAGGTGGCTCCCGGCGATAGGCTTCTTCGCATTCACCGCGATATTCATCTCTGCCGCCGTCTGGTTCGCGACAAGGAACATCAGAAAGTTCTCGGCGTCCCCCAAGGACCTGCTTTTGATGGGCATGGTCCTCACGGGCGTGCTGATACTTCTAAGGCTCTCTGACGCCGTCTCTCTCGTCTTGAAGACCATGTCGCCGGGTTCGGCCGACATCTACAGATACATAATCCCCGTCGCCGTGGGGCCGATGCTCATAAGGCTCCTCTTGAATTCCGAGATGGCCCTCGTTTTCGCGGCCATAAGCTCGGTGCTCGCCGGGTTCTACATGGGCGGGTCCCTTGACGCCGCGGCCTATACGCTCATAGGCGGGGTCGTGGCCGCGATGGGGGTGCGCCACTGCACTCACCGGTCGGTCGTCATAAAGGCCGGGCTCATACTCGGCGCGGTGAACGCGGCCGTGATATTTACGCTCATGGTATCGAGGGGCGCGCCGATCGCCGGAGACGCCGTCCGCATAATAGTAGTGGGGGTATTGAACGGCATCGCGACTTCGGTCCTTGCCGTGGGCATAGCCCCGGCGCTTGAGTCCGCCTTCCAGTACACGACGAACATAAGGCTCCTTGAATTATCCCGCATGGACCATCCTCTACTTAAAGAGCTCGCCATGAGGGCGCCGGGTACGTACCACCACTCCATCGTCATAGGCACGCTGGTAGAAGCCGCGGCGACGTCCATAAACGCGAACCCGCTCCTTGCCAGAGTCGCGGCCTACTACCACGACATCGGGAAACTCAAGATGCCCGCGTACTTCATAGAGAACATAACTGACGAGAACAGGCACGACAAGCTCTCTCCTTCGATGAGCGCGCTCATACTCGTCAACCACATAAAAGAGGGCGTCGAGCTCGCCGAAGAGGAGAGGCTCGGCGCCGAGATAATAGACATCATAAGAGAGCACCACGGGACCTCACTCATCACATATTTTTATCAGAAGGCCAAGTCCGAGGAGGGGGACGTCGATATCGACGAGACGCAGTACAGGTACCCCGGCCCAAAGCCTCAGACAAAGGAGGCGGGGCTCGTGATGCTCGCCGACGCGATAGAGGCGGCCTCGAAGACGATACCCGACCCCACGCCCGACAAGATCCAGTGGCTTACGCAGAAGATCGTGAACAAGATATTCACCGACGGACAGCTGGACGAGTGCGAGCTGACATTGAAGGACTTGCATTCGATAACGAGGTCCTTCAACCGCGTATTCGCGGGCATCTATCACCAGAGGATAGACTACCCGGAGCCGGCCTATATTGTTAAGGAGGAGAGGATTGAAGGTCCTGGTCGAGGCGAGACCTCATCTGCCGAGAGGGTTGAAGGCAAAGATAAGGAAGATATCAGAGAGCGCCTTAAGAGGCTTGGGATACGGTGACTCCGAGCTCTCCGTGCTTATTACGGGGAACGAGGAGATAAGGGCGCTCAACAAAGAGTACAGGAAGATAGACAAGGCGACGGACGTCCTGAGCTTTCCGATGGAAGACCCTGAGATGCTCGGGGATATCGTCATCTCGTATGAAAAGTTGCTCGCTCAGGCAAATGAGTTCAGGGTCACGGCCGATGAAGAGCTCGGGAGACTTCTCGTCCACGGGCTCCTTCACCTTATCGGATACGACCATGTAAAGGGCGGCAGGCAGGCGAAAGAGATGAGGGAGAAGGAGGGGGAGGTAATTGGGAGGCTTAAGGAGAAAGGGTTTATTTGAGGGCTGTCTTATTTGTGTTATCATTGTTATTATCATTGGGATGATGCGCGCGCGAGGATGGAGGTATTGATGTCTTACAAGGTAAGCATAGTGATAGAAAAGGACGAGCACGGCTATTATGCATATTGTCCAGAACTGGAGGGTTGCCAGACCCAGGGGGACACCATCGACGAAGTCATGGCGAATATGAAAGAGGCGAGCGGGCTTTATTTAGAGGCTTTATCCGATGACGAGAAAAGGGATTATTTGAAAAAGGAGATTTTTGTTTCCGCTTTTGAAATTCACTGACCTGCTGTCATGCCTCGCTCGTTAAGAGGTTTTTATCTTGTTTTCTTGCCGCGTATTTTTGAATTTGCTTACCTTGACGAAATCATTTAAAATTTTATAAATGGACGAGCGCAAAGAGGTACCAAAGCCGAAGAGCTGGTTCGATTCGCTCAATTACGCGATAGAGGGCGTCATATACGCCTTCAAGACCCAGAGGCACATAAGGTACCACTACATCATAGCCGCCGCCGCGCTTTTTTTAAGCCTCTTCCTTGAACTCCCCATAGCCGAGTTCGTGATGTTCTCTCTTTCGGTCGTCATCCTCCTCTTCGCCGAGATGATGAACACGGCGATTGAGGAGTCCGTCAACCTCATGGAGGACAAGTACAACATCCTCGCCAAGCGCGCCAAGGATGTCTCGGCAGGCGCGGTGCTGGTCTCCTCCATCGGCGTCGTAATAACCGTCTACATGATATTCACGAAGTACATCTACGAGCCCGCGGGGCTCATCCTCAGGGAGGCGCGGGTGTTTTCCGGCCACATTGCGATTATCGCGCTCCTCCTCTGTCTCATTGCGGTCGTAACATTAAAGGCCCGGCTCGGCAGGGGCACCCCGCTACACGGCGGCATGCCGAGTGGACACTCCGCCGTCGCCTTTTCGCTCTTTACATCGATTACGCTACTAACGCTCGATCCGCTCATTATGATATTCTCGTTCGTCATGGCCGTCATGGTCTGCCAATCGAGGCTCGTAGGCGGCATACACACGAAGATCGAGGTCTTTCTGGGCGGGCTTCTCGGGTTCGGACTAACGCTCCTCGTCTTCCGGATATTCTTCGCGACACTCAAATGATAAAACGGATAATACTCGCGATAGTCTCGGGCGCGCTCCTTGCGCTCGCCTTCCCGCCTTTCGATATGGGTTTTCTCGCATGGTTCGCCTTCGTGCCGCTCCTTTACGCGCTCGACGGCAAGGATTGCGGGAGGCTCAAGGGGCTTGTAATAGGCTTTGTATTCGGCCTCGCGTTCTTTTTAGGCACCGTCTACTGGGTAATACACTCCATGTACTACTACGGCGGGGTGCCGTATACGATAAGCACCCTCGTCATGCTCCTGCTTGTCGTATACCTCTCGATATACCCGGCCCTCTTCGGCCTCGTCTTTTCCCTGACCGCCAGGCAGGACAAGGTCCTGAGGCTCATCGCGGTCCCGGCCTTGTGGGTGGCGCTCGAATACGCGAGGGGCTATCTCTTCACCGGACTCCCCTGGGTCCTTACCGGATATACTCAGGCGTCATACATCCCTGTCATTCAGATAGCCGACACGACCGGGGTCTGGGGTGTGTCGTTCCTCGTCCTCATCGTGAACATGGCGGTCTTTTATAATATCGAGTACCTCCTTAAAAAGACGCGCTCGCTGCCGCTTAAGGAATCCGCCATAGCGCTCGCCCTCCTCGTCTCAACAGTCACTTACGGAGTTGTGCGGACAAGACAGGTGGATAATGACGTACGCCTCTGGAACACCATGCGCATCGGCATAGCCCAGGGCTCCATAGAGCAGTCGCTGAAATGGGACCCCTCTTACCAGAGGGCGACCATCGACATATACAGGGATTTGAGCGTTAGCGCCGGGAAGATGGGCGCAAGGCTCATCGTATGGCCCGAAGCCGCGATACCGTTTTACTTCGAGCCGGATAAGATCAGGGACGGGCTCATAGGAGACATCTCGAGGGAGACCGGGAGTTTCATATTGACCGGCAGTCCATCTTATTCGTATAATCCGACGGCTGACCGGATCGATTACTTCAACAGCGCGTTTCTCCTTTCGCCATCCGGGGAGTCATTGGGCAAGTACGACAAGGTCCACCTGGTCCCCTTTGGCGAGTACGTGCCATTGAAGAAGTTCCTGCCGTTCGTAAAGAAGCTTGCGGTGGGTATCGGCGATTGGTCCGAAGGGCCGGGGCCAAACCCGATAAACTTCGAGGGCGGCTCGATCGGCACGCTCGTCTGCTTCGAATCGATCTTCCCTGAGCTTGCGGCGGGCTTTGTAAAAAACGGCGCGACGGTGCTCGTTAACATCACGAACGACGCATGGTTCGGCACGACCTCGGCCCCGTATCAGCACTTCCAGATGTCGATATTCCGGGCGGTCGAGAACAAGGTCTTCGTGCTCCGCTCGGCGAATACCGGCATAAGCGGCGTAATAGACCCGGTCGGCAGGGTCCGGCAGAAAACCGGGCTTTTCAAGAGGGACACAATAGTAGACACAATAGGGTTTAAAAGGGGCGCGCCGACTTTTTATACACAGCGCGGGGACGTCTTCGCGATCGGCTGTTTTGGCATGGCCGCGCTCTTTATAATATCAGCCGTAACCACACGGAGGAAATAGATGTTTGAAGAGATAAAGGAATCGCTCGGCACGGTGAAGGGCAAGTTCGACGACCTCCGGAGCTTTCTTTGACCAGGATTCCAAGCTCAAGGAACTGAAGGATATAGAGGAGAAGGCCGCAAGCCCCGAGCTCTGGGCCGACCAGGCCGCGGCGCAAAAGCTCCTCAAGAGAAAGGCCGAGATATCCTCGTCGCTCGAAGGCGTAACGAAGATACGGGGCCTTATAGAGGAAGCGGAGATATTCCTTGAGCTTGCCGAAGAGGCGCACGACGCGGCCTCGGCAAAAGAGGCCGAGGACAAGCTCAATGAAGCGAAAGAGGCGATAAGGTCCGCCGAGGTCCAGAGGATGCTCGGAGGCGAGCACGACAGCTTGAACGCCATAGTATCCATCCACCCGGGCGCCGGAGGCACAGAGGCGCAGGACTGGGCGTCGATATTGCTCCGCATGTATCTTCGGTGGGCCGAGAGGAAGGGCTACACGACCGAGACCGCGGACTTCCTCCCCGGCGAGGAAGCGGGTTTGAAAAGCGTGACCTTTACCGTCACCGGCGAGTTCGCCTACGGATATCTTAAGGCCGAGATGGGCGTACACAGGCTTGTCCGCATCTCGCCGTTTGACGCGAACAAGAGGCGGCATACGTCTTTTGCCTCCGTATTCGTCTACCCCGAGATAGACGACACCATAGAGGTCGAGATAGACGAGGCGGACTTGAAGATCGACACCTTCAGGTCCTCGAGCGCGGGCGGCCAGCACGTAAACAAGACGGAGTCCGCCATACGCATAACGCACATGCCCACCGGCATAGTCGTCGGGTGCCAGAACGAGAGGAGCCAGCACAAGAACAAGGCGATGGCGATGAAGTTCCTCCGCTCCAGGCTCTACGAGCTAAAGCTCAAGGAGCAGGAAGAGAAGATGCAGGTCTATCATAACGAAAAACGCGATATCGCATGGGGGAGCCAGATCCGCTCCTATGTCCTCCAGCCATATAGGCTCGCAAAGGACCACAGGACAGGGATAGAGATGGGGAACGTCGACGCGGTCCTCGACGGCGATATCGACGCCTTCATAGAAGGGTTTCTCTTGAGCAGTTCCCAGGCCAAAAAGTAAAGCCTGGTAGATGAAAGTCTGGTATAATTAAGCCCATTATCTGAAAGGCCGGGAGCGCCCCGGCCGGTATGAAAGGGTTTTAAGGACAGCGCGCGGTCTGAAGAAATCGAAAAAAGAGCAGGCAATCGTCGTCTACCGGAGTCTTGTCCGGCGGGTCCGGCCGGATTTTCGTAATTTTTTCCGATATCTCTCGTTCCCCTTGTCTCAAAAAAAGCCTTGACAAAATAGCGCCCTTGTTTTATATATTACAATTCAGTTCCTACCGTCAGTGGGCGGGGGAGTCTGCCTTTTTTTGTTTTTGGGATTTCCGCTGGTTTTTCGCTGGCGTAGCTCAACGGTAGAGCAGCTGATTTGTAATCAGCAGGTTGCGGGTTCGAATCCCATCGCCAGCTCCAGTATATTTCAGGGCCTGGGGCGGGGCCGACGGCAGATGGGGGCAGGTAGCGGCAGATAGGGGATTGGGCGCGGCCATCGCCTTTATTCAGGCCGGCGCTGGAATTTGTCGCGTATTCAGTCGCGTACCGTTAAATCCGACTGCGTATAGAGACTTACAGATACTCTTTGCCCCGTCTCTCTTAAGACGGATAGATAAGGGGCTGGAATTTTTTTTGTTTGCGCAAGGAGAGGTTCCCGAGCGGCCAAAGGGGGCAGACTGTAAATCTGCTGGCTCAGCCTTCGGAGGTTCGAATCCTCCCCTCTCCACCAGATTCTTATATTAATAGATGGATTCGAAACCGCCCGAACGCCGACCTCGGGAGGATGAGGCCGCAGGACGCGGCCGGAAGTGAGGGCGGCCGGTCGGAGTGAGGAGACAGGAGGTCGACGAGCAAAGACCGAATCCTCCCCTCTCCACCAGATTTTGTAATAAATAGGCGGGTTCCAACGCCTCCGGTTTTGTTTTTGCGGGTGTAGTTCAATGGTAGAACTCCAGCCTTCCAAGCTGGATGCGTGGGTTCGATTCCCATCACCCGCTCCATTATGTAAAGCATATATTAAAAGTCGCGTTCCGCAAGTGGGCCGGGCAACGAACAAGGGCACAGGCGAGCCGGCGGTTATAGAGCGGCAGGGGGGCGGCAGGGGGCGGCGAAACGCAGGCAGTCTCCTTAATGCGGCGCGGCAGGATAGAAGGCCCATGTAGCTCAGTTGGTAGAGCACTTCCTTGGTAAGGAAGAGGTCAGCGGTTCAATCCCGCTCATGGGCTCCAGTTTCCGCGGGTCCAATAATAATTTTAGAGGCAGACAAAGTCATAAATCCCGGAGGGACGACATGAGCAAGGCTAAATTTGAGAGAGTCAAGCCGCACGTAAATGTGGGGACCATCGGACACGTCGACCATGGCAAGACCTCGCTGACGGCGGCGATAACCAAGGTATTGAGCTCGAAGGGTTACGCCGACTTCCTTGCATACGAGAACATCGACAAGGCACCCGAGGAGAGGGAGAGGGGCCTTACGATATCGATATCGCACGTCGAGTACCAGACGGACAAGCGCCACTACGCGCATATAGACTGCCCCGGACACGCCGACTACGTAAAGAACATGATCACGGGAGCGGCGCAGATGGACGGCGCGATACTCGTCTGCTCGGCGGCC
>JACPGB010000009.1 GCA_016182655.1 Deltaproteobacteria bacterium
GTAAATAACAGATAGCTCGGTTATGCTGTAACCTGCGAGCCTGTCGGCTATCAATTTTAAACGCTCTTCCATGGGTTCCGTCTTTCTCCAGGGCATGGCATTTTCCTCCTGCCCTGTAGTTTAACGTGTTACCCATGTCCATAGGTT
This sequence comes from Deltaproteobacteria bacterium, assembly GCA_016182655.1. GTDB lineage: Bacteria > Desulfobacterota > GWC2-55-46 > GWC2-55-46 > GWC2-55-46 > GWB2-55-19. Next base: position 148 of record JACPGB010000009.1, read on the forward strand.
GTTTTGTTACCCATGTTAGCATGTTGTACCCGTTAATCCCCTCCCCCTTGATGGGGGAGGGTTAGGGTGGGGGTGACAATGATTTCACCCTCCCCTCACTCCCCTCCCATCGAGGGAGGGGAAGTATAAGAAGGATACCCCGTAGCTTGCTGCGGGGTTCTTCATTTTCAGAGACTGGATTCCCTTGAATGCGCGCGGGAATGACGATATCTTCGGGTAGAAAAACAAAAAAGGGGTGCCCCTCCGAAGGAGGGGCACCCCTTGCTTTTAAAAAACTATAATGCGATTTAGTGCCTGAACTTCGCGTGGCAGGAGTTGCAGTTCTTTATGAGCGAGGCGAGGTGCTCAAGGGCCTTGTCGCGATTGCCCGCCTTTGCCGCCTCGGAGAGCTCGTCGGCCTTTGTGTGCATGGCCTTGCCCAGGTCCAGAAACTCCTTCCCGGCGGACTCGCCGAAAACGGAGCACATTTTTTCCTGTGATTCGTTCCAGCCAAGGTTGTCCTTCGCGATGTTAGCGGCCTTTCCAGTCTCATTTGACGCCAGGGCTGCGGTAATCTCGCTTACGGCGTCCAGGTGGCTCCGCATTACCCCTTTATGCATGACCTTCATCGGCTCGGGTATCTTTAACTCGGTCCTGGTATCCTGCTTAGGCCCGCCCTGCTTCATCATCATCTCGTGCATCTTCGAGTGGTCGTCCTCGGCGAATGACGCGCCTACCGAGGCGAGCATGCCGACAGCAAGAGCCGCAATCAATATCCTCTTCACAAAAGACCTCCTTCTGTTTTTTACTTATAATTCCAAAAACCGAGTCTCGGTTGTATGACATTTGCCTGAAATAAAGAAATCTCGCTTTTAACCCCTCCCGTCAAGGGAGGGGAGGTTATTGGGTTCATTCCGTCGGCGTTACGACCGAGATTATCCCACGGAGGTCCCCGGTCTTGAAGCCGTACGCCCTGTCATCCGGGTACTTGGCCTTTATGAACGCGGGCCTTGCGTCCTTCTCTCCGTGGCAGGCAAGACACGCCGACTCGACATAAATCGGGCGCGTATACCTGCTGAACTTTTTGCCGTCCTTCTCGAATGTGCCCGAGACCTCCTTAAGGTCCGGCTCTTTCGCGAACCTCTCTATCACGGCCGCCTCCTCGGGTGTCGCGGCGTTTACGGGGTTCCGGTACTTCGTAGCCGCGTGCCTTATCTTTACGTCCCCTTTCTCGTTTATCTCCTTTACCTTTTTGCCCACCGCGCCGCAGACCTTCTTGAAGGTATCCTCGTTGACCTCGGCCCCGGGCAGGACGAACGTCTTTGCGAGCGAGCTCCTCATCGAGATTATCTCCTCTGCGTAGGCGGTGGCGTCCGCCTTTTCGGCGGCTATGGCCGCGCCACCGAAAGACAGGACCAGAACGGATGCGATTGCGACTGACAATCTCTTCTGCATGAGGCCTCCTTTGGTTGTTAATCTTGCATAGTTACGAAACTATGAAACTATATATATCATAAAAAGGCCGCCCCGGCAACCCTTCCAGGGACGGCCTGAAATCGCCTTGTGATACGAGGGAGGGGATAACCCCCCTAAACGGCAAGCCTGGAGAGGTCCGCTATCCTCCAGTACAGGTCTCGTAGCTTGCTTAAAAGCGAGAGCCTGTTCTTCCTCACCCGCTCGTCCTCGGCCATGACCATGACCTTGTCGAAGAAGGCGTCGATGTCCCCTTTTATCGAGGCGAGCGTGGAGAAGACCGCCTCGTAATCGCCCTTCTTCCAGTATTCCTCTATCCTCGGCGCTATCTCGTTTTCGGTCTTGTAGAGCCCCGCCTCCTCGGGGAATGAGAAGAGGGACTCATCGACCTTATCCGTAATCGACACGCCTTTCAAGATGTTCAAGACCCTCTTGGACGCGACTACAAGCGAGGCGCAGGCCGGGTTCTTCTTGAAGCCTTCAAGCGAGCGCACCCGTTTGACCGCGTCGACCATGTCGAACCAAGGGGCGGAGAGGACCGCGTCGATGGAATCAAACGGGAGGTCCTGCGAGAGGAGCTGGTTCTTGAGCCTCTCCTTGAAGAACTCGAGTACCGCCTCCCGCGTCTCCTCGCGGCCTTTAAGGAGCTTCTTGCCGAGGTTATCGAGCGAGGCATCTACAAGAGAGTCGAGCTGAACCCTGAAGCTCTTATCGAGTATTATTGCTATTATCCCGAGCGCCTGTCTTCTAAGCGCGTATGGGTCCTGCGCGCCCGTGGGTATGAGACCTACGCCGAAACATCCTGTAATGGTATCGAGCTTGTCCGCAATCGATACTATCGCGCCAGGGACGGACGCCGGGAGCGCCCCGCCGGAGGCCGAGGGCAGGTAGTGTTCGTATATGGCGGTTGCGACCTCGTCTACCTCTCCACCCCTCTTCGCGTAGATCGAGCCCATGACGCCCTGGAGCTTCGGGAACTCCCCTACCATGCCGGATGTCAGGTCGGCCTTGGCGAGCAGGGCGGCCCTTCCGAGCACGCACTTGGCGTATAGGCCCGGGTCGGCGTTCTGCCTGTCGAGAGATGCGGGGTTCAAAGCGTCAGTTGCGAAGTCGGCCGGTTTCTCTCCGGGTTCAACGGCCCTTGAGAAACCGAGCCGCGCGCCGATAACGAGGGCAAGGGAAGTGAACCTCTCGACCTTTTCATACGAGGTCCCGAGCTTCGCCTGGAATACGACGCCCTTAAGCGCCGCTACCCTCTCCACGAGCCTCTTCTTTATGTCCTGCTCGTAATAGAACTTGGCGTCGTTCAGGCGCGCGCGGAGCACTCGCTCGTTACCCTTCCGCACCACATCCATGTCAACGGCCTTGGTGTTCGCGACCGTGAGGAAGTACGGCAGAAGCGCTCCGTTCCTGTTTACGATGGAGAAATACCTCTGGTGCTCACGCATCGCGTTTACGATGACGTCGCGGGGCAGAGTCAGGAACTCCTCGCTGAAAGACCCCCTGAGTACCACCGGGTACTCGACGAGATAGGTCACCTCTTCTACAAGACCCTCGTCCGGAAGTATCGCGCCGTCGGCCTTGCCCGCCTCGTGATGTAGCCCTTTTTCGATGATGGACCGCCTCTCGGCAGGGTCTACTATTACATAGGCGTCCCTGAGTCTTTTAATGTAGGAGTCGACGGAGTCGACCTCGATCGGTATCGTCCTGTTCGAAAGGAACCTGTGGCCGTAGGTGGAGCTGCCAGCCTTTATGTGGCCGAATGAAAAGTCGACTGTGCGCCCGCCGAATACGGCGAGTATCCAGTGTATGGGTCTGGCGAACGAGATATCGTAAGCCCCCCATCTCATGGCCTTTGCGAAGAAGTCCCTGCTGACGACGTCGAGGAGCATGCCGGGGAGTATCTTTTCCGTGTCCTCGCCATTTATCTCCTTTGTCGCGTAGAGGTACTCGCCCTTGTCGGTCTTGACCCTTTTAAGGTCCTCAATAGCGACACCCTGTGCCTTTGCGAACCCGATGAGCGCGCCCGAGGGGTTCCCCTTTTCGTCGAATGCGGCTTTGACCTGCGGCCCCCGCACCTCTACCTTTGCGTCGGGCTGTCTTTCGGCCACACCCGTGGCCATGAGGGCGAGCCTCCGGGGGGTCCCGACCGGGACCACCGCCTCGTAGGAGATCTTCCTTGAGTCGAGGGCTTTTTTAAGGAAGCCTTCAAGCGAGCCCAATGCCTTTGGGACGAAACCCGCCGGGATCTCCTCGGTGCCTATCTCGAATATGAGGTCCTTGGACATAAGTTTTATAAAAATACCAGAACTGCGATTAATTTCAACTTTATTCTCTCTTAATGTCTATGAAGCTCATTAGGGTCGGGTACGGAATAGGTGAAGACTGTACGCAAACCATGAGGGGGCCCTTTATGTAGTATAATTATAAAGGGAAAAGAGGTGCGCCCATGAGAAAAATACTCGTCATAGGCCCGGAAACCTGGGCCTCTGAAGCCCTTGAGGCGATAGAGGGCCTCCATGTCGAGGTCCTCCGCGCGCGAGAGGAAGAAGAGGCTCTTCCGCTCGTGAATAGCGCGGATATCGTCGTGCTTGACGCCTCCTCGGGAGGTTTCTCCGCGCTCGATGAGATAAGGGCGCGCTCGCCGCGCTCCTATGTCATCGCGGCCCCCTGTAACGAAGGCATGGACGCCATAGTCTCAGCGACCAAAAAAGGGGTCTTCGACTGCATCTCGAAACCGAGTATCGAGGACCTCGCTTCCTCGATACGGGAGGCCCTTCAAGACCTCGACCTCCACTCGAGGCTTAAATCCATGGAGCGCGCAGACTACAGGGCGAACGACATAGTAGGGAAGAGCCGGGCGATGGAGGCGGTCTTCAGGACCATAGCCATAGCCTCCGAAAGCAAGGTCACGATACTCATACAGGGAGAGAGCGGCACCGGAAAGGAATTGATAGCCCGCGCCATTCACGCGAACGGCGCGGGCAGGGATAAGCCCTTTGTCGCCATAAACTGCTCGGCGCTCGTCGAGACGCTCCTTGAAAGCGAGCTCTTCGGCCATGAAAAGGGCGCTTTTACCGGCGCTCTTTTTAAAAAGGAAGGCAAGTTCGAGGCGGCAAGCGGAGGGACCGTCTTTTTGGACGAGATAGGCGAGATGAGTCAGGCCCTCCAGGTAAAACTCCTCAGGGTACTGCAGGAGAGGTCGTTTGAGCGCGTAGGCGGGTCCGACACCATAAAGACCGACGTCCGCGTGATCGCGGCGACCAACCGGGACTTAAGCGAGCTCACCTCCCGGGGCCTGTTCAGGGAAGACCTCTACTACAGGCTCAAGGTCATAACCATCGAGGCCCCGCCCCTCCGGGAAAGAAAAGAGGACATCCCCTTGCTCGTCGCCCACACGCTTGAGAAGGCGAACAGGGAGCTTAAGAAGGACGTGAGGAAAGTCCCGGAGAGCCTCCTTGAACTCATGACGGAGTACCCCTGGCCCGGGAATGTACGGGAGCTCGAAAATGTCATTACAAGAGGGGTGCTCCTTGCCAGGGGGGACGTCCTCCTCGACGTGCGCCTCGACGGGAGGCCCGCGCCACAGGCAGAGGGGGCTTGGCGCCCCGCCCGCATGTCCGATATAGAGCGGGCCCACATAGAAAGGACGCTCCTCCATGAGCGCTGGAACAAGTCGAGGGCCGCGCTCCTCCTCGGCATGACCATACCGAGACTTAATAGGAAGATAAGGAAATACTCCATAGCTAACCCCGGAAAAGAGCCTGTCTGACGAATTTTCTTTAATATAATCGCTCTTCCCATTTAAAACGGCTTGACAAATAAGGGACTATTTTCATAAAATGAAGCGATTCACGGAAGACACGCACTTTTGAATAAAAAACGCGTAACGGGCCGGGGCAGGAAACCGGCTTTGTCTGCCAAAGGGCCCATAGCTCAGTTGGAAGAGCCACCGGCTCATAACCGGTCGGTCCCTGGTTCGAGTCCAGGTGGGCCCACCATTTTTTTCTTAAAGAACCTGCTTGATGGCGCGCGGAGACTCCGCGACGCCGGGACTTGGAGGCCATTTGCGCAACAGCATCAAATACCTTGAGAGGATACAGAGGATCGACCTTGAGACTAAGGGTATAGAGGAAGAGGAAAAGTCTTACATACAGAAACTTGAAAAACTCGCCGCTGAAATAGAGGCGGCAAAAAATTCGGCTGAGGCGCTCGGCCAGGAGGCCGAAGCCATAAAGGCGCTCATCAAGGGCTCGGACGAAAAGATAAGGGAAAGCGCCGAGCGGGCGGGCAAAGACGAAAAAAAGATGAGCGACGTCAAGAACGACAGGGAACTGAGCGCGCTCACCAAGGAAATAAACGCCGCAAACAAGACCAAAAAACAGAACGAGCAGGAAAAGGCGGCGCACGCCCAGAAGCTCGATGACAAGAACGCGGTCCTGAAAGCCGCCGAGGATACCGTCGCCGGGAAGACCGCCGAGGTCGAGTCGCTTACCTCCGAGCTCGAGGCCAAAAAGGCCGAATGGAAAGAGGCGCTCGGAAAGAAAGAGGAAGAAAAGACGGCGCTTAAGGCGCATGTAAGGCCCGAGATATTCAGGAAGTACGAGACCATCAGATCGAGAAGAGGCGGCCTGGGCCTGGCTCTCATAAAGAACGAAACTTGTCAGGGCTGTTATATCCACATCCCCCCGCAGGTCTACATCCAGCTAAAGAGAGGGACGGAAGAACTCATGACATGCCCTCACTGCCACCGCATACTCTACGTAGAGAGCCAGGGCGAGCTCGAGGCGATATAAGGCAATGCCCGGCAAGCCCGTGGACCCCGCAACCGTCGACAAGTTCCTCGAGGAGCTCTCTCAAACCCTCGACATCCGAAAAACGATAATAAAGCTCGGCCTGACCGAAGAAGACGCGCGCTCTTTCCTCAATGGCCTGAGGAAGAAAAAGAAGCCGGGCGCCGTACGGGACCTGTTCGCGGGACCTGAAACGCCCGTTGCCCGCCGCGCCCCGCAAAAGTGCATCGTCAACATCGACGGCGCCTCGCGCGGAAACCCCGGACAGGCCGGGGCCGGGGCGGTTATCCGCGATACTGACGGCCGCGTCCTCAAGGCCCTGAAAAAATACCTCGGCAGAGCGACCAACAACGTCGCCGAGTACAGCGCGCTTCTCGTAGCCCTCAAGGGGGCCGCTGACCTGGGATGCAGGGAGATAGAAATACTGGCGGACTCCGAGCTCCTCGTAAAGCAGATAAACGGTGTTTACAAAGTCAGGAGCGAGGACATCCGCCCCCTTTACGAAGAGGCGGTCGCGCTCCTCAAAGGGTTCAAGTCTTACAAGGTAAGACACGTATACAGGGAACAAAACTCGGCCGCGGACGCGCTCGCCAATGAGGCGATCGACTCGGCCGGGCGATAGACGCAGAAAAATACCTGGAGGGAACTTTCTGTAGAAAGGTTCCATCCCAGATATTTCATCAGCTTACCGGAGGGTGCAGGGCGGCCGCTGTCGCGGAAGCGATGGAGGAAAGTCCGGACACCACAGGGCAGGGAGGTCGTTAACGGCGACCGGGGGCGACCCCAGGGAAAGGGCCACAGAGAAGGAGACCGCCTCGGGGGAGTAATTCTCCGGGGTAAGGGTGAAAAGGCGGGGTAAGAGCCCGTCAGGATGCCGGGTGACCGGCGTCAATTGGCAACCCCCTCCCGGTGCAAGGCCAAATAGGTTCCGCATCAAGTGCGGCCCGTACTTATTCCCGCGAGGGAAGGGCGGAACGGGTTGGCTGCTCGAGCCGCGCGGCAACGCGCGGCCTAGATGAATGGCCGCCGGGTCCGGGAAACCGGGCCTTACAAGATCCGGCTTACGGCACCCTCCGGTAAATAATTTATTTTTTTATTCCCAACATCTCCCCTCCCTTGACGGGAGGGGATTAAGGGGAGGGTGGAAAAGACCACCCGTTCGCCTCTCACGAGCGGATGGGGGATTTCAAGGAGAAAGAGAGCACCAGAAAAAGAGAGTTAAAGGGCCGTAATTCGAGTTGAAAAGCCGTGTTCCCGCAGGAAAATCCCTCTGTCGTTTCGTTCGTTAACGCTTTTTAATCCTTGACTCTCCGAGGCTTAACCTCCCTGTCTTATAAGGTTTCTTTATTTCATTCTCTCATTTCAGGTTTGGGTTTTCGGTGACGGGTGTCACCGGATTTTTTTGCGGGTAAGCTTAACATCGCGTAAAATTCGTATATACTTTCAGATTGTGTACGGGCGGAGGCCCGCAGTTTTAGAAGAGGGTCGGACTTGCGGATCGGTATAAAAATAAAGCTGGCGCTCGTGCTCTCGGGCCTTCTTTTCCTTACGGCCTTTTCCATCGGCGCGATACTCATCGCGCACCAGAGGTCTTCGCTTGAGGCGCAGATGCGCTCCATGGCCGGGACGATCACGCACGAGTTCGCGAGCGACGCCAAGATCCCGCTCATGCAGAAGGACTCCCTTGCCATGTCCCTCCTTGTTCAGACCATCATGAAGTACCCCGGCATACAGGACGCCTATATCCTCAACCATAATTTCCAGATAGAGGCGCACAGGGAGGTCCCTGAGATAGGGTTGCTCTTCTACGAGGGCAAGGACTTGATCGCAAAGACCGAGGGGGACGCACCCTGGCTCATAAAGGAGGGCGACGGGCTTATAACCTTCGTCTCTCCCATCATCTTCAAGCAGACGACCGTCGGGTATACGGCGGTGTCCTTCTCGGACAGCTTTATAAAAGAGCGCGTCCTCCTCGCGATAAAGAGGGTAGCCATAATCGGCGCAATCGCGGTCGTGCTCGTCTCGCTCCTCTCCATCCCGCTTTCATCGACTCTTTTAAGGCCCATATTCCGGCTGTTGCGCGGGACCAGGGAGATAGCTATAGGCAACTTCGATTACCGCATCCCCGAGGGCGGCAAGGACGAGATAGGCGACCTTGTAAGCTCGTTTAACAGGATGGGCTCGGAGTTGAAGAAGAAGGAGATATTGAAGGGCGTATTCAACAGGTATGTGAGCGCGCACGTCGCCGACGAGATATTGAAGGAGCCCGAGCGCATCAGGCTCGGCGGCGACAGGCGCGAGGTGACGGTCCTCTTCGCCGACATCAGGGGATTCACCTCCATAACCCAGAAGTTGAGCCCGGAAGAGACGGTCGAGGTGCTGAACAGCTACTTCACCTTCATAACCGAGATAATATTCCGTTTCGAGGGGACGATAGACAAATTCATTGGGGACGCGGTCATGTGCGTCTTCGGCGCGCCTATAAGCATGCCCGGGCACCTTGAGCAGGGGGTCGCCGCGGCGATGGCGATACAGCTCGCCATAGACGAGGTGAACAAGGTGAGGGGCGCGCGCTCTCTCGTGACGTTCAAGATGGGCATAGGACTCGCCTCCGGGACGGTCATCGTCGGCAACATGGGCTCTCATACGAGGATGGACTATACCGCCGTAGGCGACGCCGTGAACATGGCCTCGCGCCTGACCGACCTCGCCAGGGGCGGGGACATACTCGTCGGCGAAGAGGTCTACAAGGTCGTTTCGGATAAGGTAACGGCTACGAGGATGGAGAGCGTTTCCATAAAAGGCGTGGACGCGCCGGTCACGCTCTACAATATTTCGGGGCTCAGGGGCCGGTTCGCCGAAGAGGTCATCGAGATAATAAACGACGCGATCCCCGAGCTTGAGAGGCAGGGCCTTGTCATATAAGTCGGTCTTACTCATAGGGCTTGTTTTAGCGCTCTCCGGCTGCGTGCAGATGTCGCCCAGGTACGTGAAGGGGACCGAGTACGAACGGGCGCTGTTCCTTTATGAGAACGGCAGGCTCGACGAGGCGCTCAAAAAAGCCGACTCCATCCCCAGGGAAAGCATCGACTATAAGTACGCCAGAAGGCTTATCACGGACATAAACACCGCGTACATGATGATCTCGAGAAGGCACGCGGAGCTTGCCGACGACCTTGAAAAAGCGGGCATCTACGGCCAGGCGATAGAGGAGTACAGGGCGGCGCTACGCTATAACCCGTCGAACGCGCTCGCGAAGAGCAAGATAGAGTCTTTAACCGAGGCCTTGAGCGAGAACAGGAGCGCGGACAACAAGAGCGTTGCCCGGGACAGGAAGAGGAAGGACGAGCGCGACGAGCCCGAGTTCCAGGCGAACCTGCACTATATGAAGGGTAAGATGTACTATGAATCGAAGGAGTGGGGGCGCTCGGTCGAGGAGCTCTCTGCGGTCTTGAAGCTCATCCCCTCGTACATGAACACGAAGGACCTCCTTGTAAAGGCCAGGAAGGAGCGGGACGCGGCGGTGGACAGGCTCATAAAGAGCGGCATCTCGTTCTTCCAGGCGGAGGAGATGGAGTTTGCGATAAGGGAGTGGGACTCGGCGCTCGACCTCGACCCCGGAAATAAGACCGCGGCGGATTACCGCTCCCGCGCGGAGGTGATAATGGAGAGGCTAAAGAACATCAGGGAGAAGCAGGAGAAGAGGCCGCTTTGACGCAGGCCGCCCAAAAAGTCCATCTGCTTTGTTGTCTTCATCGCTCGTCACTGCGGCGTACAAAAGAGTACGCCTCCCTCCTCGCTCCTCGACGCCTCGCATCTGGAGCTTTTTGAGCAACCTAACCTGATAATTCGTGCTCCCTAAGCGGGTTCAGTTTTGTAAACTGAACCCATTAATTCGTAACTTGATATACGCCCGGCAGGCTTATTCGAACCCTGCCAAAAGCCTTTTTGCGCTCAGCATGCACATGCGATTTTTATCCGGCGTACGGTGCCTTTTCTTTTTCGCCCTGCCGGGCTTTTTTTCGGCATGGGGCTTCTCGCTACGCCCTCCCCCCGCTCGGCGCGGGGCCAGAGTTCTTCGGAAGCTACTGAGGTAAAGGTACCCCGATAGTCTTCGATATGGGCTTTGCCCGTCTGGCGAGGACCACGCGCTCGCCACGCCTGAGAGCTTCGCGCGTCTATCCTTCCTCCGGCTCGCGCGACACTCCCTCCCTTAAGGTCGCTCACCCCATGCCTGGGGGGGGTGAAAAACAAAAAAGCATGGTAGCATGGTAGGTTGGGTTAGCGTAGCGTAACCCAACGCAAGCATAGGATATCATTATCTCAGGTCGAAGGTTAAAGGCGCGCGCATATTTCTTGCCGTGGGTTGTGCCGAGGGGAATATACTGCTCATAAAATAGGTTTTGGTGTCATTTGTCGTGCATACGGTTGGGATGGGGCTCGGGCGCGTTTGATGAGTGCGTGGGACGGGAATAATGCGGATTTGTCGGGTTACGCTCCGCTAACCCGACCTACGGTGCTGTTCCCAAGTGTCTCATTTATAAAGATTCATTGCAGCATTGGTGGTCGTAGGGTGGGCTCCGCCCACCAAATCTTTAGCGGGTTCAGTCTGCAACCTGAACCCTTCAATTCTTAACCCCGCCTGAGATTAAAAACCCAACTGTAATTTTTTACTATCCTTTTCCGGATTCCTGTGCTATAGTCTACCGTTTTCGTTTACTCGACGCCATTCGGTCGGCGTCGGGCTGTGCATTGGTTGGCCCCCCTTTTTCAGGCTACCTCTAAAAAGAGTCCTTTTTCCTGACCCGGTTTTTAGAAATAGCCTTCAACCTCTCCCAGATTAACCTTTAACGATCCAGCCTAGACCGACTCATACTTGAGTAGGCAGTTTCCGGAGTAATTTCATGTCATTTGATTCACTCGGCCTTCGCGCCGAACTGCTCACCGCTGTCTCTGCAGAGGGTTATACCGTCCCCACGCCCATCCAGTCCAAGACCATCCCTTTGATACTCGAGGGGCGCGACGTCCTTGCCGGCGCTCAGACCGGCACGGGCAAGACGGCCGCATTCACTTTGCCGATGTTACAGCTCTTAAGCCTCAAGGGACAGGGCGAAAAGGGGCGTTTCCCGAGGGCCCTTGTGCTCGCGCCCACGCGCGAGCTCGCGGCCCAGGTCCACGAAAGCATCCGTACCTACGGCAGGAACCTGCGGCTGACTTCGACCGTCGTCTTCGGCGGCGTAGGCATACACCCGCAGATTGACGCATTAAGGCGCGGCGTGGACATACTCGTAGCGACACCCGGGCGTCTCCTCGACCACGCCGGACAGGGTACGGTTAACCTGTCGCGAGTCGAGATACTGGTTTTGGATGAAGCCGACCGCATGCTGGACATGGGCTTCATACACGACATCAAGAGGATATTGAAGCTCCTCCCGGGCAAGAGGCAGAACCTGCTCTTTTCCGCGACCTATAACGACGAAGTCAAGCGCCTCGCCGACGGCCTTCTCCATAACCCCGAGCTCGTCGAGGTCGCGCGGAGAAGCTCTGCGGCGGAGAACGTCTCTCAGGTCGTCCACCCTGTAGGGCACACGCGCAAGCGCGAACTCCTCTCGCATCTCATCAAGGAGAGGGAGTGGCGTCAGGCGCTGGTATTTACCCGCACCAAGCACGGCGCGAACAGGCTTGCCACACAGCTTGTGACCGACGGCATAAACGCTACCGCCATACACGGCAACAAGAGCCAGTCGGCTCGCACAAAGGCCCTGGCGGACTTCAAGAGCGGCGCGGTAAAGATACTGGTAGCCACCGACATCGCGGCGCGCGGGCTCGATATCGACAGCCTCCCGCACGTCGTCAACTACGACCTTCCGAATGTCCCGGAGGACTATGTCCACCGCATAGGCAGGACAGGCCGCGCCGGGGCGAACGGCATGGCGCTTTCGCTCGTATCAAGCGAAGAGAAGGACCTGCTCGTCAATATCCAGCGGCTACTCGGCCGCAATATCCCGGTCGAGGAGATACCCGGCTTCAAGCACGAGGCGTCGTCATCGTCTGCCCCTTCGACGAGACAGCCCGAGAGGCGGCACGAGCATAGCCGCCCCCGCAGGCCCGACGGCTTCGGCGGAAACTCCTCGCGCCGCCCGTTCAGGCAGGGCAAAGGCAACGAGGCTGGGCGCAGGGGCGAGGCAACGGGGCGCAAAGGACGGTAATAGGAGTTGCCTCGATCTCCTCCCCTTTTTTCAAGGGGAGGCAGGGAGGGGTGAATTTTTCGACAGGCGGGACTCGTTAGTCCCGCCTGTCGTTTTTTTGTTCGGTTACGAACTGAACACGCGAAAGAATTGCAACGATAGGCGCGGTTTTCCAACCGCGCCTGTTTTTTTTGTGTCTTTAAAAAATCGACATCCCATAGGTTACGTGATTCTTTTGAAGTTACGAACTTTTGGGTTCAGGTTGCAAACCTGAACCAGCAAAAGCGCCAACCATAAACTGTCATTCCCGCGGACTTCAAGCTGGAATCCAGCTTTTTTGCCTGGACACCGCGCTTGCGGGGCTCGTTACCGCCTATCGTTTTTTTGTTATTTTCATTCACCCCCGCCTCCTTCGGAGGCGGGGGTTTTTTATCCACACATTTTCACACAAAAACCGCCCCGCCCCACACATTATCCACAGGTTAATCCACACCTGTTGATTAATCACCCCTGTCCGCACGAATCCGCCTGTAAATACGCCCTTTTTTTCATCTTTTTTGATGTGAAAAAACCTTAGATTTTCCTTGACAAAAAAAGGCTTGAGGAATATAGTTACCGGGAGTGTGGTATAAAGTGGTATAAAGTGGTATAGAACCCTTTGAAAGTGGTATGAAGTGGCGGCGCGAGGAAGGGAATTTCCAACGGGATTTCCTGCCCTTGCGCGAATCCGTTTCACGCGACGAAAAAAGCGGCACTTAAGGAAGAGCGATGTTCAGGGGCAGGTACGAACACACGATAGACGCGAAGGGCAGGCTCTCGATACCCTCGAGGTTCAGGGAGACCCTTAACGAGCGGTACGACTCGCGCCTCGTCGTCACCACCTACGACAGCTGTCTCATCGCGTACCCGTTGCTCGAATGGCAGATATTGGAAGAGAAGGTCTCGGCCCTGCCCGAGTTCAAAAAAGACACCAAGGCGTTCCTGAGATTTTTCTATTCGAGCGCGACCGACTGCGCGATAGACAAGCTCGGGAGGATACTCGTGCCGCAGGCGCTCCGCGATTACGCGAAGCTTGAGAAGGACGTCATACTCGTCGGCACGTTCAGGCACGTCGAGATCTGGTCGAAGCCGCTCTGGGAGAAGGCAGAGGCCCAGGCCGCCGAGGAGGACATCGTAAACACGCTCGAACGGCTGGGGCTTTAGTTTGGAATTTTTGCATCATCCCGTGATGGAGCGGGAAGTAATAGAAGCGCTCCGGTGCAGGGGCGGCGCCGTTTATGTGGACGGGACTGTCGGCGGCGGCGGACATGCGAAGTCTGTTTTGGAGGCGAGCCAGCCTGACGGAAGGCTCGTCGGGGTAGACAGGGATGAGGATGCGCTTGCCGCCGCCCGCAGGGCTCTCGCAGGATTCGGCGAGAGGGTAACGCTCGTTAAGGCCAACTTCCGGGAGATACGGAAAGTCGTCGAAGGGCTGGGGATAAAGGGGGTCGACGGAGTCTTGCTCGACCTCGGGGTCTCGTCCTTTCAGTTCGACGCGGGCGAGCGCGGTTTCAGCTTTAGAACTGAAGCGCGGCTCGACATGAGGATGGATAGGTCCCAGAAGCTCTCGGCATATGACCTCGTGAACGGGGCGGATGCAGGAGAGCTCGAGCGGATATTCAGGGAATACGGAGAGGAAAGAGAGGCCCGGAGGATCGCGAGGGCCTTGCTTAAGGCCCGGGAGAGAAAGCCGATAGAGACGACGGTCGAGCTCGCCAACCTGATCGCCCTCTCAGTGCCGAGAAAGCTCCAGTCAAAGGGGATACACCCGGCGACGAGGGTCTTTCAGGCCTTGCGCATAGCGGTCAACGACGAGCTCGAGTCCCTCAAAGAGGGGCTTTCCGGCTCGTTCGAAATTTTAAAAGGCGGAGGGAGGCTCGCGGTCATCTCCTTCCACTCCCTCGAAGACAGGATAGTAAAGGTCTTTTTCAGGGAACTCGCCACGGGTTGCATCTGCCCGCCCCGCATACCGCAGTGCGTATGCGGTCAAAAGCCGAGAGCGACGCTTATAACGAGAAAGTCCGTCACTGCGACGGAAGCTGAAATTGAGGCGAACCCCAGGGCCAGGAGCGCGAGGCTCCGGGTGATAGAAAGGATTTAAGGAGGCGGATATGTCCAATACGGCGGTGTCGAGAAAGATGTCGATGCAGGGCGTGCTCACCGGGCAGGATGTAAAGGTCAGGAGGGATCTCCGCGACATGAGCTTCCTCTACCTCTCCATCCTCGTCTCCTTCGCGTGCATAGCAGTGGCCTCGGCCTTTGTCTGGTCGAGGATGTCCGTAGTGAACCTCGGCTACGAGATATCGAAGGCCAACTCCGCGCGCGCAAGCCTCATAGAGCAGAACAAGCGTCTCCGGGTCGAGTACATGAAGCTCAAATCCCCGGAGAGGATCGAGAAGATAGCCTCCGCCGAGCTCGGGCTCATACACCCGAAGGGCGAGCAGATATTCGACGTCAGATGAGAAAGAAAAAGGTGGATACGGGACGTTACCTGAAGTTCCGCATCTACATCGTACTCGGCTTTTTTTTCATTTTCTTCGCGGCCATATTCGGCAGGGCCTTCCAGCTCCAGGTGTTGGACGGCGGAAGGCTCAAGCTCCTCGCCCAGAAACAGCACAGGAAGACCATCAACATCCAGTCCAAGAGGGGCGACATCTATGACAGGAACCTTAAGGAGCTCGCGGTCTCTATAGAGGTCGACTCCGTCTTCGCCCAGCCCGGGAAGATCGACTCGCCGAGGGCCGCGGCAAAGGCGCTCTCTCCCATCCTCGCGATGGGCCCCTCCGAGATAGAGAAAAAGATAAAGTCCCAGCCTAACTTCGTATGGCTCAAAAGGCAGGTCGACCTTAAGGACGAGGAGAGAAAGGTCTTGTCCGACATAGAGGGCGTGGGGGTCATAAAGGAGGCGCGGCGATTCTACCCCAACCGCCAGCTCGCCTCGAACATCATAGGCTTTACCGGGCTCGATTCGAACGGGCTCGAGGGCGTGGAGCGCTACTACGACGCAACACTCAAGGGCGCTTCCCGCAAGTTCGTCGGCGACAAGGACGCGATGGGCCGCCTTCTCCTCTTCGAGGACCTCGACAAGACCGTGCCGGTGCAGGGCATGGAGGTCGAGCTCACGATAGACAAGACGGTCCAGTACATCGCCGAGAAGGCGTTGAAGAAAGCGGTCGACGAGGCCGGGGCAAAGGGCGGCACGGCCCTTGTCATGGACCCAATGACCGGAGAGATGCTCGCGATGGCGTCGCTCCCCACCTTCGACCCGAACGACATAAAGAAGTTCGAGCCGAGGCACTGGAAAAACAAGAATATAACGGACGCCTTCGAGCCGGGCTCGACCTTCAAGCTCTTCCTCATCTCCGCCGCGCTCGAGGAGAACGTCGTAAAGCCGAAGGAATCCATCTACTGCGAGAACGGGAGCTACAAGGTCGCCGACCGCGTCTTCCACGACCACGAGAAGTACGGCTGGCTTACCGTCCCTCAGATAATAAAGGTGTCGAGCAACATAGGCTCCGCCAAGATCGGCGAGAGGCTCGGAAGAGTCCAGCTTTACAGGTACCTTAAGGCTTTCGGCTTCGGCGGGAAGACCGGGATAGACCTCCCCGGCGAGGCTGTCGGGGCGCTCCGGCACCACTCGACCTGGTCAGGCGTTACGGTGGATACCGTCTCCTTCGGGCAGGGCGTGTCGGTCACGGGCATTCAGCTCGTCTCGGCCTTGTCGACGATCGCGAACGGCGGCTTCCTCATGAAGCCTTACGTAGTCAGGTCCGTAAAGGACGCAAGCGGCGCGACAGTCTCGGAGACTAACCCCGTGATAATGAGAAAGGTCATCTCCGAGGACACGGCAAGGAGGCTCACCGACATGCTCGTGGGCGTGACGGAGGAGGGAGGCACAGGCACCAACGCCTCGCTCGACGACTTCGAAGTCGCCGGAAAGACCGGCACCGCGCAGAAGCCGGACCTTAAGAACGGCGGCTATATGAAGGGCGCGTACCTTGCGTCCTTCATGGGTTTTGCGCCGGCTCGCGCCCCGAGGCTCGCGATCCTCGTGACCATAGACGAGCCCAAGGGTGATATTTATTACGGAGGCCAGGTCGCGGCCCCGGCCTTCAAGGAGATAGCCGAGCAGTCCCTCTCCTACATGGGCGTCTTCCCCGAGAACAGCAAGAGACCGGCCGTGCAGTTCGTAAAGGCTGAGGCGGGTGAAAAAGAGGCCGCCTTGCAGGCCCCGGGCATTGAAAATGAGCCGGCCGGGACCGAGACAGAGGCCCCTTCTTCCGAGAGCCCGATGGCGGTCCCTGACTTTAGCGGCAAGACCGTGAGGACGGTCTTGAAGATGGCACGCGACAGGGCTTTCGATGTCGAGATAAACGGCTCCGGGACGGCTTACGCGCAGAGACCCGCGCCCGGGCAGTCGATACCGGCAAAGGGGCCGGTCGTCGTCTCGTTCCAGTAGAAATGGGTTTGAAAAACAGTAGTCATCCGTGAGAAAATAAAAAGTTGGGGAACTTACAGGCTTCTTCTCCGAACCTCTTGGTTTATAAGGTTTTTTCAAGTTCCAGTGATGAGACTAAGGATACATATTTTAACCCTTTCCATTTGCTAATATCCGGGGTCTATGGTGCTTCAAACTCTTATAAAATCGCTTGACGCAAGGGTAGCAGGCGACTCCGATATCGAGGTCTCCGGCATTGCCTATGATTCGAGGTCGGTGCGTCCCGGATTCATCTTCGCGGCGATACCCGGAGAGCACGTGGACGGCCACTCGTTCATCGGAAGGGCAGTCGAGGCCGGGGCCTCGTGCGTCCTCGCCGAGAGGGAGACGGAGAATACCGCCGCGACCCAGGTGATAGTGAAAGACATCCGCGCGGCGCTCTCGAAGGTGTCGGCTCTCTTTTACGGCGAGCCGTCGAAGAGACTTACGCTCGTCGGGGTGACCGGCACGAACGGCAAGACCACGACGACCTATCTCCTTGAATCGATATTCAAGGCCGCGAATCTCAACCCCGGCGTCATAGGGACGGTCAACTACAGGTACAACGGAGCGACCTTCGAGGCCCCGCACACGACGCCGCAGGCCCCGGACCTCCAGAGGCTCTTGAAAGACATGGCGGACGCGGGCGTGACCCACGCGATAATGGAGGCCTCGTCACACGCGCTCGAGCAGAAGAGGGCGGGGGATTGCGCCTTCAAAGTGGGGATATTCACGAACCTCACGCTCGACCACCTCGATTACCACAAGACGATGGATGAGTACTTCAACGCCAAGGCGATATTATTCGGACTCGTAAAGGACAACTCGGGAAGGACCGTTGTAAACATCGACGACGCCTGGGGCGTGAAGCTTAAGGAGATGTACCCGGCCTCGATAACTGTGAGCCTTGAAAAAGGCGCGGATGTCTACCCATCGAAGTACGCGCTCAAGGACGGCATGACAGAGGCTGTCGTAAGGACGCCCTCCGGGGATGTCAATATCTCTTCCCACCTCGTAGGCGAGTACAACCTCCAGAACATCCTTACGGCCGTAGCCGCCTCATACGCGCTCGGGATAGAGGGCGCGAAGATATCCGGGGGCATATCAAGCCTCGCGAGGGTCCCGGGGAGGCTTGAAAAGATAGAGGCTCTTGGCGCGCGCCCTTTCAGGGCCTATGTCGATTACGCGCACACGAGCGACGCGCTCGAGAGGGCGTTGAACGCGCTACGGCCCGTATCAACGGGGAGGATCATCACCGTCTTCGGTTGCGGCGGCAACAGGGACAGGACCAAGCGCCCGAAGATGGGCGGTATAGCCGCGAGATTGTCTGATGTCACGATCATAACCTCCGACAACCCGAGGGACGAAGACCCGATCGAGATCATCAAAGAGATAGAGGCCGGTATAGAGGGGACTGCCCGGAAAAAGGCCGACGAGCCGCTTGCAGGCCATTGCTACACCGTCATACCCGACAGGACCGAGGCTATCTGGAAGGCCGTATCCGAGGCTTCGGCGGGAGACACGATATTGGTCGCAGGCAAGGGGCACGAGGACTACCAGATAGTCAAGGGCAAGAAGAGCCGCTTCAGCGACTTCGAGGTATTGCGCTCTGCTATAGACGGTAGCGGAAAGGCCGGGCGCTTGAGGTCCAATGGACATTAGCGTTCGCGAGATAATCGACGCCATCGGCGGCGAACTGATACACGGAAAGGAAACTCTCCGCGCGAACGGAGTCTCGACGGATTCAAGGAAGGAATCCCGGGGCGCGGTCTTCTTTGCGCTTAAGGGCCCCAACTTCGACGGCCACAGGTTCGCCTCCGACGTGCTAAAGAGAGGGGCGTCGGTCGCTGTCGTCGACACCGCGGACCTGGGAGAGATACCCCCCGGCGCATCCGTTATCCGCGTAAAGGATACGCTTTTCGCACTCGGCGCGCTCGGGAGATACATAAGGGGCCTCTACGATATACCGCTCATCGCCATATCAGGCTCTGCCGGAAAGACGACTACAAAGGAGATGACGGCTTCAATACTTTCGCAATCGAGGAAGGTCTTGAAGACCGAAGGCAACCTCAATAACCTCATAGGTCTCCCGCTCACGCTCTTCGGACTCGACAATACTCACAAGGCCGCCGTCATCGAGCTCGGCATAAGCGAGTTCTTTGAGATGGATAGGCTCGTCGATATATGCGCGCCTGATGTCGCGCTCCTTACGAACATCGGGAGGGCGCACCTCATGACGCTCGGGTCGATTGAGGGGGTCGCGAGAGCAAAGGGGCCGCTCTTTACGAAGCTCGGTCCCGACAAGTACAGGGCGGTCAACCTCGACGACCCGCTCATAAGGGCGCTCGCCGGAAATTCGGGCTCTCAGGTGACATTCTCTCTGAAAGAGAAGGCCGACGTCAGGGTAAGGGAATATTCGGTAGAGGACTCGTTCGGGGGCGCAACCGTCCTTTACGAGGTCGCTGGTAAGGACGTGACAGTTCGGTTCAACGCGCCCGGCGCTACGAACATCGTAAACGGCGCGGCGGCGATAGCGGCTACCCTCCCGCTCGGCCCGTCGCTTAAGGAGATAGAAGACGGGCTCTCGTCGTTCTCGCCGGTCCACGGCAGGATGGAGATACTCAAGGTCGACGGGTTCACGGTCCTCGACGATACCTATAACGCGAACCCGGATTCGATGGCCTCGGCGCTACGCACGCTTGCGAAGGCCTCCGGCCGGAAGGTCGCGGTTATCGGCGACATGCTTGAGCTCGGGGAGGCTTCTTCCATCGAGCATTACGAGATAGGCCTGCTCTCCGGCAGGCTCGGCGTAGATGTCGTCATAGCGATAGGCGCCTTTTCCGGCGAGGTCTCGGGAGGAGCGAAGGCCGGAGGGGTAAGGGGCGCCGAGGCCTTCGGAGACAAGAAGGACGCCCTCGATGCGTTGAAAAAGACGGTCAAGGCAGGGGATGCGGTCCTCGTAAAGGCGTCGAGGGGCGTAGGGCTTGAATACATAGTCGAAGGGCTCAAGACCTCGTTCGCGGAAGCCGTCTGATTTTTTGAATAGCGCCCTTTAACGGGCTTTGAAAGGGATTGGATGCTCTATTATTTTTTATATCCTCTGGCCAAGCACCACACGCTCTTTAACGTATTCCAGTACATAAGCTTCAGGACCATATACGCGGCGATAACGGCGCTCTTATTGAGCTTCGTTTTGGGTCCGTACCTCATAAACAAGCTCAAGGTCTTGAAATTCGGAGAGGTCGTAAGGACCGACGGGCCGGCGACGCACTTCAGCAAGGCCGGCACGCCCACGATGGGCGGGGCTATAATACTGCTCGTCGTCACGGTCTCGGTGCTCCTTTGGGGGAACATCACGAACCTTTACGTCTGGGTGCTGATGTTCGTCACCGTAGGCATGGGGATCATCGGCTTCATAGACGACTACATCAAGGTCGTCAAGAAAGACAAGAAGGGGCTCAGGGGCAGGATAAAGTTCACGGCGCAGGTCGGGGTCGCGCTCGCCGCCGCGCTCCTCCTCTACTTCAATAATATCGAAACACTCGTGACCATACCGTTCTTCAAGGAGGCGCAGATAGACTTCAAGTACTTCTATGTGCCGTTCATGGTCCTCGTCATAGTCGGGGCCTCGAACGCCGTCAACCTGACCGACGGGCTCGACGGGCTCGCCATCGGCCCCATGATCATAGCCGCGGCAACGTACATGCTGCTCGCCTATCTCGTCGGGCACGTAAAGATAGCCAACTACCTCCATATCATGTACGTGCCCAAGGCCGGAGAGCTTACGGTCTTCGCGGGCGCGATGGTCGGCGCCTCTCTGGGATTTCTCTGGTTCAACACCTATCCGGCGCAGGTATTCATGGGGGACGTAGGCTCGCTCTCATTGGGCGGCGCGCTCGGCACCCTCGCCGTCATTACCAAGCACGAGGTGCTCCTCATGCTCATCGGGGGGATATTCGTAGTGGAGGCGCTCTCGGTCATATTCCAGGTAGGGTCTTATAAGCTCACGGGAAAAAGGGTCTTTGCCATGGCCCCCATACACCACCATTACGAGATAAAGGGCTGGCCCGAGCCGAAGATAATAGTCAGGTTCTGGATAATAGCGATAATACTGGCGCTCCTTGCCATAAGCACGTTGAAGATAAGGTGACGACTCTCGCGAAGAATATCTCCCCGCGCGGAAACGGCGGCGGGCTCAAACGGGCGAAAGAGGCCCTATCGGGAAGGCGCGCCCTCGTCGTGGGCCTTGCCTCCACGGGCCTCGCCGCCGCGAGGTTCCTGAAAAAATGCGGGGCGGTCGTCACGGCTACGGACTCGAAGCCCTTGAAAGAGATCCCGGCGGCAGAAGAGCTCCTCTCTCTCGGCATTGAGGTGAAGGCCGGCGGCCACGAAGGGCTTGAGAAAGGCGGGTTCGATCTCGTAATAGTCAGTCCCGGGGTGCCGTACGACCTTAAGCTCCTCTGCGGCTTAAGAGACCTCGGGGCCGAGGTCATAAGCGACATCGAGCTCGCCTACAGGTTCATAGACGCCCCCGTGATCGCCATCGCCGGGACTAACGGCAAGACGACGACCACGACGCTCTTGGGCGAGATACTGAAAGACGCCGGGAAAAAGGTCTTTGTCGGCGGCAACATCGGCACCCCGGCGGTTGAGTTCGTGGAGAGCGAAATGGCCGTTGACCACTGCGTGCTGGAGATAAGCAGTTTTCACCTTGAGACGACCGACAGGTTCAACCCGCACGTCGGGGTGCTCTTGAACATCACGGAAGACCACCTCGACAGGTACAGGGACTTCGAACATTACGCCGAGACGAAGTTCCGTTTATTCAAGAACCAGACAGCCGCCGACTACGCGATCGTGAACATGAACGACCCGATAATAGCGGAGCGCGTAAGGAATGGGCTCGGCAAAGGCAGGGCAGTCCCGTTTTCGGTAGAGGGCGAGACGAAAGACGGCCTTTCGTACAACGGAAGCGAGATCGTCTTCAGATGCTCGGGACAAGAGGAGAGGTACCCTGTCTCTGATATAAGGCTCAAGGGCCTCCATAATATCGAGAACGTCATGGCAGTCATAGCCGCCTCCCGCATCACGGGTATAGGGAGGGACGAGATACTCTCGACACTCAAGAGGTTTGAGGGGCTCTCCCACAGGATGGAGTTCGTAAGGGAAAGAAACGGTGTTCAGTATATAGACGACTCCAAGGGCACGAACATCGGGTCATTGATGATGGCCCTTCGGGGGCTTAAGGGCCCGGTGATACTCATAGCCGGAGGGGTCGACAAGGGCGGGGACTACCGTGTTTTGGGTCCGCTCGTAAAAGAGAAGGTCAAGCTCATGGTCCTTATCGGAGAGGCGCGCTTCAAGATCAAGGATGCGCTCGGAGCTATCACCGAGACGGTAATGGCCGCGTCCTTGAAAGAAGCCGTCGAGGTATCCGGGAAAAACGCGAAAGCCGGGGATACGGTGCTTCTCTGCCCCGCCTGCTCAAGCTTTGACATGTTCAGGAGCTACAAGGAACGCGGGGACAAGTTCAAGGAATTCGTGAGGGCGCTTTGATAAGGTTCCGCGACGTCGACAGGTTATTGATAGTATCTACGCTCCTTCTTCTCGCCATAGGGGTCGTGATGGTCTATTCGACCTCCTCTGTCGTGGCGTTGAAGAGGTTCGGGGACCAGTACTTCTTCGTCCGGAAGCACCTGACCTTCGCGGTGGCCGGGGTCGTCTTCTTCGTGCTCGCGGCCAGAGTGCCTTACGGTTTTTACAGGAAGATGGCGTACCCGATACTTGCGCTCGCGGCCATATTCCTCATATGTATCTACATACCCGGCATCGGGTTCACCGCAGGCGGGGCGCGCAGATGGATAAGGCTCGGCCCAATCGCATTCCAGCCCTCGGAGCCCGCGAAGCTCGCGGTCATATTCTTCCTCGCGTATTCTCTCGCCGGGAAGGCCGAGAAGATAAAGAATTTTTCGACCGGGCTCCTCCCGAACATACTTTTGCCCGGGATAGTCATACTTTTAATAGTGATGGAGCCGGACCTCGGCACCGCGGTGACGGTCGCCTCCATCGTGCTCCTTATGAACTTCGCGGCAGGCGCGAGGATAACGCACCTCATGGGTCTCGGGCTCGCGGCCCTGCCGTTCCTGTATCTCCTCATGACGAACTTCAGGTACATGATAACGAGGTTGCAGATATTCCTCGACCCGTGGAAGGACCCCGAGGGCAGGGGTTTTCAGATGATACAGTCGTTCCTCGCCTTCGGCTCGGGCGGCATCGACGGTGCGGGGCTCGGCGAGGGGAGGCAGAAGCTCTTCTTCCTCCCCGAGGCGCATACCGACTTCATACTCTCGGTCATAGGAGAGGAGCTCGGGTTCCTCGGGGTAACGGTCGTCATCGCCTTCTACGCGCTCTTTTTATACGCAGGCACGAGGATCGCGCTTAAGGCAAAGGACCTGCACGGGACATACCTCGCGCTCGGCCTTACATTCATGGTCGT
Organism: Deltaproteobacteria bacterium; assembly: GCA_016182655.1. Classification (GTDB taxonomy): domain Bacteria; phylum Desulfobacterota; class GWC2-55-46; order GWC2-55-46; family GWC2-55-46; genus GWB2-55-19. The sequence continues at coordinate 23,593 of JACPGB010000009.1, forward strand.
ATTGCAGGCGGCGATAAACATGGCGGTCGTCATGGGGCTACTGCCGCCCAAGGGTCTGCCGCTCCCGTTCATAAGCTACGGCGGCACTTCGCTCGTCGTCAACATGATAGCCGTGGGCGTGATATTGAACATCTGCATAAGGGAGAACGAGGCCTGAGCCTTAAATTCGTAATGGCCGGCGGCGGCACCGGGGGTCACCTCTTCCCGGCGCTGGCACTTGCCGAGGAATTGAAAGGACGCGACAAGGACGCCGCCATCGCCTTCATGGGCGCGAAGGGCGGGCTCGAGGAGAGGATAGTACCGAAGTGCGGATACCCGCTTCGGGTCTTGAGTGTCGAGGGGATAAAGAGGAGAGGGCCGCTTAAGAAGATAAAGGCGGGCGTGTTGGCCTTCTCTTCGACGATGAAGGCGCTCGGCATCCTTAAAGAGATGAAACCCGACGGGGTAATAGGAAGCGGCGGCTACTCGTCGGCCCCTGTCGTGCTCGCGGCAAGGCTACTGGGGATCAAGACCGCGATACTCGAGCAGAACGCATTGCCGGGCCTTACGAACAGGGTATTGGGAAAGATAGCCGACAGGGTCTATGTATCCTTCGACGAAGCCCGGCGGCACTTCCCGGCTGGAAAGACGATACTCGCCGGGAACCCGGTAAGGAAAGAGATACTCAAGAGCTCCGCAGGCAGGAAGCGAGTAAAGGGAGAGAGGTTCTCGATACTCGTATTCGGCGGCTCGCAGGGGGCGATAGCGATAAACGCGGCCTTCCTGGACGCTACGGAATATCTGACCGACATCTGGCCGAACCTCAAGGTCGTGCATCAGACCGGAGAGGACGGTTACGAAAAGGCGAAAGAGGGTTACAAAAGAAAGAACCTCAAGGCGGAGGTCTTTAAATTCATAGACGACATGGCCGGGGCCTACGAAAGTGCGGATCTCGTCGTCTGCAGGGCCGGGGCGACCTCACTCGCGGAGATAACGGCACTCGGGATACCCTCGATACTCATACCGTACCCGTTCGCGGCGGACGACCACCAGACGGCTAACGCGCGGTCTGTAGCGGACGCCGGGGGCGCGGTGATGATAAGGCAGGACGAGCTTACGGGCTCGACACTTGCGTCGGCAATAAAGAGACTCTACGGCGATACTCAGGCGACGGAAACGATGCGGAAGAAGGCGAAGGGGCTCGGAAGGCCCGGGGCCGCAAAGACGATAGCCGACGACTTCTTGAAGATACTCGGAAAAGGATAGGAAAGATGTACAGAGGAAAAATAAAAAAGATCCACTTCATTGGCATAGGCGGCTCGGGCATGAACGGCATAGCCGAGGTGATCCTCAACATGGGGTACATGGTCACGGGCTCGGACTTATCCGAGACCGACGTGACGAGGAGGCTCAAAAGCCTGGGTGCCACGATATTCACCGGCCACAGGGCCGAAAACGTCACCGACGCCCACTGCGTCGTGTACTCATCCGCCGTCAAAAAAGACAACCCCGAGGTGAAAGAGGCGCTCTCAAGGCAGATACCGATAATACCCCGCGCCGAGATGCTCTCAGAGCTCATGAGGATGAAGTACGGGATAGCCATAGCCGGCACCCACGGCAAGACCACGACGACCTCGATGATCTCGATGATACTCGCCTCAGCCAAGATGGACCCGACTATAGTCACGGGAGGCAAATTGAACAGCCTCGGCGCGAACGCGCGGCTCGGCACAGGCGACTTCCTCGTGGCCGAGGCCGACGAGAGCGACAGGAGCTTCCTCAAGCTCTCGCCCACCATTGCGATCGTCACGAACATCGACAGGGAGCACATGGAAAACTACGAGGACATGGAAGACATGAAGTCCTCGTTCCTTAACTTCATGAACAAGGTCCCGTTTTACGGATGCGCCGTAATATGCCTCGACCACCCGGTGATACAGTCGCTCATACCGAAGATCTCCAGGCGGTTCATCTCCTATGGCTTGACAGCCCAGGCAGACATACACGCGCGGAATTTAAGGCCCGCCGGCATGCAGACCTCTTACGAGGTCTGGAGTGGAAAGAAACAGCTCGGAGAGATAACGCTGAACCTCCCGGGCGAGCACAATGTCTATAACTCGCTTGCGGCCGTGGCCGTTGCGCGCGAGCTCGACATAGACTTTGCGACGATCAAGGCCGGACTGGAGGGCTTCACCGGGGTCGAGCGGAGGTTCCACGTAAGGGGCGAAGCCGCCGGGGTCACGGTCGTCGACGACTACGGCCACCACCCCGAGGAGATAAAGGCCGTGCTTAAGGCCGCGAAGAAGGGGTTTGACTCGCGCCTCGTCGTCGTATTCCAGCCGCACAGGTATTCGAGGACAAAAGACCTCTTCAGCGAGTTCCTGTCCGCCTTCAACGACGCGGAGAAGCTCGTCATAACGGATGTCTACGCCGCGGGCGAGGAAAGGATAGAAGGCGCTTCGGGAGAAGCGCTCTATCAGGGGATAAAGGCATTCGGGCATAAGGATGTCTCGTACATGCCGGGCCCGGCGATACTTTCTCACCTTGAAAAGTGCGTGGAAGCCGGCGACATGGTCATCACGCTCGGCGCGGGCGACATCTGGAAGACCGGTGTCGCGCTCGTCGAGAGCCTTAAGAAGAGGGCCTCCTGATGCGCAAGGGTAAGGGAGAGGATATGGCGGTACAGTATTCGTTGTTCTTCATACAGCGCTTCAAGGGCAAGGTGCTCTTCAACGTGCCGATGAGCGAGTACACTTCCATCAAGATCGGCGGCCCGGCCGACGTGATGGCCTTCCCGCAGGACGAGGGCGACTTAAAGGACATACTCGCCTTTGCCGAGGCGAAGGCCTTTCCGTTCTACATACTCGGCGGCGGCACGAACCTCCTTGTGAGGGACGGCGGCATAAGGTCGATCGTCATAAACATGTCCGAGGGGTTCAAGGACATCGTCTGGAAGGACGAGACTAACGCCTCGGTCGGCTCGGGCGTGCGCCTTGCCGAGCTCCTCTTCCAGTGCAGGGAGCGGGGCCTTACCGGCTTCGAATTCGCTTCAGGCATCCCCGGCACCATAGGCGGCGCGGTCATGATGAACGCGGGCGCGTACGGCGGCGAGATGAAGGACGTAGTCGAGGGCGTCGAGGTCATCGGCAAAAAGGGCGTCAAGAACTTCATCCCTAAAAAAGACCTCGCATTCGACTACAGGAAGGCCGAGATCCCGAAGGGCGCGGTCGTAACGAGAGCGCACATGAGGTTCACCAAATCCACGCCGGATGCCGTGAAGGAGAAGATAAGGGACTTGAAGGAGCGGAGAAAATCGACCGCCCACATAACATTCCCGAACGCAGGCTCCATCTTCCGGAACCCGGAGAACAAGTCGGCAGGGAGGCTCATCGAAGAGGCGGGGCTCAAGGGCGAGAGGTCCGGCGACGCTCAGATATCCGAGGTCCACGCCAACTACATCGTGAACCTCGGGGCCGCCAAGGCAAAGGACGTCCTCTCGCTCATGGCCCTCGTACGCGACAGGATATACAGCCAGAAAGGGGTCGTCCTCGAGCCCGAAATAAAGGTCATAGGCGAGGACCAGTAATTTGGCAAAGGCGGCTTTCAAGGATAAGAAGATAGGCGTACTCCTGGGCGGCATTTCCGAGGAGAGGGAGATATCCCTCAAGACCGGGGACGCGGTATTGAAGGCGCTCCTCGCAAAGGGCTACAAAGCCGTTCCGATAGACGCGGGGAGGGACATCGCAGAGAGGCTCGTCTCTGAAAAGATAGAGGTCGCCTTCATCGCGCTCCACGGCAGATATGGCGAGGACGGCTGTATCCAGGGGCTTCTTGAGGTAATGGGGATCCCGTACACCGGCTCGGGCGTCCAGGCGTCTGCCGTAGCCATGGACAAGGCCGCGGCAAAAAAGCTCTTCCTCCACCACGGCGTCTCGACACCCGGGTCGTTCGGATACGCCGGGGGCAAGGCGGTGAAGGCAAAGCTCCCGGTGGTCGTAAAGCCCTCGACTCAGGGCTCGGCCATAGGCGTGACCATTGTGAGAAAGAAGGCCGGGCTCGCTCCGGCCATAGCCGAGGCAAAGAGGCACGGCGGAGAGCCGGTCATTGAAGAATACATCGAAGGCAGGGAGCTTACCGTCTCGATACTCGACGGCCGCGTCCTCCCGGTAATAGAGATAAGGCCGAAGGAAGGCTTCTACGATTACAGGGCCAAATACACAAAAGGCGCGACCGATTTTATCGTACCCGCGCCTTTGACGAAGACCCTTGAAAAAAAGGTCTCGAAAGAGGCTCTGAGGGCCTACGAGGCCCTAAGGTGCTCCGGCGCCGCCCGCGTCGACGTGATGCTTAAAAAAAGCGGCAAGCCCTATGTCCTCGAGGTAAATACCATCCCCGGGATGACGGAATTAAGCCTCTTCCCAAGGGCCGCTGGCGCTGTAGGCATGGACTACCCCGCGCTTGTCGAAGAGATGCTCAAGGGCGCGGGGATAAATAAGGTTTAGTGTCAGGGCCGCAAAGCCCTTTGCCGTTTTGATCTATCAAAAAAGAATAAGGCATTCTCCCGGTTTTTTTGAATAGAAAAGCCCTTTGGGATTTGTCTTACTTACACAAGGGCGAACGGAACTTTTGTCACACAGATGAAACCCGTCAAATTGAAAAAGAGGAACAGGCGCTGGAGGGAGCCCTTTCGGGTGCGCGCGAAGAGGACGGGGCTCAAGGCCGTAAAGGCCGTCGTGCTCCTCGGCGCGCTTCCCGCGCTCTCATTCGCCGTATGGAAGGGGTACAACACGCTTATAACCACTCCGTACCTTTCGGTCATCGCGGTGAACGTGAACGGCGCGGAGAGGATACCGAAGGAAGAGATAGCCGCGCTCTCAGGCATAAACGAGGGGCAGAACATCCTCTCGTTCAAGTTGGAACAGGCGGAGGCCTCGATAAAGACGAACCCGTGGATAGAGGACGCGAAGGTCGAAAGGTCGTACCCCGACATCATAGACATAGAGGTGAAGGAGAGGTCGCCGGTCGCGCTCGTCAAGCTCGACGGGCTCTATGTCATGGACTCCAACGGGGTCGTCTTCAAGAAGTACGCGGCAGAGGACAATCTCGACCTCCCGATCGTCACCGGCCTTACGATGGAGGGGCTCATGGACGCGACCAAGGTCCCGGACGAGGGGCTGATGGACCTTATCGGCGTCCTTTCGTCGCGCGTGGGCTTCAACATCGCAAAGGTATCGGAGATAAGCGTCGACCCGGTATTCGGGTTCTCGATATACACGCTTGAGGAAGGGGTGAGGCTCGACGTCGGCAGAGACTCATTTGAAGAGAAGCTCGCCGCCTTCGAGCGCGTCCTGGGGACGCGTGACGGGGTCTTAAGGGGCATAGAGGCGTTCGACCTCTACAACCCCCGGGCAGTGACGGTAAGGTTTAACACCAATGTAGTACAGGAAGGCGGTGAGACGGATGGCCAAAAGGGATAACATAGTAGTAGGGCTCGATATCGGGACCACGAAGATATGCGCCATCGTCGGCGAAAAGACCAAGGACTCGGTCGAGATAATCGGCATAGGCGTCCACGCCTCGAAGGGGCTCAGGAAGGGTGTGGTCGTCAACATAGAGTCGACCGTGGAATCCATTAGAAAGGCCGTCGAGGAGGCCGAGCTCATGGCCGGATGCGAAGTGAACCGCGTCTACTGCGGCATCGCGGGCGGCCACATACGCGCATTCAACAGCCACGGCGTCATAGCGATAAAGAACCGCGAGATAACGCAGGCGGACATCGACAGGGTCATAGAGGCCGCGCAGGCCGTCGTCATCCCGCCGGACAGGGAGGTCATCCACGTCATCCCGCAGGAGTACATAGTGGACGACCAGGAGGGGATACAGGAGCCGCTCGGCATGATAGGCATAAGGCTCGAGGTAAAGGTCCACATAGTGACGGCCGCCGTCACCTCGGCCCAGAACATCGTAAAGTGCGCGAACAAGGCCGGGTTGGATGTGGCCGACATCGTCCTCCAGCAGATAGCCTCGAGCGAGGCGGTGCTGAACCCTGACGAGAGGGAGATAGGCGTCGTCCTGGTCGACATCGGCGGCGGCACGACCGACATCGCCCTCTACCACGCGGGCACCATAAAGTACACGACCGTGATATCCCTCGGCGGCAACCAGGTCACCGGAGATATCTCCGTGGGGCTACGCACTACCGCGAGCGAGGCGGAAAAGATAAAGAAACAGTACGGCAACGCCATGACCGCGCTCGTCTCAAAGGACGACATGGTCGAGGTCCAGTCAGTCGGCGGCGGAAAGTCCCGGACGGTGTCCAGGTACATGCTCTGCGAGATAATAGAGCCCCGCGTCGAGGAGATATTCCAGCTCGTCAAGAGGGAGATTATAAAGTCCGGGTACGACAACCTCGTATCCTCGGGCATAGTTTTGACCGGCGGCACCGCCGCGATGGAAGGCATAACCGAGCTCGCCGAGCAGGTCTTCAACCTGCCGGTCAGAAGGGGCCTGCCCATGGGCATAACCGGGCTCGTGGACGTGGTGAAGTCTCCGATGTACTCGACAGGCGTAGGGCTCGTCCAGTACGGAGGCAAGCACCTCACGGGCACGCAGTTCCAGAGGGGGAGCGAGTCCAAGATCTTCAACAAGCTGACTTCGAGGATGAAGGAGTGGATGAAGGAGTTCTTCTAAAGCCAGGACTCCATAAACTGATTACGGCGGCTGATAAAACAGGAGGTGGGATGATGGTAATCGAGATGGACGAGAATTTCAACCGGGGGGCGAGGCTCAAAGTCATCGGGGTAGGCGGGTGCGGCGGGAACGCCGTGAATACGATGATAGAATGCGGCCTCGACGGGGTGGAGTTCCTGGCCGCGAACACGGACAGCCAGGCGCTTGAAAAATCGCTGGCGCACACGAAGGTCCAGCTGGGCAACAGCCTCACCAAGGGGCTCGGCGCCGGAGCCAACCCCGAGATCGGGCGGAACGCGGCGATGGAGTCCAAGGACCAGCTCATCGAGGCGCTCAAGGGCGCGGACATGGTCTTCATAACCGCGGGCATGGGCGGCGGAACAGGCACCGGGGCGGGCCCCGTGGTAGCCGAAGCCGCGAAGGCCGCCGGAGCGCTCGTCGTCGCGGTAGTCACGAAGCCGTTCGCCTTCGAAGGGTCGAAAAAGATGAAGCAGGCCGAGGACGGCCTCAAGAAGCTCAAGGACGTCGTCGATACCGTCATCACCATCCCGAACCAGAGATTATTGTCCGTAGCCAACAAGAACACCTCGCTTAAGGACGCGTTCAAGAGTAACGTCGACTTCGCGGACGTGCGCACCATCATGTCCGAGATGGGCCAGGCGCTCATGGGCAGCGGCGTGGCAACCGGCGAGAACAGGGCCGCAGAGGCCGCGAGGAAGGCTATATCGTCCCCGCTTCTTGAGGATATTTCGATTAACGGCGCGCGCGGCGTGCTCATAAACATCACCGGTTCTTCCGACCTTACCATCCACGACGTCCACGAGGCCTCATCCCTCATACATGAAGAGGCCCACGAGGACGCGCATATCATCTTCGGCGCGGTCATTGACGAATCGATGGGCGAGGAAGTGAGGGTTACGGTCATCGCCACGGGCTTCGGAAAGGCGAACGAGATACGGACCCCGATGCAGATGCCGATGCAGATGTCCAAGGATACGATACCCCCGGCGGACGTCATCGACGACCTCGACGTGCCGACCGTCATAAGAAGAGACAAGGGTTTTGAGCTCCGGAGTCACGAGCTCCGGAGGCTTACGAAGCTCGGGGGGCTTAATGCAGATGATGAGGACATGTATGACACGCCGACTTTCTTGAGAAAACAGGCCGATTAGATTTCAGAATAAGGTAAACAGAAAATACGCCCCGGGGTCGCGCGCTTTGCGCGCGAGAGGACCGCTACAAGGCATCCTTGTCCCTCGGGGCTTGAGGCTGGGTACTAGGCGTACGGTCAATTTCAAATCGGGTTACCCTGCTCTACCGGTCTCAAGCCGTCTGATACGGATTTGCCGGTCCGGCCAGGGTACTCGGCGTACGGCCAATTTTCAAATCGGGTTACCCTGCTCTTACTGGTCTCAAGCCGTTTGATACGGATTTGCCGGTCCAGCCAGGGTACTCGGCGTACGGCCAATTTTCAAATCGGGGTACCCTGCTCTTACTGGTCTCAAGCCGTTTGATCCGGATTTGCCGATCCAGCCAGGGTACTCGGCGTACGGCCAATTCAAATTCGATTGCTTAAGGCTTCAGGACTCAAAAACCATCAGGATTTGCCGGTCCGGCCAGGACCTGCCTTGTAAACCCGCCTGATATATGTGATAATTTCAGATATCGCGATGGCGGGCCTTTTGCGTCCGCGTTTTTCGCGCCATCTTTGAGGAAACGGGGTTAGAGTCCCGTTTTTGGGCCGGTCTATTTCCTGGAATCTTAAAAAAAAAGTAAGGGAGACGCTCTCCCGGGAGACGGGTGCCGTCCATAAGGAGCACGGCGGGAGGATCAGGGTCTGCCTTGTCTGGCCGAACGCCTATTCGCTCGGCATGGCGAACCTCGGCTTCCAGACCGTCTATCACCTTATTAACAGCCTTGATGACGCCGTCTGCGAGCGCTCGTTCCTCCCGGATAAGGAAGACATCGAGGAGTTCAGTCGGACTTCCACGGAGTTGTTCTCGTACGAGTCCCAGACGCCTCTACGCGAGTTCGACATCATCGCCTTTTCGCTCCCCTTCGAGGACGACTATGTAAATATAGGCAGGATCCTCGGCCTCGCCAATGTGCCGGTCTTTTCCGCTGAACGGGATCTGACCCCGCTCGTCATCGCCGGTGGCGTCGGCGTATCGCTCAATCCCGAGCCGCTCGCCGAAATTATAGACGTGTTCACGATCGGCGAGGGCGAAGGCGCGCTCCCGGAGTTCATCGAAAGATTCAGGGCCTTGAAGGACGGGGCAAAGGATGAGTTGCTTTCCGGCCTCGACGAGCTCCCCTGGACATACATCCCGTCGTTTTATGAATACGAGTACGACGGCCCTGCCATAAAAGAGGTAAAGAGGAAGGCAGGGGCAAAGGAGAAGGTCGTCGGCAAAAAGGCGTTTGACCTCGCCAGATTCCCCGTCCCGCAGTCATTCATTACTACACCTGACGCCGAGTTCAGGGACACCTATCTGATAGAGGTCGAGCGCGGGTGCGGCCGTGGTTGCAGGTTCTGCGCCGCTGGTTTTCTATATTTGCCGCCGCGCTGGAGAAAGACCGAAGATGTTAAAGAGGCGCTTTCTGAAGGGCTCAAGCGCGCGGGAAAGGCAGGGCTCATAGGCACAGCCGTCTCCGAGCACCCGGATATAAATGACATCATCGGGTTTGGTGTTGAGAAGGAAGGCGGGGTTACGCTCTCATCCTTGCGTTTCGACATGCTGGATGCCGGCCTCCTCGCGCTTCTTAAGAAGAGCGGATACAAGACGATAACGCTCGCCCCTGAGGCGGCCACCGAGCGGATGAGGGCCGTCATCAACAAGGGGATCACTGACAAGGAAATAATGGACGCCGTCTCTCTTGTCAGGGAGGCGGGGTTTTTGAAGCTCAAATTATATTATTTGATAGGCCTGCCCACCGAGACCGACGAGGACGCGGAGGCGATAGTCGAGCTTACGAAGAGGATAAAGGCAGTGATGGCGAGGGGCGAGATCTCATTAAGCATAAACCCCTTCATGCCAAAGCCCTTGACCCCTTTTCAATGGATGGCGTTCGAGGAGACGGCGACGATTGACAAGAGGCTCAAATCGATCACAAAGGGCCTCCTTAAAGAGAAGGGCATAAGCGTGAGCACGATGTCCTCGAAAGAGGCGCTAATGCAGGCGTATCTGTCGAGGGCGGACAGGCGCGCGGGCCGGTTCATCGTTGAAGCCTCTTCCAAGGGCTGGGCGCGGGTATTGAAGGCCAATGAGGATTTCATAATATCTTCCGTCCGCATGGACAGGGCAAAGGACGCGATACTCCCGTGGGATATTATCGACCACGGCGTCAGAAAGTCCTATCTCTGGAAGGAGTACGGCAAGGCCCTGGAGGCCCGCGCGACTCCGCCGTGCGAAGTCGGCGAGTGTTTCAGGTGCGGGGTGTGTTTGCCGGAGTATTTCGAAAAAGAAGGGTGAAGCGTATATCATGTCATTCCCGAGGACTCTTATCGGGAATCCTTTAAATAAACGATAGGCGGGGTTTTCCAACCCCGCTAACATTACCTCCCCTCCCTCGACGGGAGGGGATTGAGGGGAGGGTGAGCTTCGGTCAGGGCTTCACCCCCACCCCCGCCCTCCCCAGTCTAGGGGGAGGGATTTAATATGGATAGAAAGCAAAAGCTCCGCGCTTTTGACAAAAAACGTTTAAGGAAACCGATGCAGGGCAATATAAAAGATTTTCTCCCGCTCGTAAGAAAGCCTTCGAGGTACATAGGCAACGAGGTCAACTCGATAAAAAAAGACCTCTCGAAGGTGAGGCTCACCTTCGCCCTCGCCTTCCCGGACGCCTATGAGGTCGGGATGAGCCACCTCGGGCTCCAGATACTTTATCAGATACTGAACTCGCGCGAGGATATCGCCTGCGAGCGCGTCTACGCCCCGTGGACCGACATGGAAGCGCTCTTGAGGGACAAGGGCATGAGGCTCTCTACCCTTGAATCCTCTATCCCGCTGTCAGACCTCGACATACTCGGCTTCTCTCTCCAGTACGAGCTCTCGTACACTAACATCCTTCAGATGCTGGAATTGGGCGGTGTGCCGTTCCTGTCAAAAGACAGGAAAGAGGGCGACCCGTTCGTCGCGGGCGGAGGCCCCTCGGCCTTCAACCCCGAGCCGGTCGCCGAGTTCTTCGACTTTATTTTATTAGGCGACGGTGAGGAGGCGGTCCTTGAAATTGCAGACGCCGTAATCGAGGGCAAGGAAAAGGGTTGGAAGAGGATCGAGGTGCTGGAGAGGTTGTCCTCCATCCCCGGCGTCTATGTGCCGTCCTTCTTCGAGCCCTTCTATAATGATGACGGGACGATACGGGAGATAACTCCGCTTAGGCCCGGCTACAATAAAATCACCAAGCGGACGGTCCCTGACATAAACTCGCTGCCACTGCCGATAAGGCCCGTCATCCCGTACATGGAGACGATACACGATAGAGTCAGCGTTGAGATAGCGCGCGGGTGCACGCGCGGGTGCAGGTTCTGCCAGGCCGGCTCGATTTACAGGCCGGTAAGAGAACGGACCCCTGCGAATATCTTGAAAATTGTCGAGACGGCGTTGAAGAACACCGGCTATGACGAGGTCTCGTTGCTCTCTTTAAGCACCGGCGACTATACGCTTATAGAAGAGCTTATCACCGGACTCATGTCCCGCGTGGAAAAGGACCGCGTGGCCGTATCCCTGCCGTCGCTCCGCGTCGGCACGCTTTCGGCGCGCCTCGCCAATGAGATAAAGAAGGTGAGAAAGACCGGCTTTACGCTCGCCCCGGAGGCAGGTAGCGAGCGCCTCCGCAGACTCATCAACAAGGGCATCAAGGAAGAGGACCTCCATGCCGCGGCCTTTGATGTATTTTCGCTCGGCTGGAAGCTCATGAAGCTCTACTTCATGATAGGGCTCCCGACCGAGACCGATGAAGATATCGTGGAAATCGCGCGGCTCGCCGAGTGCGTCCGCGCCATAGGGAAAAGGGCCTCCGGCAAGTCCCCGCAGATAAACGTTAGCGTCTCTTCCTTCATCCCCAAGCCCTACACGCCGTTCCAGTGGGAGCCGCAGATATCGCAGGACGAGTGCGCGCGGAGGCAGGGGTTGCTCCGGGGGAAGCTCGGCTCCCTTAACCTGGGTTTCAAGTGGCACGACCCGAAGATGTCGATACTCGAAGGGGTATTCGCGCGCGGCGACAGGCGTTTATCAAAAGTAATACTCAACGCCTTTAAAAAAGGCTGTCGTTTCGACGGCTGGTCAGAGAAGTTCTCTTTCGACGCCTGGAAGGCCGCCTTCGCGGACGAATCCGTCGATATGTCCTTTTATATCGCGAGAACGCGGCCTCATGACGAGGTCTTCCCCTGGGACCACCTGAACCCCGGGGTCACGAAAGAGTTCCTTTTAAAAGAGTTCAAGGCCGCAATCGACCTTGCTCGCACCCCCGACTGCAGGGTCGACAGGTGCTCGAACTGCGGGGTCTGCGACCACAAGACAATAAAGAACGTCACGATAGACGACGACGGCACCCTTGAGAAGGTAAGCCACGGCAACGCGCCCGAGCCCGAGCCGCTCCGCTTGAGGCTCAGGTTCTCGAAGACAGGGGAGCTTAAGTATCTTAGCCACCTCGAGCTCGTAAACACGATGGTAAGGGCGATAAAGAGGGCGGGTCTGCCGCTCAAGTTCTCCCAGGGGTTCCATCCGCTCCCGAAGATATCGTTCTCATCGACCCTGCCCGTAGGGATCGAGTCTTTGGACGAGTACATGGATATCGAGCTCCTGAAAGACGGAAAAGTATCCGCCGAGGAGGCGGCCTCGCGCCTGAACTCCGTCCTCCCCGACGGGCTCAAGATATTGGGCGCGGAGGCCTTTTCCTTGAAAGTTTCCCTACCCTCTGCTATATTGACAGAGTATTTCATGGATTTGAAGGATTGCCCTCTGGGCTTGAACATAGATTTAGAACGGATTGAAGGGATTGTAAGGGACTTCCTCAACAAGGACTCTCTAAAGATACGCGTCGACAAGGGGGAGGAGAAGGCGGCGAAGGAGATAGACATAAGGGCGGCGGTAGAATCTCTCTCGGTCCATGGAGAGTCCACATTGAAGCTCGTCCTTAAAAAGGCCGAGGGCTCTACAGCCCGGCCCCATGATATCCTCGCAACCCTTCTTGATATTCCCCGGCAGGACGCGTCCCTCATCCCCGTCGTCAAGACCAGTGCGTCGTTTGACCGCATCCGAGCATAAAAAATCCGTCCAGGGACTACCTTTGAAGAGCAATAAAACCGAGATCATCATCGACGCCAACCCGTTCGAGAGGAGGATCGCCCTCGTCGAGCAGGGGCGCCTCGTCGAATTCTACGTGGAGAGGAACAAGGACCGGGGCATAACCGGGAACATCTACAAGGGCAAGGTCGTAAGGGTCCTTCCCGGGATGCAGTCGGCCTTCGTGGAAATAGGCCTGCAGAGGACCTCCTTCCTCCATGTCTCCGACATAAAGGGACCGTTTGACGAATTCGACGAAGAGGAAGAAGAGAAAGAGAAGGAGCGCGACAGAAAGCCTGCGAGGATACAGGACGTAATAAAGGAAGGGCAGGAGGTCATGGTACAGGCCGCCAAGGAGCCTATCGGCACCAAGGGCGCGCGGGTGACCTCGTACATATCGCTCCCCGGCCGTTACCTCGTATTCATGCCCACGTACGACAAGGTCGCTATTTCGAGAAGGATATCGAGCGACAAGGAAAGAAGGCGCCTGCGCGATATCGTCTCCTCGGTCCGGAAGGACGGCTTCGGCTACATCATAAGGACCGTCTGCGACGGCATGGGCAAGGACGAGATACAGGCCGACATGTACTTCCTGGAAAAGCTCTGGGACTCGATAGTAAAGAAAAAGTCCGAGACAAAGACCCCGGCGCTCATATACGAGGAGCTCGACCTGACTCTCCGCACCATCCGCGATTCCTTCACTTCCGATATAGAAAGGCTCGTCATCGCCTCAAAGGATGAGTTCGAGCGCGCCTCCAGGTTCATCGAAGAGTTCATGCCGCACTTGAGCGGCAGGGTAGAGCTCTACGAGGGCGAGGAGGACGTCTTCGACGCCCACGGGATAGAGATCGAGCTTGCCGACGCCCTCGAAAGAAAGGTCTGGCTACGCTCCGGCGGCCACATCGTCCTTGACCAGATGGAGGCCCTGACCGCGATAGACGTCAATACCGGCAAGTATGTCGGTAAGCGGAGTTCGGACGAGACGATACTGAAGACCAACCTCGAAGCGGTAAAGGAGGTCGTCTACCAGCTCCGGCTCCGTAACATCGGCGGCATCATAGTCATAGACTTTATCGACATGGCAAAGGCCGCTGACAGGGAAAAGGTCTACAACGCTTTGAAAGAGGCGCTCAAGGAAGACAAGGCGCGGACCAACATCCTTAAGATCTCCGAGCTCGGCATAGTCGAGATGACGAGAAAGAGGACGCGCGAGTCGCTCGCCCAGTCTCTTTGCGAGCCCTGCCCCTATTGCGACGGAAACAGCATAGTAAAGGCCAGGGACACCATAATAATGGACATATACAGGGAGCTTTTGAAGGACCTCCCTTCGAGAAAGAAGAAGGTGATACTCTACGTCTCCCCGTCGGTCGGGGAGGAGCTCATCTCCGCGCAGGCCTCGGTCATCGAAGAGCTTGAGAGAAGGACCGGGAAGAAGGTCATCGTAAAGCCGGTCGAGAGGTTCCACCAGGAGAGATACGAGATCGCCTGAGCGTATTTTTCCCCATGTTTTTCAATGGTTTCAGCGTTGAAATGGCTTGACAACAGGCTCCCGCCTAAACTATCATATCCGTGACGTACTTTCCTGAAGGCGTTGTCCATGATGATATCTAAAATAATCGCGTCGCTCGCTCTATCCGTCTTTTTCTTGACGGCCTCCTCCATCCCGGCCCTTGCCGGAGCAACTGAGGGCAAAAAGGCCTTTGAGGCGAAAAAGTGCGGCCAGTGCCACCAATCCGAAGGGCCCGCGCGGGAAAAGACGATAAAAGACCAGCTCGCCAAAAAGGGGCCGGAGCTCTGGTACGCCGGGTCGAAGTTCGCCCCCGCATTTCTGGACAAGTGGCTCGCCGACCCGAGACCCATAAGGCCGCTCGAGTACAACTCCCTTACGAAGAAGAACGCGGGCAACCACCCGAAGCTCTCTTCAGCGGATGCAATTGACGTCGCCGCCTATCTCATGACCCTTAGATCGGCAGATGTGAAGGACGGGGCAATACAACCCAGGGACAACCCCAAGGGCCGGGCGATATTCATAAAGAAGCAGGCCTGCTACGGTTGCCACGAGGTGACTGTCCGAGGGAACAAGGCCGGAGGGCTTTCGGGCCCGGCGCTCACGGGCGCCTCAAAGAGGCTGAACCCCGACTGGGTATACGCGTACATGACAAAGCCGAGGATATTCAAGCCGGTAAAGGACATGCCTGACTATACGGGTTATATAAACGACGCGGAGATGAAGGACCTCTCCGCCTATGTAGGGAGCCTGGATTGACGAAAAAGACGAATAAGAAAGCCCTGCTCGCGGCTTTCGCGGCGTTTTCGCTCTTTTTAAGCGCGACTACAGGCGCGTCCGCCGCAACCGCCGAGGAGAACTACAAGTTCTACTGCGCGCAGTGCCACGGGCTCGAAGGCAGGGGTGACGGAGTGAACGCCACCGAAAACCAGCCGGTCTCCCCGCGCGACCATACGAGCGCGCGGGAGATGGAAAAATTGACCGACGAGGACATCATAAACTCGATCACCGACGGCGGGCCATCCACGAGCAAGTCGAGCCTCATGCCGCCCTTTGGCAAAACGCTCTCAAAGTCAGAGATCTCCGAGCTCAAGACCTATCTCCGGAAGCTCTGCAAGTGCAAGGGCAAGTAGGACGGGTCCGGGCGCGGAAGTAAGGCCCTGGAAACGGCAAGCTTCGATCGACGCGATCCTGTTTGCCATATAAGCCCCGCGCGCGAGGGCGTTCTCTTAAAGAAGCACCTTAAAACAGATGGACGGTATCTTCGGTAAAACGGGCTTGATCCTGAGCATCCTGGGCGCGCTCCTGGTGCTCGAAGGCATCCCTTACTTCGGTTTCCCCAGGGCGGTCAAGCATTGGGCGCTCGCACTCCAGGAAATGCCGGAGAGGACGCTCCGCATACTGGGCTTTGTCATAATGGCAGTGGGGATAGTCCTCCTATTCGCGGTACGTTCCCTATAATAGTCTTATCGTGAGCCGCATAGTTACTCCTTTTCACCTCAGGGACGCGGGGTGGGGAGTTTTTATACGTTGTTTTTTCAATCTGTCGTTCACCCCGGACCTCCATGAAAAAACGCCGCTGGCTACTCATATTGTTCATAGTCGTCTGCATCTCCGGATGCCTCCGGATAATCCCGGGCGAGGCGAGGGGGGGCGACAAGATCCGCATCCTCGTCCTGAACGGCCCGACGACGCTCAATATCAAGTCATCGGACAGGGGCTCTTTCACGATCAAGAGGGAGGGGCCTGACGAGATAAGGTTGAACGGCCGATTGAAGGAACTGCCGGTCCGGATCTATCCGAAAGGCGAGTTCGTTTATGTCGACGGCAGGCCCTACAGGGGGACCATCGAGATAGCCGAAGGCAGAGCCGGGCTCATGGTAATAAACGAGCTCAACCTCGAATCCTATGTGGCCGGGATAATAAAGAACGAGGTCTCGACAAAGTGGCCGACGGATGCCATAAAGACGCAGGCTGTAGTGGCGAGGACCTACGCCGTATTCAACAGGGAGAAGCGCGCCAAGTCCAAATACCATCTGGAGGGGACCGTCATGGGGCAGGTCTACGGAGGCGCGGCCTCCGAAGACCCTGCGGCAAAGAGTGCGGTCATGGAGACGGCAGGGGAGATACTCACCTTTGCGGGCGAGCCCGCGCTTACGGTATATCATTCCAACGCCGGGTCCATGACCGAGGCTTCACACGAGGTCTGGGCGAACGACTACCCGTACCTCCGCTCGGTAAAGAGCCCGTTTGACGAGGAGGCGCCGCAGTATAACTGGGAGCTTTCGGTGCAGGCCGAGGCCTTTGCCGTCTATTTAAGGAAGGCCGGTAACCGGATAGGCTCTCCGATCGAGGTGGAGATAATAGAGCGCACTCCGGCCGGGAGGGTGAAAGCGGCCGTAGTAAGGGACTCGGAAGGCGCTTTCATCACTGTCTCCGGCGAGGACTTGAGAAAGGCCGTGGGCTACAGCGGCCTTAAGTCGACCATCTTCGAGGTCTCGAAGACAGGCGACCTGTTCGTATTCAAGGGCAGGGGCTCGGGCCACGGGGTGGGGCTCTCCCAGTGGGGCGCGAAAGGCATGGCAGAGGAGGGGTACTCGTACAGGGAGATATTGAAGCACTATTATCCGGGGACGGACCTCGTTAAAGCGTATTAGCCGCAACAGTGCCATTCCCGAGGTTTTAATCGGGAATCCAGGGGGTTGTCATTATCAGGTAAAAAAACAGACTGGATTCCCGCTTTAAGTCCGCGGGAATGACAATAATTTCACCCCTCTTTTCTAAAGAGGGGTGAGGGGAGATTATCCGAGTTTTATCCTTCCCCCCCTTTGGAAAAGGAAGAATAGAAAAGATCATACATTGTGGACATAAAAGACTTCGAATTTGACCTGCCTGAAGGCCTCATAGCCCAGTACCCGCTCCCTGAAAGAGACTCCTCCCGCCTGATGGTGCTCTCAAGGGCAACAGGAGAGTACAGCCACGCCTCGTTCAGGGACCTGCCGGGTCTGCTGCGCAAAGGCGACCTCCTCATCCTCAACGACACAAAGGTGCTTCCCGCAAGGCTCATTGGCAAAAAGTCCTCGGGCGGCAGGGTCGAGGTATTGCTCGTCGAGAGGCTTTGCAGAACCGACGACGGGAGAGAGGACTGGTCCTGTCTTATAAGGAACTCCAAGGGGTTGAAAGAGGGGAGTCTCCTCTTTTTTGAAACCGAGGCCGAGGTGCGAGGGTTTGATGAGAAGGCCGGGCTCTGGAGGGTGTCCTTCAAGGACGGCCCGCGCCACAAAGAGGCGGGAAAGATCCCTCTGCCCCCTTATATAAGGAGGGAGCCCGAGGAGAGTGACAAGACCCGATACCAGACGGTCTTCGCGGGCGAGGAGGGGGCCGTTGCCGCGCCTACGGCCGGGCTCCATTTTACGGACAAGCTCCTCGCGGAGATTCGGGACAGAGGTGTCGAGACCCGCTGTATAACCCTCCACACAGGCCCCGGCACATTCATGCCCGTAAGGGTCACGGATGTGAGGGAACACAAGATGCACGGCGAGAGGTATACGATAGACCATGCCACATTCGAGGCTATAAAAAAAGCAAAGGCAGAGGGCGCTCGCGTCATAGCCGTCGGCACCACATCGACGAGGGCGCTCGAGGCGGCCTTCAGGGACTTCGACGCCCCCGTCCTTTCAGGCACGACAGACATATTCATATATCCGGGGTTCCGGTTCAGGGTCATAGACGGGTTGCTCACGAACTTCCACCTGCCCGGCTCAACGCTTATAATGTTAGTCGCCGCGTTCGCGGGAAGGGAACGGGTGCTCGGGGCCTACAAAGAGGCGGTAAAGGAAGGCTACAGGTTTTTCAGCTACGGAGATGCCATGTTCGTCATTTGATGGCTCGTAATATCAGAAATCGATGCTATAATTACTCACTATAATTTTCATTGGACGCGAACAGAGATGTCATTAGGGTTTGATCTCATTAAAACAGACGCGGGCGCGAGGCTCGGCAGGGTGACGACACCCCATGGCGCGTTCTCGACCCCGGCCTTTATGCCGGTCGGCACAAAGGGCGCGGTCAAGGGGGTCACGCCCGAGGAGCTCCGCGGCCTCGGCGCGGAGATAATCCTCTCCAACACGTACCACCTCTATCTAAGGCCGGGCCACGAGTTGATAAAGTCTCTCGGCGGGCTTCACAGGTTCATGAACTGGGACGGGCCGATACTCACGGACAGCGGCGGGTTCCAGGTATTCAGCTTATGTAAGCTCCGGAAAATTGATGAATCCGGGGTGCAGTTCAGCTCCCATCTCGACGGCTCGCGCCACCTCCTTACCCCCGAAGGGGCGATTGAGATACAGGAAGCGCTCGGCTCGGACATCATGATGACGCTCGACGAGTGCACGCCGCACCCGGCCACGCGCGAGTACACCGAGAACTCGATGAACCTCACCCACAGGTGGGCAAAGAGGTGCAAGGACGCCAGGAAGAACGACTCTCAGGCGCTCTTCGGCATAGTGCAGGGGGGGATGTATAAGGACTTGAGGCGCGTAAGCGCCGCGTCCATTGTAGATATAGGCTTCGACGGCTACGCCCTCGGCGGCCTCTCCGTCGGCGAGGAAAAGCCCCTCATGCAGGAGATGATAGCCGAGACCGCGCCGCTCCTGCCGGTCGAGAGACCCAGGTATCTCATGGGCGTGGGCACGCCCGAGGACCTCGTCTTCGGGGTCTCCCAGGGCATCGACATGTTCGACTGCGTGATGCCGACCCGGAACGCCCGGAACGGAACTCTCTTTACAAGGCGCGGGAAATTGGTTATAAAGAATGCTCAATACGAGCGGGACCCGGCCCCGCTCGATGAGGAATGCGCCTGTTACACATGCCGGAATTTTTCGCGGGCCTACTTAAGACACATCTACATGATGGGAGAGATACTCTCGTCCCGGCTTAATACGGTCCATAACCTCCACTACTACACGACCCTCATGGGAGAGATGAGGGAGGCTATAGGCTCCGGAAGGTTCGAGGAGTGGAGGAAGAGTTTTTACGCCATGAGGGCGCTTGCACCGGCCTGATAAAGATCGCGCATCGTTGGATTTACCGATGGGCCGCTAACGCGGCCGTTGTTTTACATACCAAGGAGGTTTTAAGTGATACTGTTCCCCGTTGCCCTTGCTTTTGCCGAAGACGCCCCGGCCCAGTCAGCCGGAGGCCCTTTCGGCAGTCTCATGTCCATAGCCCCGCTCGTCCTGCTCTTCGTCATATTCTACTTTCTCCTCATAAGGCCCCAGCAGAAGAAGGCCAAGGAGCACAAGCAGATGCTCTCGGAGGTGCAGAAGGGCGACAACGTAATTACGAACAGCGGCATATACGGCAGGGTCATCTCCGTGCAGGACGAGACCGTTACCGTCGAGATAGCCGAGAACGTAAAGGTAAAGATCGCCAAGGATGCGATAGCCGTAAGGAAGCCCCAGGGGTAGTTTTGCCGGTTCGGACCGGGGCGAGGGGGGGGAACCCCCGCGTTTTTACGCAGGCTCGAGTTTTCCGGAGCGCCCGCACGGGCGCGGTTTTTATTTTAAAAGGAGTCGACAGACCAACTGATGAGAAGTATTTTCTGGCGCATCTTCCTTCTGGCGGCATTCACGCTCATCGCGGTAGTGCTCTTCCTGCCGTCTACTCCGGCATCCAGGCACCTGCCCGGCTTCTGGGTCCATAACATCCCGAAGATAGTCCTCGGGCTCGACCTCCAGGGCGGCATGCACCTCGTCCTTAACGTAGACCAGGAGAAGGCCGTCGAGAACCACGTCCATAGGCTCTCAGGCTCTCTCGAAGACGAGCTCAAGAGAAAGAACGTAGCCTTCGGCACCGTTTCGAGGGAGGGCGCGACCTCCATAGGCGTCACCTACCCCGACGAGAAGTCCAGAGAGGCGATAACGAAGGTCGTCGCCGACGAGTTCGGGGTCTTCACGACCCCTGCGCCCTCCGACGGCAAGCTCGTCTTCACGCTCATCGACCAGGAATCCGAGAGGATAAGGGACTGGGCGCGCTCCCAGGCGCTCGAGACCATAAGGAACAGGATAGACAAGTTCGGCGTCGCCGAGCCCGTCATACAGAAGCAGGGCGAGAGCGAGGTCGTCATACAGCTGCCAGGGCTTAAAGACCCGGAGAGGGCGATACAGCTCATAGGCAAGACCGCGGTCCTGGAGTTCAGGCTCGTGGATGAATCGATGGAGGCCCAGAAGGCCCTTTCCACCGGCGCGCCTCCCGGCTCCGAGATACTCTACCAGCAGACCCGCGACAAGCAGACAGGCGCGGTCCAGAGGACGCCGTATCTCATTAAGAAAGAGGTTTTGCTCTCGGGAGATTCCCTGTCGGACGCGAGAGTCGCCTTTGACAGCCAGTACAACGAGCCTTATGTCGCGCTTACATTCGACTCCAACGGCGCGCGCATCTTCGAGCGCGTCACGAGCGAGAGCGTCGGCAAAAGGCTCGCCATCGTCCTTGACGGCAACATCCACTCCGCCCCGCAGATAAGGGAGGCGATAGCCGGGGGCAAGGCGCAGATAACCGGCGGCTTCGCCTATGAGGAAGCGACCGACCTCGCCATTGTGCTTCGCGCAGGTGCGCTACCCGCGCCTGTGAACATCATCCAGAATGTCACCGTAGGCCCCACGCTCGGAGGGGATTCCATAAAGGCGGGCGTGCGTGCCGCGATATTGGGCGCGCTCTTCGTCCTCATCTTCATGGCCATCTATTACAAGGTCTCGGGGCTTGCCGCGGACTTCGCCATCCTCCTCAATATAATCATGCTCCTCGGCGCGATGGCGTGGCTCAATTCCACACTCACGCTCCCCGGCATAGCCGGCATCATACTTACGATAGGCATGGGGGTCGACTCCAACGTCCTCATTTTCGAGAGGGTCAAGGAGGAACTCCGCGCCGGAAGGACCCCGCGCTCCGCCATAAGCGCCGGGTACGACCATGCCTGGTACACTGTCATCGATTCGCATGTTACGACGCTTATTACGGCCGCCGTGCTCTTCCAGTTCGGCTCGGGTCCGATAAAGGGCTTCGCGGTATCCTTGAGCCTCGGCATACTCATAAACCTCTTCACCTCGCTCGTCGGCACAAAGGTCTTCTTCGACATACAGAGCGAGAAATTCAGACTGCAGAAGTTGAGCATATAGGGGCAAAAGGCGATGGACATCTGGGGCGAGACAAACATAGACTTTCTGGGCAAGCGCTGGATACTCTTCGTAATATCCGGCATCTTCGCCATAATAGGGCTTATAGCCGTAGTCGCGATCCCGCTCGGCAAGGCCAACCTGTCCACCGACTTCGAGGGCGGCGTCGCCATACAGTTCAGGTTCGAAAAGCCGCTCGAAATTGACAAGGTGAGGGAACTCCTCGCCGGAAGCGGCTTCAAGGACGCGAACCTACAGGAGTTCTCGGAGCCTAACAAGCTCCTCGTAAAGCTCAAGAGGACCGAGGGGAATCTCGCCGAGACTTCGAAGTCGTTGGGAGACGTCTTCGCCAAGGGCCTGCCGGAAAACCCCTTCGCAATCGATTCCACCTCCGAGGTCGGCCCGGCCGTCGGCAAGAAGCTCCAGAAGGACGCCCTCTGGGCGATCCTCATTTCCCTCATAGGCATACTCATATATGTGGCGTGGAGGTTCGAGTTCAGGTTCGGGGTCGCGGCTGTCATAGCCACCTTCCACGACGTCCTCTTTGTCATGGGCGTCATGTGGATATTGAACAAGGAGTTTTCGCTCCTTATCGTGACCGCCCTCCTGACGCTTGCCGGGTACTCCCTTACCGACACGGTCGTCGTATTCGACAGGATAAGGGAGAATTTGAGGAAGCGGACCAAGGAGGAGTTCATCCCCCTTATAAACAGGTCGATAAACGAGGTTTTAAGGAGAACGATAGTCACCTCTCTTACGACCTTTCTTGCCCTTGTGGCGCTATTTTTCTTCGGCGGCGAGGTCATACATGACTTCTC
The DNA here is from genome assembly GCA_016182655.1 of Deltaproteobacteria bacterium. Lineage (GTDB taxonomy): Bacteria > Desulfobacterota > GWC2-55-46 > GWC2-55-46 > GWC2-55-46 > GWB2-55-19. The sequence goes on from JACPGB010000009.1 coordinate 46,046, forward strand.
GCTCGCACTCCTCGTGGGGGTGCTCGTCGGCACTTATTCATCCATTTTTATCGCAAGCCCCATACTCCTCTTCTGGAAGGGGCACAAGGCAAAGCCCGTTGCGTCGAAAACGGCCTGAGTTGTACGATAAATCCTCGTTTTAGAAACGATTTCTCCTCGCGTACCCTCCTAGTTCATCTTTTCTTTAAATTAGGTATTGTATTTTTTGCCTGTTTGTGCTATTCAAATAGGTACAATCGCGACTTTTTTCTTCAAAAAGCCTTAATTTCCCTAATCTTTTTAGAAAGGCCTGGCGAAGGGCCAAATCCTCTGGAAACTGTACGACTTGACTCATGGCGGGTCTCGATGGGCAAAGGTGCCCCTGTACCGAAAGTGCGGTATCGGCGGCATTTTTTTTTGTAAACTCGCAGGTTTGGATGATAGCACCAGCCATGATGGAAAAGAGCATCGAATTTATCGGGAGCCCGGGCGCTTCCCTGGACCTTTCGCTTTGGCGCGACTTCCAGGAAGGGCTCTCGTCCCTGCTCGGGCTCTCTTTTTCGTTGTATGACGGCAAGGGCACCCCCCTTTCCACGCCTTCCCGCGAAAACCAGGTCTGCTCCGCGGTTAAATGCACGCAAAGGGGCTCATCGCTTTGCAGGGAGACCTATGTGAACGCCTCAAGGCAGGTGCTTGAGAAAAAGAAACCCTACATATACAAGTGCCACATGAACCAGTACATTTTTGCGGTCCCGGCCCGACTCGACAGGGACAGCCCCGTCGTCGTCGTCGGGGGCAGGGCCTATATACAGGGCAAGGAGCTAAGGGACTTCTATGAGGCGATAGCCCCTTACGGGTTCAGCGACCAATCGCTTGAGTCGCTGAAGGCCGCCCTCGTTACCATACCGGCGAAGTCCGTCTTCACGGTCCCGACCATCATCGAGAACCTCGCGGGGTCGTTTTTAAAGTGCCTCGCCGCTTCCAACGGGTCTCACCAGGCGGAGAACGAAAGGCCGGTCCTCGCCGCCAACGGCTTTCAGGCCCTCGAAGAGGTATACAAGTCGTTGGCCCCGGTCCTCGACAGGGAAGAGCTCTATGAGACGATACTTTCCAAGTCATCGGAGCTTGTAAGGGCCGAGAGGGGCTCGCTCATGATACTCGACAACAAGAGCAGGGTCCTCTCCGTCAAGGCCTCGAAGGGCATAGACAGGAGGATAGTCGACAACCTGAGGGTCAGGCTCGGCGAGGGGATCTCGGGGGCGATAGCGGCAAAGGGCCTGCCGGTGGTGGTGAGGAACATAGAGTCCGAAGTCCCGTCATGGAAGAACAGGCCGGTCTACAAGACCAAGTCGTTCATCTCCATCCCTTTGAAGATCGACACCCGCGTCATCGGCGTCATAAACGTCTCGGACAAGATATCCGGGGAGGTATTCTCCGATGATGACCTCCAGCTCCTCTTGTCGTTCGCCAACTACGCTTCCATTGCCCTTGAGCGCGGCGCGTACTACACGATGAGCGAAGAGCTCAAGATGCTCTCCATGACCGACCCGCTCACCGCTCTCTTCAACAGAAGGTACTTCAGGGAAAGGCTCTTCGAGGAGGTCGAGAGGGTAAAGAGGCACAGCGAGTGCTTCTCGACGTTCATGATAGACATAGACAATTTCAAATCCTATAACGACACCTACGGGCACATCATGGGGGACGAGGTCCTTAAAGGGGTCGCCCGCGCCATAAGGGACGCCGTCCGCTCAATGGACGTTGTGGCGAGATACGGCGGCGAGGAGTTCGCCGTGATACTCCCGCACACGGACAAGAAGGACTCCTTCGTCATAGCCGAGAGGATAAGGAAGGGTGTCGAGGAGCTAAGGCTGCCCGGGACGTCCGGCAAGACCCCGACCATAAGCCTCGGAGTAGCCGAGTTCCCGACTGACGCGAGCCACATTGACGAGCTCATACACAGGGCGGACTCGGCCATGTACAGCGCAAAGAGGATGGGCAAGAACAGGGTGGTCGTCTATGAAAGATAGGACGCTCTTCTCCATATGCCCTGACGCCGAGTTCTTCGGAAGGACGCGGGAGATAGGGGACGTCCTCGCGAGGGCCCAGGGACTCCGGCGCATCCCCAACATATTCCTCGCAGGCAAGCGCTGGACGGGCAAGACCGAGGTCCTGAGGCGCATCCACAGGGAGCTCTTCTGGTCGCAGGCGCGCGTCGTGCCGGTCTATTACCAGTTCAAGGGCCCGCTTGAGGCCGAGGCCTTCGCGGAGGATTATCTTAAGGAATTCATCAAGCAATACCTCGCGTTCAGGAAAAGGGAGCCGGACCTCGTAAGGAACGAGACCTCGCTGGAGAGGCTCGAGAGGATCCTTTTCGACGAGGACGCTTTTGGTCTCCTGGATTTCACGATCATACACAGGGAGGCAAAGAGGAGCGCCGACAAGACCGCGTGCTTGAGGAACGCGCTCGGCGCGATAGAGCTCATGACGAGGCGCACGGGGACCCCGGTCTACCTCATCCTCGACGACATCGGAGAATCCCTGCGCTCTTCCGGCGGAGCCGTACCGTCGATCGAGAGGGAGCTCGCCGAATCCCTCAACTCCGGGTCGTTCCCTTTTATCGCCGCGAGCTCCACGGGTGCCTTCCTCGAAGGCGGGCTCCTCGGCTCGGTTGAGCGGATGGAACTCGACGGGCTCGACGCCGATACGTCTGTAGCGCTGATGGCCGAGCTCTGCCGGGCGCACAATATCGCTTTTGACACCGAAATACTCTCGCTTGCCGCGATGAAGCTCGGCGGCAACCCCATGTACATGAAGTCGATAGTCTGGGCCGCGCTCAAGGGGGGAAGGGACCTTAAGGACCTTAAGTCCTTTGTCGAGCTCTACTCCGACGAGGTCTTCGAGGGCAACATCGCCTTCGCCCTGAAATCCTCCCTGAAGCTCAAGACCCCGTCGGAACTCCGGATGCTCTACGCGCTTATAAATGCTCGCGCCGACAACGGCGCGATCCCCGGGGAGGACCTCCGCGAGAGGTTCAGGCTCTCGGAAGACGAGTTCTCGAAGGCCGCCACGTCGCTCGCAGGAGAAGGTCTCGCCGAGTTCGCGTTGGGGTCGGTCAAATGGGCTGGCGACTCGACGACAGCCGACTTCGTCTCCTACATGTATGAGACGAGGATAAAGGGGAGGGGCGCGGACGAATTCAGGACCGCTTTCGCGAGGGAGGCGCTCAAAGAGGGCTTCATTGCCCGGGGTGCGAGGGTGCGGAGCCGCCTTAAAGAGGACGCCGCCACGGCGCTCAGGTCTTTCAACGGCCAGAAGCTCATGAAGGTACTATTCAGGAACCAGGCGTTCTCGGTGATGTCCAGGAACGGCGGCTGGAAGCCGGGCGAAAGAAAGGACCCCGAGGAGCTCGCCCTTCCGGAGACGATAGGCTCGTTCGAGAGCACCCGCTGGGAAAAGGGCGAGACGGGCCCGCCCATAATAATCGCGAACGGGTTCGCCAACGGCAGATACGACGCGGGGAACGAAGTCGTCTGGATGACGGCCGTAAAGGACTCTCCGTCTCCGGTGAACATCGGAGACGTCGAGAGCTTCCTCCGGAGGTCCCAGCTCATCAAGGAGAACTTCAGGACGACGAGGATAGTCCGCTGGTTCGTCGGCAGGGACGGCTTCACCGCCGAGGCGCAAAAGAGGCTCGAAGGGGAAGGGGTCCATTCGAGCGACGCGGTCCAGCTTAACCTCATAAGGGAATCCCTCGAGGATGCCTCTTCCTCCGGAAGGCTCAAACGCGAAGACAAGATACTCCCGATGAAGGAGTTCGAGGTGATACTGCCCTCCTCGACAAAGGCCGAGCTCGGGGCGGCCAAGGCGGTCGAGGAGATAGGCACCGAGATGGGGTTCGGCGACAACGCCATAGGCCAGATAAAGGCCGCGCTCGTCGAGGCCTGCATCAACGCCTTCGAGCACAGCAAGGTAAAGGCCGGCAAGGTATTCTTGAGGTTCGTCGCCGGGGGCGATAGATTGACCATCCACGTCCAGAACGGGGGCGTCGACTTCGACTCTTCCGCCACGGCGGCCTCCGGCGCGAGCGCCG
>JACPGB010000019.1 GCA_016182655.1 Deltaproteobacteria bacterium
CTTCTACTTCCTTGGCTCGCTCTTCCTCGCGATCGCCGCGCTCGGAGCCCTTTCGCTCGTAAAACCCATGAGGGCGTTCATCGTTATTGCAGGCACATCCGCGGCGCTCATTATATTCCTCCGCATATACGCCATGCCGCCTTTAAACTCGCACCTCCAGAAGACCCTCTTTGAGTACGCGAGGTATTCGCGCGTTCTTGATAAGGACTCGACTATCACCGCCTACGGCATAAACAAGCCGTCACTCGCCTTTTACGCGAGAAGAAAGGTGGAGAAGCTTGAGAAGGACAACCTCTGTAACATAAAGGAGTACGCCAAAAAAGGGGATATACTTGTAATTACCACGCCAAGGGACTACGAAGGCGCGGAGGAGTTGAAGGCCCTTGATGTGCTTGATTCCAGGCCCGATTACATGCTCCTCGGCAGGGTCTCTCCCGGACTCCCCAGGTTTAAGTAAATCTCATCCATTCAATAGCGAGGTCCCTGTGAGAAAAAAGGTCATCATAATGGGCGCCGCCGGAAGGGACTTCCACAACTTCAACATGCGCTTCAGGGACGACGCCGGTAGCGAGATCGTCGCCTTCACAGCCGCGCAGATACCGTTCATCGGAGACCGCCTCTACCCCCCTGCCCTCTCGGGGCCGCTCTATCCTCAAGGCATCCGAATATATCTTGAAGACGAACTCACCCGCCTCATAAGGGAGCTTAAAGCCGACGAGGTGGTCTTTTCGTACAGCGACCTCTCACACGAGGACGTCATGCACAGGGCCTCGCTCGTCGTCTCTCTCGGCGCGGACTTCACCTTCCTCGGCGCCGAATCCACCATGCTCGCCTCAAGCAAGCCCGTCATCTCTGTCTGCGCCGTAAGGACAGGGTCGGGCAAGAGCGGTGTCACGAGGTTCGTCGCACGGACTTTAAGAGAGCTGGGAAAAAAGGCGGTCGTCATTCGCCACCCAATGCCCTACGGCGACCTCGCAAAGCAGGCGGCGCAGAGGTTCGCCTCCTACGAAGACATGAAAAAGGCTGATTGCACGATCGAGGAGATGGAGGAGTACGAGCCGCTGATCTCCGACGGCGTGATCGTCTTTGCCGGTGTCGACTACGCGCAAATCCTGTCGAACGCGGAGAAAGAAGCGGACATAATAATATGGGACGGGGGCAACAACGACCTGCCGTTCATAAAGCCGGACCTTGAGATAGTAGTCGCCGACCCGCTCCGGCCAGGTCACGAGGTATTGTACTTCCCGGGTGAGGCGAACGCGAGGCGCCTCAATCCCACCGCAAAAATAATAAAGACCGCCTCTGTAGTAAAGGCCGACCCAGGGATATCCGGAAAAACCGTCCTTGTCATCGAGGACGGCCCCACGCTTACGCACGGCGGCATGGACTTCGGGGCCGGGGTCTACGCCGCGCGCACGTTTGGCGCGCACCCTGTTGACGTGCGCCCATACGCCCTCGGGTCCATCAAGGAGACGCTCAAAAAATACCCGAGGCTCACGACACTCCTTCCGGCGATGGGATACTCGAAAGAGCAGGTGCGAGACCTCGAAGAGACGGTCGACAACACCCCGTGCGACCTCGTGCTTATCGCAACACCCATCGACCTCTCGAGGATAATCGAAATCAAAAAACCTTTCTCACGGGTAGAGTACGAAATCAGGGACATGGAGAAGGACGGGCTTGAATCCGTCATAGCGGGATTTATCGGGAAGGTATGAAATCCATCCTCTTCATTTTTGCGAAGCGCTATATCGCGGGGACGGACAGGCGGGACGCGATCGAGGCCGCGGAAAGACTAAACTCCTCGGGTATTCTCGCGGCCATAGACCACCTCGGGGAGAACATAAAGACAAAGGAAGAGGCGAAAGAGACCGTCGCAGAATACCTCTCGCTCCTCGAAGAAATAAAAGCTTCCGGCGTAAACGCCGCGGTGTCCCTGAAGCTCACCCATCTCGGACTCGACATCTCGCAAGACTTATCCGTTGAAAACGCCGCAGTCATAATCGAGCGCGCGCATCATTATAACAACACCGTCTGGTTCGACATGGAGTCCTCTGCCTACACGCAGAGGACGATAGACGCCTACATAAGGCTCCGCCCCCGTTTCCCGAATATCGGCATAGCCATACAGAGTTACCTTAAAAGAAGCGAGGCTGATGTAAAATTACTCATCTCGAAAGGGGCAAGCGTGCGCCTCGTAAAGGGCGCGTACAAAGAGCCGCCGGGAATCGCGTTTAAAGACAAAAAAGACGTGGACGAGAATTTCGAGAGACTCATGAAGATGATGCTCGCCTCCGGCAACATGACCGCGATAGCCACGCACGACGAAAGGCTTATTAACGAGGCGAAGATGTTCGCTAAAGAGAAAAAAATACCAAGGGCCTCTTTCGAGTTCGAGATGCTTTTGGGCATTAAACGGTCCCTACAGAAGAGTCTTGCCGACGAGGGCTATCAGGTCAGGACCTACATCCCTTACGGCAAGGACTGGCTGCCGTACACGATGAGGAGGCTAAAGGAGAGGAAGGAGAACATATATTTTGTGGTGAGGAATATATTCGATTAAGCGGGTTTACAAAAAAAAGCGGGACTGGAAAGTCCCGCCTATCTATCCGAAAATTTATTGCGTCTCACGGCACCGCGCACTCCGACGGGCTCCCCTTTATCTTCTCTACCGCATGTACGAGCGCCGGCATGACGACCGCGAGGTTTTCCCTTACGGCACGGGGGCTCCCGGGCAGGTTTATGATAAGCGACTCTTTCCTTATCCCGCAGACGGCCCTCGATATCATGGCGTTCGGCGTTTTCTTCAAGCTCTCGGCCCTCATCGCCTCGGACATGCCGGGGAGCTCCCGCTCTATCACGGCCTTCGTAGCCTCGGGCGTGACATCGCGAGGGGTGACCCCGGTGCCGCCCGTCGTGAGTATCAGGTCGAGTTTTTTAACATCCGCGTACTCGATGAGTTTTTCCTTTATGACAGAGACCTCGTCAGGGATGACCTCGTAGGCTCTTACCTCGGAAGGGAGCTCCTTTATCATCCGCTCGATCTCCTTGCCGCTGAAATCCTCCCGCTCGCCCTTCGAGCCCTTGTCGCTCATGGTAAGTATTCCGACGGTTATCATAAAGACCTTTCTGTACTTTGGGCGGGGGCAACGACCGTCACCCTCCCCTCGATCCCCTCCCGTCAAGGGAGGGGAAGTATTGTTTTAAAGGCAGACAATTCTAAGGGGTCTCAGACACCCATACATCCCCGCCCTTCGTCGTCTCCCTCTTCCAGATGGGGGTCGTCCTCTTAAGCTCAGTTATGGCCCACTCGCATGCCATGAAGGCGTCGTTCCGGTGGGCCGAGGCCGCGGTTATGAGGACGATGTCCTCTCCGATTGCGATCTTCCCAACCCTATGGACGATGCCGATCTCGATGATGTTGAAGTTCTTGAGCGCCCGCTCCCGTATGTCGTTGAGCCTGGCTTCGGCCATGCCGGGGTAGTGCTCGAAGTCGAGCCCGGTTATGGTCTCGCCCTTCGAGAAATCGCGCGCCGCGCCCAGGAACACGACTACGCCGCCGATCCCCCTGGAAGCGGCCTTTACAAGCTCGACCTCTGCGTTTATCGAGAAGTTCTCCCTCTGTATCCTTACAAGCTCCATGTCACCTTTCCTTATCCGCCTGAGAACGGCGGGAGAAGTCCGACCTCGTCCCCGTCTTTTATAATCGTGTTCTTGTCCGCGAACTCCAGGTTGACCGATATGAGTATCGACCTGCCGTCGAGTATAGTTGAGAGCGCCGGGAAGTCCTTTTTGAGCATTGACTTAAGCTCCGCGACCGTTATGGGCGCGTCTATCTTGTACTCGCGGGACTCGGCCTTGGCAAGCCCCTTGAGCATGGCGAAGAATCTGACTGTTATCATTTTTATTTATTTACTTTCGGAGTGGGTTGCAAAACCATTGCACAACATAAATCCTCGGCTGCCTCTAAAAATTAGGAATTTTTTCCGAGGTCAAGGAAGGGAGGAAATAAAAAGCGCAGCATATGTGGTAATATGTGAGCAGTTTTATTTCCGACCTGACGCAGAGATCGGGAAAAATAACAATTTTTAGAGGTTGCCTTATTCAAACTTCCTGGTTCCAACTCTTGTTCAAATCAAGCCGTGTCCGTCTCGACGCCTTGGAGAAGAGCTCCGCGAAGGAGTCCCCTTCCTTCGGGAATATCGAGTACCCGTAGAGCAGGTCCGCCTTGCCTTCGAGGAACGCCTTGTGGAACGCCTCGTCGTTGGCTATGACCTCGGTTATGGTGCCTATGAGCCGGAGGACCTTCTCGCCTGTGTCGAGGAATAGGAAGCCGAAGGTCTCTTCGTTCAGTCTCACGACTATGTCGAAGGACCGGGTCCGCTTTTTTATGAACCCGATTAGCCTCGTCTCGAACTCTGCCTTGCCTTCGCCGAAGGCGTCCTTCAAGCCAGCTACCCTGACGGTAGCGAGCACGAGGGACTTATCGAACCTCCGCGCGCGGTTGAGCTCCTGCTCCACCCTCTGCTCGAACTGCATGAGCGGGGTCTCCTTATGCTCCGCGGCCGGCTCCTTTTGCGTTTCTTTCAAGGTACCGGCGAGCGCGTTGGCAAGGGCCTTCTCGGCGTATACCGAGAACCTCGCGAGCGTGTCCGCGTCGGGTTTCGAGAACCCGCACGGGTAAACGGTCGCCTCGCTCGTCTTGTTGAAGAGCGTTATAACGCCGGCGGTCTTGCCGTCGACGAAGAGGGGACGGGCAAGGACAGACCTTATGTATGGGCTCGCTTCCTCGGAGAACTCCCTCGATACCGTCTCCCGTTTTCGCAAGACTTCCATTACCGTCTCTTTTTCTATGGGGAGGAAGTACTCGCGGACGCTCTTGTCGTCGAGCCCGAAAGTCGCGGCAGTCTGGAAGCGTTTTCCCCCGTTCTGCTGTACGCGGAGAAGCGCGCCCTCCGCCCCGAGTATCGCGGCAGGCGTGGTCACGATGATGGTCACGACCTTCTTCGGGTCCTTCATGGAGATGAGCTCGAGCCCGGCCTCGTCGACCGCGAACATCTTCCTGGACTTGAGCTTCTCTTTTTCAGCCTGCCTGTGCTTGTAGACGCTCTCACCGATGAGCGTCCTGATGTCCTTAAGGAACGCCTCGTGGTACTTGGACAACCCCTGCGCCGAGACGACCTGGCCGTTGACCGTGCCCACGAGCGAGCCGTGGGATATCATGGGGAGCGTCATGTAGATCCTCTTCGTCGTCCCCTCCTCCGCCCTGTCGACGAGGAAGACGTCCTTCATAGATTCGATGGAGGCCCCTTCCATGCCCTCGCCGGCCCTTAAGCTCAAGAGCCCGAGCCCCACGGTGTCCTTTATGGATGAGGCGCTCAAAAACAGCCTGTTCCGGTCCTCGTCAAAGGTATAGATGAAGCATGTAAGGCCGGGGATTATCTCGACGAGCCTTCTGGCGACGGTATTGAGCCTCTTGTCGAGCGGGATCGACGACGACATGATCGAGTCGACCTCTTTCCAGAAGCTGAACTTGGCGGCGCTGACTCGGAGCATCTCGTACTCGTTCGACCTCTGTATGACCTCGGCGGCAAGGGCGGCGAGCGAAGTCAAAAAAACAAGGTCCTCGTTCGTAAAGACATGCGAGGACTCGCTGGAACTCACGTTTATCACGCCTATGACCTCGCCGTTCACGACGAGAGGCACGCACATCGCGCTCTTGACGTCGCTCCTCTCCATCGGGCGCGCGAACTCGCCTCCCCGCGCCTTTCCCGCTATGAGGAGGGGCTTGCCTTCCTTCGCGACCTTTCCGGAAATGCCTTCGCCCAGCGGCACGCGTATCTTCCTTACGACCTCCTCGTCCATGCCCTTGGCTATCTCGACCCGGAGCATGCGCTCGTCCGGCGAGATGAGCATGATCGAGCCGCGCTCCGCGCGCGTCGATTCAGTGGCGAGCTTTAGTATGACGGTAAGGAGCTCTTTCCTGTCGATTGTAAGGCGGACGGCGTCGACTATTTCCCTTAAGGATGTAAGGAGGGTCGTCTGGTCGTTGATCCTGTCGCCGGTCCCTTTTTCAGGGGTCGAGACCTTGACGCCCCAGATGAGGCGCGTGGAAAGGGGCCCGAGCTTCTCTATGTCCCGGAACTCAGGGGACTCGAGGAATTTTTCAGTAGCGGCGTCCTGGAGGGCGTTTACGATGATGTCAAGGCCGGGGACCTTCTTCAGGTCGCTTAAGTCGTTAGTAACGCGGATGCCGAGCTTGTCGGAGAGCCTGTAGCCGAGCTCGTTCATCTTGAAGAGCATGGCGTCCCTGTTCTCATCGGCGATGAGGACGACCCTGCTCGCCTTGTCGGCGGTAAGGTACGGCAGGAGCTTCAGCCCCTCCTTGTTTGCGCCGATTATGGCTATGTTCTTGATGGAGTCGGGCATGGTTTCAGACCTTCTCGAGGATGCCGAGCTCAAGGAGCCTGTTTATGAGCCTTATCGAATCCATGTCGCCTACCTGGCCGCCGCCCTGCGCTTCCTTGCCTCTCGACTCGTCCATCCTCCTTAAGCCTTCGAGGATGAGCCCTTCGGGAGAGCCGGTGATAGTCTTTTCAGGGGATGCGGCATCGGGCTCGACCTCGAACTCGCCGTCCCTCCACGCAAGGAGCTGATAGAACGCCTCAGAGCCGACGAACTCCCTGTAGACGGCGTGGATGATGTTGCCGTCCTTCATGTAGACCCTGCCATAACCCATTTCGGAACCCAGGTGTATGGCCGCGGTCTTCCTCTCGGCGTTGAATATCTGTATTATGTCGACGAGGCTCATGTCCTTGAGCCTGCCCTTTACGCCGCCCATTTTAAAAGCCCCCATTAAGAGACCTGAAGCCAGGTACGAGAATCAACGATATTTTACAACAAAATGGTTAATTTTTCTATAGAATTGCTGAAACGCGGGCCTTATGCCCGGGACTGCGCTTCAGAAAGGCAGAGGCCAGAAAACGGGAGGCGGACCTCCCGGGCCTGGATTATCATTTAAAAACACGAGGTTCGGCGAGGCTACTCTCTCACCTGACCGTCCCCGTAGACGATGAACTTCTGGGTAGTGAGCTCCTCCAGCCCCATCGGGCCAAAGGCGTGTATCTTGGTCGTCGATATCCCTATCTCGGCCCCGAGGCCGAGCTGGAACCCGTCCGAAAAACGGGTCGATGCGTTCACAAGGACCGTCGATGAGTTTACCTCCCTCAGGAACCTCTGCGAATTGTGATAATCCCGCGTGACAATGGATTCGGTATGGAGGGAGCCGTATCGCGCGATATGCGCCATCGCTTCATCAATATCGTCGACTACGCGGACCGCAAGGATGAGGTCGAGGTACTCTGCCCCCCAGTCCTCTTCGGCGGCCGGCTTGATTTCTTTAAGTATTTTTAGAGTCTTAGGGCAACCCCTCATCTCAACGCCCGCCCGGTCGTACTCCTTTTTGACGATCGGCAGGAACTCTTCCGCGATATTTTTGTGCACAAGGAGCGTCTCCATGGCGTTGCAGACCCCGGGCCTCTGGACCTTGGCGTTGAAGGCGATCCTTGTAGCCATGTCGATCTCGGCCGATTCATCTATGAATACATGGCAGACGCCCTTGTAGTGCTTTATGACGGGTATCTTCGAGTTCTCGACGACGAACCTGATGAGACTCTCCCCGCCGCGCGGGATGATGAGGTCTATGTAGTCCTCGAGCCTCAACATCTCAAGGACCGCGTCCCTCTCTGTCGTAGGCACTACCTGAATCGCCTTTTCCGGCGCTCCCGCCTTTTTTAACGCAGAACTCAAGACCTTCGCTATGGCGGTGTTGGAAAATATGGCCTCGCTCCCGCCCCTTAATATGACGGCGTTGCCGGATTTAAGGCAGAGCCCTGCCGCGTCGGCCGTGACATTCGGACGGGACTCGTATATTATGCCGATAACGCCTATGGGGATGCGCATTCTGCCCACCATAAGCCCGTTCGGCCTCTTCCACATCTTCGTGACCTCGCCCACGGGGTCGGGCAGGGCCGCGACTTCCTTAAGGCCCGCGGCCATTTGGGAGATGACCTTGTCAGAGAGCGTAAGTCTTTCCAGCATGGCCTTGGCGAGGCCCTTCTTCTCCCCTGCATCGAGGTCTTTCCTGTTGGCCTCTTTGAGATACGCCGCCTCTGCGACAAGCCCTTCGGCCATGAGGAGAAGCGCCTTGTTCTTGGTCGAGGTGTCGAGGCGGGATAAGCCGTGCGAGGCGTCCCGCGCGTCTTTGGCTATTGAGAGGATCTCGTCCTTTACAGACATGAGGAACTCCTTGAGAAAAATGGGGAAAGGCTTGTCAAGTTTACTCCCCTCCTTTTTACAAGGAGGGGCCGGGGGAGGTCTCCTTGTTCTTAAAACCACCCCGCTCTTGCGGGTTCAGGTTTGCAACCAGTAGTGTCCGGTAAAAATTGAAAATTTCTTTGAAAATATGGGGCCTTATCTGGCTCTTTTATTAGCCGGACAGCATGTAGTAACCCTTAAAATAGCTATAAGAGCCTATTTGCAAACCGGACAGTAGTGGTTTGCAACCTGAACCCAATAGTTCGTGTAGCCTGTACGAATTTTCGGGTTCAAGTTACAAACTTGAACCCGCCTAAGAACTGGAGGAGTTTTTTATCCCCTCCTTACCAAGGAGGGGCATTGGGGAGTCGCCTTATTCTTAAAACCACCCCTCCCAACCTCCCCTTGTTAAGGAGACCTTTGCATAACTCTCTTTAAAGAAGATTCGATTCGAATCTTAAGCGAATAAGGGCTTGGAAGTTATCGAAGCAAGACATTCCGATAATGAGCGTTATGTGCTCCGTTTCTC
>JACPGB010000011.1 GCA_016182655.1 Deltaproteobacteria bacterium
GAGGTTCCCGGAGAAGCTTCGCGCCCCCGAATATGACGAAGGAGCCGAGGTGCGCAGCGTCCGCCAAAACGGTGAAGTTAAATTTAAAAACGGCCTCTACTTCCTGTCCGAACTCCTCGCCGGAGAAAAAGTCGGCCTCGTTGAGATCGAGGACGGAAAACACGAAATCCGTTTCGGCTTCCATCCGGTCGGAATTCTCGACCTGAGGCTTGGGGGAGTCAGGCCTAAGTTAACCAAAACGTAACCTATGTCCATAGGTTAAAATGTAACCCATGTGCATGTTGCACAACGCGGCAAGCCGCGGGGTATTAGACCCTAAGAGAGAATAAAAGGGTTCTGGTTGCAAACCTGCACCCGCGCCCTAAACTTAATTTATTACTTTTGCCCTCTGCGGCCTCTTCTTCAATATCTCCTTCAGGAACTCCCCTGTATGCGACCCCTTTGTCCCTGCGACGTCTTCTGGCGCGCCCTCGGCGATGACCCTGCCCCCGGCATCCCCGCCCTCTGGGCCGAGGTCGATGATGTGGTCGGCGGACTTTATGACGTCAAGGTTGTGCTCGATGATGACTATCGTGTTTCCCGCATCCCGCAACGACATGAGCACGTCGAGTAATTTCTGGATATCTGCAAAGTGGAGGCCGGTCGTCGGCTCGTCCAATATATAGATGGTCCTGCCAGTGGCCCGTTTGGACAACTCCCTCGATAGCTTTATCCTCTGCGCCTCGCCGCCGGATAGGGTCGTCGAGGGCTGGCCTATCCGTATATAGCCGAGCCCAACGTCATTTAGTGTCTTGAGCTTATCCCTTATCTGCGGGATGTGCTCGAAGAATTGAAGCGCCTCGGAGACAGAAAGATTCAGGCACTCGGATATGTTCTTGCCCTTGTAGCGGACCTCAAGCGTGTCCCTGTTGTAACGCTCGCCCCTGCACGCATCGCATGTCACATAGACGTCCGGGAGGAAGTGCATCTCCACCTTTATAAGCCCGTCTCCCTTGCAGGACTCGCACCTGCCGCCTTTAACATTGAAGCTGAAGCGCCCGGGGCCGTAGCCCCTGACCTTCGCCTCGGGCAGTTCGCTGAAGAGCTCCCTTATCGGCGTGAAGAGCCCGGTGTAGGTCGCGGGGTTCGAGCGCGGCGTCCTCCCTATCGGCGACTGGTCGATGTCGATGACCTTGTCTATGAACTCAATGCCCGAGATAGAGGACAAGTCCCCTGCCCTTACTTTGGAGTCGTAGAGCCTCTTCGCGAGGTTCTTATACAGGGTGTCGATTATGAGCGTCGATTTGCCGGAGCCGGAGACACCCGTCACGCACGTCATGAGCCCGACCGGGAACTTCACCGTGAGGTTTTTGAGGTTGTTCGCCTTTACGTCCTTCAGGACGATATATCTCCCGTCCGGCCTCTTTCTCTTTGGGGGCACCGGTATCTCGAGCTCGCCCGAGAGGTACTTGCCCGTAAGGGACGCGCGGCTCTTGATTATCTCCGCGTAAGTCCCCTTTGCGACTATCTCTCCTCCGTGGACGCCCGCGCCCGGCCCCATGTCGATGATATAGTCGGCCTCCATCATCGTCTCCTCGTCGTGCTCGACGACGAGGACGCTGTTGCCCATGTCGCGTAGCCTCCGGAGGGCGGACAATAACCGGCGGTTGTCCCTCTGGTGGAGGCCTATGGAGGGCTCGTCGAGTATGTAGAGGACGCCGACGAGGCTTGAGCCTATCTGGGTAGCGAGCCGTATCCTCTGCCCCTCGCCGCCGGATAAGGTCGAGGCCGCCCGTTCGAGCGCGATGTAGTCGAGGCCGACGTTCGTGAGGAAGTTTAGCCTCTCGCCGACCTCTTTCAAGATTCTGCGCGCTATCTCCTGCTTCGAAGGCGGGAGCTTAAGGACCTTAAAGAACGAGAGCGCGTCCTTGATGGACATCCTCACTATGTCGCTAATGGACTTCCCGTCGACCTTTATGAATAGCGATTCTTTCTTAAGGCGCGTCCCCTCGCACACAGGGCACGGCTGGGAGTTCATGTATTTTTCGAGGTCTTCCCTCACATCGTCGGAATCGGTCTCGTGGTAGCGCCTCTCCAGGTTCTGCAATACGCCCTCGAAGACCTGCGTGTAGGTGTAACGTGACTTGTCGCTCTGATAAAGGAACTCTATCTCATCCTCGCCGGAGCCGTTCAGGATTATGTCGCGGACCCTCTCAGGGAGCTTCTTGAAAGGCGTGTTGACGGAAAAGCCGTAGTGGCGCGAAAGCGCCTCCAGCATGGACAAGTACCAGAACGACGCCTGCTTGCCCGTCGACTTGGCCCAGGGCGCGATGGCCCCTTCCTTTAGGGAGAGGTTGTCGTCAGGGATGACGATCCCGGCGTCGAAGTAGAATTTTTCGCCGAGCCCCTTGCACTCCGTACATGCCCCGTAAGGCGAGTTGAAGGAAAAGGTCGTGGGGTTTATTTCCGGGTAGCTTATGCCGCAGGTCACGCACGAGAGTTTTTCATTAAAGAGCATCTCCTTCGCGCCGTTGACCTCGACCTTCACGAGCCCCTCGGCGAGGCGCGCCGCGACCTCCAAAGAGTCCGTAAGCCGCCTTAATATCCCTTCCTTTATGATGAGCCTGTCGATTACGACGTCTATATTGTGCTTCTTCCTCTTGTCGAGTGAAGTGACTTCGCCCAAGTCGAGCATCTCGCCGTCTATCTTTACCTTCGTGTAGCCGTCTTTTCTTAAAACCTCGAGCTCTTTCCTGTACTCTCCCTTTCTCCCCCTGACTATCGGGGATAGGAGGACTATCTTCGAGCCCTGTTGAAGAGTCATGACCCTGTCCGCCATCTGCTGGATGGTCTGCGAGGCGATGAGCTTTCCGCAGTTGTAGCAGTGCGGGTCGCCGATCCTGGCAAAGAGGAGCCTCAGGTAATCGTATATCTCAGTGACGGTCCCGACGGTGGAGCGCGGGTTTTTGGATGTGGTCTTCTGCTCGATGGATATGGCGGGGGAGAGCCCTTCGATCGATTCCACGTCGGGCTTGTCCATCTGTTCAAGGAACTGGCGCGCGTAGGCCGAGAGGGACTCGACGTAACGCCTCTGCCCCTCCGCGTAGATAGTGTCGAAGGCGAGCGAGGATTTCCCCGAGCCCGAGACGCCGGTGATGACGACGAGTTTGTCCCTCGGTATCTCGAGATCGATCGCCTTGAGGTTATGGACCCTCGCGCCTTTTATGGTTATCTTTTCCATTATTTCGAGATGTTTAAAGGAACGGATTCGGTACTACGATAATCGCGAATAAAACGGTCTCTCCAGCGAATGAAGCCCCTTGAGATTGCTTCGCTTTGCTCGCAATGACAAAAACGACCCCACCCTTCCTCCCCTTGTTAAGGGGAGGAGTTTAAAGCTCCCCTCCTTGACAAGGAGGGGCCGGGGGAGGTCGCCTTTCTCTTAAAACGACCCCACCCCGCCTCCCCTTGTTAAGGGGAGGCGTAATATACTATTTTCTCTTATTCGCCATATCCGTGGCTATCTCTATCGCCGATATGAGGCTCTCCGGTGAGGCTACGCCCTTCCACGCGATATCATACGCAGTCCCGTGGTCTACCGATGTCCGTATTATCGGGAGCCCGAGTGTAGCGTTTATACCGTCCTCAAAGTGGAGGAGCTTCAACGGCCCGAGCCCCTGGTCGTGATACATGCAGACGACGCAGTCGAACTCCTTCTTTTTTACGGCCCTGTAAAAGACCGTATCCGGAGGGAGCGGCCCTATGGCGTTTATGCCGAGAGAACGCGCCTTCTTTACCGCCGGGACTATTACCTTTTTTTCCTCGTCCCCGAACATCCCGCCCTCTCCGGCGTGCGGGTTCAGGCCTGCTACGGCTATCCTCGGCTTTTTAAAGCCGAAGAACTTCTTAAAAGAGTTATCCGTTATCTTAATTGTCTTAAGCACCGACTGCCTTGTGACGAGCTTCGGCACGTCCCTGATGGATTCGTGGATGGTGACCAGTATGACCTTTAAATCCACGCCGCCGAGCATCATGGCGAAGTCTTTTGTGTTCGTGAGGTGCGCTATGAACTCGGTGTGTCCGGGAAATCCGAAACCCGCCTTCTTAGCCGCCTCTTTGCTTATGGGGGCCGTGACGATTGCGTCCGCGCCCCAGTTCGAGGCCATCCGAACCGCCCCTTCTATATATGATATCATGGCAAGGCCGGATTCCCTTGTGGGCTTTCCGGGCTTCAAGGTCTTCAGATCAAGCGCGGAGACGTTTATGACTTCGTCCTCTGATAAGGGCTTGAGGCCGAGCTTACCGGCTATATGCTTGAGCACCCCCTCGTCCCCGAAGACAACGGGGCTCGCGATTTTTCGCACCCGCTTGTCGCTTAACGCCTTCAATATTATTTCCGGGCCGACCCCGACGGGGTCGCCCATTGTGATGGCGATTATAGGCTTCTTCATGGTGTTTTTCCCTGCCCTGAAATAAAAGCCCCCTCGCGCCACAGAGGCGTAAGGGGTAATGGACTCTGTTTGTCATTGCGAGGAGGGTTTTTCCGACGAAGCAATCTCAAGGGTTCAATAAAGCGAAAATAAGATTGCTTCGCTTCGCTCGCAATGACATCTTTTTTTCTACAACCTTATCTCTATATGCGCGTACTTTTTGACTTCCTCCAGCCAGAAGTCGAACCGCTCGTCCATCGTCTTCTTGAAGAGCTTGTCCTGTATCCGGTCCTTTACCTCTTCAAGCGGCGTCTGAGCGGCCGCCTTCATCTCCACGAGCTCGATGAAGTACGCGCCCTCTGAGTTGATCATGGGCCCGGCTATGGAGCCTGCCTTAAGCTTCGACGCGGCGTCCTCGACGGCTCTGTCCAGCTCGCCCGCCTTCATCCACCCCATCTCCCCGCCTGAGGCGGCGCCGAAGCCTTCGGAGTACGCCATTGCGAGTTCGCCGAACGGCTCGCCTTTTTTTATCCCATCCTCGACGGCCTTGAGCTTCAGTTTATAGACTTCCTTGTCGGCCGAAGGGATGAATATCATGTTCAGCCTGTAGGAGGGCGGGGATACGAAGTCGTTACGGTGCTGTCGCCAGTACGCCTCGATGTCCTCGGGGAGCACCATTATCTTCGAGCGTATCTCCTTGTTTATGAACTTTACCTGCCGTATCTGTTCCTTCAGCTGTTCCCTGTATTCCTTATAAGTGAGGCCGCTCTGGGCAAGCGCGAGAAGGAGACTCTCCTGCGTAAGGCCGTTCTGCCTCTTTATGTCATCGACGGCGAGGTCTATTTCCCTCTCGCTTATGTCTATGCCTGCCTTGTCAGCGGCCTGCTTTACGAGCTTCTGCTCGATGAGCCCGTCGAGCATCTTCGAACGGAGCTCATCGGCCTTTTTGCCGTCCTTCTTGTCGGCGGGGCTGAGCTTTTCGGTAGCCATCGCGGCGGCCGCGTTCAATTCGGATAAGGTTATGATGCTGTCGTTTATTACCGCGACGACCCTGTCGACGACCTCGGCCTTTGCCGGAGCGCAAAACAAGGTGACAAAGAGGAGCGGCGCGAGCGCGATCTTGATCGTACTAAAGACCCCTCTCAAAGGAGCTCCTCCCTTATCTCTATCTTTGATATCTTTTTCTGTTCCCTTATCCATTCCGAAAACACCCTGTCGGCCTCATCGGCCCGTATATGTTCGATTATCTTCTTTTTTACCGAGGCGAAGTCCTCTTTGACGGCCTTCCTCTTTTCCTCTACAAGGAAGATGTGGAAGCCGTAATCGGTCCTCACGACCTGGCTTATCTCCCCGGGTTTAAGCCTGAAGACCACGGCCTCGAATTCCTTGGGCATCTCTCCCCTTGCGAAGAACCCGAGGTCGCCGCCTCCCCTGTTCTCGGGGCCGAGCGAGACCTCTCCCGCGACGACGGCGAAGTTTGCCGCATTCAGCCTCTTTCTTATCTTCCTCGCCCCTTTGTACGAGCCGACGACTATCATCCTGGCCCGCACCTCCGCTGGCCTGTAATAGTCCCTTATATGCTCCTGATAATATTTGAGGGCCGCCTCGTCCGTGACCTTGGCGCCTGAGGTGACCCTGTCTATCATCTTCTGGATGAGGAGCTTCCTCCTTATCTCCTCTTTCCATTTATCGATCGACCCGTAACGCTCGCTTATGGCCTCCTTGAAGGTCTCGTCCCCGTAGTCTTTCCTCAAGACCTCCTCCTCGGCAGATAACTCGGTCTCGGATACCTTGAGTTTCAGCCTCCGGGCCTCGTAAAGGACGAGTTCCTCTTCCACGAGCTCGTTCAAGAGGTCTTTCTTGAGTTCCGCTATCTCCTCGGACGCGTAATGCCGGTCCGACGGGATGAGCCTCTTCAGCGCGTCCCTGTACTGGGTGTAGGTTATAACGGCGTCGTTGACCTTGACGACGTATAACGCATCGTTATCCTTTGACGCCAGGCACCCGGCGAGGAGGAGCGCGAAGGCCCCCAGCTTTAAGCCCCGCGCGATACGATCAATATATTTCATCAATATATCTCCGCACTTGCAACGGCCGCTCAAGCCCGATAAATATATCACCCCTTGAGAAACTCTTTCAACACATATCTCGCCTCTTCTATGGGCGAGGAATCCTCTTTCATGTATACGATGAAGTGCCCGTCAGGGGTGAGCCTGTACCTTTTAGGCTCCTTTGACGCCATCTTGAGGGCCTTTTCGACAAGAGCCTTTCCGTGCGGCGTGTCAGAGAGGTCCTGGAAGGAGAAATAGAGCCTCGTCCCTTTCTGTATGAGCTCTTTAGCGCGGACTTTTTTAAGGGGGAACTTTAAAGACATTATCTGCATGAGATTAAGGATAAGCGCCGGGACTTCTCCGTAGCGGTCCGCCATCTCTTCCTCTATGGCGGTTATGTCGTACTCGGAGCCGACCGAAGCGAGCCGCTTGTAGAACGATAGCCTTTGTCTCGCGTCCGGCATATACTCCTCGGGGATGTACTGCGAGACCTTGAGGTTTATTTCAGGCTCGACCTCCTCGACTATCTCCTCGCCCTTAAGCTCCCTTACCGCCTCTTCGAGCAACTGAGTATACATTTCAAATCCGACCTCGGCTATCTGGCCCGACTGCGCCGTGCCAAGGAGTTCCCCCGCGCCCCTTATCTCCAGATCGTATGTGGCAATTTTGAAGCCCGAGCCCGGCTCGCAGAGCTCTTGAATGACCTCTATTCTTTTCCGCGCGTCGTCGGTAAGCTCGGCGATCGACGGGCAGATGAAATAGGCGTAGGCCCTGTGCTTACTCCTCCCCACCCTGCCCCTTAACTGATAGAGCTCGGCGAGCCCGAACCTGTCCGCCCTGTTTATGACTATGGTGTTTGCCGACGGGATGTCGAGGCCGGACTCTATTATGGCAGTCGAGAGCAATATATCGTACTCCCTGTTTATGAACCCGAGCATCTTCTTCTCGAGCTCGCCTTCCTTCATCTGGCCGTGGGCCACGGCTACCTTAGCCCCGGGCACGGCCTTCCTCAAGAACTCCTCTATCCTGGCTATCGACTGTATCCTGTTATGGACGAAGAAGACCTGGCCGCCGCGATTTAGCTCCCTCTCTATCGCTTCCCTTATTGCCTCCTCGTCGAACCGGACGACATTTGTCCTTATGGCGAGCCTGTCTTCCGGAGGCGTATTAATTATACTCAACTCCCTTATCGAAGCCAGTGACATATGTAGGGTCCTGGGGATGGGGGTGGCGGTGAGCGTAAGGCAGTCGACCTTTTTCCTCAAGGCCTTGAGCCTTTCCTTATGCGCGACCCCGAACCTGTGCTCCTCGTCTATTACGATCAGCCCCAAATCCTTGAATCCTATATCTTTTTGCAACAACCTGTGGGTGCCGATAAGTATATCGACCGTCCCGTTTTTGAGCCCCTCGACGACCTCTTTCTGCTCCTTTTTGGACCTGAACCGGCTCAAGACCTCGACGTTTACGGGATATGGGGAGAGTCTCCGGGAAAACGTCCTGTAGTGCTGTTGGGCAAGGACCGTCGTCGGCACGAGGACCGCGACCTGTTTCTTGTCGAGCACGGCCTTGAACGCGGCGCGTATCGCGACCTCTGTCTTGCCGTAGCCGACGTCCCCGCAGATGAGCCTGTCCATGGGCCGGGGCTCCTCCATGTCCTTCAAGGTCTCTTCTATTGCCCGGGCCTGGTCCGGGGTCTCGTCAAATTCGAACGAGGCCTCGAACTCCTGGAAGAGCCTGTCCGGCGGAGAGAAGGCGAAGCCGTCGGCGACCTGCCGTTCGGCGTAGAGCTTCAAAAGCTCTCCGGCGAGCCTCTCAACAGACTCCTTTACCTTCCTCTTTGTCTTTTCCCACCCGGGTCCCCCGAGCTTGTCGAGCTCCGGGGACTTGCCCTCGACCCCGTGGTACTTGGATATCTGGTCCATCCTCCAGACCGGGAGATAGAGCTTGTCACCGCCGCGATATTCGAGCAGGAGAAAGTCGCTCTCAATATTGTCGATCGATAGCCTCTTCAAGCCCCTGTAGAGGCCGATACCGTGCTTGGCGTGGACGATGAAGTCTCCGACGGATAAATCCTGAAGCTCGGTCAAAAATGCGTCGAGTTTCCTCGAAGGCGGCGCCCTCCTCTTGACGCGCTCGCCGAAGACCTCTTCCTCGGAGACTATGGCGATCGAGTCGAGCGGGAGCCTGAAACCGGTCGATATTGCGCCCGTTGCGATACATAAGCCGCCGCCTTCGTGCGAGAGCATATCCACGCCCTTTATGACTCCGGGGCTCAGATCGTAGCCTCCGAGGAGGTCCCTTGTCCGCTCGGCCTGCGCCTTGTTATGCGCCGAGATGTAGACCGACTTCCTTTCCATAAGCCACCCGCCGATCCTGTCCGCAAGAGGCTTTAACAGCTCGTCAGTCCCTTTCCTCAGGCCCATCTCCTGCTTGAGGTCGAGGTTTGATTCAACGGGGAATACCGAGCCTGCGCCCCGGATCGATTCGATCTCAAGGAGCGCACTGCCTTTGAATGAAGAGCGCGCCTCCTCCGGCGCAAGATAGAGGTCGTGCGGCGGGACAAAGAAAAGTTTCCCGGCTTTAAGCCTCTCCTCGGCGTTCTTAAGGTCCCGCTCGAACCTCTCGATCTCAGCAGAGACGAGGTCGGGCTCGAAGAGCGCGACGAGCGTATCATCTTTCAGATAATCGAAGACAGTCTCAAGGCTGGGGTAGAGGAGCGGAAGGAGGGTATATAAGCCGCCGAGGTTCGCGCCCTCCCTTAACTTATCCGACAAAGGCTCCCAGGCCTCGCGCTTGAGTTGCAGAGCGTCCGCCCTCTCCATGAGCTTTTCGCGGGCCTCGGACCTTGCGTCCCTCGGGAGAGCCACCTCCTTTGCCGGGAGCACCCTCGCCTCTTTTATACCTTCAAGCGACCTCTGCGTCGATATGTCGAAATGGCGGATCGATTCGATATCGTCCCCGAAGAACTCTATCCTCAAGGGAGCGGTATACATGGGCGGGAATATATCGAGTATGCCGCCCCGTATCGACATCTCGCCGCGTTCCTCGACGAGCGACATCCGGAGGTATCCGAGCTCCTGAAGGTTTTGCACGAGGTCGTCCCTCTGGACCTCTTCGCCCTCCTTCAATACGATCATCCTCTTTGAAAGGAACTGCCTCGGCATGACCCTCTGCATGAGGGTCGCCGCCGACGCGACGCAGACCTTTGGCCCGCCCGATAGCAGGTTGAAGAGGACCTCCATGCGTGAGGACAATATCTCCTGGTGCGCGGGCTGGGGCTCGAAGGGGAGGACCTCGGGGGAGGGGTAGAAGAGGACCGAGGACTCGGGGAGGAAGAACTTTAGATCCTCGGTAAACTCCTCGGCAGACTCCTCCCCGGCCACGATAGCGAAGACGGGCCTCTCCAGTCTCTTGAACGCGGATGCGATAAGAAAGGCCTTTGAGGCGCCGTGGAGGCCGGTGAGCTTGAACCTCTCGCCTTTTTTGAGCCTCGCGAGCTCGCGGACGGCGTCGTTCAGCGAATATTGCTTATCAGGGATTGCTGGCATTGGTTTTGTTAAACATGCAAGTTTTAACACGAAATTATAGCATAGGGATGGAGGTGAAAAAAGGTAAAAAGGGGCGGGAGGCGCCTTACGGGCTTAAGGCGATTGTCAAACAAGGCCTTTTGAGGCCCGGATCTTATGAAAACCCTTGACTTGAATCGAGCGGAAATATTAATATACTGGTCTTTAATTCCCAGGTAGCTCAGCCGGCAGAGCAGGTGGCTGTTAACCACCGGGTCGGGGGTTCGAATCCCTCCCTGGGAGCCAAGAAATTCAAGGGGTTAGCTCATTTTGGGCTGCCCCTTTTTCTTTGGACTGTGACCAAATTGTGACCGCGCGGTCCAAAACCTCGACTCCATCCCGCAAATTAGAAATCAAATTCTCAATTTGTTAAAGACACTCTTTTGCTGTGCGCTGAAACTATCTCTCTTGTTTTTTCTAATTGCAGTTCTTCAGGCCCTTTATATTGTTTTTTGGACTTTTTTACAAATTGAGCGTTTAATTGACAATTTGTAAAAAGTAAGCTACCATATTTTATATGATTAACCGTAGCGCCACTACAATACTCAAAAAATTGTCAAAGGGATATCCTGTAATAACCATAACAGGGCCAAGGCAGTCTGGAAAAACCACCCTTGCAAGGGCTGTATTCAAGCACAAACCTTATGTATCGCTGGAAGAGCCGGATAGGATGGAGTTTGCAAATGAGGATCCTCGTGGCTTCCTGGCCCAATATCCCGATGGAGCGATATTGGATGAAGTTCAGCGCTGCCCGTCCTTATTTTCCTACATACAAAGCATAGTCGATAATTCCCGCAGGCCTGGTTTTTTTATTTTAACCGGCTCCCAGCAGTTTGGTCTCATTTCCAGCATTACACAGTCGCTGGCAGGCCGCGTGGGGTTCCTACAGCTGCTTCCATTTTCCCTTTGCGAACTTAAAAGCAATGGGATTCTGCCAAAAAGCGTAGATGATATCCTTTTAAAGGGACTCTACCCACCTGTTTATGACAGAAAATTGTCCCCCTCAAGCTGGTACGCAAATTATGCCTTTACATATATCGAGCGTGATGTCCGACAAATGGTCAATGTGAGAGATCTGAGCACGTTCCAGAAATTTGTACGCATGTGTGCCGCCAGAACAGGGCAGATGCTAAACCTGTCCGGGCTCGCAAATGATTGTGGTATAACGCACAACACCGCAAGGGCATGGCTATCGGTGCTGGAGGCAAGCTATATTATATTCCAACTCAATCCACACCATAGGAATTTTGGTAAGAGGCTTATAAAAACGCCTAAGCTGTATTTTCATGATACCGGACTGGCGGCATGGCTTTTGGGCATTACGGATCCAAAACAGATGTCGATACATGCCATGCGCGGCCCCCTGTTTGAAAATCTGGTTATCAGTGAATTTTTGAAGGGCAGATATAACAGGGGCTTGTTTTCAAATCTTTACTTCTGGAGGGATAGCACGGGAAATGAAGTCGATATGCTAATTGAGGAGGCAAATACCCTCATGCCTGTGGAGATAAAATCAGGCCAGACAGTTACAACAGACTATTTTGCCGGACTTAATAAGTGGCTCTCCATTGCAAATGCAGCGGCAACGCACCCCTATGTAATATATGGAGGCAATGAGGGGCAAAAACGATCAGGGGTTGAGGTTTTATCTTGGCGAGAAATAGATAAACTGTCTAATAAAATCTGAAATTCTCGTAGCTCCTCTCAAGAATTTTTACGGAGTTCACCCCAGCCGTTTGACCCTGTTAACCACCTGGGCCGGGGGTTCGAATCCCTCCCTGGAGCCAGATTTGAACACCCAGACTAAACCGGGTTTCCATTCTGCCTGCACAGACCGGGTATTCTGTCCGGGATTTTCTTATGTAGCAATGGCGCGCCCGGCTGGGGCAAATGAGAAAATACAAGATATTAAGATAACAATTTGATTCTCCTGACCACCGCCTTCCCCCAACAACCACATTGACTTATCTCCGGCTCTAAAGCAAAATATTTACCGTGGCACAAACACTTGATCACGAACATCGCGCATCCAAGAGGGGCGGTCTGGCCGCCGCGCTCGGGGCCGCCTTCTTCTTCGGGATAAGCGCCCCGTTCTCAAAGCTCCTGCTGGGCTCCGTCTCCCCGTTGATGCTTGCAGGGCTCTTGTATCTGGGGAGCTTCGCGGGCCTCACCCTTGTATCGATGCTTCGCAGGGCTTCTTCGTCCTCGAGCTCAAGCGAGGCGTCCTTGAGGGGCAGGGATTATTTTTATCTCGCTGGCTCCATACTCGCCGGAGGGGTGGCCGCCCCGCTCTTTCTGCTCTTCGGGCTTGACGCCACCGAGGCATCGGCGGCTTCGCTGCTCCTGAATATGGAAGGGGTCTTGACGGTTCTGCTCGCCGCCCTGATCTTCCGCGAGCATGTCGGAAGAAACATTTGGGCTTCAGCGGCGGTAATGCTCGCCGCAGGCACCCTCCTCACATACGCGCCCGGGTCAGGCGGGTGGCAGGTCAGGTACGGGGCGCTATTGGTCCTGGCCTCGGCCCTCATGTGGGCAATCGACAACAATCTCACCAGGGAATTGTCACACAGGGACCCGTATGTGATTTCGAGACTAAAGGGTCTTGCCGCCGGGGTCACCAACCTCGCCGTGGCTTTTGCCGCTGGCTCTACGCTGCCCGCGCTCCCATCGCTTGCCGGTTCCCTGGTATTGGGGGCGCTATCGTACGGGGCCTCCCTTGTGCTTTTCATCTACGCCCTTAGAAACCTCGGGACATCGAGGACGAGCACATACTTCGGGGCCGCCCCGTTTATCGGGGTGGCGGTCTCGATAACCCTTCTCGGAGAGCGGATGACGCCGCAGATAATCGCGGCCTCGGTCCTGATGCTTACCGGGCTCTGGCTGATACTGAAGGAGAACCACGATCACGAGCACACCCATGCCGGGCTCTGCCACGACCACGCTCATACCCACGACAAGCACCACGGCCACGGACACGAAGGGGGCTCAACAGAGCCCCACAGCCACATGCACATCCACGCCGAGCTCACGCACAGCCACGCCCATGTGCCGGACCTCCACCACTTTCACAGGCACTGAAGGCCTGCATCTTTTAACGGCTTTTTCAGTCAGGGCTTCTCAGATATGTCTCACGGACCATGGCCCTCCCCTCCGAGCGTAAAATAAAACGTCGAGCCTTCGTTGGGCCTCGACTCGGCCCAGACCCTGCCGTTGTGGCGCTGGATGATCCTGCGGACGGTCGCGATCCCCACCCCGGCGCCTGGTAACCCACGATTGAAAGTCGCATGGAACGGCTCAACTATCGGCTCACGTCATATTAAGGGCACTGTGTTCCTGACCACATCACACCCCGCTTATCTCCACCCTGTTCCTGCCTTTCTGCTTGGCCTGGTAGAGGGCGGCGTCGGCTACGTTGGTCACGGCTTCCATGGTCTCCATGCTTTTTTTGTAAGAGGCCACGCCGAGGCTTATGGTGACCCCCGCCTCTGCCTCCACGGTCTTTCTTATCCTCTCTGCCACGACTCCGGCCATCGCGGAATCAGTATCGAGGAGGATGACGAAGAACTCTTCCCCCCCGTATCTGAAGATGTAATCCGCCTTTCTCGCCGCCTTTGAGATCACGCCGGCGACCCTTGCCAGCGCCTTGTCGCCTTCGATGTGCCCGTGTGTGTCGTTATATCTCTTGAAATTGTCGATATCCGCCATTATTACCGAAAACATTCTATCGTTTCTTTTGGCCAACTCGATGCATTTATCGAATTGGATGTGAAGGAACCTCCTGTTGGCAAGGCCCGTGAGCGGGTCATGGAGCGAAGAATTCCTTGTCTCCTCGTACAGCTTCGCGTTGTTTACCGCGATGCCTATCTGGCTTCCTATCGCCGTAAGGAGCTTGATCTGGTCCTCATTTATCTCGGTCTCCGGCTTGACGTAGAAGTTCATGAGGCCCACGACCTTGTCGGCGGTCTTGAGGGGTACGACGACATGCCCGTGCGTTGCGCCATCCTTTCGACACACGGCATGCCTCTGGTCTTCCGCGGAATTCATTGAAATGAGGACCTCTCCTTTTGTCAGCGACATGCCGCAAAGACATCCGTCCGATTCGACCTCGGCGCAGGGGTCCAGTTCCGGCACGGAAAGACCGGCTGAGGCTGCAAGCCGCATCTTTCCGCCTTCAGCGAGAAAGAGGGCCGCCCTTATCTCGAACGGAAATATCTCCGTCTCGACCATTGCGCGGAGCACGCCGGGCAGGAACTCGTTCATATCGAGCGACCTGCTGAGGGCGTTCGACACGCTGAAGAGGGCCTTCAACTCGGCGTTCATCTTTTGGAGCTCCCTGCCGTGCGCCGCGATCTTTTCTTCCGCCGTCTGCTTTTCTATCGCGCGCCTGATCTGGAGGAGGAGCTGGTCGATATCGTACGGCTTTATCATGTAGGAGAAAGCGCCCTTGTTGGTGGCCGAAACCGCGGAATCGAGGGTTGCCTGCCCCGTCAGTATGATGACCTCCGTGTATGGTCGAGCGGTCTTTATCCGCTCAAGGACCGCGAGCCCCGGTATGTCCGGAAGCCCGAGGTCGATGAGGGCCACGTTGAAGCGGCGGCGTTCCATGAGGTCAGACCCCTCGCCGCCGGTCTCCGCAACGGAGATATCATACCCCTTGACCCTGAGGATGTCGGAAAGGGTCTTTCTTAAGCCCGGGTCGTCGTCTATGATAAGGATCCGAGGCGCGTCCATGCTTCAACCTCCCTGCTTTTCTCCAGGCTGGAACGGCTCGCCGAGGACGGCACGGAGCTTCCCGCGGCTGATCTCCCCGATGGTGCCCAAAAGCTTTTCTATGTCCATCGGCTTGTAGAAACAGGCATAGGCGCCTATCTGAAGGCCCTGTTCGATGGACGCCCCCATGCCTTCCTTATAGCCGGTGATGAGGACCACAGGCTTCGTCGGGTATCTCCGCCGGATCTTCTTCATGACGTCCAGCCCGTCCACGCTGCCCAGCCTCAAGTCCAGAAGGACGGTCAACTTGTAGCTCGTATCCATGCGTTCCAGCACCTTGTCCGGGTCGGACTCCGTCTCCACGCGGTAACCCCTCGCCTCAAGGATGTCCTTCAGGGTCAGGCTGAAGTTCAGATCGTCGTCCACCACAAGTACGCTCTCCTCCTTCCGGAGGAGAGAGAAGAAGGAGAGGACCTGCTGAAGGTCGACCGGCTTGGTGAGGACCGCATACGCCCCCTGCCGCTTCGCCTCCTCCGCCTGCTCATCGGTCGCGTATGCGCTCATCATCACCACCGGGGTGTCAGGCGCGAGCTTTTTTACCGCCTTCACGGCCTCGATGCCGCTTAGCCCGGGCATCTTGACGTCCATCAGCACGCAGTCCGGCCTTTCTTCCCTCACCTTCTCCACGGCTTCCTCGCCGCTGAAGGCCCCTATTGCAAGGTATCCCTTCACAGTCAGGATATCGCAGACGGTCTTGACCATCCTCCTGTCGTCGTCCACCACAAGGACTTTTATTTTTTCTTTCGTCATAGTCTCCTCTCAACGGGCAGTATCGCCGTAAAGGTCGTTCCGGTCCCCGGCTCGCTTTCAACCTCGATCTTTCCTCCGCTCGCCTCCACGAGGTTTTTACAGATGACAAGCCCGAGCCCTATGCCGCGCGGCTTGGTGGTAAAAAGAGGCTGGAAGAGCCTCCTCATATTCTCGCGGGAGATCCCTTCTCCGGTGTCCGCAACACCTATCCTCACCGCCCCCGCGCTCGCGTCTTCCGCCCCGCTGACCGTGATACTCCCGCCCTTCGGCATTGCCTGGACGGCGTTGGTGATAAGGTTGACGATCACCTGTCCCATCTGCATGGGATCGGCCTTTATCCTCGGAAGGGTCTCGGGGACGTCGATGGAGACTGCGATATTATGCGGGACGGCGCACGCGCCGAGACTCTGCTCCACCAGGCCGCGAACGGCTACCGGCTGCAATTGCGGGGTCTTTGTCCTGGCAAAATCAAGGAGGTCGGTGATGATCCTCTGCGAGTTCTCTATCTCCTTCTTGATTATGTCAAGGTATTCTTTCGTGGTTTCGTCCGCCCCCGTCAGGACCGTTTTCAAATAATAGACCGCGTTGCTCATCACGCCGAGAGGGTTCCTTATCTCGTGCCCTACGCTCCCGGCGAGCTGTCCGATCACGGCCAGCTTTTCCTTCCGCACCAGCTCGTCATGGGCGTCCTGGAGTTGTCTTGTCCTCTCCTCCACTTTGAGCTCCAGTTCAGAGTTCAGGCGCCGCACCTCCTCCTCGGCTTCCCGGCGTTCAGAGATCTCGGTGCGCAGGTCCCTGTTCACGGCCTCCCACTGCGCGGGGCCAGGCAGCGCCAGGGCCTTGGGGATAAGCATCCAGAGGACGACTGTCGTTATGCCCGACGAGACGGCTGTGACGGCCTTGACTATCCCCGAGGCCAGATAGGCCGGGTCCCATAGCGTCCACACGCTCATGAAATGCGTGGCTCCGCAGGCCATGATGAATATGCCGAAGAGCACGAACATCCAGCGGAACTGCAGATCGGTCCGTTTCCGGATGAAGACCAGAAGAGCAAACGGGATCGAATAGTAGGAAATGGCAGTCACCGAATCTGACACGACATGCGTCCACATCAGGAGAGATTGCCATCCCAGGCATATCCCATGCGCGTGGGGCAGCAGGTAGTCGACGGGGACGCCCTCGTGCGCGTACGCGGGCCCTGTAAACGCGAGGAGCTGCGCCAGGAGTGCACCCCCTGCGGCCCTTAGCGGAACTCGGAACAGCTCCGTTTCCGGTCGTTGCGGATATTTCTTTATTTTCATGGACCCTGCCTCCTGTGTTCTTATTTCTGTTCTTCTGCCTCGCTTCGCACCACTTGCCCGGCTCGACTTCGGCCCTTCCCGTTCGCGCATACCTGCGGGGCAACGGCATCCCTTGATGCTGAAGTTGGACGAAAACGGAGGAAGACATATCAGGCCACAGGTGGTGACATGGGATAGATGATGATAGAAGGCATCGACCTTCTCTGCTGGAGAGGTTTCAAAGATGTGTAAGACGACTCAGGGGGTATGGGCCGGTAGCAGTGTTCTTCGTGAAACTGCTTCTTATCTAAGGGAATTATATCATCTTCACAAAAAAATGGTTGTCAGCCTGCCGGACCTCTGCGCTCTTTTGTCCGTGGATCGGACCTTCGTCCTCAAACCTTCCGGGACAGCCGCATTAAGGACTTGTCATTTCCCGACACAGGACCATACAACTATCTTAAAAGTAAGGGATTATTTTTGCAAAGGCGCTCGCGTCCCGAGGGACGTTTTATGCCCCTCCGAGCG
Source organism: Deltaproteobacteria bacterium (assembly GCA_016182655.1). Lineage (GTDB taxonomy): Bacteria > Desulfobacterota > GWC2-55-46 > GWC2-55-46 > GWC2-55-46 > GWB2-55-19. Next base: position 17,355 of record JACPGB010000011.1, read on the forward strand.
TAAAGTAAAATGTCGAGCCTTCGTTGGGCCTCGACTCGGCCCAGACCCTGCCGTTGTGGCGCTGGATGATGCGCCGGACCGTGGCAAGGCCGACGCCGGTGCCGGGGAACTCGTCGGCGGAGTGCAGCCTGTGGAACGGCTCGAATATCTCCTCGGCGGATTCCATACTGAACCCGACCCCGTTGTCGTGTACGAAAAATACCGCGCCCTTTTTTTCCGAGCCGAAGGCTATCTCGGCGATCTTCCTCTTTGACGAGTACTTCCAGGCGTTGCCGATGAGGTTCTCAAGGACCATCCTTAAGAGCCTTTCGTCCCCGTAAGCGAGGAGGCTGTCCTCGACCGTCGCCCGGACTACCCTTTCGGGGGCCGCCTTCTCAAGGTCGATTATGATCGACCGGGCCATGGCGCTTAAGTCTACCTCCTCCAGATTGAGCTCCGCGCGGACGACATGGTAGAGGTTAAGGAGGTCGTCTATGAGCTGGCCCATGCGGCTGACCGCCGCCCTTATGCGCTCGAGCTGGTCCCTCCCGCCGGGGTCGAGCCTGTCTTTCTGCTTCCGGAGAAGCAGCTGGCTGAACCCGTCGATTAGCCGGAGCGGCGAGCGCAGATCGTGCGCGACGGAATACGTGAAGGTCTCTATCTCCCTGTTCGCCGAGGCGAGCTCGTCGGCGGTCTTCTTTAATTCCGAGGTCCTCTCCTCGACCCTTTTCTCGAGCTCCACGGTGAGCTTCCTAAGCTCTTCCTCCGCCCTCTTTCTCTCGGTTATGTCCTGGACCGTGCCCGTCATGCTTAAGGGGTTGCCTTCCGGATCAAATAAGACTTCCCCCTGCTCGTGGACCATCTTTTCAACTCCGTTCGGAAGGACTATCCTATGGTCTATGGAGTAGCTTTTTTTCCTGTATACGGCCTCGTCGACCGATCTTTCCACGAACCCCCTGTCTTCCGGATGGACATAGCCTAAAAACGCCTCGTATGTGGCCCTGAAGTCCCTTGGCCCCACCCCGAATATCCTGTATATCTCGTCCGACCAGCGCAGTTCGTTTTTCACTATGTCCCAGTGCCAGTTGCCCAGGCGGGCTATCCTCTGGGCCTCGGAGAGCATCCGTTCGCTCCTTCTGAGCGTCTCCTCGGTTTTCTTAAGCTGGCTAATATCGGTGGAGACGCCGCAGACCGCGTATTTTTTTCCCTGCGTGTCCTTGAGCGCGAACTTTACGGAGAGGACGACGATCTCCGTCCCGTTTAGGCGCACATCCTCCTCGAACTCCAGCGGCCTGTCGGATGCGAGCGCCGTCATGTCGTTTTCGTGGAAGACCCTCGCCATATCCTCGGGGAACAGTTCGAAGACGGTCTTTCCGTACACCTCGTTGCGCCCCATCTTGAGCGCGCTCTTAAAGGCGCTGTTCACGAATATATGTCTTCCCTCAAGGTCCTTTATATAAATGATATTCGCCGTGCTGTCGAGTATGGACCGGAGCCTCTCCTCGCTTTCGGCGAGTTCGTCGGTCCTCTCCATTATTTTCGAGGCCATGGCGTTGAAGGACTCCGCGAGAGAACCGATCTCGTCCCGGCTCCTTGCCGTCACCCTTGTTTCGTAATTGCCTTTTGCGAGCTCCCCGGCCGCGCCCGCGATGGCTGTCACCTGCCCGACTATGCGCCTTACGAAGTAGACCACAAGGATGGTCATGAACCCGGTCACCACAAGGACAAGGGCTACGGCGTAGCGCTCATTCCATATTACCGGCTCAAAGACCTCCCTCTCGTCCACCTCTACAACGAGCGTCCATCCGAAGGAAGGAATGCACATGGAGGCCCCGACGACCTCCACGCCCCTGTAATCGGCGTAGACCCCCGTGAATTCCGTTCCCTTCTCCACGCACGCCCTCACGGGAGGCGTGTCCACTTTCTGCCTCAGGACCGCCTCTTTGATGAAATGGGATTCCGTAAGCATGAGCTTGTCCCTGTTGACGAGGTAGATCTCGAATGTCTTCCATCTCTTAAAAGGCGGGTTCCATGTGAGCGCCCCCAGCCTTTTTATATACTCCCCGCTGAAAAACTCTCCAAATTTGGAGAGCTCCGTAAACCCTGCTATGACGCCGATGACCCTGCCGTGGCCGCGTCTGCTGTAGACAGGGGCTGATACGACGACCTCGGGGACGTTGCCGGAAGTGACCTCCGTAACAGAGATTCCCTGAAGCCCGTTCTTGAAATACTCTTCATTGGACAAGTCCCTGCCTTCGTACCCCGGGCGGGTCGAGGCGATGATGCGCCCGTCCATTGCGGCTATGACGTTCAAGCGGTACATTGAGCGAAGAAGCGGGAGCTTGTACCTGGTCAGATATTCGTCAAGGATCCTGGCGGCTCTTTTTTTGTCCGTTCCAGCCTCTTCTATCGTGCGCACTATGAAGTCGTCGCTCGAGAAGTCCAGCATCCTGCTCTTGTTCATCTCCAGGTACATAAAAATGTACGCCTCGCGCTCATCGGTTATCTGTTGCAACTGATCGATGAGCAGGTCTTTTAATTCGATGCGGTTCTTGTGAAATACGATATATATGGTGAGAAGGATCGGGAGCAGGATGGCGAGGAATACGCCGAGGACTTTTTTCGTGAGAGATAAACGGGGCATCCATATGCTCCATTTTTTTCGGGTAATCGGCAGGGGGGCGGCTATTTTGAGTCTATAGTACGTCAGGGCTTTGTCAATCCGGCCCCCCTTCCAACGGCCGATTTAAATAATGATTGACATCCATTCGCGTCTCATGTATAGTTGTATGAATAAGTGTTGCAGGTATCTTTCTGGAAAGCAATTTGCGGATGGACCTCAAAGACTTATGAATTTTGCAGAAAGGAGGTCCTAAGCAAATGGCAAAGGGCACAGTAAAGTGGTTCAATGAATCCAAGGGTTTCGGGTTCATCGAGCGTGAGTCCGGTGATGACCTTTTTGTCCACTACTCTTCCATACAGGGTGATGGTTTCAAGACCCTGAGGGAGGGCCAGGAGGTCGAGTTCGAAGAGACCAAGGACGCGAAAGGCTCAAAGGCGATAAACGTAATCCCCCGGTAATACCGGAAAAGGATAGCCGAAAAAAGCCCCCGTGAAAACGGGGGCTTTTTTTTTGGGTAAAACCGGAATGAACTGCCCCGGAGAAGACCGCGTGGTAGTTATCTGCCTTATCTCCCTTCCATTGAGTTTTTATTGCCAGCGGGGCTCGCACCCCTAAAAACACCTTTCCCCGAACTTTAACCTCACCGTAACAGCCCTTTCACACAGGCGCGTCATAATCAGACCATCAAAAACAGGGAGAGAACAGATGAAAAAAAAAACGGATACTGATAGTCGAAGACGACATAGACCTCGTCTCGCTCATCGACATAAACTTGACGAGGAAGGGGTTTCTGACCGAAGGCGCGCTCGACGGGATCGAGGGACTGAAAAAAGCGGCCTCTTTCTCACCGGACCTCGTCATACTCGACCTCATGCTCCCGGGGATGAACGGCTGGGACCTTTGCCGGGAGTTGAAGGCTATGGACAAAGGCCGCCCGGTACTCCTGTTCAGCGCCAAGTACGCTCCCGGCGACATAGATTCCGGGCTTGAGGCCGGGGCCGACGGCTATGTCTCGAAGCTCTCTCTTAACGAGCTCTTCCAGAAGGTCCATGGCCTGCTGGACGGCGCAGACGCCGCATAGCGCGGCATGTAAGGAGGAAAAATGGAGAGATGGATCGACGCCTTAACGGAGTTCGTCATACACGCGGCCATAGGGGCCTTCATAGCCTTCGGGGTCTTCGCGAGATAGCCACGAAAGTCTCCGAAACGAAACCCTCCCTTCCACATCCCCGACCTTTCGCGCCCCGCGCAAGCCAGACTGCGCGCACCTGCCCTGTCTGCACACACCTGAAATAAAAAGGCCGCTCGTTTTTAAATTGACATTTCGTCATTTGGCGAATTATAATACTGGATATGGACGAAACGCTCCTCATAACCAAGGCCCTCTCCGACAGGACGAGGCTCCGGATAATAGCGGCGCTCTCGGGGGGCGAGCTCTGCGTATGCCAGGTCGTGGAGCTCCTGAAGCTCGCGCCTTCCACGGTATCGAAGCATCTCCATATCCTGAGCGGGTCCGGCCTTATCCGTTCCCGGAAAGACACCCGCTGGGTCTACTACAGGCTCTCCGGCAAGGGCTCTTCGAAAAAGGCGCAAGACGCGCTTAAGTGGGCGCGGGCGGCGCTATCAGGCGATAAATCCATCATCGAGGACTCGAAGGCCCTTAAAAAGATCACCCGCGTATCAAAGGAGGCCCTTTGCAGGGCTCAGATAAAAAGATAAGGGCGCTATTCCTTTGCACCGGCAACTCCTGCAGGAGCCAGATGGCTGAAGCATGGGCGCAAAGGCTTCTTTCAGAGGCCGTCCTGCCGTATTCAGCGGGAACAGCCCCCAAGGGGCTCGACCCGCTGGCGATCGTTGCTATGGCAGAGGCGGGGGTCGACATCTCCGGCTATCGCTCAAAGTCCGTGGACGAGTTAAGCGCGGTCTCTTTCGACCTCGTCATCACGGTCTGTTCGGCGGCGGACGAGAACTGCCCGGTCTTCCCTGGCGCGAAAAGAAAGATCCACGCCCCGTTCGACGACCCCCCGCGCCTTGCAGAGGGCGCAAAGACGCGCGAGGAGGCGCTTGCGCACTACAGGAGGGTCCGGGACGAGATAAGGGAGTTCGTCTTTCCTCGACAGGTTCCTGACCCTCTGGATAGTGCTTGCGATGTTCGCGGGTGTCCTCATCGGCTGGGGTGCGCCGGGTGTGGCTACAGGCATAAACTCCCTGAGCGCCGGGACCACGAACATACCGATAGCCGTCGGGCTCATACTCATGATGTACCCGCCGCTCGCTCGCGTGCGATATGAGGAGCTCGGCAGGGTATTCAGGGATTCAAGGATCCTCGCCGTCTCCCTCGTCCAGAACTGGGCCATAGGGCCCATTCTCATGTTCCTTCTCGCCATTGTGTTCCTGAAAGGCTACCCCGGCTACATGACGGGCCTCATACTCGTCGGTATCGCGCGTTGTATCGCCATGGTCATCGTCTGGAACGGGCTCGCTTGCGGGGACGCCGAGTACGCCGCCGGGCTCGTCGCCTTCAACAGCGTCTTCCAGGTCCTCTTCTACAGCCTCTATGCGTGGTTCTTCGTGACGATACTGCCGCCGGTATTCGGGGCCGAGTCCGCGGCCGTGAGCGTCACCGTCATCGATATAGCCGAAAGCGTCCTCGTCTATTTGGGAATACCGTTCTTCGGCGGGATGCTCACGAGATTCTTACTCATCAGGGCGCGCGGGGCAGAATGGTATGAAAAGAGGTTCGTGCCGTCGATCTCACCAATCACCCTCGCCTCGCTCCTCTTTACAATCGCCGTCATGTTCAGCCTGAAGGGCGGGCAGATATTGATGCTACCCCTTGACGTCGCGCGCGTAGCGGCCCCGCTCCTTATCTATTTCATCGTCATGTTCTTCGTAAGCTTCTGGATGGCGAAAAGGGCCGGAGCGGACTATGAAAAGACGGCGTCAGTCGCCTTTACCGCGGCCTCAAACAACTTCGAGCTCGCCATAGCCGTGGCCATCGCCACATTCGGCATAGGCTCTGCCGAGGCCTTCGCGGCCGTCATCGGCCCGCTCGTTGAGGTCCCGGTCCTCATGGCGCTTGTAAACGCCGCGCTCCGTCTGCGCAGGTCTTTCAGTCCTGCCGCTTACTGAGCCCGATTATCCGCAATATAACACTCCCGTAACCTGTGATTGACATGCGTCGGGTAGAATCCTCTCAACGATTTTTTAAATGGGAGGAGATTATGCTCGGACTGGAAAACGCATGCCCTTACCTTCAGGGCACGACGGAAGGCGCCCGTTGCAGGATAGAGGACCGCTGGGCGCGGGGCCAAAGTCAAATCGGGTCGCTTAAGGCAACCAGAGGCACACCCGCCCGAGACGAATTTGCCCGTCTGGCCAGGACGCCTTCATCAGGGAGTCCGCAGGGGCCGACATACACATATGCTTGAGCGAAGAGTTCGAAAGGTGCACGGTGCTCAGGTGTTACAATTACGGCGAAGAGGCGGTAATATAGGGGGGGCCGCGAGCCTACTGGGCTTCTTCGGTCTCCCTGAACCTGTAGCCGTATCCTCTGATAGTCTCGATAAGGCCTTCGTGCGGGCCGAGCTTCTCCCTTATCCTCCTTACATGGGTGTCTATGGTCCTCGCCCCGGACGCCCCTTCCTCGGAGCCTATCCTCAAGAGGAGCGTCTCCCTGCCGAGAGGCCTGCCCTTTGACCGGACAAGCGCAAGGAGTATCCTGAACTCCGCGGCCGTCAGCTCCGCCTCTTTCCCGTCCACAAATACCTGAAACCGCTCCGTGTCGATCGAGACCGGCCCTGCCTTAATGACCTTCGAGTCCTCGGCAGGCACGCCTTTCCTGAGGACCGCCTTTATCCGGAGGACAAGCTCTCTCGGGCTGAAGGGCTTCACGATGTAGTCGTCGGCTCCGAGCTCGAGCCCTATGACCCTGTCTATCTCCTCGCCTTTGGCGGTAAGCATGATGACCGGTATGCGGCGCGTATCCGGGTCGGCCTTGAGCCTCCTCAGCACTTCGTTGCCTTCCATGTTCGGGAGCATGAGGTCGAGGAGTATGAGGTCAGGCAGGGTCTTGGCGAGCTCGAGCGCCTCGGGCCCGTCCTCGGCCGGGATGAACGCAAACCCGGCGTTCACGAGGTTGTACCTGAGGAGGTTAAGGATGTCTATTTCGTCGTCTACCGCGAGTATCTTCTGCTTCATATGTCTATGACGGGATTCTAAAGCAGTACTGTTAAGGGAGTGTTACGGGCGTGTTAAGTCTGGGGGTCGTTTTGAATTGAAAAAAAGGCCGCCCCGTGGAACGGGGCGGCCCGGATGAAGATCTTATGCGTCTAACCTGCTATTTTTTCCAAAGGGGGGCGCCGTTGCAGTTTATGTTCGTTGCCCAGCTATCTTCCATCACCTGATAAACGGATTTGGGGATGGGCACATAGTCGAGGGCCTTCGCCATCTCTGAGCCGTTCTCGTACGCCCAGTCGAAGAACTCGAGCACGGCCATGGTGTTCTCGCACTTCGTTGCATTCTTGTGAACGAGTATGAAGGTCGCGCCTGCTATGGGCCAGGAGTTCTTTCCGGGCTGGTCGGTAAGGACCACCGCGTATCCCGGAGTGTTCTTCCAGTCCGCGCCCGAGGCCGCGGACATGAAGGACTCTATCGACGGCTCGACAAAGGCCTTTTCCTTGTTCTGCATCCTCGCGTGCGTGAGCTTGTTCTGGAGCGCGTAGGCGTACTCGACATAGCCTATGGTGTTCTTTATCCTCTTCACATAAGTGGCCACACCCTCGTTGCCCTTGCCGCCGACACCGGCGGGCCAGTTGACTGCGGTGCCGAACCCGGCCTTGTCATGCCACTCCCTGCTTACCTTGTCGAGGTAGTTGGTGAATATCCATGTCGTGCCGCTGCCGTCGGAGCGGTGGACGACGGTGATGGAGTCGTCGGGGAACTCGACGCCGGGGTTGATCTCAACAAGCTTTTTATCGTTCCACTTCGTGATCTTGCCGAGGTATATATCCGCAAGCACCTCGGGCGTAAGCTTTATCTGCCCGGGCTTTACGCCCTTGAGGTTGACGACAGGCACGACACCGCCTATCGCCGCCGGGAACTGCGAAAGGCCTGCCTCGTCCAGGTCCTTGGTAAAGAGAGGCGCGTCAGAGGCCCCGAAGTCGACGGTCTTGGCCTTTATCTGCTTTATGCCGCCTCCGCTCCCGATAGACTGGTAGTTCATGTTCATACCCGTTTTTTTGGCGTACTCGTAGGCCCACTTCGAATAGAGCGGGTACGGGAATGTCGCGCCCGCGCCGTTAATGAGCGTCCCGGCAGAGGCGGAACCCGCCGAGAGCGCAAGTGTAGCGATAGAAAGAGCAAGCAATATCTTTCTCATTTCATCTCCTTTGTTTTGTGAATCGTTTCGGAATTAAGTAAAGGTGGGGCGGGTTTTACCCCGCCCCGGCAGGATGAAGAACCCCGATTTTTGTTTCGGGGTATTTACGGGGAGGTCAGCGGCTCCCCGTAAATCCGTGGACATTTCGGTTATCAGGCTGCTCAAAAAGCTCCAGCTGCGAGGCGTCGAGGAGCGAGGCGTACTTTAGTATGTACGTCGCAACGACGAGCGACGCGGACAACAAAGCAGATGGACTTTTTGAGCAGCCTGCTAGAAGTACATCTGGGCCTGGACCTGATAGACGTCCTTTGAGTCCGCGTCCGCGAGCGCGCCCTTTGCCGCGGAGTCATAGTCGGTGTGGACCCAGTTGGCCCCGACCTTGAGGCTGTGCCCCTTGCCGTACCAGTTGACGCCGAAGGTGGTGTTCCGCTCTTCCTTGTTATCGGCCTCGGAGTTTTGATCGTAGACCTCGTATCTCGCCACAGGCTCTATGTTGAGGCCATCGACCAGGTAACCCGCCTGCGCATACCAGCCCCTCGGCTTTGATGTACCGATGGAAGGGTCCGTCGAATCTACCTCCCAAGCGTTGTACTCGGCCTGCGCGGTGATGTTGTTATAGTGTCCCGAGACATCGAAGCCCCAGAGGGATCTATCTTCCTCGTACCCGTTCTCAGCGTATTCGATCGAGGACTGGTTGGCGAGGTTCAGCCCGACGGTCAGGTGCTGGCCCTTGCCGAGGTGCGCGTCGCTCTTGGATTTTTCGACCCAGCCCGGCGGGGAGAGCTCGACCCTCGCAACATAGAGGGGGGAAGAGGTAAAGACCGTCCTGTCTGTGTGTATATCCTCGCCGTTCTGCCAGCCGTCGGCTACGGCGACTTCATACGCGACTACCCCTTCGAGCGCCTTTCCGAAGACCGCCGCTTTCGGCTGGTAATATGCGTCTGTCTCGCCGAAGACCTTCTTCGCCGCCTCGGTAGAGGCGGGCCTGTCTATAAGGAGCTGTTTGGAGGACGAGGTGAGAGAGACCCTCGAGTACGGGAGCTTGTATTTGCCGACCAGGAAAGAGTACGCCTCGTCGGCGTCCCACTCGACATACCCGTAGAGGAGGGAGACCTCGTCAGTATGTCCGGTCTGTTCCCACTTGTCGGCAGAGAGCGTCAGGTTGTACTTTATCGTCTTCGTAAGGAGGTGCCCGCCCATCTCGAGTCGGACCCTTCTCAAGTAAAGGTCGGACTCGCTCTCGTAGGACCTTCCGTCCTCTGATTTTACGAGGTCGCCGAAGTCGAACCTCGGCTGGAGCCTTACCCTGATGTTCAGGTCCGATTCGTTGCTCGTAAGCGTTATTCCCTTTGTCTCGTCGCCGAACATGAACCCTTCGGCAAAAGCAGGTCCGCTCAGCACTACTCCCGACAACAACACCGCCGCAAAGATCTTTCTCTTCATCCTTTTCCTTCTCCTTCTTATTTGTTTGAATATCTATTTTGAAAACTTGTCAGTTGCGGTATTCGCTCGCTGTTCCTGACCGGAGGACATGGCTCAAGAGCATCGGGCACCTGTAGTGCTCCTCGGTTGAGCAGTATTCCTCGGTCTCCTCGACGGACGGCGCAAGCAGCGTGATCGAGGCGGCGCACATCTCGACCTTTCCCTTTTCAAGATACGGACAGTTCATTCTTTTTTCTCCTCGTTTTATTTGAGCCCATTCTAAACAAGGATTGTTAAGGTAATGTGACAGGGAAGTTATAATCGCATTACTCCCGGCTTTTTTGCAAGCGCGGGCCTTTTTCGGGCGATTTCAAGGGATTCAGAGGGGGAACGATGCTTGACAGGTGCGAATTCCGGTTTAGAGTTATCCTTAAAGGTGCGAGATCAAAGGCGTCTTTGACTCCTGAAAGCCAGCCCTTTGGCCCTTTTTCGGATAAACCGCTGACTGCCGCATACCCCGTATTCGCATGCCAAGGAGGCCCCTTGAGATACGCCCGCGCCGTCTTCATCCTAGCCTTCCTCTTTACGGTCCCGCTCGTCATTGTCCCTATCATAGCCATAGGACAAAAGTCCGCGCCCCCGGAGCACCAGGAGGGTAAGCCCGCCGCCGAATACGAGGCAGGAGGCAAGTCCCCGGTCGGCGAGGTCGAGATGCACAGGGACATAAACCCCAAGGCACCGATGATATCCGCGGCGGATTTCGAGCGCGGCAAGCAGATATACTTCGAGAGGTGCGCCGGGTGCCACGGGGTCTTGAGGAAGGGGGCGACCGGAAAGCCGCTCACGCCGGAGACTACGATAGCGCTCGGGACAGAGAACCTGGAAGCGATAATCAACTACGGCTCGCCTGCGGGCATGCCCAACTGGGGGACCTCCGGGGAGCTTACGCACGAAGAGGTCGACATAATGTCCCGGTCGAGGCGAGGCCAAAGAAAAAGATGAACGACCTCGACCTCGACAACCTCTTCTCCCTTACCCTCAGGGACTCGGGCCAGGTCGCGCTCATCGACGGCAACACGAAGAAGATAGTGAACATCGTGAAGACCGGCTACGCGGTACACATCTCGCGCATGTCGGCCTCGGGCAGATACCTTTATGTGATAGGCAGGGACGCGAGGGTGAACCTCATCGACCTCTGGATGGAGGTCCCGGACAATGTCGCGGAGATAAAGATAGGGCTTGAAGCGCGCTCGGTCGAGACCTCCAAGTATAAGGGCTACGAGGACAAGTACGCGATAGGGGGCTCCTACTGGCCGCCGCAGTTCGTAATCATGGAGGCCGAGACCTTGAAACCCCTGAAGGTCGTCTCCACGCGCGGCGTCACGGTCGACACCCAGGAGTACCACCCCGAGCCGAGGGTCGCCTCAATCGTAGCCTCGAAGTTCCACCCCGAGTTCATCGTGAGCGCCAAGGAGACCGGCAAGATCATGATGGTCGATTACTCAGACCTCGTGAACCTCAAGATTACTTCTATAGACGCCGCCCCGTTCCTCCACGACGGCGGGCTCGATTCCACCGGAAGGTACTTTCTTGTCGCCGCGAACACCTCAAACAAGATCGCGGTAGTGGACACGAAAGATGACAAGCTCGTATCCCTCATAGATGTCGGCGTCAAGCCGCACCCGGGCAGGGGCGCGAACTTCGTAGACCCCGTCTATGGCCCTGTCTGGGCGACCCCCCACCTCGGGGACGACACGGTAGCCCTCATCGGCACCGACCCCGTGAAGCACAAGGAAAACGCGTGGAAGGTAGTAAGGAAGCTCAAGGGCCAGGGCGGCGGCGCACTATTCGTAAAGACGCACCCGAAGTCGCAAAACCTCTGGGTCGACACGCCCTTGAATCCGGATGAGAAGTTCAACTCAACGGTCGCGGTCTGGGACATAAAACACCTCGACAAGGGATATGATATAATTCCAGTAGGGAAGTGGTCTGGCCTGCCCGGCCCAATGAGGGTGGTGCACGGAGAGTACAACAAGGCCGGAGACGAGATATGGTTCTCGGTCTGGCGGGCAAAGGACAAGGAGTCGGCCGTAGTCGTCATAGACGACAAGACGAGGAAGTTGAAGGCGGTCATCAAGGACAAGCGCCTCATAACGCCGACGGGGAAGTTTAATGTCTATAATACGAAGAACGATGTGTATTAATGGACCACATCGCGGCAAGTTGCGGGTATCAGACCCTTAAGAGACAATAAAATGCCGCCTCTAAAAATAATATTTTTTAGAGGCGCTAAAAAGGCCGCCAATGCCACACGCCATCTGGAAAGGCTCTATAAGCTTCGGACTCGTCAACATCCCGGTCGGCCTATATACCGCCGAGAACAGGGAGGAGAAGATCTCCTTCAACCTGCTCGACAGGCGCGACCTCTCGCCGATCGGGAACAAGAGGTTCAACAAGACGACCGGCGAGGAAGTGGCCTCCACAGACCTCGTAAAGGGCTACGAGTACGAGGAGGGGCGCTATGTCGTATTAAGCGACGAGGACTTCAAGAACGCCAACCCAGAGGCGACCCAGACCGTCGAGATAATCGACTTCGTAGACTCAAAGCGCATACACCCGGTCTATTTCGAGAAGCCCTATTACCTTGCGCCGACGAAAAAGGCGGTCAAAGGCTATGCGCTCCTTCTCGAGACATTAAAGAGGACCGGAAAGGCCGGGGTCGCGCGCGTCGTAATACACACGAAGGAATACATAGGCGTAGTCATGCCCTTTGGCAAGGTCCTGGTGCTCGACCTTCTCCGGTATGCCGAAGAGATCAGGGGAGCCGAAGACCTGAACCTCCCCTCCGAGGGCCTTGAGGCCGCCGGAGTCACCGAAAAAGAGCTCGACATGGCCGAAAAGCTCGTCGCAGGCATGGCCTCTGACTGGGACCCGTCGAAGTACCGCGACACATACAGGGAAGAGCTCGAAGGCTACATAAAAAGGAAGATAGCGGCCGGAGAGACCGAGGCCGCAAAGGCCGCGCCACCGGCGCTCCCGGCGCGAGGCGAGGTAATAGACCTCATGGCTCTTTTGAAGAAGAGCGTCGAGGAGGCCCACTCCGCGCGTGAGCCTGCCCGGAAGAAAGCGGCAAAGGGCTGATGAATGAAGGCGGCGACATCGGAGGCTACCGCAAAAGACGCGACTTCACAAAAACGCCCGAGCCAAAGGGCGGCGAAGGGAAAACGGCAGGCGGTATCTTCGTCGTCCAGAAGCACTCTGCAAGGGCCCTCCACTACGATCTGCGCCTCGAGCTCGACGGCGCGCTCAAAAGCTGGGCTATCCCAAAGGGCCCGTCGCTCGACCCTGCGGACAAACGCCTCTCTATCCATGTAGAAGACCACCCTATCGAATACGCCGTCTTCGAAGGCGTGATCCCGAAAGGCGAATACGGCGCGGGAAAGGTCATCCTATGGGACAGGGGGTTCTGGATACCTTTCAACGACCCGCATGAGGGATACCGCAAAGGGGAGCTCAAGTTCATCCTCGCGGGCAGGAAACTCAAGGGCGCGTGGGCGCTCGTCCGCCTTAAAAAACAGGAGGACGAAAAAGACGAATGGATGCTCATCAAGGAGACGGACGAGGAGGCGCGAAGAGACTTTGATGTAACGGCAGACCTTCCGTTGAGCGTCTTAAGCGGACTCCCAATCGATGAAATCGCAGAGGGCCGGGGAGTCTGGGCCTCTGAAGAGACCCTGCCAGTCGTCTCCGAAGCGATGGACGAGATAAAAGCCGTAAAAGCGGAAATGCCTGCAAGGCTCTTTCCGGAGCTCGCGTATCTTGCGGACTCGCCTCCTTCGAAAGACGGCTGGCTCTTCGAGATAAAGTACGACGGCTACAGGTTGCTTTCCCGCATAACTGACGGGGAGGTCCGGCTCTTCACGCGGAACGGCAACGACTGGACCGGGAAGTTCCCCTCTATCGTCCGGTCCCTCTCAAGGCTCAGAGTCAAATCCGCGTGGCTCGACGGCGAGGCGGTCTATCTAAAACCCGACGGCACGACCGGTTTCAGCGAACTGCAGAACTCCTTGAGCCTCTCTCATGACGAAGACCTCTCTTACATCATCTTCGATATAGCCTACTACAACGGGTACGACCTTAAGGGCGCGCCGCTTTCTGAGCGCAAATCGCTCCTTAAGGCCCTCCTGCGCGCGCACGCGAAGGACCTTTTGAATGTACGGTTCGGCGACCACTTCGAGGGTGACGGGCTTGCCTTTTTCGAGCGCGCCTGCGCGAGCTCGCTCGAGGGGGTCGTCGCAAAGGAGCGCTCTTCTCCATACAGGCAGGGCAGGAGTCGTGAGTGGCTTAAGGTAAAGTGCAGACTGAGACAGGAGTTCGTCATCGGCGGCTATACGCTCTCCGGTGGCAAAAGGTCTTTCGGCGCGCTCCTCGTCGGCGCGCACGATGATGAAGGCGCCTTCACATACTGCGGCCGCGTAGGCACGGGGTTTGACGAGGCGACTCTTAAGTCCCTGTTCGAAGGGATACAAGGGCTCGGTGCCGTTGCGCCGCCCTTCGCAAACCCTCCGGCAGGCATTGAGGCTCGCGATGTGATCTGGGTGACGCCTGAGCTCGTCGTCGAGGTCGAGTTCAGCGAATGGACGCGCGACAGGATACTCCGGCAGGCCTCGTTCCGGGGGCTCCGTCCCGACAAGGACTGGAAGGAGGTGACGATAGAGCTGGCTGAAAAGACTGAGCCCCCGCGGATACGCCTTACGAACCCGGAGAAAATTTTCTACCCCGAGGACGGCATTACCAAAAAACGGCTCGTCGAATATTACGAGCTCGCGGGGGAAAAAATGCTACGCCACATCGAAGGCCGCCCGCTTACGCTCGTGCGCTGTCCCGAGGGCTACGACAGGGAATGTTTTTTTCAGAAACATGCCGAGATGTCCATTCCGGCGGGCGTGGAGCGGGTCCCGATAATCGAAGACGGAGAGGCCAGGGATTACATGGCCGTGAGTTCTCTCGAAGGCCTCCTCTGGCTCGCGCAGATGGGCACGCTCGAGGTGCACGCATGGGGGTCGAGGACGCCAAAGGTCGAATTCCCTGACAGGATAACTCTCGACATGGACCCGGACGCATCCGTTCCCTGGGAGCGGCTCGTCGAGGCGGCATTTCTTCTGAGGGCGGTCCTCGAAGAGCTCGGGCTAAAGTCCTTTCCGAAGCTCACCGGAGGCAAGGGCGTCCATGTGGTCGTGCCGATAGAGCCCCTCATAGATTGGAATAAGGCGAAGGCGTTTGCGAAGGCGCTCGCGGAATTCGTCGCAATGGGTTTGCCGGAGAGGTTCACCTCAGTCATGACAAGGGCGCGGAGGGTGGACAGGATCTACATCGATTACATGAGGAACCACCGTGGCTCAACGGCGATAGAGCCATATTCGACGAGGGCGAAGAAGGGCGCGCCCGTTGCCGCGCCGGTCTCATGGGCCGAGCTCGGGGACTTAAGGCCGGACTCGTTCACGGTATTGAACATGGCGGAACGGATAAAAGGGCTTAAGGAAGACCCGTGGGAAGGGTACTTCGAGATCAGGCAGACGATAACGGGGGAGATCAGGAAGAAGTTGGGAAAATGATCCTTTGCGAGTTCGAGTCAGGGCCCTGGACCGCCATGTATTGTCGCCTTGCGGGTTCAGGTTTGCAACCAGTAGTGTCCGGTAAAAACTAAAAAAGCATGGCTTGTTGTTCTGCCTTGTTGGATAATAGAATTCGCCAGAAGCCTATTACAGCAAGGAGGAACAAGCCATGCAAGGCAATCATAGCAT
>JACPGB010000021.1 GCA_016182655.1 Deltaproteobacteria bacterium
AAAACCAAAAAGGCCCGGCTTTCGCCGGGCCTTTTTGGTTTTTAAAATCGGTAGATTTTACTTGTCGAGCTTCTCCTTGAGGAGCTTGTTTATCACCTGAGGGTTCGCCTGCCCCTTCGTCGCCTTCATCGTCTCTCCGACAAAGAAACCAAAGAGCTGTACCCGGCCCGCCTTGTACCTCGCGAAGTTATCGGGGTTACCGGCGATGACGCCGTCTATTATCCTCGATAGCTCGTCCTCGTTCGATATCTGGGCCATGCCCTTGGATTTCACTATCTCCCTCGGCGCTTTCCCGGTCTTGTACATCTCCTCGAAGACCTCTTTGGCCATCTTGCCGCTTATCTCGCCATTCTTTATCATCCCGATAAGCCCGGCTATGGAAGCGGGGGTGACGGCGCAGTCCTTCACATCCCGCGCGTCTTCCTTAAGCAACCTCAAGAGCTCGCCCATGACCCAGTTGGATGATACCTTCGGTTCATTGGTGGCCTTTACGACCTCTTCATAATAGTTGGCGAGGTCTTTCGAGGCCGTTAGGACTCCGGCGTCGTACGCGGGGATGGCGTAGTCCTTTATGAAGCGCTGTCTTTTGGCCTCCGGTAGCTCGGGTAGGGTCTTCCTCTGCTCTTCGATCAGGCCGGTGCTTACGACAAGCGGCAGGAGATCCGGGTCCGGGAAGTAGCGGTAGTCGTGCGCCTCCTCCTTGGACCGCATCGAGGCAGTTATTCCCCTGGCTGAATCGAAGAGGCGCGTCTCCTGCACGACCTTGCCGCCGGATTCGACTACGTCTATCTGCCGCTCTATCTCGTACTCTATCGCTTCTTTGACGAATTTGAAGGAGTTCATGTTCTTGAGCTCGGCCTTTGTGCCGAGCTTCTCCGCTCCGATGGGCCTTATGGAAACGTTCGCGTCGCAACGGAAACTCCCCTCTTCCATGTTGCCGCTGCATATCTCGAGATAGACGAGTATGTCGCGGAGCGATTTCAAGTAAGCCTGCGCCTCGTCCGCCGAGCGCATGTCGGGCTCGCTCACGATCTCGATAAGCGGCACGCCCGCCCTGTTGAGGTCGACAAAGCTCGATCCCGCGTCCTCCGGCCCTTCGCCGTGAATGAGCTTCCCCGCGTCCTCTTCCATATGTATGCGTGTTATGCCTATTCGCTTCCCGCCGTTCGTGTCAATGTCCAAGTAGCCGTGCTCGGCGAGCGGCTCTGTATATTGGGATATCTGGTAGCCCTTCGGGAGGTCCGGGTAGAAGTAGTTCTTCCTCGCGAAGACGCTCTTCTCGTTCACCCGGCAGTTGACCGCAAGGGCCATCTTTACCGCGTACTCGACGGAGCGCCTGTTGAGCACCGGGAGCACGCCGGGGAGACCCAGGCAGACCGGACAGACCTGCGTATTTGGCCCGGAGCCGAACTTCGTCGAGCAGGTACAGAAGAGCTTGGACTCGGTAAGGAGCTGGGCGTGGACCTCAAGACCTATGACGGATTCGTATTTCATCCCTTGATAATCCTCGTTTGGATTTTTAAAGCGCCGGGGCCTTTAAGGAAGCCCCCGAAGCGCGCTCGTACGCGCGCGCGGCGCGGAGCACCGTAGCCTCATCCAGAGACTTCCCGAGTATCTGAAGGCCTATGGGCAAATTATCTTTCGTGAACCCGCACGGGATCGATATGCCCGGGATGCCAGCGAGATTGCACGAAATAGTGAATATGTCGGATAGATACATCGTAAGCGGGTCCGCGACCTTTTCCCCGAACCTGAATGCGGGAGTAGGCGAGGTCGGCGTGACGATAACGTCGCAGTCCTTGAACGCCGCTTCAAAGTCGTTTTTTATGAGTGTCCGCACCTCGGACGCCTTCTTGTAGTACGCGTCGTAGTATCCCGCTGAAAGCGAGTAGGTGCCGAGCATTATCCTCCTCTTTACCTCGCCCCCGAAGCCCCTGTCGCGGGTCTTCTTGTACATGTCGAGGAGGTTGCCCGACTCGTTCACGCGGAGGCCATATTTTACGCCGTCGTATCTCGCGAGGTTGCTCGACGCCTCTGCTGTGGCAACGAGGTAGTAGACCGCTACCGCATACTCTGTATGAGGTAGCGTAATCGGCACGAGGACCGCGCCTTCCTTCTCAAGTATCTTCAAAGCCTCTCTCACGGAGGATTCTACCTCCGCGTCCATGCCCTCGATGAAGTATTCCTTGGGGATGCCTATCCGCAAACCCTTAACGCCCTTTTCCATCTCGGAGAGATAGTCGGGCACAGGCGCGTCGATGGATGTCGAGTCCCTGGGGTCAAAGCCCGCGAGAGTCCTCAGCATGATGGCGGAGTCACGCGTGTCTCTCGTGAACGGCCCCGCCTGGTCGAGGGACGACGCGAAGGCAAGCATGCCGAACCTCGATACCCTCCCGTAGGTGGGTTTGAAGCCGACGACGCCGCAGAGCGCCGCGGGCTGTCTGATCGAGCCGCCGGTGTCGGTGCCGACGGATGCCGCGCACTCAAGCGCCGCAACGGAGGCCGCCGAGCCGCCCGACGAGCCGCCGGGGACGCGGTCGAGCGCCCAGGGGTTTGCCGTCTTCTGGAAGGCCGAGTTCTCGGTGGAGGAGCCCATCGCGAACTCGTCCATGTTGTTCTTGCCGAGGATGACTGCGCCCGCCTCTTTAAGCCTCGCTACGACAGTCGAATCATACGGAGGGACGAAGCCCTCGAGTATCTTTGACGCGCATGTAGTCCTTATGCCTTTTGTGCAGAATATGTCCTTTACGGAAACCGGGACGCCGGTCAGCGGCGTGACATTATTATTTTGCGCGCGCCTCTTGTCGGCCTCTTCGGCCTGCCTCAAGGCATTATCCGCCGTTACGATGAGGAATGCCTTTATCCGGGCGTCGACCGCGCCTATCCTTTCAAGATATGCCTTCGTAGCCTCGACAGAGGAGACCTCTTTCTTCGAGAGCTTTTCCGAGAGCACGTGTATGGTAAGAGAGTTCAGGTCCAATTGAAGGCTCCTTTGGTATCTTCCTTATTCGATTATCTTGGGTACTTTGAAGCAGTCCTTGTCGGAGTCCGGCGCGTTCGAAAGCGCCTCCCCGTGCGAGAGGGACGGCTTCGCCTCATCCGCGCGCATTACTGTCTTAAGCGGCACGGTGTAGGTCGTGGGCGCCACTCCCTTTGTATCGAGCTCCGAGAGCTTCTCCACATAGTTGAGTATGCGCGAGAGCTGTTCCGTGTAGAGGTCCTGCTCCTCCGCCGTGAGCTCCAGTCGGGCGAGCTCAGCCGCATGGAGTACGTCCTTTTTCGTGATAGACATGCTTCACACCTCGTTCAACAGAAAATATTTTTTCAAGTTAACACACAAAGGGTCCTTCTGCAAGCGGGCAGTGGGCGGGAAAGCCTATTTCATGTTGACACATTTTTTTATTAGTGATAAAAAAATATTGAAGTACAAGGGTTTTTGAACGGAACTCAAACCTAAGGAGGAGAGAAATGGCAACCGCAAAGAAGCCTGCAAAGAAGAAGACGACAACGGCGGCGAAGAAGACCACGGCAAAGAAGACGACCAAGAAGTCGGGCTGCTGCCGCTAAGGGTTTCAACGGACGGAGAGGGGAGCGAGCCTCCCCTCTCCACTGGATACCGTGGCGAGTTTAGATTGGCGGGGTCGAGAGCATCGTCGGCAGAAAAGTAAAGTCATAATACCAATCAGCAGACCAGTAGCATCCTCCTTTCAGATTTTTTAATCACTTCCCTTAGCGGGCTCAGGTTTGTACCCTGAACCCGCTTGAAGGAGGAAAATCTTGGCAGAGTACAATCTTGGCTTCAGCCAAAAACTTATAGAAGCGGCCCGCATGGTAGCCGAAGATGATTTGGATTCTGAGGATGCAGCACGGACCGTCCTTTACCTCAGTCTTCTTTCCTGTGAAATCACTCTCAAATCATTATTGGAGCATGCTGGTTTTTCAGTAAAGGAAATAAGCAAATGTTCTCATGATTTCAATAAGTTATTATTATGTATCGGTAAATGCCGGATAAAAAAAGAAATTGGCAATGGTGTATATAGATGGGTGCCCGCGACAAGAATTCGTTCAATACCTGTTGACCCTGTGTATGGCAATGCGACTATAGGCACCCTTCTTGAGGCAGGAGACTGTGGTGCATCGGTGTACCCAAATCAAATCAGATACGGAGATAAGGTTCGGCATTTTCCACCAAAGCTAATGCTGAGCGCTGCAGAGAACCTACTTCATCATGCAAAAGGATATTGGATTACTATCCGAATTTGTCAATAAGCATTTATGTCGCGGGTTCAGGCTTGCAACCTGAACCCGAAAATTCGTAATCCGGAAAACGCTCCACCTGCTAAACGACAAATATTACTGAAGAGCGAGCTAACAATTATTTGTCCTTCCTCCTCGCCCCCCGCAACCACAATAACTCCAATATAAACACAACCACCACGGCCCCTGCCGCCCATGCATAAGGCGATCCACCTTCTCCTCCTCCGAGCACAAGACTGTTCCACCCGGTCATGGTATGCCTTCCGCCCTTCTCTCCGTTCGAGCCGTCCCAGAGCGCAAAGGCTACTGGCACGAACCTTTGCGCGTCCTCTTCCCTCCACTCGCGCTTCAAAGGCCCTTTGAAGACCACTTGCCGGGTCCCTTTCTCGTACATGCCCCTCGCGCTCACCCCGTTAGATACGTCCTGCACGATTGAGGCCCCCTTTGCCTTTATCGCTCTCACCGTCCCGTCGTTCTGCCAAAACCAGATGTCTACCGGCTTTGAGGCTGACCCCATCCCGAAGTACGGTTTTTCTCCCATCGACGACGGAAACTCCACCGCCGCCCCGTCCTTGAACACCTCCCCGTCCGACAAATCCACGGCGGATGCATCCCCGGGGACGGAATCCGTCGGGTCGTCCCACTCGATGAGGAACGCGATCTCATCGTCGTTGAAGAGCGTCTTGACCGAAACGGAAGCCAGCGTCGGCGTAAAGAGCCGCTCCCCCTCTATTATCTGCGGCACGAGATAGAAGCTCTCGAAGGCGGCCTTGTCCCACTCCGCGCCGGGTGAGTCCGGCAAAGGCCCATCGACCTTCACAGCCTTTATCACCGCCCCCTCGCCCGGCTTCTTGTAAGGCGCATCAAGTGAGGCAACGTAGTTCGCTACATCCCATCTCTCATCATCGGAAAGCGTCTTTTTGGACTGCGGGTCGGCGAAGGACGGCATCTGCGTGCCGGGTATCCCGACCGTCAAGCGCGCATAGATATCAACGGGCGCGCTCCCTGCCCTGAAGGTCCACGGCTTTGTAAGGTCCCTCGGCCAGGTCCGCGCCCCCAAATCATCCTTGAGCTTCTTTCTACCGTCACCGCGCCCCTCGTCGCCGTGGCACTCCGAGCAGACGTCCCCGAATATCTTTTTCCCGCGCGCGATAGATTCCTTCGAAGGCGCAACCTTCACTTTTAAATCTATCGGCGGCTTCTCAGGCGCTTCGAGTCCCGATAAACCCTTAAGATACGCGATAACGTCCTTCGTATCGTTATCCCCCAATACATCCGCCCACCCAGGCATCGATGTGCCGTTGAGGCCATCCCATCCGGGGACCGTGTTGTGCGCTGGCCAACCCTTTATCATCTTTATAAAGTCTTCGTCAGACGGCGACAACTCGTCAAACGGCGTCGTCTTCCACTTGTATATGCCCAAGGTGAAGTCCCTCGGGGGCGGGTTGAGGTATTGGGCCGCAGGCCCGTCTCCCGCGCCGTCCTTGCCGTGGCACTGCCGACAGTATTTCTCATAGACGGGCTTTCCTTGCTCAACGTCGCCGGAGGCAAAGGCTGTCGCTGAAAAGAGAAGGATAGATATAAATATAAAAACCGTTCTCATGAACTCTCCAAAAAACTTTCCATCTTAAAAAAGAGGGTGCAATCTTTTTACCCCCACCCCAACCCTCCCCCGTCAAAGGGGGGGGTAGTCAACTACGATGCGCACCTCAAAAATCTCCCCTCCCTCGACGGGAGGGGATTAAGGGGAGGGTGGTCTCTTTCACTACCATTTACACCCATTCAAGGGACAACAGTCTTGATTCAAAAGCTACGGTAGAGCTTACTTCTCACGCGCCCACTCCCTCGGTCTGTTCCCCGTAAAGTCATAGAGGAAGAGTATCACCTTCCAGACCTCTTCCTCTGTAAGCTTGCCCTCCCACGCGGGCATCGACGAGTTCGCGGGCCCGCCTTCGGCAGGCAGGCCGGGACCGCCCTTCACGACCCTCCAGAATACATATGACTCCGACAACTGCGCTATCGTGTCCTTGCCCTTGAACGGTAGCGGCCTCGGAGAAAGCCCGTGCGCGTAATGCCCCCTGCCGTCGAGCTTGTCCCCGTGGCAGAAAAAACAGTTCTTGAAGTATATTTCAGCGCCCTCGGCCACATACGATCTAAAAAGCTCCGCATCCTCCTTCTCCGTTCTCCGAAGCGGGTTTTCAAGTGTGGCGATATCGTACGGCCTCCCGTACGCGCTCATCCTTGAAGGCGGCGCGGGGTGTATGGAGCGGAGCTCCGCCGGGGGCTCGCCCCCCCTGGACGCAAGCCCATACGCGATGTACCCGGCAATAAGCGGCGTAACAGCGAATACGATGTTCCTTACAAAAGCCTTCTTCGGGTCTTCGACAAGCGCCCTTATGGGGCGAAAGAGCTCCTCGGTCGATTCGTCGGTCGAGGTCATGACAAGGAGGACGGTCGCCACGATCAAGACCATGTACATGAATATCAGGGACTCGGGGATGGGTTTTCCAAGGAAGATCCCCGGCGTCTTAAGTAGCCCGTATATGACCCCAACGATGATTATAAACTGCGCGAGCTTCGGGAGCCTCATCTCGCCCCCTCCGAGTCCGTGGTCGCCTCAATTGCCCCGCTTACATCAATCCCCCCTGCCTCCCCCGTTACCGTCACATCGACACCGGATAATCTCTGTAGATACGCGATGACGGAATCGACCTCCTGAGCGCTCAATCCTATCGCCCCGGTCGTCACGTCAGGCATGGGCGAGGTCAACTCGTCCCCAGCCATTCCATACCCCGGCACTACATACGCCGACGGGCTCGCAAGCGACTCGCGGATGTACTCTTCGGCTGTCTTTGCCGAGCCGTGATAGTCTATTGAAGCGATGCGCGTATTGGCGGCTTCCATTATATTATCAAGGAGCGGGGCCCTGCCGGCGGCGTTGTGACAGAGCGCGCACGCGCCCTTGCCCTTGAATACCTTCTCTCCGAGCGAGATGAGCCCCTCGACACCGACTGCGTGAACGGCCTCAAGAGACGGCGGCTCCTCCGGCTTCATCGGCGGCACATAGAGAGAAGAAAATAGCGTGTACGCCGCGATGATCGCGACAGAGAAAGCGGCTACCTTTAAAAACCTCTTATTCACCGAAGTCCGCGCCCTTCCGTCCGCTCAGCCAAAATATGAAGACCACGAGCGCCATGAAGATTATCGTCCCTACGGATACCACATTCGCGGCATACCCTATGGTCGGGGTGAAGGCGTCGGCTGACGCGTCCCGCATCACCGAAAACACATGCCAGTGCTGGCGTATCGCGGCCCTGACATAACCCATAAGCCCCATGAGCCAGGTGAACGAAACGGTTATAAGGAATATCGCGTACTGGCTCCTCTCGGGCATCCGCCCCCATCTATAAACCCCGGCCTCTTTGGCCCCCCTGTAGATAAAGAACTCGATAACAAGGCAGGCGATGATGGCAAATAAGGTCGTCGCCACCTGCGGAACGGACGACGCCACCTTATATACCGTATTCGCAAAGTACCCGTAATAGACACCGAGAAAAACAATATTGAGGATGGCGGCGGAGAATATCGCCGCCTGCGCCGCCTTGCCGTAGGGGGCCCATGAGACGACCGCCACCCTGTTCGCGCGCCTGTAAAAGAGGAAGCTCAAAAAAGTAAAGAGGAGCATGATGTTGACGGCCGTGTTCTTCGCGGGCATGAGGCCAAGCGGCCCGAGGTACGGATGGTACTGCCCGCCGAGCGCGCTCGCCTCCCAGGGTTTCAAGATGAGCGTGTGCGGCGTGAACCAGACGATGAACGAGACGGCGACCATGAAGGCTATGTACTTTATGTATGGAGTGTAGCGTCTGCCGCCTTCGCTCCTTGAAAGCCCGCACCAGAGGTAGTAGTTCGCGGCGAGGAACAACGCCCCTATGATGACCGCCTGTATGATAAAGAGCCACGCGAAGACCCCGCCCATGAGCGTTATCCCCATCTGCTGGCTGTAGGCGTAGATCTCCGCGGTCAGCCAGTACCCGGCGAACGGGAGCGGCAGGAGCGCGCCTATGGAGACGAGGTTCGCCGTGTACCCCATCCAGTCGTAGTGGGCCTTTTCTTCCTCCGTAGTAGAGCTTAAAAACCTGTACGCCGCGTACGAGCCGACGATAGACCCGCCGTACGCGATGTTAGCGATGAACCTGTGGAGGTTCATCGGGTTCCAGAGGTTATTGTGCACCGCCGCCCATATGTCCCCCTGGAACGCGCCCTTGATATCCACGCCAGCCGGTGACATCATGAAGGTCACCCAAGCGTTCGCGACGAACATTATCGCGGTCCCGGCGAGGTTCAGCGCGATGCCGATGCAAAGGTGCGCAATCTTTCCCGCCCCGGTCTTTAGCCTCTTCCAGAGGCGGAAATACAGGATAAGCGCCGCGTTCTCCAGAATGAAAAACAGGAAGTACAGAAAGACCGTCGGCTTGAATATCGAGAGGAGATACTTCATCAAGTGCGGGTAGAATGCGAATAGGACGACCGTGAAGAGGACTCCTGTGACGGCGGTGAGCGTATACGCCGTCATCGAGACCCTGATGAACTCGTATGCCATCCTGTCGTAGCGCTCGTCCTTCTTCACTATCCCTATCGCCTCGATGATCACGACGAATATCGGGACCGCAAGGACGAACGCCGCGAACCATAGGTGCATCTGCGCCGCCATCCATACCGCGACCCTCGGGCGGACGACGGATGACGCCGGGTAATCGTCTTTCGTAAGCCTCGGAGCGGAGCTCTCTGCCCCGGCAGGGGCCGCCTCTCCGGAGATAACAGATGAGCCCGCCCCCTCGCCTGCAAAGGCCGAAGGGAGAAAGGTCTGAGAACATGCGAGGATGACGAGGAGGAGAGCGAAAACCCTCAGGAGCCCCGGGATGTGCTTGCGCATTGTCTTCACTGCTACCCCTTGAATATGAACGAGAGCCCCTGAAGGCTAAGGAACGCGATATCGAGCGCGAAAAACGCGAGCGCTGAGGCGGCAAAGGTTATTACGAACGCAATGATCTTCTTCATGACAACCTCTTCTTTTGACTTAAAAAGGCACTTGCATCTTCTTGACGCGAGCCCGCCCGTGATTATATCCTCTTACCTCTATTTTTTTCAATCTTTTGGCTCATGTCCTATGGATATATTTCATTTTTTTTGTTAAAATAGAGGATGAAAACAGTCCAAAAACTTCCAACATACAAATTGGCGCGAAAGACAAAGAAGAGGGCTCTCGTCCTCGGGGTCGGCAACATACTCCTCAAGGACGACGGGCTCGGCGTAAGGACGGCCGAGTTCTTCTCTCATTCATACTCATTCGGCAGCGATGTCTCCTGTCTCGACGGCGGAACGGCAGGCGCGGGCCTCCTCCCGCTCTTCAGCGAATTCAGCCACATAATCATCATCGACGCCCTCTCGTCCGACTCTCCACCCGGCACCATCTATAAATTCAGCGGGGAGGACCTGAAAAAAAAAGGTGCGCGCCTCAAGACCACCGCTCACTCCATAGGCGTAAAGGACTTGCTCGACCTTGCGGCGTTCGAGGGTTCTCATCCTGTAGTCTCGATAATAGGCATCGTACCCTCGGACATATCCCCCGGCCTCGATATCTCGGACCCGGTGCGGGAAAAGCTCCCCGAGGCGGCAGGACAAATATCAGATACGCTCAAACGGTTCGGTTTCAAGACGGCAAAGAGGAAGAGAAAAGATGCATGAGATGGGAATAGCCAAAAGCCTCCTTGAGATAATCAAGAGGGAGATGAAGAAGTCGAAGGTAAAGAGGCTTAAAAAGGTCAGGGTCAAGATAGGCGAGCTGACGGCGGTGGAGCCCGAGGCCCTGCGGTTCTGCTTCGAGGCTTCCATAAAGGACACGGCCCTCGACGGCGCGAGGCTCGAGATAGAAGACGTGCCGCTGACCGGCAAGTGCCATGATTGCAGGACCAGGTTCCGCTTCCAGCACTTTGTGAGCCTCTGCCCGGTCTGCGGCGGAAAGAAGATAGAAAAACTCACCGGGACCGAGCTCGACCTCGTATCGATCGAGGCGGTATAGGATAAAAAAATGCACGACATACTTATTGAAGAAAAGATACTCTCGGAGAACGACGCGATAGCAGAAGCGAACAGGCACGCCTTCAACGAAAAAGGCGTCTTCGTCATCAACATGGTTAGCTCCCCAGGAGCGGGCAAGACGACCCTTATAGAGAAGATGACGCCTGTCCTGCTCGATAAGCTCGGCAGGTTCGCCGTTATCGAGGGCGACCTCGAAGGCGACCTCGACGCCGTGCGCATCGCAAAATACGGCGTACCGGTCAAGCAGATAACGACCGGAAAGGCCTGCCACCTGGATGCCCATAACATCGCCCATGTGCTTTCATGGACGCTCGATCAGGACGCAAGGCTACTTATAATTGAAAATGTCGGCAACATGGTCTGCCCGGCCGAGTACGACCTTGGCGAGGACATGATGGTCACTATCTTGAGCGCCGCCGAGGGGGACGACAAGCCCCTTAAGTATCCCGCGATATTCAACGCGTCATCCGCCCTCATCATAAGCAAGACCGACCTCGCGCCCCATACGGATTTTAATATCTCCACAGCGAGGACGAACGCCCTTTCCATAAACCCGGAGCTTCAAATCTTCGAGACATCATGCAGGAACGGAGAAGGCATAAAGGAATGGTGCAAATACCTTTGCTCAAGAGTGCTCGCTCTGCGTGGTCCGGTTAAAACGAACCGCTAAGGGTTTGTTTTTTACCTCCCCTCCCTCGACGGGAGGGGATTGAGGGGAGGGTGAAAAATAACCCTTACCATCCACTTACCGGACATTTACTATTTATGAACAAGGCCCGCATACAGATAACCGGCATAGTACAGGGCGTAGGCTTCAGGCCCTTTGTATACAACCTTGCCGCAACCCACGGCCTCAAGGGCTACTGCCTTAATGACTCCGAGGGTGTGGTCATCGAGGCCGAGGGCGCGAGCCTCGACGAGTTCATCCGGGACTTGAGACTCAAGGCCCCGCCGCTCTCTAAAATAGAAACGATAACCGTCACCGATTCGAGTGAGCGCGGCTTCAGCGGCTTCACCATAAGGGAGAGTGTGGCGGTCACCGGCAAATCCGTCCTCGTCTCCCCTGACATTTCCATCTGCGGCGACTGTTTAAGAGAATTATTCGACCCAATGGACAGGCGTCACTTATATCCGTTCATAAACTGCACCAACTGCGGGCCGAGGTACTCGATAGTTAAGGACATCCCCTACGACCGGCCGCGCACCACGATGGCGCGCTTCACCCTCTGCCCGGAATGCGACAAGGAGTACCACGATCCCTCGAACAGGCGCTTCCACGCCCAACCCAACGCGTGCGCGAAATGCGGCCCGAAGGTATGGCTCGCTAACAGGGACGGGTCCAAGACAGACGCTGGCGTGAACTTCAACGCCATAAAAGAGGCCCAGCGATTATTAAAGGAAGGGTATATCCTCGCCATAAAGGGGCTCGGCGGTTTCCACCTCGCCTGTGACGCCTCAAACGACGACGCGGCAAAGAGGCTCCGCGAAAAGAAACGCAGGTCGTTTATAAAGGGCGGCTCGTCGAACAAGCCCTTTGCCGTGATGTCGCCGGATATGGAGTCCATCCAGTCTTTCGCGCTCGTCGAAGAAAAAGAGGAAGCGGCGCTCAAACACAGGACGCACCCCATAGTCCTCCTCAGAAAGTCCGCCTCAACACTTTCGCCCCATGTCGCGCCCGGCAACAACAGGTACGGCGTTATGCTCCCGTACACGCCGCTCCACTTTTTACTGTTCCATGGGGCTGGTTTCAAGGCCCTTGTCATGACGAGCGGGAACCTCTCTGACGAGCCCATCGTCATATCGAATGAAGAGGCAATCGCGCGCTTATCAATGATCGCCGACTACATGCTCCTCCACGACCGCGACATATACATGCGGGTCGACGATTCGATCGTCAGGGTCGATAACGGCGTGCAGAGGGTATTACGCCGCGCGCGCGGATTTACGCCCGAGGCGATACCGCTCGGCGAGGAGATGGACGAGATATTCGCGGCAGGCCCGCTCCTCAAGAACACATTCACGATCACGAAGGGGCGGAACGCCATCGTCGGCCAGCACATGGGCGACCTCGAAAATATGGATGCGCTCGAGTTCTACAAGGAGACGCTCCGGAACCTCAAAAACACATTCAAGTCCGAGCCTATGGCCGTAGCCCTCGACATGCACCCGGATTACATGAACTCTGCGTTCGCAAGGGAGTACGCGGAATCCCACGGCATAAAGATCGACAGGATAATCCCGGTCCAGCACCACCATGCCCACATAGCAAGCGTCATGGCCGAGCACGGCCTGACGGACGAGGTAATAGGCATAGCTTTCGACGGCACCGGTTTGGGTGTTGACGGCGAGGTCTGGGGCGGCGAGTTCCTCGTCTCTTCAAGGTCGTCGTTCACCCGCTCCGCCCATCTATCTTATGTGAGGCTCCCCGGTGGGGACGCGGCTGTAAGGGAGCCGTGGAGGATGGCGCTATCTTACCTCATCGCCTCGTTCAGTGAGAACGCTGAAAAAGAGGCCCCTTTCTTCTTCGAAAGGAGGGAGGCGAAAGAGGCCGCGATAGTCAAAAGGATGGTCGAGACCGGCCTCAACTCCCCGCTCACCTCGAGCGCCGGAAGGCTCTTCGACGCGGTCGCCTCCATCATAGGCCTCAGGGACAGGATATCCTTCGAGGCCGAGGCCGCGATAGAGCTTGAGTCGATTGCAGAGATAAGAGAGGGTCTTGACCCTTACCCGTTCGGGATAAAAGAAGAAAAACCCGCGATAATCGACACGGCTCCTTTGATAAGGGCTATTGTAGAAGATGTACGGCGCGGGGTCTCAAAAGCTGAAATATCCGGCAGGTTCCACCTGACAATGGCGGAGGCGATAGCGGCTACCGCCAAAGGCATAAGGGAAAAGATGGGGATAACAAAAGCGGCCTTGAGCGGCGGGGTCTTCCAGAACGCGACACTTCTTTCTCTCTCGACAGAAAGGCTTGAG
Organism: Deltaproteobacteria bacterium; assembly: GCA_016182655.1. Classification (GTDB taxonomy): domain Bacteria; phylum Desulfobacterota; class GWC2-55-46; order GWC2-55-46; family GWC2-55-46; genus GWB2-55-19. The sequence continues at coordinate 13,333 of JACPGB010000021.1, forward strand.
AAGGCTGGGTTTAAATGTTACACCAACGAGAGGGTGCCGGCGAACGACGGCGGCGTATCCCTCGGCCAGGCGGTCATCGCCTGGGAAAAGATAAAGAAAGGCAACTGACATGTGTCTCGGCATACCGGGAAAGATAATAGAGATAAAGGGCGTCAAGGCGACAATCGATGTGGCGGGCACGAGGAAGGAAGTCAACATGAAGCTCCTGCCTGACGCGAAGACCGGCGAGTTCGTAATCGTCCACGCAGGGTTCGCCATAGAGAAGGTCGACGAGGAAAAGGCCAGAGAGGCCCTCGAATTGATAGACGGGATCATAAAATGAAATACATAGACGAATTTCGCGGCAGACGCCGGGCCGAAGGGCTCATAAACGAAATACGCCGCATCTCCCGCAAGGATGTCAGCATCATGGAGATATGCGGCACCCACACCCAATCGATATCCAAGTACGGGATACGGGACGCGCTCCCCAGGAACATCCGGCTCATCTCCGGGCCGGGCTGTCCGGTCTGCGTCACGTCCGCTTCCGACATAAACAGGATAATCGCCTTCAGCAGGTCGAGGAAGGATTCGATCATAGCCACCTTCGGCGACATGATGAGGGTCCCGGGGTCGAACTCGTCCCTTCAGGACGAAAAGGCCCGGGGCGGAGACATCCGCGTAGTGTACTCTCCGACAAATTCGCTCGACATGGCGAGGGCAAACCCGGATAAAGAGGTCGTCCTCTACGCAGTAGGCTTCGAGACTACGGCCCCGGCCGTTGCCGCGACCATACTTGCGGCAAAGGAGGAGGGGTTAAAGAACCTCTCGGTACTCTCTCTCCACAAGCTCACGCCCCCGGCAATGAGGGCCTTGCTCGATTCCGGCGAGGTAAAAATAGACGGCTTCATAGCACCCGGCCATGTGACCGCCATCATCGGCGCGCACTCGTACGAGTTCTTATCCAAAGACTACAACTCGCCCTGCGTCGTAGCCGGGTTCGAGCCGCTCGACGCGCTCTTCGGCATCTACATGCTCGTAAAACAGCTCGAAGAGGGCAGGTGCGAGATCGAGATTCAGTACAAGCGGGTCGTCAGATGGGAGGGGAACAGGAAGGCGCAGGAGGTCTTGAGCGAGGTCTTCGAGCCGGCCGACAGCCTCTGGCGCGGGATAGGCAACATCCCGAAGAGCGGGCTTGCCATAAAAGACGCCTACGCCTCGTTTGACGCCGAGAGGAAGTTCACCATCCCGGCGGGCGAGGACGCGGAGCCGAAGGGGTGCAGGTGCGGGCTTGTGTTGAAGGGGATAGTCACGCCTGACGAGTGCCCTTTATTCGGGAACGCTTGCACGACAGAGACCCCGGTAGGCCCGTGCATGGTCTCGTCTGAAGGCACATGCGCGGCGTTCTATAAGTACAGGAAGGTGGCCTGAACTCTGAATGGCAGGGCGCGGCTCGATTAACCACTCCCAAAACTTTAATGGAGAGCCGCCTCTCTCTTTCTCCCGCTCGGCGCGGGGCCAATGTTCTTCGGAAACTATCGAGGCAAGTGTAAGCAAGTCATCTCGATATGAACTTTGCCCGTCCGGCGAGGACCTCCCTCGACAAGAGGGATAGAGGGAAGGGTGGACAAATCAAATTTCAAAAGGACAGATAAACAATAATGAAAAAGAACAACAACATCCTCCTCGGGCACGGTAGCGGCGGAAAGCTCACCCGAAGGCTCATCGAAGACGTCTTCGCTACAGCCTTCAAGAACGACCTCCTCGCGCCGTTGAACGACCAGGCGATATTCAGCCTGCCCCCGGGCAGGCTCGCCTTCACGACGGACTCCTATGTGGTGAATCCAATCGTCTTCCCCGGCGGCGACATCGGCAAGCTCTCGGTCTGCGGCACGATAAACGACCTCGCGGTCGGCGGCGCGGAGCCCGCTTATTTAAGCGCCTCGTTCATCATAGAGGAAGGCATGGAGATGGACGAGCTCTCGGAAATAGTCCGCTCCATGGCAGAGACCGCCGCCTCTTCGGGCGTATCAATAGTCACGGGAGACACCAAGGTCGTCGAGCGCGGCAAGGGGGATAGGGTGTTTATTACCACAACGGGCATTGGGGTTGTAAGGGACTCAATCGACTTAAGCCCCTCGCACATACGCCACGGCGACGCGGTCATCCTCTCGGGCTCTATCGGCGACCACGGGATAGCTATCATGACGAAGCGCGAAGGTATAGAGATGGACGTCCCGGTAGAGAGCGACTGCGCCGCCCTCCACACGCTAACGAGGGACATGCTATCGACGGGCGGCGAGATACGCGCCATGAGGGACCCGACAAGGGGCGGGCTCGCTACGGTGCTTAATGAATTTGCGGCAAGCTCCGGAACAGCCATTGCCGTCCGCGAGGACTCCATCCCGGTAAAGGAGGCCGTCAAGGGCGCGTGCGAGATATTGGGATTCGACCCGCTTTATCTGGCGAACGAAGGCAAGCTCGTCGCGGTCGTAGCGAAGGGTTCGGCTGAAAAAATACTCTCGGCAATGAAAAAGAACCCGCTTGGCAGGGATGCGGCGATCATCGGAGAGGTCAGGGAGGCCCCGAGGGGCAAGGTGCTCCTCGAGACCTCAATAGGCAACATGAGGATAATCGACATGCTCTCAGGCGAGCAACTGCCGAGGATATGCTGAGGCCGAGCCGTCAATTCCCCTCCTTACCAAGGAGGGGATAGGGGAGGTCATAGTTTCTAATTGCGGGTTCAGGTTTGCAACCAGTAGTGTCCGGTAAAAATTGAAAATTTCTTTAAAAATATGGGGCCTTATCTGGCTCTTTTATTAGCCGGACAGCATGTAGTAACCCTTAAAATAGCCCAAGACCTAACTTCTTGAAAAATAAGCAATTTATTTTTCTCGATAAGCCTCTACCGATGAACTTGAAAATTTAACCGGACAGTACTGGTTTGCAACCTGAACCCATAAATTCGTGACCCGAAAAACGCTCGCCGGGCTATTGGAATCCTTTGCCTAAAGCGATGAAGTAATCCGCGCAAGCCTTGAACACCCCCGGATGCATACGGGAATAAGTCCCCCCTTCACGCCTCCTCATCCACCAAATGCCTTTTGCCCTCCAGAAACTCTTCGAGCCTCTTAAGGTCTTCCTTCGAGCAGTTTATGAACTTCACATGCATGCCTTTCGGGTAGCGTGTATCCGTGTTCACGCCGACGACGCGCCCCTCGAACTCGCTCAGGACCTCCACGGGCGGGATGTAGAATTTCAGATATATCTCCGAGCCCGTCTCAAGCGGCCTCTCGGTCATTATGAAGACCCCGCCCCTGCCGGTGTTGAGTATAAAGTCAACGCACTCGTCCGTCTCCCTGCCGTTGACCCTGACCTCAAGGCAGACCGGGAAACGGACATGGGCTCGTCTCTCCCTGCCCTCTACCTCCTCGACATCCCCGCCCTTATCGAGAAATATCTTGTCGGCCATAGCTATTCGACCTTCAGAAGCACCTTCAAAACGCCGTTTTGAGAGGCGTAGCTCACCGCCTCGATACCCTCTTCGAGCGGGAATACCCTGCTCACGAGAGGGGCCACGTCTACTGACTTCTCTTTAAGCGCGGCGATCGCAGGCTTGAACGGGCCGCACCTGGAGCCTATTATGGTAACCTCGTTTATGACCGCGCGGTTCAGGTCCGCGGAGTTCCGCTCGGCGACGGTGGTCTTCAAGACTATCGTCCCCCTCGGCCTTACGATATCGAGCGCGGTCGAAAGCCCTTCCCCCCTGCCCGTGCACTCGACGACTATGTCGAACCCGCCCCTCATGCCTTCGCCGACTATGGCCGTCTCTATCCCGATCGCCTTTAATATCGCGAGCTTCTCCTCGTGCCTTCCGATAGCCGTAAGCGAACACCCGGAGAGCCGTAAAACCTCTGCCGTGAGCAGGCCGAGCCTCCCGTCGCCGAGGACCGCCGCCCTGGTCCCCTTCCCGACCTTAATCTGCGAGAGTATCTCGAATGCCGCGGCGAGCGGCTCTACGAAAACGCCCTCCTCGTCCGAGACCTCATCCGGGAGCACGTGCAGGTTGTCCACCGGCAGCGTCAGATACTCCGCGAACGCCCCGTCCTTCTTGAATATCCCGAGGACGGTCCGTTCCGGGCAATGAGTCCTCAAGCCCCTTCTGCAATAATCGCACTCCCCGCATGAGAGGTTTATCTCTCCGGTGACGCGCTTGCCGATGAGCCCGGGTATCCCGCACGCCTCGACGACACCAGAGAACTCATGCCCCGGCACTCCCCTGAAGCCCATGTAGCCCTTCGTTATCTCTATGTCGGTAGCGCAGACTCCGGCGTACTTTACGCGGATGAGCGCCTCGTTTTCCTTAAGTCCCGGTGCGGGATAGTCGAGAACCAATTTAAGCCTTTTGTCGAATACGAGCGCCTTCAAAAACCCCCTCCGGAAAAAAATAACTCAGCCCTCAAAAAACCCGCGCCTGGGTGACACAGGTCACATGAGGCGCGCCGTATTTAATATATCCTATAACCACTTGTTTTACAAAAAGTATATCTATTGCATCCGCCGGAAAACCCGCTCATCCACCGCTGAAAACGACTGGCCGGAGAACCTCGATACCCAGGTGAAGCTTTGCGTTTGATCGACGGGAAGAGAAAAAAGAACCTTAAAAGGGCGCTCTTGTTCGTCGCCCCCCACAAGGGGGCGCTCGCGATAGTCATGTGTATGACGCTCTCTGTCGCCGCCCTCGGGGCCGTCGAGCCGCTCGTCATGAAGTACATATTCGACGAGCTCGGGACAAAGGTCACGGCCACGCTCCTTACGGGCGTGGCCATGCTCATTGGTCTCAACGTCGCGAGAGAGGCCGTGGGCGGCGTCTCCAACTGGCTCACCTGGAGGGTGCGGCTCGACATAAACTACGAGCTCCTCGACGCCACCGTCGGACGCCTCCATTCGCTCCCCATGACCTTCCACAGGGAGGAGACCGTAGGCGGCATAATGACGAAGCTCGACAAGGGCATAAACGGGCTCGTCGCCGCGCTCTCCGAGGTCGCCTTCAACGTATTCCCCGGCCTCGTCTACCTCGCCATCTCGCTCGCCGTGATGTTCAATCTGGATTTCAGGCTTTCGCTCATCGTCCTCTTCTTCGCGCCCGTGCCTGCGCTCATCGGCATGTGGGCCGCCGACGAGCAGACCGAGCGGGACAAGGCCCTGCTTGAAAAATGGACCTCCATATTCTCCCGCTTCAACGAGGTCCTCTCGGGCATGGTAACGGTCAAGAGCTTCGTTTCCGAAGATCGCGAGAAGTCCCGCTTCACCGCCGGGGTACGGGCCGCCAACTCCCTCGTATTGAAGGGAGTCGGCTTGGACACAGGCGTCGGCGCAACCAAGAACATCATAGGGATGCTCGCAAAGGTCCTGTCTCTCGGGGTCGGCGGCTGGCTCGCCATACAGGGAGAGATAACCGCCGGGACGCTCGTCGCGTTCCTCGGATATTCCGGCGGGCTCTTCGGCCCTGTCCAGAACCTCACCGGCGTCTACCAGACACTCCGGCGCGCGGCAGTCTCGCTCGATACCGTTTATTCGATACTCGACGCTAAGGACTCGATAACAGACCGCCCGGAGGCGAAGACGCTTCACTCGATCGAAGGCCGGGTATCGTTCGAGGGCGTGAGTTTTTCGTACAAGAGGGAGATACCGATACTTACCAACATCAACCTCGATATCAGGCCCGGAGAGACCATCGCCCTCGTCGGCCCGAGCGGCGCGGGAAAAACCACGCTCGTCGCCCTCATCCAGCGGCTCTACGACCCGGACGAGGGGGTAGTGCGTATCGACGGCATGGACATCAAGGAGCTCAACCAGAGGTGGCTCCGCAAAAACATCGGCGTCGTCTCGCAGGACGCGCTCCTCTTTAACGATACCGTAAGGAACAACATCGCATACGGGAGACCGGAATCCGGCATTCGCGAGATAACCGACGCCGCGCGGGCCGCGAACGCACTCGGTTTCATTACGAGACTCCCCGAGGGCTTCAATACCCTCATAGGCGAGCGCGGGGGCAGGCTTTCCGCCGGGGAGAGACAGCGCCTGTCGATCGCCCGCGCCCTCATAAAAGACCCGCCGATACTCATACTCGATGAGGCGACCTCGGCGCTTGACGCCGAGTCCGAAGCCCTCGTCCAGGATGCCATGTCACGCCTCATGAGGGGGCGCACCACCTTCGTCATCGCCCACCGCCTGTCCACCGTCGTCAACGCCGACAGGATCCTTGTCCTTAAGGATGGCGGCATCGTCGAGGAAGGGAGCCATCGCGAACTCGTGAAGGCGGAAGGATACTACGCCTCGCTCGTGGAGTGCCAGACGAGAGGGCTCCTCATAGACGCCGCCTGACAGGCCGCTCAAAAATTCCATCTGCTTTGTTGTCTTCGTCATTCGTCACTGCGGCGTACAACGGAGTACGCCTCGTACCGCATTCCTCGACGCCTCGCATCTGGAGCTTTTTGAGCAACCTAAAGATCGCCCACGCGGCTATCCTTTCCGTATCCGTTTGTACTCCGTCTTATAGTAAACGCTGTAGTCCTTTATCGGGCAGGTCTCGCACTTAGGTGAAGCCGCCTTGCAGGTCGTCCTCCCGTGCATGATGAAGAGGTGCGTCGTCCTGGTCCATCTCTCGGGCGGGATGATCTTGCAGAGGTCCGCCTCTATCCTGTCGGGGTCGTCGTTTTCGGTAAGCCCCAATCTCTGAGCTACTCTCTTTACGTGGGTGTCTACGGCAAGGGCGTTTTTTCCGAAGGCGTTCCCGAGGACGATGTTCGCCGTCTTCCTGCCTACTCCCGGCAGCTCCGTAAGCTCTTCGAGCTTATCCGGCACCTTGCCGTTGTGTACTTCGGCTATCCTGGAGGCGCAGGCCTTTATGTTCCGGGCCTTGTTCCTGAAGAAGTTCACCGAGCCTATCATCCGCTCGATCTCCTCTATAGGAGCGAGCGCGTAGTCCTTTGCCGATTTGTATTTTTTGAAGAGCTCGGGCGTGACCCTGTTTACGAGCTTGTCTGTGGCCTGGGCGGAGAGGATGGTAGCTATGAGTAATTCGAGCGGGTTTTTGAATTCGAGCGCGGACTTTGCCTCGGGGAATTCCTGCTCGAGTATGTCGAGGACTTTTTTCGCCTTCTCGCGCTTGTCCATCTATACCTCGAAGAGAATGAAAGTACCATTAAATCTCCCCTCCCTCGACGGGAGGGGACAAAGGGGAGGGTGAACAGTATCTTCTCGCGCTCCTCTTCCAATTAAAAAGCAGGAAGGTTTTCGGCTTTAAATTTGATTATACCTCAAAAAAAAAGGGGGGCCTCTTCGAGGCCCCCCTTTGCACGCATTCCCTGAAACCTAATAAGTCCTCTCTATCACATAATCCGCGAGCGCGAGCAACCCCGCCCTGTTGGAGTCCGGCTCGAAGTGGTCGAGGTTTTTCCTCGCGTCCTCTATATGGAGGCGCGCCCTGTTTATCGTGTACTCTATGCCGTGGTACTTGTTGATGATGGTGATGACCTCTTTGAGTTTCTCATCCTCGATCTCGTCGGACTCCACCGCCTTCTTTATAAGCGCCCTCTCGGCGTCGGTCGCCTTCTTCGACGCGTAGATGAGCGGCATCGTCACCTTGCCCTCGCGTAGGTCGTTGCCGACGCATTTGCCGAGGTCTTCGTCGGTCGAAATATAATCGAAACAGTCGTCCATGAGCTGATAAGCGATGCCCAACCCCATGCCGTAGTTTGCGAGCGCGACTTCCTTTTCCAATGACACCTCTCCGAGGATTCCGGCCACCTGCGAGGCCGCTGAGATGAGAACAGCCGTCTTGTTCGTGACGACCTCCATGTATTCTTTTTCCGTAGTCTCGGCGTCGCTGTGCTTGAGTAACTGCAACACCTCGCCCTCCGCCATCCGGGTCGTCGTGTGCGAGAGAACCTTCAAAATCCGCATGTCCCCGTGGAGGACTGCGAGCGAAAAGGCCTTTGACAAAAGGTAGTCGCCGACGAGGATGGAAGCCCCCTCGCCCCAGACGGTATTGGCGGAAGCGTTCCCGCGCCTCAAGTTGGCGTTATCCACGACGTCGTCGTGGAGGAGTGTCGCCGTGTGGATGAACTCCACGACGCCTGCGAGCGGGATGTGCTTGTCTCCCTTGTAGCCGCAGAGCCGGGCGGACAAGAGGAGCACCATCGGACGGAACCTCTTGCCGCCGCTTTTAAGTATGTACTCTCCGACCTTTGATACGAGGAAGACGTCGGAGTTGAGGTTCTTCTTGAACCCATCCTCCATCCCCTGTATGTCGCCCCTCACAAGGTCGAAAACTTCCTGGATGTGCATTCAGCTCTCCGTCGGGCTTGAAATAGCAAAACCCGTTTGGGACTTGTCCCAAGGGTCCGCGATAATACAGCCGTTATATTTGGGAATTCGGCTAATGTTACCCCATATATCCGAATCTGTCAAAGACATATTTCCTGCCAGGAGGGCCGGAAAATAACCCTTACAACACGCATAGTTCCCTTATGAGGCAGGCCTCGCACTTGTCCCTGTCAGCCCTTGCCGGGCACTTGTCCAGTATCCCCAGCCTGCATAAGGCGAAGTCGTACTTTACGGGGTCTTTAGGGTCGAGCGCGGCAAGGGACGCGGTTATCTCCTCTGCCATCTTCCAGTCGGCCGACGCCCTTTTGGTGAGCCCGATGTTCTTCGATATTCGTGCTATGTGCGTGTCGAGCGGGATGACGAGCTTTGCCGGGTCGACCCCCTTCCACTGGCCGAAGTCGAGGCTGTCCCCTCTCCTTACCATCCACCTTAAATAGAGGTTCAGCCTCTTGCAGGGGGACCCGTCCAACGGGTTCGGAAAGAAAAACCTCACCCCGGCGTTCTTGGGGAGCGTCTTTTTCCCGTATATCGGGGAGGTATCGAGTCCGAGCGCGCTCTCTGAAAAGACGGAGAGCGCCTCTTTTATATTCCGGTGATCGGGAGAGTACCCCTTCATGAAGAACGCGCCGATGGAACCCGCCTCCTCTATCATCTGCTTCGCTATATAGAGGAGGGCTACGATGTCCTTTCCGTCGTTGAACCTGTGCTTGAAGCCGCTTAAGTCCCTGAGCGTTTTGTCGACATAGAGCCTTTTGACGAACCGTGCCGGGTGCGGCCCCGTAGTCTCCATCACGCGCGCGATGCTCTTCTTTATCGTCGCGACCTTCCCGTATGCGAGCGACGAGCTTACGAGCCCGACAATCTCCCTGTCCTCGGGTGTTTTGTACCTGTGGACGAATTCGAGCGGGTCTGTCGACAGGAACTCGAGATCGAATGTCCTGTAGAGCCTATTTAGCTGTGTTTTGAGTGCTGTTTTTTCCATGGACGTTCCGGGCCGAAGCATACACCAAAAGGCAGGGTTAATCAAGCGGAGGACGCTTTTAACTCCCCTCGTATTGGTGTCATTCCCGAGGTTTTAATCGGGAATCCAGTCTTTTTGCCAGTACAGGGAGAGGTAAACAGTTAACGGATGTACCGGACACATGGGTAACACCTATTGGTTTTAACCTCCCCTCCCTCGACGGGAGGGGATTGAGGGGATGGTGAAATATTCTTCCGACACTGGCAAACAGCTAAAAACAGGCTACAATTGATTGCCCCCTCCCATTGGATAGCGGGCGGAACGTGAGGGCCTTTTCACCTTTGTAGCCCCCTTTTTAAAAGACTTGCAACCCGGCATTGAAATCATCTATTATGGGCGCATCATCCATATTATCTAAATATATCCGCAAGTAGGAGGTCTTCTGATGAAAAGACTCGGCGTTGCGGCACTCCTTATCCTTACCGCATTCGGCTCGCAGGCCTTCGCTTCCGAGTTTACCGATAAGTACGAATCGGCGCTCGAAGCGAACGACATGATACTCCAGCAACAACTCCTCGAAGAGAACAAGGCGAAGCTCCCCGACGAGATCGGCGCACTCGTTAAGGATGGCCTCTCGCCCGATACGCCAAAGGAGCTCCGGCAGGGCAAGTTCTTCCTCGCCGAGACCCTCGCCCGCGCCCACAAGGACTTTACCGGGGACGTCGAGCCGCTAAAGAACGTGAAGAAGAAGTCGTTCGACGCCCAGCTCTCCGCGCCCGTGCGCCCGACGGCTGTGAGCGGCGTCTACACCATAGAGATGCCCAAGGCGACTGATTCGGTAAAGAACGTCTTCGCGCCCGACAACATCGTCATAAAAAAGGGCGAGACTGTGAAATGGGTGAATACCGACGCGATCGCCCACGTCTTCTCGGCGATGCCTGTAATAAGCGCGGGCTCTTTCTCGTCAAAGAGCGTTCCGGCCGGCGGCTCTTTCGAGTACAAGTTTGAAAAACCCGGCGAGTATTTTTACCTCTGCTTCATCCACCACGCGATGGTGGGCAAGGTGACGGTGGAGGAATGATATTTTCACATCCCCCTTTTCTAAAGGGGGACTGAGGGGGATTACAATAAGCTGTCATTGCGAGCTCAGCGAAGCAATCCTATCTTTAAAGCAAAACCGGGGTTGGCCGAAAGGCCAACCCCGGTTTTAATTTTTAAGGTAGGGTGCGCCGTGCGCACCATTTGATATATTTTGAATTAATTCTGGTGGGCCGAGCCCACCCTACAGGCTAAAATACGTGCTATTTCAAGATGATCTTCAAAGAATTAAGATATTTTATTATGTCGGGTTCGGTAGTCTTCTCTTTTTGGGGGCAAGTAATCATAATATTATATAGCGTATCCCCGACGACCTGTATGCGTGTGATACCATACCAAATATGCCCTTTCTGCGTGGTCATTGTCGTTCCGAATTCTATCGCTGGCACACCGTTCATAAGTACATTTTTTTGCGAAAAAACTTTTGTTTTCCCGCTCTGTTCAATTCCTTTACGTAATTCAGAGGCTTGTTGAATAACCGAAAAAGCACGAAGGCCTCCATCTTTCAGACGGGTAACTTCAATTGAACCGTTTGTACCATCTTCCATAAACCCAATATGCCAAACCACTCTCACGGCGTCGGCGCTGTCGAACTTTCGCTCTTGCGGGGCAGTTAATGAAAGGAACTCTATGTTAAATTCCTGACTCTTATAAACCTGCCACTTTACCTCATCGGCTTGAGCTGTAATTGGTAGCCATATACAAATGAGCCAGATTACAATCATAAACGGTGACAGGATGTCCAGTTGATTTGTTTTCATAAGTTGCACCCTTTACACCTGGCACATGAAATCAGCGGCACCGTTCTATTCATATCCGATGGGACAATTTAATATAACTCTCTTTTGCATATCTGACTTGGAAAGTCTCTATTTTTACATTTCTACAGGCTTTTACCAGTTTCTATAACGCCATTGTCTCAATAGTTTTGTTTGCTTATCAAATGTCAGCAGTACATTTTCACCGTGAGAAACCTTAATTGAGTATAGCATTAATACTTGTTCTGCGCTAAGACCTAATAAATCTTTAGGATCGGCCTTGACGCCTTGACTTGTCCATGTCCATGAAGCAACAAATATCTCCTCGCCGTGGGTAATAGACTCTGGTGCCCCAAATGCCATGAGTGCTTCATCAAATGTCATTTCGCCTATTGCGCTGTCCAAGGTTTTAGACATCTGTTGAAGGACCACAGTGGAATCGTCAGCAATTCCGATATTGTGCCAAACCACTAGACTAATAATACTCATTGCAATGAAAACCAACTTTTTCATCCACCCTCCATGAATCGCACTTGTGTTAAACAGCGTCGGGCGCAAATTAATTATTCATAGTAACTGTCCATATCAGCCTTTATAGAAAGGTGTTCGCTAATTTTGGCATCGGCACCATCTATAATTGTAGCAATCCTGCCTATAACATCTCGGACTCTCCTAATATTGATATGGGGCATGCCTGTAAGTGAAGAGATACCCTTCCTATCTTCAGGATACCTAAATGCCATTGATTGTGGATCGACCTTGCAAAATTCTGAAATGAGTCTCCCAATCTGTCTAACCTCTTCAACGGAGTCGTTTGGGGATATTTCATGCAGCAATTGGCTGCAAATCTGCCAAAGAGAACCAATATCATGTGTTTGTGGAAAAGGTTCACGGTTATTTTGAAGCCTTCTTCCATTTCGGATTAAGCCCTTCAACGCGAGCTCAAGATATTGCCGATACAGGAATAAGATGGGATAGACAAGCGCATCCTGATGATGTTCTTGTTCTTCTATATGCGCAACAAGAATATTAGCTGCATCTTGATAACCAATAGCATAAATTGACCACCCATCATTACCAAAATTAAGGATAGCGTTGCTCCATCCGTCTTCAACGGGAGTAAATACTTTATCCTCAGCGGATGGTAAAGAAAGAATTTCAATAAAATTTAATTTCATATTATGTTTTGAATTTTCCATACGCCTCCAATATTACTTATTTTATTCTATGAGAAAACACTTTTTTTGTCTATAGCCTTATTAAATGATATTTGTGGCTTGTCTTGCAGTTGGAGCTTACTCATGATTACATCTGAGTTATTCTGAGGACTTGTGTATCGACTCAGACAGGCTCTGTCAACCAGTACAACTTAAATATTTTATTTAGAGCAACAAAAAACGGACCGCCTTCCGGCCAATCCGTTTTTTAATTCTGGTCGGGGCGAGAGGATTCTGGCTTCCGCTCATCGCCTTCCTGTCTCTTCGCTCCAGCCGCGCCTCCTCGCTTTCGGCCGCGTCCATGCGGCCTTTTCCTCGCACTTGCTCGGCGCTCGGCGGCTTTCGAATCCTGCCCATCCGAAATTAAAAAACGGGTTGGCGAAAATACGCCAACCCGTTTTTTAATTCTGGTCGGGGCGAGAGGATTCGAACCTCCGGCCCCCGCGTCCCGAACGCGGTGCTCTACCAGGCTGAGCCACGCCCCGACATTAAAGGCGCAAGGTATTTTCCACACCCCCCCGCGCCGTTTAAAACAATTGAGTCATTTATAATAGCATTTCCTTTACGCATTTCAAGTCTGTTTTTTAAGGCTGCTCTAAAAACAGGATTTTTTATAAAAAAGAAATGGGGAGCGCCCCCTGGTGGTCAGGGGGCGGCGGGTAGTCCGGCTCGGGGGTTTATGCGGGAGAACCTAAGCGTTCTCTATTTTAAGCAGGTGGGGTACAAACTTGCGGTTTGAAGAGCTCTTTATCCGTTCGGGCCTGGCCTCTACGGCCTCCCTCTCGGCTTTGGCGTTGACCTTGAAGTTCGACACAAGTTCCTTTAATTCGGAAGCGAGCCTCGCGAGGTCGTCCGTCGCGTGAGTCACCTCGGCTATGGTCCCCACGTTCGCCATGGCGACCCCGGCGATCGAATCCATCGACCGGGTTATCTCGTCGGTCGTCGCGCTCTGTTCTTCTGCTGAAGTCGCAATCTGCCCTATCATCTCGGTGACGTTCTCGACGCCGCTTACTATCTGATTCAGGGCCTCTCCGGCCTCGTTCGCGAGCTTCACTCCGTTTTCGACCTTCGCGACACCGGAGTTCATCGCACCGACCGCCTTGCCGGTCTCTTCCTGGATGGCCGTTATCATCCCGCTTATCTCCCTGGTGGCCTTCGAAGTCCTCTCCGCGAGCCTCCGGACCTCGTCGGCAACGACCGCGAAGCCCCTGCCCTGTTCCCCGGCTCTGGCCGCCTCTATGGCGGCGTTCAGCGCAAGGAGGTTAGTCTGGTCGGCGATGTCGTTTATGACCGAGACGATGGACCCTATTTCCTCGGACCTCTTCCCGAGGCTCTTTACGGTCCCGGCGCTTACGGTCGTCGACTCCGCGACCTCCTTCATCGCCTCGATCGCCTGCCCCACGATCACGCCGCCCTGGGCGGCGGTCCTCTGGGCAATCCTCGCGGATTCAGAGGCCTGTTGTGAGTTCTTCGCCACCTCTATTACGGTCGCGCTCATCTCTTCCATGGCCGTCGCCACCTGCGATGTCTGCCCGGACTGCCTGTCGGCACCCTCGGTTATGAGAGAGGACGAGGCGGAGAGCTCCTCCGAGGCCGAGGCGAGATGGCTCGACGACTCGGCTATCCTCCCGATTATCACGGACATCTCTCCGGCCATCCTGTCAACGCTCTCGCCCAGTCCGGATACCTCGTCCTTGATCTCATGGCCGAGGAATCTGATCTTCAGGTCGGCGCGCCTGGAAAGGTCTCCGTTCGCTATCTCCTCGACCGTTTCCTTTACCCTGATTATGGGCTTTATGAGGTGGTCGTTCGCTATCCAGATGAAAAATACCGTGAACGCGGCGCAGATGAGAGCCGACGCCGTAAGGGTCGCAAGCCCCCTCATCGCCGCGCCGCGCGCTTCCGCCGCTATCGCGCTCGTCATCTCATTTGCGGCCGCCACTATCCTCGGGGTGTGGGTGTAGACGAGCGTCTGCATCTCCTTGTGATAAGCCTCGTTCGACTTCATCCCCCCGGAAAGCCGCTCCTTCCTCTCGTCCCACATATTCAATAACGCCGCGCCGCCTGCGGCGTTTTTAAGCTCATCTATGTCCTTGTCGAACCCGGCGATAGTATCCTTGAGGCCGGAAGCGATCTCTTCCTTGTCGTCATACGAGATGATATAGCGCTCGAAGAGGTAAGAGAGCTTGACGGTCTTTACCTTCGCGTCCGTCGCCGTGTCCGAGAGCCTTCCGCCGAGCGTCTTGCCCGCCGCGTTCAGCCTGTCGACAAGCGGAAAGGTCGTCTCCTCTATGCCCGCCTTGTCAACGCGGAGCGCGTCGCCGTACTCCATGGCCTTGTCAAGGGAAGCGCGCATGGATACCCATTCGCCTTCTATTACCGAGAGCTTCTCAAGCATCTCGCGGCTCTTAAGCGGCTCCACGCCGCGAGAGCCGGTTTTCAGCCCGTCGATTACCTCGCCGAACTCCTTTTTCTTGGCCTGGAAGTCCTTTTCGAGCTCCTCGTTCCCGGTGATTATATGCCTGTTGAGTATCTCGGCCATCTCAACGGTCCGCTTCCGTAGTGACCCCGCCTCGTCGACCTGGGCGTATCTCCTGCTCATGCCGCCTATGAGGTAATATGTCACGGGTATCTGGATGATAAGGAGCAGGAGAAGAAAGATATAGCTCCCTATGAACCTTGTTTTGAGCGAATGTATATTCATCCTCGTCCCCTCTTTAGGTTGTCGCGCGTCTTACCGAATCAAGAAGCTCGTTCACCGTAAACGGCTTCACTATACAGCCTGTCGCGCCGGCGTTTTTCCACTCATGTTCCCTGTTAAGCCTGTACTCGGACGCCATTATGATGACCGGCAGATGATAAGTGGCCGGGTTGGACCTTATCTTTCTGGCGAGGTCCGCGCCGTCGAGGCCGCCGCGCTCCATGTCGAACTCCGCAATTATCAGGTCGGGCCTCATGCCCGCCTCTATCATCTCGAGCGCCTCGACGGCTGAGCCGGCGGAGACGACCCCGTAGTGTTCGAGCACCAGCGTGTGGGATATCATCGACCTTATCCCGTGGTTCTCATCGACGACCATTATTGTTTTGTCCATCACGAATTTATCCGCAAAAGAAAAGTTTTTAAGGGTCCTTTGCATGCCGTGTCCTATCCCGTATAGGAAATATATCGGAGAGGACCGTATTTGCTCAATGGCCACTATGGTCTATTTTGGATTGTCCAAAGGGTTGATTTTCGGAGTAGTCCCTGCGGCCAGCGCCATGCACTACAAGCATTAGAATGAAATACGCTGAGCGTCGGCTTACCCGCCGGGGGCCTGTCTCTTAACTGATAACTTGGGTATTTACAACGAAAACCGAAGGGGAGGAACGGGTGGGGAGGCCTTTCAGTCCGGCTTTACCATGCCTTTTTTTATCGCTATCTTTATGAGGTTCGCCATGTCGTTCACCTTGAGCTTCTTCATTATGTTGTTCCTGTGGCTCTTGACCGTGGACACCGATATGAAGAGCTTGTCGGCTATCATCTTGCTCGTCGAGCCGTCGGCGATGAGCTTCAATATCTCCTTTTCCCTCGCGCTCAATGAGTCGAACGGGTCCTGCGACTGGTCCTTCTTTATAATATCCACGAAGTCGTTGAAGAGCTCCTCGGAGACCGCCGGGGACGCGTACTTCGACCCGGATGAGACCTTGGCGACCGCCTTAAGGAGCTCATCCGTCGCCGAGTCCTTGAGCACATAGGCCATGGCCCCGGCCCTGAAGGCGTCTATGGCGTGGAAGACGTCGGCGTGCATGGAGAGTATTATGACCTTCGTCTCCGGGAACTCCTCCATGACCCGCTTCGTCGCGACTATGCCGTCAAGGTCGGGCATGGTAATGTCCATGATGACGATGTCGGGCTTTAAGTTGGCTATCTCCCTGAGCGCGGTAAGGCCGTTGTCGGCCTCTCCGGCGACCGTGTACTCGGGGAAGGGGGCGAAAAGGGACCTTATCCCGCTTCGAAGGACGGGGTGGTCGTCTGCTATGAATACCTTGATGGGTTTTTTCATTCTAAGGAGGGGCGATATGGCCCATAACAGTATAGTTTCAAATCGAAAAAATTGCAAGCGGTGGTAAAAAATAGGCGGGACGGGTTGAGATCCTTAAGCCGGGGCGTGCATGCCCCTTCTCGACTCCTCGACTATCCTGTCGACGTCGGCCTTATCGAGAGACTCTTCCTTAAGAAGCGCTTCAGCCAGGGATTCAAGCGCGAATCTATTCACGGAGAGCACCGCGTCGGCCTTAGCCTCGGCCTCCATTATGAACTTCCTTATCTCCTGGTCCATTAGCCAGGCCATGTCCTCGCTGTACCTCTTCGGCACGCCGAGATCCCTGCCGAGGAACGGGTGCTCCTCGCCCCTCCCGAGGTTCACGGGCCCTATCTCATCGCTCATGCCCCACTGGGCGACCATCTTCTCTGCGAGGAAGGTCGCGTTCTTGAGGTCGTCCTGCGCGCCTGTGCTGACGTCGTTGAATATGAGCTTTTCCGCGGCCCTCCCGGCAAGCGCCACCGCGAGCTTGTTCACAAGGTACTTCCTCGGGTAGTAGTGCCGCTCCTCCTCGGGGAGGAACTGAGTGACGCCCATGGCCATGCCTCTGGGGATTATCGAGACCTTGTGTATGGGGTCGGTGAACGGGAGCTCCCTGGAGACCAGCACGTGGCCGGACTCGTGGAACGCGGTTATGCGCTTCTCCTCGGCCGAGAGCTCGCTCTCTCTCTTCGACCCCATCATTATCCTGTCTATCGCCTCGTCGAAGTCTACCTGCTCGATCCATTCCTTTTTTTTCTTGACCGCCTCGAGGGCCGCCTCGTTCGCCAGGTTCTCAAGGTCCGCTCCGGTCATGCCCGGGGTCCCCCTCGCAATTTTATCCATATCCACATCCGGGGAGACCTTCTTGCCCCTCGTGTGGACCTCGAGTATCGCAAGCCTCTCCTTCCACCCGGGCCTCTCAACGACTATGTGCCTGTCGAAGCGCCCGGGCCTTAGGAGCGCAGGGTCGAGGACGTCGGGCCTGTTCGTCGCGGCCATGACGACTATCTCCTCGTGCGGCTCAAACCCGTCCATCTCGCTTAAAAGCTGGTTTAATGTCTGCTCCCGCTCGTCATGCCCGCCGCCGAGCCCGGCGCCGCGGGTCCTGCCGACCGAGTCTATCTCGTCGATGAATATTATCGAGGGCTTCGTCTCCCGCGCCCTCCTGAACATGTCGCGCACGCGCGAAGCCCCCACGCCCACGAACATCTCTATGAACTCGGAGGCGCTTATGCTGTAGAACGGCACCCCGGCCTCTCCGGCGACGGCCTTGGCGAGGAGCGTCTTCCCCGTCCCCGGCGGCCCGACAAGGAGTATCCCCTTCGGCACCTTCGCCCCGAGCTTCGCGAACCTCGCGGGGTCCTTGAGGAATTCGACGGTCTCGGTAAGCTCCTGCTTGGCGTTCTCGAGCCCGGCGACGTTCTTGAACGTGACGCCCGGCTTCTTCGCGTTAAAGAGCTTCGCCTTGCTGAGGCCGAAGTTGAAGACCCCTCCCCCGCCTCCCCCTCCGCCCTGGGCCTGGGAGACCCTCCTCATAAGGAAGACCCAGACCCCTATGATAAGGACCCAGGGGAGCGCGATGATCAACGCCTGCCACAGGAACGCCCCCCCTTCGGGCTCCACCCTTACGGTAATCCCCTTCTCCTCGAACTCGTTTATAATTTCGCTACCCTGGAAAGGCGGCAGATTCGTCTGGAAGTTGAAGACGTCCCTCGGCCCTCCCTCCCCCGGAGGGCTGACGGTGACCGGTTTCTTAAGCTCGCCTTTTACATGCAGCCCTTTCAGGGTTACGGACTCTATATTCCCGGCCTTGAGCTCAGCCATGAACTCGCTATAGCTTATCTCATAGGTGCGCTCAAGGCTGTCCGACGAGACGACCTCGCCCCAGATATAGATGAGCCCCGCGAACGCGATCAGTATGACAAGCGCCTTCCAGAGCGGGTTCTTATCTTCGGCATCCCTTGTCCTCGTCCCGTCTGCCATATATTAATTCTACAGGAGAACCCGGCATAAGCAAATCGAGCTATAATTATAGAAGGGGGTTGACAAATCGGTTTATCGAGGTTTTTTTTCAACCCCGAGGAGGGTCCCATGGAGACCAGAAAATCCTATCATGACAGGAAAGAGGAGCTCTTCCGGGAGCTCGACTCCAGGATAGAAGTCTTGAAAAAGGCCTTTGACCAGAGCAGGTCGGAAGTGAAGCTTAAATACCGGGAGCAGATAGAGACCTTGAGAAAGAAACAGGAGACGCTCGGGGTGAGGCTCCGGGAGCTCAAGGACGCCGGCGAGGACAGGTGGGAGGGCCTGAAAGACGGTGTCGAGGGCGCGTACGAGGACTTGAGAAAATATTTCGACGGGCTTGCCGGAAGGTTCCGGCGCTGAATCAAAGCCCGGCGAGCACGATGGCTATGTCCACGACGAAGAGAAGGAATATGCCGAGTTCGAGCATGTAGGCCCGCTTCGAGGCTATTTCGTCGTGGAGCATCTTGTAGGTGTCCATGACTATCTGCAGCTTCTCGCGTATCCCCACTTCGAGGTCGCGGCTCCGGAGGAGCGCCATGAAGGTCCGGTATATCCTCGCGTAATAGACGTCCTCCGTCACCTTAAGGGAGTTGTTCACCCGTTCGGTTATCTCCGTTATTTCGGTCACGGTCCGGGTGATCTTCCTCGCGAGCCTCTCGAAAAGCCGGAGCCGGAGCACGGAGACCCTTTTCCCCGCGAGTGTCGCGTATATCGATTTGAGCTCCTTGTCTATGACCCCGTCATAGTACCTGAGCTCGAATATCTGGGCGTTCGCGAATTCCAGCAGGTCCGGCAGGTCGAAACTCCCGGACGGGTCTATTATGAAGGCGTTATCGAGGTGGACTATGATGAGGTCGTCCGGGTAGTAGCTGAAGCTGTGGCGGAGCGTCTCCTGCTTGGTAAAACGGCTCAACTCCCTCGTCTCGTAGAGGAGCAGTCTCGTTGGGTCGTACCTTGAGAGGAACTCGGAGATCTTAAGCTCTTCCCCGAGCGCTTCTATGTAGATTATCGCGTAGTCCTCCGCGAACCCTTCCTTTATCTCGCGCGCCGATATCGCGTCCGAAATGGACTCCGAGAGCTGTCCGACGTAGT
The DNA here is from genome assembly GCA_016182655.1 of Deltaproteobacteria bacterium. Taxonomy (GTDB): domain Bacteria; phylum Desulfobacterota; class GWC2-55-46; order GWC2-55-46; family GWC2-55-46; genus GWB2-55-19. The sequence goes on from JACPGB010000021.1 coordinate 32,915, forward strand.
CCCTCGCCAGGGCGTCGATCGACCTGTCGGCGTCGAGCGCCTGAGAGGCCTTTTCGAGCTCGTCGAAGGTGGCGCCCGGCGGTATCGGGATGTCGAAGGCGATCGACAGGACGCCGAAATCGAAGGCCTTGGCAACGACGTTCACCTTCGTATCCCTGCCGAAGAGGGGTTTTACGAACGGCTGGAGGTCGAATGAGATAGGCGGGTTCGCGAACTGGAGCGCCTTCATGTACGGGTACCTGGAGAACTGGAGCCTCCTTGCGCCCTCCTTTGCGTCCTTCTCGATCCTGCCGAGGTCTATTTCGAGGCCCACGTCAAAGAGCCTGTAGATGACTATCCTGCCTTTTTGTATGGAAAGCATACCTTGCACGCCGCTATGCCCATTTCTGATAAAAATCGCTCAAATATGTGTCTGCCGCTTCCGCCGCTCAGGCGGCCGGGAGCCTTACCATGGCCCTTGTGCCTTTGCCGGGGGCGGAATCGAACTCGAGCGTGCCTTTGTGCTCCTTTACGATGGAGTATGAGATGGAGAGCCCGAGCCCCGTGCCGCCGGAGTCCGACCTTGTAGTAAAGAACGGTTCGGTGATCCTTTCGAGCACCTCCTTCGTCATGCCTTCGCCCTCGTCCGCTACCGTTATGACGACGGAGCGGCCTTCCTTGTCGTGGTGCGTGGAGACGAAGACGCCCCGCGACCTCTCGGGCAGGGCATGGAGCGCGTTAAGTATCAGGTTTATGACGACCTGCTCTATCTTCTGCTCGCTCCCCCTTACGCAGGGTATGCCTTCCCCGCATGAGACATCGAACCTGTCCGTGTGCTTGTTTATCTGCGTGTTCAGGATAGATACCGCCGCAAGGACCGCCCTGTTCGCGTCGAGCTCCCCGTCGGCGGCCGCTCTCCCGGTACGCGAGAAGTCCTTGAGGTTGTCGACTATCCCCTTTATCCTCCTCGACCCGTCCGTTATGCCGGAGAGGAGCTCCGGGATCACTTCGCACATCTCGGAGTACGGCAGGCCCCCGAGCGAAAAGTCGCCGTTCGCCATGTAATAGTCGCCGAGTATGCGGGAAGCGTCCTTCCAGGCGTCGGAGAGGAGAGTGGAGTTGAAGAGTATGAAGTTGTTCGGGTTGTTTATCTCGTGGGCCACCCCGGAGGCGAGCGTACCGATGGATGTCATCTTGTTCGCATGGATGAGCTTTGCCTGCATGATCCTGTTCTTCTCCTCCATGCAGACTCTCACGGTTATGTCCCTCACGGTGCAGTACGCGACGGCCCCGTCCTTGAGCCTTATGATCTGCGCCCGTATGGAGTTTACGAGCCTCTCGCCGTCCTTCCTCATGTTCTCGACGGGCTCGGCGGCATAGTAGCCCTTTGTCTTAAGCTCTACGGCCACCCTCTCGCACTCGTCCTTGTTCCCGCCGAAGATGAGAGCGGCCCCGGCCTCGATTATCTCCTCCTTCGAGTACCCGAAAAGGGCTTCCGCCGCCGGGTTCACCCCGAGTATCCTGCACGAGCCGGGCTCGATGATGAACTGGGCGTCCTGGTTCTGCTCGAATATCAGACGGAACCTCTCCTCGCTCTCCCTTACGGCCTCCTCCGAGCGCCGCCTCTCCGTCACGTCGCGCTTCACACCGAGGGCGAAGTCCTTGTCCCCTATCCGGAGCGGGGTTATCGCCATGTCTACCCAGACCTCTTCCCCGTCCTTCCTCCGGAGCCTCATCTCCGGCACTAAGGCGCCCGTCTTCCAGTAGGCCTTGTGGGTCTCTATATTATCGACCGATTCAGGGAATATGAGGAGGCGCACGTCGGATGAAAGGAGTTCCTCTCTTGAGTAGCCGAACATGCTGAGGCCCGCCTGGTTTACGTCTATGTACCTGCCTTCCATGTCGATGATGAACATCCCGTCCATGGCGGTCTCGAAGACGGTGCGGAGCCTGCCCTCGCTCTCGCGCAGCGCCGCCAGAGCCGCTTTTTTCTCGGCCGCTTCCTCGATTGCGGAAAGCGCGTACGCTATATTGTCGGCGAGGTTCTGGAGCAGGTCATTGAAGCCGGGCCTGAGGGGCGCGGGACCCGGGGGGTAGACGACGAGCGAGCCGGAGGTATTGCCGAAACGGAACGGGAACAAAGAGGCCTTGAGGTCAGCCTCCTTGCCCGGGGGTGCGGCCCCTTCAGCCCCGGAGGGCGCATCCGTCGACTCAGGGGCGCCGGACCCGTCGAGCATTACGACGGCCTTCCTGAAGCCGCCCTTTTCCGAGAGTATCCGGCAGGTCTCGCTTAAAAGGGACGAGGGGTCTTTTTCCCTCACTATGAGCTGGTTTACTTCTGATACCGTGCCGATGAGCTGTGATAAGAGCCTTCCTTCCTCCTCGGCTGATTTAAGCCTTTTCCTGTAACCGTACTCATTCAGTTCCCTGCGGACCGCGGCCGGCAGCACCGAGATGCTGGACTTGCAGAGGTAATCGTTCGCGCCGGCCTTCATAGCCGCTATGGCGAGCGCCTCGCCCTCGAGCCCCGAGACCATTATCGCCGGACACTCGACACCCGCGGCGCGTATCTCCCTCAATGCCTCGATGCCGCTCCACCCGGGTATCAGGCAGTCGATGAGTACGAGGTCCCATTCCGTTCCGAGCGCGGAGGCGAGCTCTTCGCGATTTTTTACGGTCGAGGAGGAAAGGCGCATCCCGCCCATCTCAAGCTCGCTCTTCATGAGGACGGCGTCGGACTCCGAGTCCTCGACGATGAGCACGCGGGCGCACTCTGGGCTTTCGCTTTTCAGGACCTGCTCGTCAGTCCGCACCCGGCTCCCCTTCCTTAAGCCTCCTCGAGGCCGCCTCTATCGCCTTGAGCGCCGCGTCGGCCCCTTCCCACCCCTCAATGCCCGTCTTCTTCTCTTCGAGGTCCTTGTATATCCTGAAAAAGTGCTCTATTTCCTTCAAAAGGTGGGGCGGGGCGTCGCCCAGGCCCCTTATGTAGTTCCAGAACGGGTCGTTGACCGGCACGCAGAGTATCTTCTCGTCCGGCCCCTTCTCGTCCCACATCCTGAAGAGCCCCACGGGCCGCGCCTCTATGAGGCACCCGGGGAAGGTCGGCTCCCAGACGAGGACGAGCGCGTCGAGCGCGTCTCCGTCCTCGGCGAGCGTATCGAGTATGAACCCGTAGTCGCTCGGGTAATGGACGGCGGAGAAGAGCATCCTGTCGAAGCGGATGGCCTTACGTTCCTTGTCGTACTCGTATTTGTTCCTGCACCCCTTGGGGATCTCGATCATCACCTGAACCGTAAAGTCGGACAAGGCGGACTCCTCCATGGGGCCCGGGCGGCAGGCCTTTTCCCGTGTGCTATTCAGGTGATTTGAAAAAGTCTACAGGATAGGAGGTTGGCTGTCAAACGGAAAGTTACCGGAGTCTGCCGCGGGACGTCTGCGAGGGTAAGGGGATCACATTGCCGCCCTCGCGCGTCCGCTCGCCCGTCTCCTTCGGCTCGAGCGCGCCGTCGCAGACCGGGCAGGCGAGCCGCTCATGCGCGCTCGACGCGCTCCAAAGGTCGGCTCCGCATCCCAGGCATTTGAACGCAAACATCTCTCCCCCTCCCGCTGGCCATGTGTAGCGCCTGGCGTGGCCGTCTTCGGCGCCCCTTCTACCCGGCGGCCCCCGCCTCCGGGAGCTCGTTCGAGTATCTTATGGCGAATGTGATGAGCTGGGGCCTGTTCCTGATGTCGAGCTTGTGAAAAATCCGCTGGAGGTGGGTCTTAACAGTCGGCTCGCTTATGCAGAGCTTTTCCGCTATCTCCCTGTTCCTTAAGCCCTGCCCCACGAGCGAGACGACCTCCCATTCCCGATCGGAAAGCGCCGGCCTCTTTCTCTTCCTGATGGTATGGAGCCCCGCAAGGAGGCTCTTTATATCGAGCTTGTCGAGCCACACCTCCCCGGATGCCGCGGCCCGTATCGCCTTTTTGAGCGCGCTCGGGGCCGAGCTCGCCGAGACCACCCCTTTTACGCCCTTCGAGATGACGGCCGAGATTATGTTCTCATCGCCGCACCCGGTGTCTATGAGGACGAGCTTCATCTGCTGGGGCGGAGCCTCTTCGCCGAACGTGCCGTAGAGTGTGGCGAAGTCGAGGACGAGCACGTCCGGCCTCGACGACTCGTTAGCTCTGGCCGGGCTCGCGCCGGGCCTCACTATCTCAGTCACCCTTATTTCGTCCGAACCGTCGAGGAGCTTCTTTATGCCTTCCGAAAAGAGCGCGTTAGAAAGCGCCACAGCGACCTTTATACTCATGCCCCATCCCATGGCGAACGCGATAAATGTTCTTTATACTGCGTTCCGCTCCTCGGAAAATCCTCGACGTACGCAACAAGTACGCCTGCGGTTTTCCTCGTCGCGCGCCTTGTCTAAAGCCATTTCTCGCGTTCGAACAAATCTTTTTTTTCAACCAGCCGACACTTTTCCGGCGCACTTCGCGTCAGAACGCCGTATAAAGACATTTATCGCATTCGTTATATGGAGTCGAACGTGGCGATGTCCGACTGCTTTATGATCCTCTTGAGCTTATCGAGCGCCTTTACCTCTATCTGCCTCACGCGCTCGCGCGTCACGCCGAAGGACCTGCCGATGGACTCAAGTGTTTGAGGGTCGTCCTCGTCGAGGCCGAACCTGAGCCTTATTATCGTCCGTTCGTTGTCGTCGAGCATCCCGAGCCACCCGTTTATCCTCTCCTGCCTCCGGGACTCGTCGATTATGTCCATCGGCGCCGGGAACCTGTCGTCCTCCAACCTGTCGAGCAACGATTGGTCCGTCTCACGGGATGCGCGCGTCAGCCTCGATATGTCGGCCGTAACGTGTATCGGGAGCCGGACGATCGACGACTGGTTGGCTATCGCCCTCTCTATCGCCTGCTTTATCCAGTAGGTCGCGTAGGTCGAGAACTTACACCCCTTCGTCGCCTTGAACCTCTCCACCGACTTTATAAGGCCGATGTTCCCCTCTTCTATCAGGTCCTGCAGGGGGAGCCCCCTGTTAAGGTATCTCTTGGCGATATTGACGACGAGCCTAAGGTTCGCCTCTATCATCTGTCTCCGCGAGTCGTTGTCGCCTTTCGCGATCTTCCTCGCGAGATATTTTTCCTCGTCGGAGGTGAGGAGCGCGAACTTCTTTATGCCGCTGAAGTACACCTTCACCGAATCGCTCGCGGCGTTCTCCCTGCCGTCCTTCTCATCCCTCCTGCCGCGCCTCCTGCCCCTTGCAACCGGCTCGGCCTTGTCGGGTACCGGCGAGTCCTTGACCGCGATCTTCTCCGCGTCGGGCGCGAAGGGGGTCTGCTCTCTCTTGGCCTTGCCGTCCCCTTTTTCGGAGAACCTGTACGGCAAAGGCCACTTCGGCTCATGGGTGTCGCCCTGGGGGACCTTCCTTACCGGAACGAACCCGCGCTTCCCCTCATTACCGCCGAAACCAACGAATTTCTTCTCCCTTTTGTTAGGCATCAGCCCCTCCTATGTAAATGGTTTTCTGTCGTTTTTAACCCCGGCGCCTCAGACCGCCTTCGCGGGTATGACGTTCACTATCGACGAGACCGGCATGGGCTCGTCGAACCTTATGCCGGCCGCGCTCCTTTTGGCGTCCACGGGCCTCGACCAGACGACCTTCGCGTACCTGTGGATATTGAGGCCGTTTACGCTCAAGTAGACGCTCACCGCCTCTCCCTCCTGGAACGGCGCCCCCTCGTAGACGATCTTTATCCCGTTCCTCGAGACGTTCTCGGTCATCGAGACTATGTACCGCTCCCTGTAGAGCCCCTCCTCGAAGACGTCGCAGTCGGCCGAGAGCGTGAACCTCGCCTCTTCCCGTTTGCCTATCTCGTTTTTCATAAAGGTCCCGGAGAGCTCTCTGGCAAGGACGTCGTCGACGCCCGCGAGGAGCTCGGCTATCCTGAATGGTTTCACAAGGTATTTGAGTTCTTCGACCGTGAATGCGCTCTCGAGCTCGGGGGTCAAGTCCCCTGTCATGAATATGAACCTGCCCTTGAGCGCCGGGAAATCGCGGAGCGCCTGGGAGTAGAGGTCGATGCCGCCGACCTCCGGCATGGCTACGTCCGTTATCACCATGTCCATCCTCGACCTCTTAATGAGGTCGAGGGCCTCTGCCCCGTTCGACGCGGCCCTCACCTGGTAACCGGCCACCGACAGCACCTCGACGCACAGGCTCCTTATGTTCTCGTCGTCGTCGACGACGAGTATCTTCCTGGAGCCGTTATCGCGCATGGCCGGCCTCCTCTCTGAAAATGCAAATACCAATTCCGTCATATCGCCGCCTTTCCGCGAGCAACCGGCTCGAAACAGAGTAAAATCAGATTCGAAATGAGAGGGGAGTATCGCTTTCGGACTTCAGGGAACCTTGAAGGGTTTCTGCCTTGCCTTCATTCCAACATTCCAAGAACTCGCGCACATCTCATCTTGTCCATGACATGACAAGTGCAGGAAGCGTGCCACTGAAAAGGGGCGTCGGTTTGGATAAGCCAGTCGTGCGAATCGTGAATTTCCGATTGATGCGGAACTCATCACGCGGGGTGGGACGAAATTTACCCGGGCTTAAGGCGAGGGCTCAAAAACGCAACGCCTGCGCGGTCTTTAGGCGGATGCAAAAAAAATCGCAGGAGCAAAAAATGTCCCATGGGTCGGGGGTTTTAAGGGGTATAAGGGACGTTTCGAGGGGGAAAAGAGGTTACGGCTATGATATTTTTTTTAAAGCGGCCGAGAGGCCCCGCGCGGTTTTTAGAGATTGCTGAAAACGCGGTTTTTGTGAGGCTTCAAATAAACTCCGGGTGCGAGGCGTCGAGGAGCGAGGCGACTCTTTTGCACGCCGGGGGCTCCGATTGATGCCGGCAAAGCAGAAACTTCGGGAGCAAGCCTTATGCCTCGAACCTCTTCCTGTTAAGCCGCTTGTTCAGCGCCTGCCGGGTGAGTCCGAGGAGGGAGGCGGCTATGCCCTGGTTGCCGTTCGATATCTCGAGCGCTCTCGTTATGAGCCTCTCCTCCATTTCCTTGAGCGTCGGGAACCCGTCCGGGCCGAAAGGGGCCTGCTCCTCGGAGGCATGGACGGCGGTCTCCTTGAAGGCGCGCTCGTAGCCTATGATGTCCTTGAAGCTCTCCATGGAGAGGACCCCTCCCTTGTGCCTGGCCACGGCGTCGTAGACCATGGCCTGGAGCTCCCTGACGTTGCCCGGGAAGTGGTACGTGGACATGAGTGTGGCGAGCTCCGGCGGGGCCGTCGGCTTTCTCTTGCCCATCTCGGCGGCGGCGTCGGCGAGGAAGCTGTTAAGGAGGAGCGCGATGTCTCCGGCGCGCTCGCGCAAGGGCGGTATCTGCACCTGGTGCGCCCGAAGTCTGTAGTAGAGGTCCTTTCTGAACTTCCCGTCGGCTATGAGTTTTTGCAGGTCCCTGTTGGTGGCGACGACTATGCGGACGTCGCTCCCCTTCGGCACATCCGACCCCAGAGGATAATACTTCTGCTCCTGAAGGAGCCGGAGGAGCTTCACCTGGGATGATTCGCTCGTGTCCCCTATCTCGTCCAGGAAGAGCGTCCCGCCCGCGGCCTGCGCAATGAGCCCCTCGCGGGCCTCCTCGGCCCCGGTATACGCCCCTTTCTTGTGGCCGAAGAGGGTGTCCGAGAACATGGTGTCGTCAAGACCGGCGACGTTCACGGCTATGAACGCGCCCTTCCTGCCGCTTATGTCGTGGACGGCTCTGGCGAAGAGCTCCTTTCCGACACCCGTCTCGCCTATTATGAGGACCGGCTGGTTCGTCGCGGCTATGACCTCTACGTACTGGAAGACCGCCCTCATCCGCTCGTCCGCCGTGATGATGGAGGAGAACGCGCCCTCGTTTTCGATCCCGCCCTTAAGGAGCCTCTGCTTTAAAGACGAGACCTCGGCCCGAAGCGACGAGAGCTCCATCGCCCTTTTTACCGTGGATTCGAACCTCTCCCTCTCGACCGGTTTTACGAGATAATCGAAGGCTCCGGCCCTCATGCACCCGACCGCCGTCTCCAACTCGTTTATCGCCGACATTATCACGACCGGGACGAGCGGGTGCCGGTCGTTTATCTCCGAGAGGATGTCGAGCCCCGAGACGCGCGGCATGGAGAGGTCGAGGATTACGGCCGAGACCGCGTTGCCTTCGAGGAACGGGAGCACCTTGGTCCCGTCGTCGAGGGTGGCGACCTCCTTTATGCCGGAGGACCGTAGCATGAGGCTGAAGCTTTTCAGTATCTGTTGCTCGTCGTCGACGAGCAGCACCGGCGGGGCTGAGAGCAACTTTTTCATCGATGAGGGGTCCGGGCCTTTCGGAGGAAATATGTGCCGTGTCGAAACGCGGGCCTTAAAGCGGGTCGTCAGGTCTTTCGGCGGAGGGGCCCCCTTTCACTTCGTCCGGGTTTCCCGCTCCACCACGTACAACGCCGCGTCAAAAGGCCGCATTGTAATTATAGGGTGCCTCTAAAAATTAGGAATTTTTTCTGAGGTCAAGGAAGGGCGGAAATAAAAAACGCAGCATATATGGTAATATGTGAGCATTTTTATTTCCGCGCCTACGCAGTCCTGGCCGGACGGGCAAATCCGTATCGAACGGCTGGTGAACTGGTCTGGCCAGAGACTCCCTACCAACTTTGGCCCTGCGCCGAGCAGTCAGGAAAAATAACAATTTTTAGAGGTAGCCTGTATGCGTTTTTTCAGAAGATTAGCCTGGAGATCACCTCGTTCAGCTGGTCGACCGTAAACGGCTTATTGAGCGACAGGTTCCCGGTCTCACGTAGAAACTGCTGGGTCTCCTTGTTCAGGCTGTCGCCGGATATGAATACTATCCTCTTCCGGGCGTCGGGGCGCACGCCGCTGACCGCGTTGTAGAACCCCTTGCCGTCGAGCCCCGGCATCTTGATGTCGCTTATTATGAGGTCGTAGTCGGTCTCCTTGAGCTTGCTGAGAGCGTCCTCGCCCGAGGAGGTCTTGTCGACCAGGAACCCGGAGTAAGAAAGCGAGTCGTAGAGGAGGTCCAATACTATCGCCTCGTCGTCGAGTATTAGCGCGCGGAGTCCCCGTTCACGGAGCTTCTCGGAGTCTATCCTCCTGACAGTGACTTGCCTTGCGCCCTCCTCGGCCCTCCTCGGCGGATCAATGACCGGGAGTTCCACGACGAACGTCGAGCCGTACCCGGGCGTGGACGAGGCGTAGATCGCCCCTCCGTGCTCGTTTATTATGCCGTAGGAGATGGACAGCCCGAGCCCGGTCCCCTTGCCGACGCCCTTTGTCGTGAAGAACGGGTCGAATATCCTCCCCGCTACCTCGTCCGGCATACCCTGCCCGGTGTCCTCGAACTTGACGATTATCCTGCCGCCCGAGTGCCTGGAGGTTATCCTTATCCTGCCGCTCTCGCCCTTCTCCTTTATGGCGTCGCGGGCGTTGTTTATGAGGTTCAGGAAGACCTGGTGGATCTGGTCCTCGTCGAGCATGGTATCGGGCACGGCGTCGTCGAGGTCGAAGACGAGCTCGATGTTGTCGACCTTCAACTGGTAGGACCTTAAGTCCACCGACTCCCTGACGACCTTGTTCACGCTCTCGTACTTCTTTTCCGGCCTCTTCCAGCGCGCGAAAGTGAGGAGGTTGTCTATTATCTTCTTGCACCTGTGGGAGGCGTCGTTTATCTTCTTGAGCTTCCCCTTGACCTCGTCGGAGAGCCTGTCCTCGAGGAGTAGCTCGGAGAAGCACATGATCCCGGTAAGGGGGTTGTTGAGCTCGTGCGCAACGCCCGAGACGAGCTCGCCCAGGGATGAGAGCTTGTCGGTCTGCATGAGCTTGTTCTGCATCATCCTCTGCTCGGTTATGTCCTTAATGTAGACGACCGCCCTCCTCGGGCTCTCGTTCTCGTTCACCGACGGGTAGACGTGCCAGGTGAAGACCCTGCCGTCGGCTGTGGTCAGCTCGGTCTCGACGGGCATCGAGGTCTGGATGGACCTCATTATGGGACAGTTCTTCGGCGTCTCCATGGACATCACCTGAAATATCTTCTCGCCGGCGACCGCGGACTCGGTCGTCCTGAACCGTTCGGTAAAGAACCTGTTCGCCTCCAGTATCCTGTGGTCGTAGTCGACGAGGAGTATGAAGTCCGTGATGCTGTCGTATATGAACCGGAGCTTTTCCTTGGCGCTCCTTACCTCTTCCTCCTCCTCGGTTATTATCCTGTTCGCCCTCTGGAGCTCGAGGTTTTTCCTGTCGAGGTCCTCGTTCAGTAGTTTGAGTTCCTCGTTTATGGCGTGGAGCTCCTCGGTCTGGCTCTGCGTCTCCTCGTAGGCGACTTCCAGGCTCTCGTTGGAGATCTTGAGCTCGTCGTTCAGCTCGACGAACTCCTTGTTCTTCTCCTCGATCTCCCTTAAGTACCTCTCCTTTTCCTCCTCGCGTCTCTCGACCCCGTCCATCATGGAGTTGAAGGCCCTCCCGAGCGTCTTTATCTCGTCCAGGGTCTCGCCGCTCCCGGCAGCCACCCGCACGCGCAGGTCCCCCCTCGCGAACTCCTCTATCTTGTCCTTTAGGGATTTAAGCGGCCTCGTTATCTCGTTTGTGGATACGAGGGCCGCGAGCAGCGAGAACGTAAGCCCGACGACGGTTATGAGCGCGATTATCCACTGCGTCTCCTCCTGTATCTCCCAGAGATGCTCCTTCGAGATGCCGACGCTCAAGGAGCCTATCACAGCCCCCTCGGAGTTCCTTATGGGCTCGAACATGGTAATGAGGGTCGCGCCGGTCAACTCCCACTCCGTGAATACGGGCTTCCCGGCGCTCACGGCCCGGAGCGCGTCCGCGGGCAGGCTCGTCCCTTTAACCGACCTGCCGCTTAAATCCACTATGTTGGAGGATATCCTTTTGTCACCGGCTGAAATGGAGGTAAGCAACCCCGGTATCTTGCTTGAGACCGTGTGCGGGATGTAATCGTCGCCGTTCAGTATGTCCGCCGTTATTATCGCGCCAAGGGGCCTGCGCCTTCCGTCGAAGACCGGGGTCGCTACGACGAGAGCCATGACTGGCGCGGATTCTTCCACGCCGCCCTCCAGCCTCGCGCGCCCTTCATTATTGAGGAGCGGGGCGCCCTCGTTCCGGAGCACATCCCTTGACAGTATCTCGCTCGATATCCTCGGCTCGCCGGTCTCGACCGCCCTCTCCACCATCCCGCCTATCCTGACCGTGTCGCCCGACGATTCGCTGTTCAGCCTCGCTATCACGCGCCCCCGCGTGTCCGTGACTATCCAGATGTCGACGTAGGGCCTCATCTCCTTCCACGCCAATACCATCCGCCGAAGATACTGCTTGTCGCCCCTCCTTACCGCGGACCTTATCTCCTCCATCGAGGCGGCCTGGAGCATGCCGTAGCGCATCTGGTCGCCTCTGACATAATATTCGGTCCAGGCGGATTTAAGCCCCATGCTTATCTTCTCGTGGGCCTCCTTATGGAGCCTCGAGTCTATTACCCTGTAGGAGATGTACGCCAGTAGCGTCATCGGTATGAGGATGACGGAGAGGAAGACGATCGTGAGCTTCACGCCCATCGTCATGTTGGAGAACTTCCTTACGAACGGCAGTTTCATGATGGTCAGGTCCTCTTTCTGAAGGTGCTGAGCCTCGTTCCCAATGGCGCGTACTTATGAGCGAAAAGGGGCGGTATGACCTCGGCCTTGCCGAGGACGAGAAGCCCCCCGGGTTTCAGCGAATAATCGAGCTTTTCGAAGACCTGGGCCTGCAGTGATTTATTGAAATAGATGAAGAGGTTCCGGCAGAAGAGGACCTCTACCCCGGAAATAGAGGGGCTCCGCACTATGTCGAGGACGCCGAACTTCACAAGGTCCCTTATGTTGTACTTCACCTTGTAAAGGCCGTCGGTCTTCGTAAAATATCTGTCGAGGACCTCCGGGCGCACGTTTTTAAGCGCCTCGTCCCTGTAGAGCGCCTTTCTCGCGTTGTCGAGCGCCTCGGGGTCTATGTCGGTAGCGAAGAGCTTCGTGTTCTTTATAGCCTCGAAAGAGAGGCACTCTGCAAGCGATATGGCGATCGAGTACGCCTCCTCGCCGTAGCCGCACCCGCAACACCAGACCTTCAGGACCTTGTCGCGCCAGCTCTCCCTTATCGCTTCGCAGAGCCTCTCGAAGACCTCGGGCTCCCTGAAAAACTCGCTTACTTTTATGGTGAGATTTGCGAAGAGCCTGTCGTATTCGGAAGGGTCCCTGCCGAGGAGGCTCGCGTACTCTCCGTATGAGGCGAGTTCGAGGAGCATGAGCCTCTTGGATATCCTCCTCATGACGCTCGACCGCTTGTAGTTGCGAAAATCCCAACCTCTTTCGTTGTAAATCCTCTCAAGCAGCATATCGAGGTCACCGTTGCGGTCTTTTACGGGCATTAGGCGCTCTTTGGGAAGACTGAAGATGCTGTCCTATATTAGCACACTAAACAAGTTCTTTCAAAACAAATCCCGAGCGTACGTGGAGGTCTCCGTAATGTCTCGTTTTTTAATGATATTTTCCAGGCCGGCGCTCCTTGCCTTAATAACGGTCCTCCGATATGCTATGCTCAAGTCCATGGAGATATCAAGGCTTCTTAAGGCAGTGATACTCAACATAAAGGCGCGGGACCATGCCTCCGTACTTAACGATATGACCCGCCGCATCCTCCCGGAAGGCCGCGCCCCCGGGGCCGGGGCGATCTGCGACCTCAAGGGGCACGAATCGACCGAGGGCATACTCTCGGGCACGGGCGCGGCGATATTCCACTGCCTCTCCGAAGAGGTCACGGATACGGCCATTGCCCTCGCCGTGTCGAGCCGCCCTCTGCCGCACCCTTCGAGGAAGACGCGCGTAAGGATATTCTTCCTCATAATCTCCCCCATAAAAGAGAGCGGCTCTCATTTACAGCTCTTATCCAAGCTCGAGGGGCTCGTCCTCGACCCGGCCTTCCGCCATGCAGTCCTCCTTGCCTCGTCGGATGAAGAGGCTATAAGGGCCGTAAGAAGGGCCGAGGCCTCCGCGCGCTCCATGTACATGCCACTTCCAAGGGAGGACCTCTTTTCCGAGCTCGGCTCTTCCCCCGCGGGCTTGACGGAAACCGCCGCCGAGGCGCGCCTGAAGCTTACCGGCCCGAACTCGATCAAGCGAATAGAGAAGAGGATGCTCCTAAGGGACTTCCTCCACAACATGTTCCTGAACCTCTTCGCAGTGCTCCTCTGGGCGGGCGGCTTCATGTCGTTCGTCGCCGGCATGCCCGAGCTCGGCTGGGCCATATTCCTCGTCATCGTCATAAACGCCGCCTTCAGCTTCTGGCAGGAGTACAAGGCCGAGAGGGCGGTCGAGGCCCTTAAAAACCTCCTCCCCCAAAAGGTCCGCGTCGTCCGGGACGGCCGGGAGCGGGAGACAGACGCGGCCTCGCTCGTCCCCGGAGACCTCATAAGATTGTCCGAAGGGGACAGCGTCCCCGCAGACGGAAGACTCGTCGCCTCCGAAGCGATGCGGGTAGACAACAGCCCGCTTACCGGGGAGTCCCGCCCCATATACAAGGTCTCGGAGCCGCTCGCAAACGGCAAGGGCTTCATCTGGACGGAAGTGCCGAACATGGTATTCGCGGGCACGACCGTCCTTTCCGGAGACGGCGCGATGATAGTCACTGCCACGGGCATGGATACCGAGATAGGCCGCGTCGCCTACCTTACGCAGGCGATAAAGGCCGAGATGAGCCCGCTCCAAAAAGAGATAGTGAGCATCACCAAGGTCGTGACCGGCATAGCCCTGTTTCTCGGGGTCTCCTTCTTCCTCCTCGGCATCGGTCTTGCCGGGCTCACATACGCCGAGAGCTTCATATTCGCCATAGGCATAATCGTCGCGAATGTGCCGGAGGGGCTCCTTCCCACGGTCTCCCTCTCGCTTGCGATGGGCGTTCAGAGGATGGCCGGGAAAAAGGCGATAGTAAAGAAGCTCTCCGCGGTTGAGACGCTCGGCAGCGCGACCGTCATCTGCACGGACAAGACCGGGACGCTCACGCAGAACCGGATGTGCGCGACAAAGCTCTTCGTGAACGGCAAGACGATAGAGGTCACGGGCGCCGGTTACGCGCCCGAGGGCGGCTTCGTCATCGGAAAAGAGCGGATGACGCGGGACGGGCTTAAGAAGGAAGGCGCGCTCGACCTCCTCGCCATCATGGCCCTTTGCAACAACGCGAAGCTCCACCCCCCGGCAAAGGAAGGAGACTGGACCGTCACCGGCGACCCGACCGAAGGCGCGCTTTTGACTGCCGCCGCAAAGGCCGGGCTCGACCTCGCATCCCTTGAGAAAAATTACAAGCGCTCCGGCCACCTCCCGTTCGAGAGGATCCGGAAGAGGATGACGACCATACACGAGGCCGGAGGGGGCCTCAGGGCGTTCGTAAAAGGCTCTCCCAAAGAGGTCCTCGCTCTCTGCACGCGCATGAGCAAGGGCGGCAAGGCCGTCCAGTTAAGCGACGAAGAACGCGCTCTGATACTCCGGGAGAACGACTCTATGGCGTCAAAAGGCCTCCGGGTGCTCGCCGCGGCGTACAGGGAGGTCGGGAAAAAAGACGCATACCGGCCAAACGAGGTCGAGCAGGACCTCGTCTTCGCGGGGCTCGTCGCCATGCTCGACCCGCCGAGGCCGGGCGTCAGGGAAGCCGTCGCCGAATGCCGCACCGCCGGCATAAAAGTAGTCATGGTCACCGGAGACTACGGGCTTACCGCCAAATCGATCGCCGAGGAGGTCGGCATCGCAAAAGACGCCCGCCTCATAACAGGCGACGAGCTCGGGGCGATGTCCGCCGGGGAACTGCGCGAGGCGCTTAAGAAAGGCGAGGCGATATTCGCGCGCGTCGCCCCGGCCGACAAGCTGAGAGTCGTCGAAGCCCTCCAGGCGAACGGCGAGATAGTCGCGGTCACGGGCGACGGGGTCAACGACGCCCCGGCGCTTAAAAAAGCCGACATAGGTGTCGCGATGGGGCTCCGGGGGTCTGACGCCGCAAAGGAGTCGGCCGAGATCGTCCTTGCGGACGACAACTTCGCCTCCATCGTCGACGCCATCCGCGAGGGCAGGGCCGTCTACGCGAACATACGGAAGTTCGTGACCTACATATTCGCCTCGAACATCCCGGAGCTCGTCCCGTTCATAGCATTCGTAATATTCAAGATACCGCTCCCCCTTACCGTCATGCAGATACTCGCCGTCGACCTCGGGACCGACGTCCTACCGGCGCTCGGGCTCGGGGTAGAGCCGCCCGAGGCAGGCATCATGAAGGAGCCGCCGAGACCCAGGGGGAAAAGGTTGCTGGACTTCGGTACCCTCGCCCGCGCCTATCTCTTTCTGGGGCCTATTGAGGCCGTGCTTGCCATGTCCGCCTTCTTCTTCGCCTATTGGATAAGGGGCTGGACGCCGGGAGACGGCATGGCGTCGGCCGGGGCGATATACGCCTCCGCCACTACCATGACATTCGCCGGGATAGTCGCCTCGCAGATAGGCAATGTCTTCGCCTGCAGGACCGGCACTCTCTCGGTCTTCTCCGCCGGGTTCTTCCGTAACCGCTTCGTCCTCTTTGCCATAGCGGCGGAGATTGTCCTCGCGCTGGTCCTCGTCTACGCGCCGTACCTGAACCGCGTCTTCGGTTTTGCGCCTCTCGGCCTCTACGACTGGGCCTTTCTCTCGGCCTTCCCGTTCATAATGCTCATCGCCGAGGAGCTCAGAAAGTCCGTAATGAGGAAGGCCCGCCCGCTTGCGCCATCCCATCAAAAGGCTTGAAGAAGACTCCCCCTGTAAGTTAAAATGTAATGAGTAACTTCCATAGGGGTGTTTGCTTATGAGCGACGTTAAAAACAAGGGTTCTGTCACGATAGTCCTCTTTAGCGGCGAGATGGACAAGGCGATAGCGGCGTTCGTCATCGCGACAGCCGCGGCCTCGATGTCCATGCAGGTAAACATCTTCTTCACCTTCTGGGGCTTGAAGGCCATCAGGAAGGAAGGCGGCCTCATAAAGGGGCAGAACTGGATGCAGAAGATGCTGAACATCATGAACTACGGCCACGCGAAGAAGCTCGCCATATCCAAGCTCAACATGATGGGCATGGGCCCTATGATGCTGAAGTCCATGATGTCGCAAAAGAGGGTCCCTTCGCTCCACGAGTTCATAAAGACCGCGCACGCGCTCGGAGTAAAGTTCTACCCGTGCGAGATGTCCATGACCGTCATGGGCCTTAAGAAAGAGGACTTCATCGAAGAGTGCGGGGAGATCATCGGGGCCGTTTCGTACCTCGCAAAAGCAAAGGAATCGAATATAAACCTTTTCATATAAGGAAGGAAACATGGAATTCGAAATCGACAAGACCCTCGATGCCAGGGGCCTCTCGTGCCCCATGCCGTCCGTAAAAACCGCGCTCGCGCTCGAACAGATGGGTGTAGGAGAGGTGCTTGAGGTGCTGACCGACGACCCTGTCTCAAAGCGGGACCTCCCTGTCTGGGCCGAGTCCACCGGGAACAAGCTCCTCGGCATAAAGGAAGAGGAAAAGACCATAAAAATATATCTCAGGAAGGCGTGACAAAATCACCTCCCCCTGACAAAGAGACCATTGCACAAGACACCGGATCCCCGCTTTCGCGAGGATGACAGTATGGATCGTTTGTCATTCCCGAGGTCTTAATCGGGAATCCAGTTCTGTTATCAAAGCTTTTCTCCCCCTTTTCTAAGGGGGATCGAGGGGGATTATGAAAATCCCCTTGCTTCGCATATCCCCAAAACAAAATCCAGTAAGGAGCCCTCATGCCGAAGGTCTACCACCTCGACCTTGAAAAGAAGGACATCAAGGGGGCAAAAGTCGCTCTCCTGCCCGGAGACCCGGGAAGGGTAGAGGCAATAGCCCGCGCAGTCGCCTCCGAATACTCCACCACCTTCAAAAAACTCGCCTCGAAAAGAGAGTTCACCACCTTTTTCTCATCCTTCAAAGGCGCGAACCTCCTCGTCGCCTCGACCGGCATCGGCGGCCCCTCTGCATCCATTGCAATCGACGAGCTCGCGCAACTCGGCGTAACCACCTTTATCCGCGTCGGCACGACCGGCGCGATACAGGACTTCATAAAAGACGGCGACTGCGTCATAACGACCGGCTCGGTCAGGTTCGACGGGGCTTCGACCCACTACGCGCCGATAGAATACCCGGCCGTGGCAGACCACAACCTTACGGCCGCGCTCGTCAAAGGGGCGCAGATTGCGAATGTCAGATACCACCTCGGCGTCACCGCCTCTTCCGACACATTCTATCCCGGAGAGGAGAGGACCGACTCGTTCAGAAAATATAAAATGAGAAAATTCCGTGGCGTGACCGAAGAGCTACGCGCCCTGCATGTCCTCAACTACGAGATGGAGTCTTCAACGGTGCTCACCCTTACCGCGTCGATGGGCTTGAAGGGCGCGTGCATAACGGGGGTCGTCAACAGGGGGTCTGTAGGCAGGATCACTCCGGGGTCTCTCAAGAAGGGCGAGGAGAGCGCGGTAAAGGCGGCGGTCGCGGCCCTCAGGTTTTTGTAAATTATTATCTCCCCTCCCTTGATGGGAGGGGACAAAGGGGAGGGTGGAAAAGCTCCGCGAATGCCGGTTTGCAACCTGCCACACACACAATTCGTAACTCCACATTCGCTTGTCTGGCTATTCGTACCACTTGCCTGAAGCCTTTTTGCGCGCTCCGCGCGCTTATTCGCATGGCTCCAAGCGCTTCCTTCCTCCCCCCGCTCGGCGCGGGGCCAATTTCAAATCGGATTGCTTGGTGCTAAACGAAGCACAAACGCCCGATACGGATTTGCCAGTCCAGCCAGGACCGTTCGCTCGCCCCTTGCGCGCTCATTTCATAGTTGTTTGCGCGCCGAGCGCAAACGTCTATCCTCCCTCGGCTCGCTCACCCCGGCCTCCCTTATGCGCTCTCCGCCATGAGCCCTTTTGTTTGTAAAGACAATACAAAAGACTCGTTTTACCTCCCCTCCCTTGACGGGAGGGGATTGAGGGGAGGGTGCGTTTTTATTTTTTTGTTTTCAAAAACTCCACCGGCTCTTGCGGGTTCAGGTTTGCAACCAGTAGTGTCCGGTAAAAATTGAAAATTTCTTTGAAAATATGGGGCCTTATCTGGCTCTTTTATTAGCCGGACAGCATGTAGTAACCCTTAAAATAGCTATAAGAGCCTATTTGCA
>JACPGB010000020.1 GCA_016182655.1 Deltaproteobacteria bacterium
CCTCGGACAGGATCATAAACGCCATAGGCGAAAAGGGCGCTCTCGGCATCTCGAAGGTCATATCGCTCCTCCTTGCCGCCATAGCCGTCATGATGATAAGGCGCGGCATACAGAGCTTCATAATGTAGCGCCCGTACACGCCCCTCTTTATCCCGCTTTTAAAATCTCCCGAAATGTCATATAATCCGTGCGGCCCGAAGACTGATTTAGGTCATATATGGGCAGAAGCCCCAGGGGTATAATAGCTTACGGGGCCTGGAAGGCCCGCTCAAGGAGGTAAAGGATGGTTTTAAAGGTCGCACTATTTCTGCATATCATCTCGGCAATATTCTGGATAGGCGGGATGCTCTTCCTCGTCGCGGTCGTCGCGCCGTATCTGAAGACCCTCTCAGACCCTAAGGACAAGGCAAAAATCTACCAGATCGTCGGCACCCAGTACAGGAAGTGGGGTTGGGTGGCCATAATAACGCTCCTCATAACCGGCCCCGTCATACTATATACGCTTTACGGGCTCCCGCCGTCGGCGATAACGGACCCGTCGCTCCATGCGTCATCCTGGGGCAGGACGCTCGTGATAAAGCTCTCGCTCGTCTTCATAATCGTATTAAGCGCGCTCGTCCACGACTTCTGGATCGGCCCGCAGGCGAGGAACTCGCCCGGGTTCTCGAAGATTGCGAGGCTCTTCGGCAGAGTGAACCTCATACTTGCGCTCCTCATAGTCATATTCGCCGTGCTCCTCCGGGCCGGGGGGATGTAATGGGCTGCAACGCGGAAGACTGGGGATATCGCTTTTAACCTCCCCTCCCCCGTCAAGGGAGAGGCGATAGAGATTCGGCAAGCCACGAGGCATTAAGCCATAGAAAAAAATGCACAAGTACAGCCCTGAGAAGATAGGAAGGCTCTTACGGCCAGCGCGGGCCCGCGAGATAAGGCCACTTGCGGTCCTCAAGGACGCCGGGCTTAAAAAGGACGACTTCTTTGCCGACATCGGCTCCGGGCCGGGGTTCTTCTCCCTGCCGGCATCGAGGGTCGTCGGCAAGAAAGGCGTCGTCTACGCCATAGACACACAGGCGGAGATGCTCGAAGGACTCAAAAATCAGTCCCCGCCCCCGAATGTCGTCCCCGTCCTCTCAGGCGAGAACTCGATACCTCTTGGGCCGTCCATCGTAGACTTCGCCCTCATTGCCTATGTCCTCCACGAGGCCGATAACAAGGCAAGGTTCTTAAAGGAAGTACGGCGTATAATGCGCCCCGGAGCGCGCCTCCTTATCATAGACTGGAAGAAAAAGAAGGAGGAGCACGGCCCTCCGCGCGAAGAAAGGCTCTCGATAAGGACGGTCGAAGGGCTTTTGAGAAAGGCGGGGTTCGTGTCCGTCAAGGCCTCTCCATTAAGCGGCTCCCACTACAAGATACAGGCCCTGAAACCCTCAAGATAAGCACGCCCGCCCCGTCTAAGGTATAATCTAACAGGATGTTGAAAAAGTACGGTTTGGCCGGAGTCAATCCCGCCAAACCTCATAAGCCGCTTCGCGCATTGCTCGACTTTTCAAGTCTTGCAATTCGGCAATCCATCCATGGATTGCGTAGCAGGGTGTTTTACAGCACCCTGCTGATAAAAGAGGTCGTTATGGAAGCGAAGGTCAACAGCGCCGTCATATCGCTCATAAAAGGCGATATTACGCTTGAGGCAACCGACGCGATAGTGAACGCGGCCAACTCGCGCCTTGCGGGGGGCGGCGGCGTCGACGGCGCGATACACAGGGCAGGCGGCCCCGGGATAATGGCCGAGTGCAGGAAGATCGGGGGGTGCCCCACCGGAGGGGCCGTGATAACCACCGCAGGCTTGCTCAAGGCCAAGAAAGTCATCCACACCGTCGGCCCCATTTACAAGGACGGCAAGCACCGGGAGGCGGAACTACTCGCCTCCGCATACTTATCAAGCCTCAAGCTCGCCGCGGACCACCGCCTTAAAAGCGTTTCGTTCCCGTCCATAAGCACGGGCGCCTACGGCTACCCGGTTGAGGAAGCCGCCGAGGTGGCCATAAAGGCGGTGATCTCTTTTTTAACGGCAAACACCGGCATAGACCTTGTGAGGTTCGTTCTGTTCTCGAATGCGGACCTCGAGACATATGCGGGGGTCCTGAGGAAACTGACAAGCTGACCCTCGCCGCTTTAAACGGAGGCGGCTATGGAACGGAAAGACAGAGGCGAGGACTTCAGGTGGTACGAAAAAAGGGGTGTTCGGCCGATGGAAGACTTTAACAAGGACAACGAGGTCGGCATATTTGCAGGAGGCCTCGAAGCGATGTACTCGACCGTCACCAAGGATGAACTCAAGGCGCTCCTCGACAGGGGCGAAAATATCGCGCTCTTGAATGTCTCCCCCCATGAAGAGTTCGTTAAAGAGCACATCTGCGGCTCCATAAACATCCCGCTCCCCGAGATCGAAAGGGACTCCGTAAGGCTCCTCGGGAGGGACGACCTCATCGTCGTATACGCCGGAGGCTCCAGGTCTCAGGCGAGCGCAGTAGGCGTCGATAAGCTCCAGACCCTTTCCTTCAAGCACGCGCTCCGGTTCCGGGGCGGGCTCGAAGAGTGGAAAAAGGCCGGATATTGCGTCGAGGGCAGTGCCTTGCACAAGGCCGCGTAGGCCCCGCGTCATAGGGGGGGACCTTCCGAAGAGTCCCCCGGGCAATCCCCCAAAGAAGATCCCTGAATGCCGTGCGCCATCCCTTGACCCGGGGCCCGTCAGGGGATATAATTTAAATGAAAATGATAGTCATTATCATTTATGC
This sequence comes from Deltaproteobacteria bacterium, assembly GCA_016182655.1. Lineage (GTDB taxonomy): Bacteria > Desulfobacterota > GWC2-55-46 > GWC2-55-46 > GWC2-55-46 > GWB2-55-19. Next base: position 2,796 of record JACPGB010000020.1, read on the forward strand.
GGGAGGTGCAAGTCATGATAAGGGAGATAGACAGGGACGAGCTTAAAGGGATGATGGACGCCGGAGAAAGCTTCGTGCTTGTGAATGTCCTCGGGAGGCACGATTTCGAGCAGGAGCACATCTGCGGCTCCATAAACATGCCATTGGAGGAGATCGGGGTTGAGGCGCTGAAGCTCATAAATAAGGATGAAACTGTCATTCTCTATTGCGGAGGGCCTGCATGCGCGGCCAGTTCCATAGCAGGAGAGAAGCTCTCAAAGCTCGGTTACAAGGACATCTGGAGGTTTGAGGGCGGCATGGAGGCTTGGAAAGAGGCCGGGTACTGTCTTGAGGGCCTTGGACAGAGGGTAGCGGCATAAGACTTCCGGGCTGACAATCGCGTGGCGTCCGAAAAAAGGGCAATACCAGATGCCGGCCCGGAATCATTCCTTCTAACAAAGAGGCGCTTTTCCCGCCTGGGGACAAAGCGCCTCTTTTTTTATTCCCCAACCTTTGCGAGCAACCCTTTTTTTTTCACCACCTTGAAGTTCCACCAGAAAAAAAGGATGGCAATTGTTATGTAGGCCGAGTTCAAGAGCGCGGCCCAGAGGATGTCCTCTGTCGGCGCGCCTCCGCCCCCGACTACTACCTCCCTCATCCCCTCGAAGACATGGGCCGAAGGCACAAATAAGGCGATCGACTGGACCCATCCCGGCAGGACAGAGACCGGGTAGAAGACCGCGGAGACCGGCTGAAAAAGGAGGGCGATGCCCCAGGCCAGGACCTCGGCCTCCTGGCCGAACCTCATGATGAGCGCGGTCGTGATTATGCCGATGGACCACCCCATGACTATGAGATTAAGGACGAGCGGGATGAGCGTGAACCCGAGCATGAATATGTCGAAGGAGTAGAGGAGCCACGCGAGCGTCACCATCACGGCCGAGGTCAGAAGGAGCTTGATGATGGAGAGGAAGAGGAGCGAGGTTATGTACTCGGCCGGGGAGAGCGGGCTTACGAATATGTTCAGGAGGTTCCTCGACCAGACATCCTCGAGGAACGATACCGATATCCCTTGCTGGCTTCTGAAGAGTATGTCCCAGAGTATGAGCGCGCCCAGAAAAAATGTGATGAAGTCCGGGAGCTCGCCCTTCTGTTTTGAGAGATAGATGGAGACGAACCCCCAGACCACGAGGTCGAGCACCGGCCAGTAGAAGACCTCCATGAGGCGCGGGAGGCTCCTCTTGTAAAGGTAGAGATGGCGGGCGGTGTAGGCGAATATGCGCTCGGCTTTCGTAGTCTTCATGGCCTCGCGAGCATGAGGAAGACCTCTTCGAGGTCGGCCCTCCCGTACTTCCGTTTTATCTCGTCGGGCCTGCCGGTCTCGATGACCCTCCCCTTGTCTATGAATATTATCCTGTCGCTCATCTCCTCCATCTCCCTCATGTTGTGGGAGGTGTACAGGATGGAGATCGACTGCTCCGCCTTTATCCTTTTGAGGAGCCTCCGCGTCTTGTCCGCTATGTCCGGGTCGAGGGAGGCGGTCGGCTCATCCAGAAAGAGGACCTCCGGCGAGTTCAAGAGCGACTTGCATAAGCAGACCCTCGTTATCTGGCCGGACGAGAGCCTCCGGACAGGGGTGTGCTTAAGCCCTTCTATCTCGAATGTGCGGAGCAACACCTCTATCCGCTTTTTGGGCGACGGAACGCCGTAGAGGCGCGCGAAGACCATGAGGTTCTCCCAGACCGTCAGAGAAAACGGGAGAGAGATGTAGGAGGAGGAGAAGTTTACCCTTGAGAGTATCTCCTGCCTGTCCGAGGACATGTCGAGGCCTAATATCCTTATCGTGCCCGAGGTGGGTGTGGTCAGCCCCAGGAGCATCTGTAGCGTCGTCGTCTTTCCGGCCCCGTTCGGGCCGATAAGGCCGAGTATCTCCCCCTTGGAGACGTCGAAGGAGATGTCATCGACGGCCCTGAAGCCGTCGAAGTCCTTGGTAAGCCCCCTTACCTCGACTATGGGCTCCATCGCCCTTGCCGCGCCCTTAATCAAGCTCTGTATATACCCTGGCGGCGTTGGCCGGGAGCCACTCGTTATACTTCGACCAGAGCGAATATTTTGGAAGCCTTATGGAGCTCTTTACCTCTTCGAGCGTCTTGCCAGATTCCTTAAGCCTCTTGACCTCGGCCCTCAAATCCGTCAAATACCCCTTGTAAGCGGCCGCGTCGTCCTTCCCTGAGAGCCCTCCGTGGCCCGGCACTATCTGCGTAGCGTCGTTTTTAAGGAGCTCGTCTATCGCCTTTATCGCACCCAGGCTGTCCCCGTCGTTCATGAACGGGAGCCTCCCCTTGTAAACGAGGTCCCCGGCGAAGAGTATCTTCTCTTCCCTCATATACACGAATATATCGCCTTCGGTGTGCGCCCTGGGCACATGGACGAGCTCGAGCGTCTTCTCCCCTGCCCGGAGGGTAAGCCTGTCGTTGAATGTGACCTGCGGAAGCGTCAGCCTGAAATCCAGGAGAGACTCGGGGCCGAAGAACTTAAGGAACATGTCCCTGTGCCGCGCGTCCCGCTCGACAAGCAACTCGCGGGTCGCCTCATGCGAGATTATCGCGCGGAGGTCCTCCGTAAAATACTGGTTCCCGAAGGTATGGTCGCCGTGGTAGTGGGTGTTTATCACATAGATGACGGGCTTGTCCGTCACCGACCTTATCTTCGACCTCAAGGTGAGGGCGAGCTCGCGCGGCCCCTGCGAGTCTATGACGACGACGCCTTCCTCGGTAACGACGAACCCTGAGTTCGTGCCTCCATTCTCCCCTATGAAGGCGTATACGCCGTCGGCGAGCCTTAGAGCCTCCGGGCCCGCGGCGTCTGCAACGGTAACAAGGAAGAGGAAGATAAATAGAAGTGCAAAGACTGACCGCGCGCGCCTGAGTGCCATAGTCACCTCGTTCGAGTTGCCGGGAGCGGCAAAGGGCTTTAACAGGATGCAACTGCAATCGGATAGGTTAATATTAGCAGGGGGATTGCGTATAATCAAGTGAGCGCACCTGAAAGCGGCGACCGGTTGCGGCCTGTATACCCTTCTGATAGACTCAAATAGGGATACATCAGCCGCTTGAGGGTCTTTAAAAGCGGGGTAATAAACATGGCAAGGGGGATAAAGCTCTTCAGGGTGCTCGGCATCCGGATATCGATCGACTGGACATGGTTCATCGTATTCGTCCTCTTCTCGTGGTCCTTGTCCGCCGGTTATTTCCCGTTTAGGCATCCGGGCTTCTCACCCGGGACCTACATCGCTATGGGTGTCGTTTCAGCCCTCCTCCTCTTCGTCTGCGTCCTTATACACGAACTCTGCCATTCGTACACCTCAAACAGGCTCGGGCTCGAGATAAGGGAGATAACGCTATTCATATTCGGAGGTGTCGCCGAGCTCACAAAGGAGCCGGAGGACCCGGCTACCGAGTTCAAGATAGCGGTCGCAGGCCCTCTGGCGAGCGGGCTACTCGCGCTCGTCTTCGGCATATCCTCGACTATCTTCACGGCCGGGGCCTTTCCGGTCGTCAACGCCATCCTCGCCTATCTCGCGCTCATAAACATAGTCCTCCTCGTCTTCAATATGATACCCGGCTTCCCTCTTGACGGCGGCAGGGTGCTAAGAGCCGCGTGGTGGGCGCGGACCGGCGACGTCGACAGGGCGACGAGAGTCGCCTCCCTTATCGGCAAGGGCTTCGCCGTATTCCTCATACTCACGGGCTTTCTCCAGATGTTCACCGGAAACTTTACGGGCGGGCTCTGGTCTGTGCTCATAGGGGTGTTCGTCCAGCAGGCGGCGGAGTCCGGCTACAGGCAGGTCGTCATAAAGAGGGCCCTTAACGGCCTCAAGGTAAAGGACATCATGTCAAAGGATGTGGTGACGGTCCCGGAGGAGAAGAGGATCTCGGAGGCCGTCGACGACTACTTCATCAAGTACCACCACGCGACCTTCCCGGTCACATCGAACAGCCATGTCTCGGGGTTGCTCACGCTCAACCAGGTGAGGAACATCGACAAGAACGAATGGGAGAGCAAATCCGTCGGAGAGATCATGGCGCCGCTCGGGCCCAAAGACACGCTCTCCCCTGACGACGACGCCGTAGACGCGCTCCAGAAGATGGCCTCGGAGAGCAACTCCGGGAGGTTCCCGGTGCTGGACAAGGGCGGGAAGCTCGTGGGGATACTCTCGAGGACGGATATAATGAAGCTAATAGAATTCAGGGCAGGGCTACAGAAGTAAACTCATAGAAAGCAGATAGCGGACGCAAGAAATGGCCTTTAGACAAGGCGCACGACGAGGAAAACCGCAGGCGTACTTGGTGTGTACGTCGAGGATTTTCAGAGGAGTGCAACGCAGTATAAAGACATTTATTGCGTCCGCTCACTTGAGAAGCACGACCCCGCCCACTACGAGTCCGATGCCTATGAGCTTCTGAATCGTAAAGCTCTCACCCAGGAACAAGACCGACACGACAAGCGCGACAAGCGGGTATGTGGCGGCCACAGGCACCGCGACCGATGCCTCCCCGTACTTCAAAGCCGAGTAGAAGGCGAGTTGTCCCAGGAGCCCGGCTATGAGCCCGCCGGCGGCTACAAGCAAAGCGCTCTTGACGTCGACCGTTGCTATCGCCCCTGTCCTTCCCATCGCCGCAAGCCCCACGAAGGCGATTATGGCAACCGGTATAGACCTTATCACCACCCCGAGATAGGGGTCTATCTTGCCGTCGAGGCCGAGCTTTTCGAACGCAGGCGCGAACCCCCAGATGAGCGCGGTTAGAGCCGCGAACATGAATGACTTGGACATGGTCTTTCCTCCGTAAAGGTCTACCCTTATTTTAGCTTATGTGGAAGACGGGTAAAAGGGATTTCGGGGGCGAAAAGGCCTCATTAAAGCCGGGGATGGAAATAAAAAAGGGCGGGGCCGAAAGGCCCCGCCCTTTCAAAGAAAAGGCTTAGTGCGTGATCGAATCCGCCGTGACCTTCCTGTCGTGCATCGGCTGTACCGGCCTGTTGTTCTTGTGCATGATCTTCTGTATCGCGTCTATCTGCTTCTTCGACATCTGGATGGGGGTCTTCAGCACATTCCAGTTGACGCTCTCGGAGCAGGGAGGTGTAGTAAGGGAGCCCGAGTACCTGTAGAAGGACTTCGTCTCCGGCAGGAGCTTCGAGGCGTCGATGGCGACCTTCACGTCCTTCTTGTCGCCGGACTTCTTCGGGAGGTTCGACCAGATGGCCTTGAACGCCGGGTTCTCCTTGCCCTCTTCTATGAGTACGCCGACGACCGCGAGCTCTCCCTTGTCGTTCTTGTGGACGAGGTGAAGCTCGTTGCCGAAGTACTTGCCGTTTAGCGTATGCTCGCTCGGGGTGTGGAAGTGAAACTGTATGAGGTTGTACTGGACCCCGTCTATGGTTATGGAGGAGCCCGAGTCGTAGTTTACCTGTACGGTGTGTCCGTTGTTGAGTATGTGGAGCTCGGAAGTCTTATAGTCGAACTTTATGTCCGCCAGGTCCGCGCTCTCGGTAGCCGTGATATTTATCGGCGACTGCTGTTTCCCTTCTGAGCAGGCGGCGAAGTCCTTCGACATCGAGCCCCAGTGCTCGGGCCCGCCCTCGCCCTCGTAACTCCAGTGGCCGTGTCCGCCGGAGGCGTTGGCATAAGAGTACGAGCAAAGTCCGACGGTGACTGCAAAGGCCAGGGTCAAAAACCTCTTTCCTAACTTCATCTTTGATGCTCCTTTCCTCGCCTTAAGGCGGGTGTTATTTATGCGCTTTAAGCGCGTTACTTCCAGAATATCATCCTCAGGGAGACGATGAGGAGCGCGCCGCCGAAGACCTTCTTCAAAACGCCGGTCGGGATGGCGTTCGCGGTCTTGGCCCCTATGAGCCCTCCGATGAAAAACCCGATACAGAGGAGCCCAGCGACCTTAAGGTCGGCGTTCCCCGCCTTGTAGTAAGTCCATGCGGCAAGGAGCCCGATGGGCGGGACCATCATGGCAAGCGTCGTGCCCTGCGCCTGGTGCTGGGTGAACCCGAAGAGTAGGACGAGCGCCGGGACCACGACGATCCCGCCCCCTATGCCGACGAGCCCGCTTACGGCCCCGGCCAACACCCCCAGTACGATGAATGAGATTATATCCATAAAGGCATCTTTTCAAGCAAAAAAAATTATGGCTAAATCTAAAAATTAGGAATTTTTTCCGAGGTCAAGGAAGGGCGGAAATAAAAAGCGCAGCATATATTTTAATATGTGAGCACTTTTATTTCCGTCCTGACGCAGAAATCAGGAAAAATAACAATTTTTAGAGGCATTTATAACATTCTCAAACCTTTAAAACAAGCCTCACGAGGGATTGCAGTATAAGGAAGCCTATGTCCTTGGCGACCTCCTTTGTCTCTATCGACCCCTCCTCCATTGCGGCGGAGAGTTCGAGCTCTTTTAATGTCGGCGTCGGCGCGATGGTGGCGGTGTCGAGCACTTTCTGCAGGTTCTTGAGGACATTGAGCTCGCCCTGCGGCCTGTCGGCCACGGCGTTCTTGCCGAATGCGCTCTCCTTGTGGTTGGCGTATTTCGTGAGCTCGCCACGGTTGAGCCAGAGGCCGCTACATTTGCCGCACCTCTCTATGAGGGCGTCCTTCGGGAGCATCGGGTCTTTGAAGGGTATGAGCGTTTCGTCGCACCTCGGGCACTTCTCGGTGCCTTTCCGCAAGGGGTTGTCCGCAAGGAGGCTTTTGATATCCACCGTGTCGAGGGACTTTAACGACGAGCCCTTGGCGAAGTAGAGCTCCCACCTGTCGAACCAGACCCCGCCGCATCCGGCGCACTGGTCGAGCAGGATCACCCTGCCGTAGGTCGCCTCGGCGTAGACCTCGTTTAACGCGCCCCCGCACTCCGGGCACTTGAGTTTTGCGTCGGACTTGTCCGTCATATTCCTTTAGGGTTTATGAAAAGCACCTTTGAGGCATAATCCCGGGGCATTTTCTACAGGCTTCTATAAATTGGAGTAGGCTGCATAAGCGACACACCTGCTTAGTGCTTGCCAAAATGATAAATCTTTCTGTTCAACCTCGAACTTTTCAAGCGATTCATTTGGGTTGCTGCCCTTGCGAGCCCAATAGGTGATTGCCTGAAAATCTGAACGGTATGTCCAATTGGCGTGAGCGATTGCATTCCGCAATGCACGTATGGGATTATTGCACAGAAACTGTGCACACTTCTTCGTTGCTGACCCATTTGGGCAAACATCAGCCAAGACGCGGAAGCATGCCTCCGGCAGATAAACAAAACAGATGTAATTTTGTGATAAAATCTGGGCGCGGGTGATAAAAGGATTGCCCCGAGTAGCACCTGCTAGCTCCATCCACCCCTGAAAGGCTTTAAGTTCGGAAAATCTATCTTCAAGCGGGACTGGCGAAACAGCTCTTATTTTGTCTTTTTGCTCTGACGATAGAAAACGAACATCGGCGGCGATAGTAGTCGCAAGTCTTCCGGTCATTTCTGGAGTTAGTTTTATTTCACTCATCAGGCGAGTAGCAAAACTTTGCATTTGTGCATCGATATAATGCCAGTTCATTGTTTACACCTTTTTTATAAGGGGAGGAGTCTCGTAGACAAATCCATATTTATTCCCCTCCCACGCACTCATCAAACGCCATCTCCCACACCGAGCCTCATTCCCTGATTCTCAGGCCTTCTTGTCCTCTTTCTTCTCGAACTGATAGCCCATCTTTTTAAGCCTCGCGACCCTCTCGTGTATCGGAGGATGCGTCGAGAACACGTCGGCCACAAAGCCTGTCTTCTCGTCGAGCTTTCTTTGCAACGGGTCGCTGATAAATAAGTGCGCCGTCCCTCTCCGGGCGGTCCTCAATGGAGAAGTCGCTCCCGCTATCTTTTCCAGGGCGGAAGCGAGCGCAAGCGGGTTCCTGGTAAACTCGGCCGAGCTCACATCGGCCTGGTACTCCCTGTTCCTCGAGACCGCCATTGCGATGATGCGCGAGATTAGCGGGGATATGAGGACGAAGAGGGCGATGATAAGGAGCGCTATCGGGTGAATGCCGCCCTTGTCCTTTACCGACCTCCGGGGCCGGATGCCGCCGTAGCGCCATGTGCGGACGGCCCAGTCAGAGAGTATCGATACCGTGCCTACAAGGACCGTCACGACCGTCATGGTGAGTATGTCGTTCGATTTTATATGCCCCATCTCGTGGGCTATGACCGCCTGTAATTCCTCCCTGTTCATGGTGTCCAGCAGGCCCTGCGTCACTCCAACTACGGCGTTTTCCGGCCCCCTGCCGGTCGCAAAGGCGTTCGGGGCCGGGTCGTTTATTATGTAGACCTTGGGCATGGGGAGGCCTGAGGCGAGCGCCATCTCGGTCACCACATTGTGGAGCCTCTTGTGCGATGGGTCCTCGAAGACCGGTGGCTCCGCCCCGAGCGAGCGGAGCACGATGGAAGAGCCGTAGAAGTATGAGATGAAGCCGTTGAAGGAGGCGAGGGATACGGCGAAGACCGTGGCCACGGGGACTCTCGTAAGGCTTACCCCGCCGTAGGTGTATATGTCGACGGACGCGCCCACGAGGACGACGAAGACGAAAAAACCGAGCATGAGGAGGACGGTTGTCCTCCTGTTTCTCGCCTGCTGGGAATAGATGTCTGTCATAAAGGCCTCTTTTACCTTATCCGGCCTTTATTTCATCTTGAGGTCCACAGTGGGGGCCTCGCGCTCCGCTCCCCCGGCCTGGAAGTACTCGGCCTTCTTGAAGCCGAAGACGGAGGCGATAATGAGCGTGGGGAAAACAGACTGCCTGGTGTTGAACTGAGCGACGATGTCGTTGTAGAACTGGCGGGCAAAGCCGATGCGGTTCTCGGTCGAGGTGAGCTCTTCCTGCAACTGTAGGATGTTCTTGTTCGATTTGAGGTCCGGGTAGTTCTCGACGAGCATGAAGAGCCTGCCGAGCGCCTGCGTGAGCATGTTCTCTGCGATGCCCTTATCCGCAATCGACCCCGCGCCCATCGCCTTTGCGCGGGCCTCTATGACCTTCGACAAGGTCTCGCGCTCGAACTCCATCGCGCCCTTGACCGTGTTGACGAGGTTGGGGATGAGGTCGTAGCGCCTTTTCAATTGGACATCTATCTGTTGCCAGGCGTTCTCGACCTGGTTCTTTAGCGTCACCAAGCCGTTGTAGGCGAGTATTACCCAGAGGATGATGAGACCAATTATGCCGAGGACTATTATTGTTCCGTACAAGCAATCCTCCTACTTAAGGGTGAATACCGGGGAATCCCCCTTGTTTTAGGCTACCTCTAAAAATCAGGTATTTTTTCTGAGGTCAAGGAAGGGCGGAAATAAAAAGCGGAGCATATGTGTGTTATATGTGAGCACTTTTATTTCCGTCCTGACGGTCCTTGCCGGACTGGCAAATCCATACCAGGTGGCTGAAAATTTGGTTTGCCCCAAAGGCTCCGTTCGAGCCTGGCCCTGCGCCGAGCAGTCAGGAAAAATAACAATTTTTAGTGGTAGCCTGCCTACCTGTCCGGCTTCCTGAAGAACAGGTCGTGGAGCGTGTAGATCTCGTTTACCGCGTACTCCTTATTACCCGACGGGAGCACTATCTTAACCTCATCGCCCACGGCCTTGTTGAGGAGCGCCTTTCCGATGGGCGAGCTGACCGATATCTTCCCGTTCCTGGGGTCTACCTCCTCGGGGGTGACGAGCTCGAAGACGACCTCCTCGCCGGTGTTCTGGTCCTCGAGATGTATCCGGGAGCCGAAGCCGACGGCGTCCTTGGGTATGTTCTCAAGTTTCAGAGAAGAGAGCGTGTTTATGCGGGTCGTCAGGTGCGCGCACCTCGCCTGGAGGAACGACTGCCTCTGCTTTGCCGCCTCGTACTCGGCGTTCTCCCGAAGGTCCCCGTGGGCCGCGGCCTTCTGCAGTTCCTTCGGCACGTCGACCCTGAGTTCCTTTTCGACCTTCTGGAGCTCTTCCTTGAGCTGTTTTACTATGGGAAGCTCGAGTATCATCTATCTCCTCGCGCGGCAAAGGCCGGGATATTCAAATCATTTACCAAGTTCAAGGCTTGCGACGCACTCTATGTGGTAAGTCTGGGGGAACATGTCGACAAAGGAGGCCCTTTTGACCTTGTAGCCGCATGCGCTCAATGTGGACAAGTCCCGCGCAAGCGTCGGGGGACTGCAGGAGACATATACGATCCTCTCAGGCCTCGCCCCGGAAAGCATGCTTACGACCTCGGGCCCTCCGCCCCTCGGCGGGTCTAATACTATCACACAAGGTCTTGTCTTTTCAAGGCTTTTAATCTCCTGTTTAAGCCACAGGGCGGCCTCGGATGACACGAAACTCGCGGACTTTATCCCGTTTATTTTCGCGTTTTCCTCGGCGAATTCGGTCGCCTCGATGGACGACTCCACCCCGGTAGCCGCCCTTGCGCCCTTGGATAACGGGAGGGTGAGGTTCCCGACGCCTGAAAAGAGGTCTACGACCGTCTCCGTGCCTGAAAGTCCGGCGTATTCGACCACCTTCTCTACGAGCCGTTCGTTCTGAGCCGGGTTCACCTGGGAAAAGAGGCCGATGCCTGCGTTGAACCTTAGCCCCTGGACACTGTACGAAAGTACGGTGTCGCCTTCGGAATATATCCTCTTTCCCTTGCCCTTCCTTTCGGGCGAGAGCCTTACTTCGAACCCCTTGAGCCCTTCGATACCGGAGAGGCACCCGTGCCAGTCTATTTTCTTTTCCTCGTGGATATAGAAAGCGGCGACGGCCTTTCCGTCAACGGGGCTTGCCCCTACCTCGACGGTGTATATCCCATGTTTTTTCCCGGAGAGCGCCCCTTTTATCCCCTTGAAGGCCCTGTTAACGGCCGGGTCTGCTATGGGGCATTCGTCTATGTCAATTACGATATGGCTCTTCTCGCCGAAAAAGCCCCAGCCGTTCCTGTCCACATGAAAAGACGCCCTGGACCGGTAATTCCAGGGGTTTACCGCCTTAATCGGCTCTCCGAACTCGGCCCCTTCGACCTTGCCTATCCGTTTAAGGGTCTCCTCGAATATCCGCTCCTTCCACTCCACCTGCCCTTCGTAGGAGATGTGCTGTAGGGCGCACCCGCCGCACGCGCCGAAGACCGGGCAGGGCGGCTTGGCCCTTAAGGGCGACGGCGAGACGACTTCGACGAGCGCCCCCTCCGAGAATCCCTTCTTCTCTGTGACTACCGCAATGCGCGCCCTGTCACCGGGCGCGGTAAACGGCACGAATACGACCTTGCCGTCTATCCTTCCGATGCCCCTGCCTCCGAAGGCGAGGGCTGTTATATCAACGATGTGTTCCATTATACTCCAAAAGGTTCGCGGGGCCTGCCTCAGGACCGGCCCCGCGCCTGATTAAATAGCCAAACTTCCTTACTGCTTCATCATCCTCTTCATCTTCTCGACCGCTGATAAGGCGTCGCCGCCGTACTCGTTGGCCCCGACCTTGTCCGAGAACTCCTTTGTGACTACCGCGCCCCCGACGATGGTCATGACCTTTACGCCCTTGTCCTTCAACTCCCTTATGACCTTGTCCATCTCCATGACCGTCGTGGTCATGAGCGCGGAGAGCCCGACTATATCGGCCTTTTTACTCACCGCCTCCTCGACTATCCGGGCAGACGAGACGTTCTTGCCGAGGTCGATGACCTCGAACCCGTGGTTCTCAAGGAGGGTCGCGAGGATGTTCTTGCCGATGTCGTGTATGTCGCCTTCGACGGTAGCGAGTATGACTTTGCCGAGCGACGGGCCGGTCTTGCCCTTGAGCTCCTTTTTAAGCCTCTCGAAGGCCCTCTTCATGGTGTCGGCCGAGAGCATCACCTGCGGCAGATAATACTTGTTGCAGGCAAAGAGCCTGCCGACCTCTTCGAGGCCGGGGACGAGCCCTTCTCCGCTTATCCTGATCGGGTCCCAGCCCTCATTCAAAGCCGCCTCGACTATTCCGACGATATTCTCCTCGTCGCCCTCGATAACGGCTTTTTTGAGCCTCGCCTCCAGCGTCGTTGGTGCGTTGGCCGGTGCAACGGCCGCGGGCTTATCCGCGCCCGCCTCAGCCGTCTGCGCCTGATGCCTCTTTATATATCTCTCGGCGCGGATGTCCTGGTTGAGGAGCACGAGCGACGAATGATAGGCGTCCATCATCGCCTTGTTGTTCGGGTTGATGATGGCGGAATCCAGCCCCGCGGCTATGGCCATCGTAAGGAAAGAGGCGTTTATTACCTCGCGCGCGGGGAGCCCGAACGAGATGTTCGAGACCCCGAGTACGGTCGTGAGCCCGTGCCTGTCTTTAAGAAGCCTTATGGCCTTGAGCGTCTCTATGGCGCTCAAGGGCGCGGCCGAGACCGTCATGGCGAGACAATCGAAGATAAGGTCCTCTTTCCTCATCCCGGCCTCGAGAGCCTTGTTCAATATGCGCTCGGCGACGGCTACCCTGCCTTCGGCGGTGTCCGGTATGCCCGAGTCGTCGAGCGTGAGCGCCAAAACGGCGGCACCATATTTCTTCGCGAGCGGGAGTATGGTCGAGAGCTTTTTTTCCTCCCCGCTTATCGAGTTTACGAGGGGCCTTCCGTCAGCGGCCTTGAGCCCTGCCTCGACCGCCTCGGGGCTTGAAGAATCTATGACTATCGGCAATGTCGAGTTCTCGTTCACCGCGAACACGGCCCTCCCCATCGCCTCGGTCTCGTTTATGCCCGGCACGCCGACATTGACATCGAGCGCGTGCGCGCCGCTCAAGGCCTGCGCCCTCGCCTCGTTTCTTATACCGGCGGTCTTCCCCTCCTTTATCTCCTGCGCGAGCGCCTTCCTCCCCGTCGGGTTTATCCTCTCGCCTATGACTATCGGAGGGAGCCCGGCGCCGAATAGCGTAAAAGATGTCCTGCTGGCGAGCGCCGTAAAGTTCTTCTTCTCGCGGGTAACGGGCTTCAAGGACTTGAAGGCCGCACCCATCTTCCTAATGTGCTCCGGTGTCGTGCCGCAGCATCCCCCGAGCACGCGCACGCCGGCATCCACGAGCTTCGGCACGAACGAGGCCATCTCCTCGGGCGAGGCCGGAAAGACCGTCTCGGTCCCCTTGAGTACCGGTATCCCGGCGTTCGGCTGAACGATAAGGGGGATGTCAACCACCCTCGACATCGCGCTAATCGCCTGATAGATCCCCTCGATGCCCAATGAGCAGTTCGCGCCTATGCAGTCCGCCCCCAATGCGGCGGCCATTATCGCGAACGACTCAGGCGGCGTGCCGAGGACCGTCCTCATCGTCTGGTCGAATGTCATGGTGGCGGCTACAGGCAGGCCGACTGACCTGGCGGCCATGATCGCGGCCTTCATCTCTTTTATGTCCATCATCGTCTCGATGATGACGAGGTCCGCCCCGCCTTCCTTGAGCGCTTCGGCCTGCTCGGTATAGATAGCGAACGCCTCGTCGAAGGTCATGTCGCCGACTGGCTCGACGAACCTCCCCGTAGGCCCGAAACCCCCGGCGACGAACCGCTCTTTACCGGCTTCATCTCGCGCGCACCTTGCGGCCGCGATGTTTATCTCTTTCAGCTTGCCTTCGAGGCCGTACTCGGCGAGCTTGGCCCTGTTAGCGCCGAAGGTGTTTGTCGTCACGATATCAGAGCCCGCCTCTATATAGGCGGCGTGGACCTTCCTGACCATCGCGGGGTCTTTAAGGCTAAGCTCGTCCGGGCAGCCTCCGGGCTTCAGGCCGAGCCTCTGGAGCATGGTGCCGGTCGCCCCGTCAAAGAGGAGCGGGCGGTCTTTCAGGACTTCAAGGAATCTCTTTTTCATCAGGCTCAGGTCTCCGAATAGGGATTAAACCGTATATTTTATACTGTTAGCCGTCCGCAGGCAAGAAGGAGTTTTGGTGCGCATTAAACCGGCCATTGAAATTATCCCTGTTTGCCGATATAGTACCTTAAATTTTCAATCCGGAGCCTCTATGAAACGAATGCTCGTAATATTCCTGCTCATGCTCACGGCCTGCGCCGTACAAAAGACCGTCGTTGAAGAGCCGGAGATAAAAAAAGAGCTCTCATTCCTCCAGGTGCTCCGGTACAAGGCCCCCGGGGAGACGCTCCTCGCACACGAGGACAAATGGTATCTCTACGACGCCAGGTTCGATTACGTGGTCAAGGGCGCGTTCGACAACGCGAACATGATATACGGCTCGTGCCCTATAGCAAAGGCCGACTACAAGGTGACGGACAAGGAGACGGGGCAAGTCATACGGGCGGCGAGCTATAACCAGCGGCCGTGCGACCCGTGCCACGCCAGATAGACAAAGACAAGGAGAAGAGATGAGCCAGCCAGCGCACACAGCCGCACCGCATCCCGACATACCTATCACCGTAGGGACCGAGCTACTCCTCGAACTCCTCGACTTGAAGCTCAAGATGCGCGGAGAGCTCGTAGGCGGCGAGCACCGGAGATACCTCATAGTGAAGCTCCCCGGAGAGGACCTCGGCTTCGGCGTCGAGTCGCTCAAGGGGTCCAGGATGATAATCCGCTATCTCTTCAAGGGCTCGATCTACGGGTTCAAGTCGGAGGTCGTGAACACCCTCGCCTCGCCTTCGAGGCTCGCCTTCGTCGCCTATCCCGAGAAGGTCGAGGAGTTCAAGGTGCGGAACACCCCGAGGTACGAGTGCATACTGCCGGGATCGGCCGAGCTCGGCAGCGAGGCAATCGAGATCGTCGTCATCGACATAAGCCTCAAGGGGTGCAGGGCGATAATAAATACGGGAGAGCTCCGGGACAGGGAAAAGGCCCTCGGCGCGCTCGACGTAGGCAAGGAGCTCGTCGTCTCCGTGCAGCTCCCTGGCGCCGAGGAGAGGCTCCACTTCCATTGCGAGGTAAAGAACCATTCAAGGGACAGCGAGCGGGTGGTCGTTGGCCTGCTGTTCAACGAGTCCGACAACAGGTCCGAAGGCAGGCTCTCCTCGTTCCTGAACCTTATCTCAGCGGTAAAGCCGAGGGAGTGAGTTGAATCTACCAAACCTCCCCTCCCTCGATGGGAGGGGATAGAGGGGAGGGTGACTGCTCGGCGCAGGGCCAGAGTATCCGGAGACGACTATAATCTAAACACCCCGCTATCGTTGTATATGAACTTTGCCCGTCCGGCAAGGACTGCTCGGCGCAGGGCCAAAGTCGGTACGGAGTCTCCGGGTAAATCGATTCTCCTGCCGTTCGATACCGAATTGCCCGCCCGGCCAGGGCTTCACCCCCACCCCGTGTCCGAGGTCAAGGCGCTCGGTGCGCGGCCAAAGTTTTACCGGAGCCTCCGGGGTAGATCGAATCCCTGCCGTTCATTACGGATTTGCCCGGCCGGCCAGGCCCCCCTCACCCTCCGCCCTCTCCCACAAGGGGAGAGGGGACCATAAAACCCTGCCTTTGTACTACCTTCCGATAGTCCCCCGGACGGCCCCCCACCCTCCAAAGGCACTGCGGTGTTCAAAAACCGCACACTTTGATTAATGCAGTATTAAAAAAAGCACGCCTGCACTGAATCCCGTAAAGCCCTTTTTTGCCTTGCCGATATATAAACTAAGTACAGGGATGTAGAGGCAAGCAATTCACAGGGAGGTGACCGTATGCCGTACTTACAGCACCATCTGAACAGCCTGCACATATTCTGCAGGCTCCGCGCACTGGGGTTCAGCAAGCGGACGGCGATAAGGCTATCAAGGGTCTGGGAGTTCCTCGTCCACCCGTTCGTCTACCTCCGGGTCCAGAGAATACCGGCAAAGGTCGTCGTCAGACGGAGGCTTTGATAATGTGCGCGAAAACGGAGGAGGTCAGCCGAGCTTAAGCTCCTCATCCTCGAGCTCTTTTATCCTGTCCCTGAGCTCGGCGGCCTTCTCGAACTCAAGACCCTTGGCCGCCTTCTCCATCTCCTTCCTGAGCGACTTCAAAAGATTCGGCAACTCGTGCGGCGGCACATACTCGGCCGTCTTCTCCGCCGCGACCGGCCCCTTGACCGTATAGTAATCCCCCTCGTAGATCGAGCTCAGTATGTCCTTTATACTGCTTTTGATCGTCTCCGGAGTTATCCCGTTCGCCTCGTTATAGCCCGCCTGTATGAGCCTCCTCCTCCCGGTCTCGTCCATGGCCGCGCGCATCGAGTCCGTGACCCTGTCCGCGTACATGATGACCTTGCCGTTCACGTTCCTCGCGGCCCTGCCGCAGGTCTGTATGAGCGAGCGGCCCGAGCGGAGAAACCCTTCCTTGTCGGCGTCCAGTATGGCGACGAGAGAGACCTCGGGAATGTCCAGCCCCTCGCGGAGGAGGTTTATGCCCACGAGGATATCGAACTCGCCCAATCTTAAGTCCCTGAGTATCTCGATCCTCTCGAGCGTCTCTATGTCCGAATGGAGGTACTTTACCTTTAGCCCGGCCTCGGCGTAGTGCTGTGTAAGGTCCTCTGCCATCCGCTTCGTAAGGGTCGTTACAAGCACCCTCTCGCCGTTCCTTACGCGCTTCCTTATCTCAACGAGGAGGTCGTCCACCTGGTGGGCCGCGCCCCTCACCTCTATCTCCGGGTCCATTAGTCCCGTGGGCCTTATTATCTGCTCCACGACTCGGCCTCCGGCGACCGAGAACTCGTAGGGGCCGGGGGTGGCAGAGACATGGACAGTCTGGTTGATCTTCCGCGCGAACTCGTCGAATTTAAGCGGCCTGTTGTCGAGGGCCGACGGCAGCCTGAAGCCGTACTCGATGAGCGTTTCCTTCCTCGACCTGTCGCCGTGGTACATACCGTTCAGCTGGGGGACCGTTATGTGGCTCTCGTCTATGAAGAGGACAAAATCCTCGGGGAAGTAGTCTATGAGCGTATATGGCGGCTCGCCCGGGAGCCTTCCGGTGATGTGGCGCGAGTAGTTCTCTATGCCGGGACAGTAGCCCATCTCCTCCATGAACTCGAGGTCGAACTGGGTCCTCTGCTCGAGCCTCTGGGCCTCGAGAAGCTTGTTCTGCGTCTTCAGGAATACGAGCCTCTCGCGTAGCTCCTCCCTTATCGCCTTTATGGCGCGGTGGAGGTTGTCCCTCGTCGTAACATGGTGGCTCGCCGGGTGGATGAGGGCGCGCTCCATCTTCCTTACGGGCTTCCCCCTCATCGGGTCTATCTCGGTTATCGCTTCTACCGTATCTCCGAAGAACTCTATCCGTACGGCGGTCTCTGCCTCGTAGGCCGGGAATATGTCGACGACGTCGCCCCTCACCCTGAAGGTGCCCCTGTGAAAGTCGTAGTCGTTCCTTACGTACTGCATCTCTATGAGGCGGTTGAGGAGCGCGGACCTCTCCGTCTCCATGCCGCGCTCTACAAAGACCTGCATCTGGCCGTAGTCTTCGGGCGAGCCTATGCCGTATATGCAGGAGACGGATGCGACGATAATGGAGTCCCTTCTCGTAAGGAGGGAGTGCGTCGCCGAGTGGCGGAGCTTGTCTATCTCGTCGTTAATTGAAGCGTCCTTCTCTATGTACATGTCGGTCGTCGGCACATACGCCTCTGGCTGATAGTAGTCGTAGTACGAGACGAAGTACTCCACGGCATTCTCGGGGAAGAGGTCCTTGAACTCGGCGTAAAGCTGGGCCGCCAAGGTCTTGTTCGGCGCGATGACGAGCGCGGGTCTGCCGGTCTCCTCGATGACCTTGGCCATGGTAAAGGTCTTGCCCGAGCCCGTGACCCCGAGGAGTATCTGGTGTGGATACCCTTTCCCGAGCCCCTCGCCGAGCGCCTTTATCGCCCTGGGTTGGTCGCCCTTTGGGACGAAGTCCGTCCTTATCCTGAATGGTGTAGACATATCCTTATAAAATACCATGAAATCCTGGCCGGATGGGCAAAATTCAAATCAAGCGGCTATAGTACTCGAACTCCTAAGAGGTATCCAACGGCTTTGGCCGTGCGCCGAGCGCCCTGGCCGGATGGGCAAAATTCAAATCGAGTGCTATAGTAAACGAACTCCTAAGGTATCCAACGGTTTTGGCCGTGCGCCAAGCACCAAAAAGCTGTTTTAATTTCGCCTCCCTTGTGTTATTAGAATACATCCTGATAAATACGAGAAAGAGGCCAAAAAAGTGGCGGAAATAGACTATAAGAACACGCTAAACCTCCCGAAGACCGACTTCCAGATGAGGGCCGAGCTCCCGAAGAAAGAACCCGAGACGCTTAAATACTGGGAGGAGAGCGGGCTTTACAAAAAGATAACAGAGGCCGGAAAGGGCCGGGACAAGTACATACTCCACGACGGCCCGCCGTACGCGAACGGGAACATCCACATAGGCCACGCGCTCAATAAGCTCCTCAAGGACTACATCGTAAAGTCCAGGTCGATGATGGGGTTCGCGACGGACTATGTGCCGGGGTGGGACTGCCACGGGCTCCCCATAGAGCTACAGGTCGAAAAAGAGCTCGGCGGCAAGAAGCAGGGGTTATCGAAGGCCGAGATAAGGAAGAGGTGCAGGGCGTACGCCTCGAAGTTCATCGACATCCAGAGAGCCGACTTCAAGAGGCTCGGCGTATTCGGCGAGTGGGAGAACCCCTATCTCACCATGAATTTCTCCTACCAGGCCTCGATAATGAGGGAGCTCGGCAGGTTCGTGGAAAAAGGTCTCGTCTACAAGGGGAAGAAGCCCGTCCACTGGTGCTCCTCTTGCGCGACCGCGCTCGCCGAGGCCGAGGTGGAGTACGCCGACAAGACATCGCCTTCGATATTCGTCAGGTTCGCACTCGACGCAAAGGAGCTCGGGGCCAGGCTCAAGACAGATATCACAGGAAACGCCTTTGTCGTCATCTGGACGACTACCCCGTGGACTTTGCCCGCGAACCTCGCAATCGCGCTCCATACGGAGCTCGACTATGTCCTTGTAGATCATAACGGTGATGCGCACATCGTCGCCGAGGGGCTCCTCGAATCCGTCTCGGCCAAGTTCGGCTGGGCGGACGCGAGGGTCATCAAAAAATTCCGCTACTCGGACGTCGAAGGGCTTAAGGCGCGCCACCCGTTCATCGACCGCGCTTCCGCCTTACTCCCCGGAGAGCATGTAACGCTCGAAGCCGGGACCGGCTGTGTCCATATAGCGCCCGGACACGGACAGGAGGACTACGAGATCGGACTTAAGTTCGGGCTGGACATTTACAACCCGGTCGACAACCACGGCAAGTTCACGAAAGAGGTCCCGGAGCTCGAAGGCCAGTTCGTATTCAAGGCCAACGAGAGCGTCATAAACATCCTCAAGGAAAAGGGCGCGCTCCTCCTGAAAGAGGACATAAGGCACTCGTACCCGCACTGCTGGAGGTGCAAGTCCCCTATCATATTCCGCGCGACCGAGCAGTGGTTCGCCTCGATGGAGGCCGGTGACTTAAGGAAAAAGGCGCTCGAGGCGATAGACAAGCAGGTCGAGTGGATACCTTCCTGGGGCCGGGACCGCATCTATAACATGATAGTCAACAGGCCCGACTGGTGCCTGTCGAGACAGAGGGCGTGGGGCGTGCCTATCCCGGCGCTCAGGTGCAAGTCGTGCCTGAATTCGTTCCTCGACGTGAAGGTGACGGAGAAGCTCGCCGACGACTTCGAGAAGGACGGCGCGGACATATGGTTTGAAAGGGAGCTTAAAGACCTCATCCCCGGAGATGTAAAGTGCCCTAAGTGCGGCGCAACGGAATTCGACAAGGAAGAGGACATACTCGATGTCTGGTTCGACTCGGGCGTGTCCTTCGCGGCAGTGTTGGAAAGGAGAGGCAACCTCAAGTTCCCGGCAGACCTCTACCTCGAAGGGAGCGACCAGCACAGGGGCTGGTTCCATTCATCCCTCCTCGCATCCGTCGGAACCCGCTCGACCCCTTCGTACAAGGCGGTGCTCACACACGGGTTCGTCGTAGACGGCGAGGGGAGGAAGATGTCGAAGTCCCTCGGCAATGTCATCGCGCCCCAGGAGGTCATAAACAAATACGGGGCAGAGGTATTGAGGCTCTGGGTCGCGGGCGAGGACTACAGGGAGGACATACGTATCTCCGAAGAGATATTGAAGAGACTCTCCGAGGCGTACAGGAGGATAAGGAACACCTTCAGGTACATACTCGGCAACCTCTACGACTTCGACCCCGCCAAGGACATCGTGGACTTCAACGAGCTCGAGGAACTCGACAGGCTCACGCTCCACAAGCTCTCGAGGCTTACGGAGCGGGTGCTGGAGGCCTACAGGACATTCGAGTTCCATGTCATATACCACTCTGTCCACAACTTCTGCACCGTGGACCTGAGCGCATTTTACCTCGACGTCATCAAGGACAGGCTCTACACATACGGGGCGGATTCAAAGGGCAGAAGGGCCGCGCAGACGGCCATCTACCACGTCCTCGACCACCTCGTGCGGCTCACGGCCCCGATACTCGTATTCACATCCGACGAGGCGTGGTCGTTCATGCCCGGTAAAAAGGCCGAGAGCGTCCACCTCTCGACGATGCCGGTTCCGAACGCCTCCTGGATAGACGACAAGCTCGAGGAGAAGTGGGACGAGCTCATGCGCGTAAAGGCCGATATCTCCAAGGCCCTCGAAGGCGCGAGGCAGGTAAAGCTCATCGGACACCCGCTCGACGCAGAGGTCGTCGTATACCCGAAAAAAGACGAGGCACTCATAAAAGAAGAGGCCCATGCCCTCGAAGAGGTCCTCATCATATCGAAGCTCTCAATCGGCTCTGGTGCGACTGACACGGCCGGGGAAGCGCACCTCCACTCGACCGAGATAGCCGACTTCGTTGTAAGGAAGGCCCCGGGCGGCAAGTGCGAGAGGTGCTGGCACTACAGCACCCACGTCGGAGAGAGCTCCGCGCACCCCACGCTTTGCGACAGATGCACGGAGGCGATGAGATAAAAAACTTCAAGCTCCTCGTCATAGCGGCGCTGGCCGTTCTTGTGATCGACCAGGTCTCCAAGCTCATCGTCGTCCATTATCTCTGGGAGGGAGAGGTCATCGAGGTCGCCGGGTTCTTCGACCTCGTCCACTTCAGGAACCCCGGCGCGGCATTCGGCATTTTCAACGAGGGCGGCGTCGCGCGGAGAGTCTTTCTCGTCGCGACTTCGGGCGCGGCGCTCGCGGTGATATTCTTTCTCTTGAGGGAGACAAAAGACTCCCTCGTCGCGCTCGGCCTCTCGCTCGTCGCGGGGGGCGCGGCAGGTAACCTCATCGACAGGGTCAGGTTCGGCTCGGTCGTCGACTTCCTCTACTTCCACGCGGGCTCGTATTACTGGCCCGCCTTCAATATCGCCGACTCGGCGATTTCGGTCGGCGTGGGCCTGTCAGCGATATTCTACTACCTCAGGCACCACGACAGGCAATAACCGGGGCACAGCGCGCCTATAAACAAAAAATCCCGGAGACCCCTTGCGTCTCCGGGACAAACGACCCTCATTTTTTTATCCCTCAAAAACCTCTAAACCTGCTCCCCCTCCGCCAGCTTCCTGCTCTCGTTTGCGATAAAATCCCTGAGTATCTCCTGGTCTTCGTCCGTTACGGACGTATACATGAGGCCGTAGCCGCCGAAGAGGGTCTTCGAGGCCACCTCGGAGGTGGACCACTTTATTATGCACTTCAGGTCTATGACCTTGCCCGCGTTGGGTATCGAAAATTTAAGCCTGAGCATCGCGCCGGTCAGGAGCTCCGCCTTTGTGTGGAGGAACGCGCCGGACTCGCTGATGTTCAGGAGAAAGCCGGTCCTGGCGAGGTCGCCCAATATGAAGTCCACGGGTATGGAGACCGGGACCCTCTCCCTGCTTATGCCCTTGGAGGCCTTGTCCGGAAAGAGAGTCCTGTTGACCCTGAATATGATCTGCTCCGGGGTGTATCCCTTTGTCATGAGCCCGGAGGCCCCTAATTCCTTGAGCTTCTCCACGATGTTGCCGGGCTCGTATACGCCTGTCAGCGCGAGTATCGGGAACTTGCCCCTGTACCCGTTCTCGTTAAGCCACTTCAAGACCCCGAACCCGTCTATGTCCGGCATCTGGAGGTCGAGGATGAGGAGGTCTATCCCGTTCGAGTCTATTCTTACCTCGTTGATGAGCTCCCTGCCGTCCTTCGCGAACCTGACCTTGTGGCCGGCCTCGACGAGTATGTCGGAGAGCTTGGTCCTGAAAAAGACGGAGTCGTCCGCGACGAGGACGTTCCTGGAATCTTTGGTGATCATGCGGCTTCCTTCTGAGGGTTATCCCTTTGCGGGAGACGGTACAAGGAGCGCCTCTAAAACCGGGACGGGGAAGTCATTGATGAGGGAATCTTGAAGGCGTGAGCGCGCCACCGGCCTGAAAATACTTCATATCCGCCATGGGACGGGATTTCAAGGACTTTCTCGATCTGAGCCTCCAACGGACCCCGTCCACCAGGATTATAGCTGAAAATACGAATTTCATCAATCCCCCGCGGGCTTGGGCAACTCCCAAGTGGCGTAACTGCACTTAGGGTATTTGGAACAGCTGAAAAAGACCCGCCCCTTTTTCGTCCTCCTCTCGACGAGCATGCCGCCATCGTCGTTCGGGCACGGGATGCCGGTCGATACCGGCAAAGTCGACTTGCAGTTCGGGTAGTCCGAGCAGGCGAGGAAGCGTCCGAACCTGCCGCTCTTTAATACCATCTGCTTTCCGCACTTCGGGCACTGCGTCTCGACCGTCTCGGCGACGCGCTCGACGGCAACTACCTTGCCGTCGCTGCCTGTCGTGAAGTCCTTGGTGTTCTTGCATTCCGGGTATCCGGAGCAGGCGAGGAACTTGCCCTTCCTTCCCCATTTTATCATCATCTGCTTCCCGCACTTCTCGCAGACTATGTCCGTAGGGGTCTCCTCGGCCTTGAGGTTCTTCATGTCCTTTTTGGCCTTTTCGAGGGATTCCCTGAAGGGGGCGTAGAACTCCCCCATGGTCTTCCGCCACTGGATCTGCCCCTCCTCTATCTGGTCGAGCTCCTCTTCCATGTGGGCGGTGAACTCGACGTCGAGTATCTCGGGGAAAGACCCTATGAGGAGGTCCGTGACCGTGAAACCGAGCTCTGTCGGCTTCAACTGGGTCTTGTCCTTAATGACATACTCCCTGTCCTGGATGGTCGAAAGTATCGCCGCGTAGGTAGAAGGCCTGCCTATGCCCTTCTCCTCGAGCTCCTTTACAAGCGACGCCTCTGTGAACCTCGGGGGCGGCTGGGTGAAGTGCTGGGCAGGGTTGAGGTTCACGAGCTTCAATGGCTCGTCCTTCTTGAGTTGCGGGAGTTTCTCCTCCTTTTCCTCCTCGACGTCCTGCCCCTCGATGTAGACGGCCATGAAGCCGTGGAACTTTATCGTCGAGCCCGAGGCGGTAAAGAGGTACGCGCCGGCCGTTATCTGCGCCCTCGTCTGGTCGATGAGGGCGCTCGCCATCTGGCAGGCGATGAAGCGGTTCCAGATAAGCTGGTAGAGCCTGAACTGGTCCTTCGAGAGGTGCTTCTTTACGGTATCCGGCGCGTACTGGAAGTAAGTCGGCCTTATGGCCTCGTGCGCATCCTGCGCCTTTTTCTTCGTCTTGTATATCGCGGGGCTCTTCGGAAGGAAGTCCGCGCCGTACCTCTCGCCTATGTATGCGCGCGCGGCAGTGATCGCCTCGTTCGATATCCTTGTGGAATCCGTCCTCATGTACGAGATGAGCCCGACCGGCCCCTCATCGCCCAGATCCACCCCTTCGTACAACTGCTGAGCGAGCATCATCGTCTTCTTCGCGGTGAACCCGAGCTTTCTCGCCGACTCCTGCTGGAGCTTCGATGTCGTGAACGGGGCCGCGGGGTTCCTCTTGGTCTCCCTCGTCTCGACCTCCGCCACCTTGAACGCCGCGCCGTTGAGGTCGGAGAGGACCTGTTTTGCATCAGATTCGTTCCCGAGCTCTATCTTTTCATTGTTCTTTTTAGCAAGCTTGGCGATGAACCTCGCGCTCGCCCCGGTCTCGAGCTCCGCCTCAACCGACCAGTACTCCTTGGGCACGAACGCCTGTATCTCCCGCTCGCGGTCGCAGATGAGGCGCACGGCGACGGATTGGACCCTCCCGGCGCTCAACCCCCTCCTCACCTTGTCCCAGAGGATCGGGCTCACCTGATAGCCGACGAGCCGGTCGAGGACGCGCCTGGCCTGCTGTGCGTCGAACTTGTTCCTGTCAAGCGAGATAGGGTGCTCTATCGCCTCCCGCACCGCCTTCTCTGTTATCTCGTTAAAGAGGACCCGGAGGGTCTTCTCGTTCTTCTTGTCTATCTCCTCGGCTATGTGCCAGGCTATGGCTTCGCCCTCCCTGTCAGGGTCGGGGGCGAGGTATATCCTCTCAGCCGTCTTTCCGGCCTTCTTGAGTTCCTTGATGGTATTGGCCTTGCCCTTTATGACCTCGTAATGGGGCTCGAAGCCGTTCTCTATCTCGACCCCGAGCTTGCTCTTGGGAAGGTCCTTTATATGTCCGATGGATGCAAGGACGGTAAAGTCTTTCCCGAGGAATTTGTTTATCGTCTTCGCCTTTGCGGGCGACTCGACTATTACAAGCGATTTTCCCATTTCAGTCCCTGTTTCTCCCCGAAATTTTCTTTTTCTCTTTTCTTGACGATCGGCCGGACTAAAACTCCCAGCCGCTAATTATTATAGCACATGATAAAATTTTTTCCGGGTGCTGGCCGCACGGGCAAATCCGTATCGGGCGGCTGTGCGTCAGGAACCTTGCGCATCCCGTTTTGAATCTGGCCGTACGCCGAGTACCTGGCCGCACGGGCAAATCCGTATCGGGCGGCTGTGCGTCAGGAACCTTGCGCATCCCGTTTTGAATCTGGCAGTACGCCGAGTACCTGTATGTCAGGAAGCCTTGCGCATCCCGTTTTGAATCTGGCCGTACGCCGAGTACCTTGCCGCACTGGCAAATCCGTATCGGGCGGCTGTAAGTCAGGAAGCCTTGCGCATCCCGTTTTGAATCTGGCCGTACGCCGAGTACCTTGCCGGACGGGCAAAGTTCATATCGAATGACCAGGATACCATTGCGTATATAGCTCCCGAAGTGCATTGGCCCAGCGCCGACGGGTCCTCGCCGGACTGGCAAAGTTTAAAAACAACTATCACCCTCAAAATCTTACGAGGACATCACCTCTTTAAAAACCTCTTTCCCGTCTCCTGTCTTACAAGCCCCTTGAGTTCCATCTGGAGAAGGACGGCCGAGGCCTTTGCCGCGCTCAAGCTCGTCACCACCGCGATGTCGTCTATGTGGAGAGCCTCGTCCTTGAGGGCCTTCCAGACGAGGAGTTCGTCCCCGGCTATCTCCAGCTTTCCCTTTTGAGCGTCGTTCTCTTCCCTCGGCGAGACCGTTATCGAGAGCGCCTCGAATATGTCGTCGACCGACGTGACTATCGCCGCGCCTTCCTTTATGAGCCTGTTCGTCCCGGCGGACCTGCCTGAAGTCATCTGCCCCGGCGCCGCGAGGACCTCTCTGTTATAATCGAGCGAAAGCCTCGCGGTCATGAGCGCGCCGCTCCGGAGGGGCGCTTCGGCGACGACGACTCCGTCGGAGACGCCGCTTATTATCCTGTTCCTTTTCGGAAAATTATATCCGACCGGAGGCGTCCCCATCGGGTATTCGGAGACGACGAGCCCCTTGTCGATTATCTCGTTATAGAGCTTCGCGTTCTCTCCCGGGTACGGCACATCCACCCCCGTGCCGAGTACCGCCACGGTAAACCCGCCCACGGAGAGCGCGCCCCTGTGCGCGTAGGTGTCGCACCCGCGCGCCATGCCGCTTATTATCGTCACACCAGCTGAGGCGAGTTCTCTCGCCAGCGTCTCCGAGACCTTTAGCCCGTAATGCGTAGGCCGCCTCGTGCCGACTATGGCGACCGAGGGAGCTTCGTAATCGATTCTCCCGCCCTTGAAATACAACAGAGCGGGCGCATCCGGTATCTCCCGTAAAAGGGGCGGGTACTCGGGGTCGTCGAACGGGACGACTCGCGCCCCGGCCTCCTTTACGAGCGCTATTTCCCTGTCCACCCAGTCCCAGTCGCCGAATGCCTTTATCGGCGCCGCGAACCCGGTAGCGTATGCGTCAAGCACGGCCTTCGACCCGGCGAAGACCGCCTCGATCGCGCCGAAACTCTCCAGGACCTCCGCTATCGGAAAGCGCCCTATACCCTTTACTCGGCTAAAGGCAAGCCAGTGCTTCAATGTGCTTTCAACATTCATACAGGGCCGGAAAACTGCCTGGTTTAAGGGGATACGGGCTTAAGAGCGCTGGCGGGAGCATTTGCCCCGCCAGCGCCATCCGGTCAATTGGTGCGGAGCGTTGATATCCTGTCGCCCAGGTTGATGGGCATGAAGCTCTTTATCACGATGCAGGACGATGTTGTCTCGCCGGGCTCCAGGACCACGGCCGCTCCGAGCTCGATGGGGGGCAGAGTCACGTCCCTGTCGTCGTCATAAGGGTCCGGCGCGGATTTTTGCGGCCTGAAGACCCGGAGCAGGTTGCCCTTCTTGAGCCCGTCCTTCGCGCCTCTGTCCACATACGCGATATTGCCTTCGACAAGGTTCTCGGTCCCTTCCGCGCCAAAGACGACGACGCCGGAGAGGTCGCTATCGGCCTCGGTTATCTCGACCTCGGTCTCCACGGTCTGCACTGCGTCGAGCCTTGCGCCCGTAGGTATCTCCTTGTAAGAGAAGTCTATCCGCGCCTCGGCAACGTCGCCTTTTACCCCGGTAACGACCAGGTCTCCGAGTATGTCCACGACTGAGCCTATCTTTTTGCCTGTCTCAGGGTGCTTCAACTCCCCATCCTCGAGGAATATCGAGAACCTCTCGCCTTCTTTAACAGGCCTCTTGAACGAGGCGTAGACGAGATCGCCCTGGCTTACATATACATTCGAATCCTGCTTGACCGCGACGATAGCCCCTGTCGAGGCGAGGTCTGTTACGGAGATGAAGCCCCTCCTCGCGATTGAGTGCGACTTTACGGACGGCTTCGGCTCGGCCTGCACGGCGACTGCGGCGGCTTCCACCGGCGCGGCTTCCGTTGCCGCCTCGGCCTGTTTCCCGGCTTCCGCGCCCGGCTCAAGCACCACCACCTTGCCATCCGCGCCGGAAGACGCGTCCTCAAGCGTAACGACGGGCAGCGACTCGGCCCCCGCCTCCTTCTTGCTCACTATCTCGATCCCGTTCGGCGTGATCCTGACGATGTCGCCCGGGTATATGAGGTCGGGGTTCTTTATATACGGGTTTATCTTCCAGATGGCGGGCCACTTGAACGGGTTCTTCAAGAACCTCTTGGAGATGTCCCAGAGCGTGTCGCGCGGCACTATCTTGTATTCGACCGGGGCTTGCGCCTCGACGGCCTTATCCACCGGCGCGTCCTTGACCGCCGCGTCATCATCCGACGCAATTGACGCACCCGGCGCGGCAAGAATCAGGACAAAAGCAAACGCAGTTAAGAGATTCCTTTTCATCACCCCTCCTTAAGGGTCCAGACCCATCCTTTATGAGGTCAGCGCCTAATGATCCTGTCAAGCGCCTTCCTGGCCTTGCCCGCGGCCTCGGTGCCGGGGTACTTCCTTACGACCTTTTCGAGATATTCTTTCCCATTATCGAGGTCTTCCATCTCCATGCAGGAGTACGCCGCCTTGAGCAAAGCGTCCGGGGCCTTGTTCTCCCCCGGATACCGGTCGGCTACTTCCCTGAATTTGGCGAGAGCGCCCGCGAAGTCCTTTTCCGAATAGTACGACTCGCCTACCCAGTAGAGGGCGTTGTCCGAAAGCGAATGGTCCGGATAGGCCTTGAGGAACTTCGACAAGACCTTCCTCGCCTCCTCGAAGTTGCCGTTAAGGAAAAAGTCCTGTCCCCTGTTGTAAAGCTCTTCCGGGCCTTTAGGGCGTTCGTCCTCGCTCTCCGCGGCCTTTATCGGCGCGGCCTCGGCCTTTGCCGGGGCAGTTGCCGCAATAGGCTGAACCGCGCCCGATGTGCCCTCCTCAAGCGACACGACCTTAAGCCCTTCGGGCACCACCGGGTGTGAAAGCCTCTCTATGTCGGCTTTCGCTGTCTCGAGCTTCTCCTGGAGGAGGTTCAACTTATTATTGAGGCCCTCGACCTTCGCGTCACGCTCGTCGATAGACGCCTTGAGCGCCGTTACCGTGCGCCCGAGCTCGTCGACCTTCTTCTCGTGCTCGGCCATACCGGCGCAACCCGCAAGGGAAAACGCCGCCACAACGCTAAATACCATTATCCTGTTCTTCATTTTTCCAAAAATATCCCCCGCCGCCGTCTTTGTCAAGGAAAAACAACGAAAGCTGAGGACTTTTCAGCTTTCATTGACCTCCCCGGCAGACCTATTTCCTGGGGCTTTTCGCCTCCTGTTATATTTACGCCTTTGAGGCGTTTGAAGTCAGTGACCGCTATCACGCCCGGGTATCCGGGGCTGAGAGCAACCCGGAGATCTTTTTCCCGAGCTCGAGCCTCCCGTCGCCTGTCGCGGCCGAAAACAACACCGCCTCGTGCGCCGGGATGATCTTCTTCAAGACCTTCAGACGGGACGCGAGCTGGTTTTTCGAGAGCTTGTCGGTCTTGGTAAAGACCGTGGAGACCGGGATGCCGAAGCCCTCTATCCAGTCGTACAGTTTCAGCTCCGCCTCTCCGGCGTCCCTTCTCGGGTCGAGGATGAGGAACGCGCCCTTGAGGTTCTGTCTTTGAGAGAGGTATTCTCCCATCATCCCCTCCCACGAGCGCCTCTCCTCGTGGGAGACCTTGGCGTATCCGAAACCCGGGAGGTCTACGAGGCGGAACTCCCCGTTGATCGAGTAGAAATTTATGGTCCGGGTCTTTCCGGGCGTGGAGCTCGTCTTGGCCAGCGCCTTTCTCATGGTAAAAGAATTTATGAGCGAGGATTTCCCCACGTTCGACCTGCCGATGAGCGCTATCTCGGGGAGCCTGTCCTTTGGCCAGCCGATCGCGGCCACGGCGCTTGTAATGAACTCGGCGGACGTTATCTTCAATATGTCCTCATGTGACGGAGATGACCTCCTCGTAGGTGGTGACGCCCTGCAGCATCTTCCTTATGGCGGACTCGCGGAGCATCGACATGCCTTCGGCGCGCGCGGCCTTTTGTATCACGGTAGAGTCGGAGGTCTTGGCGACTATCGCCTTTATCTTGTCTGAAAAGTCCAAAATCTCGAATACGCCCGTCCTGCCCTTGTAGCCCGTCCCCCTGCACTCGGTGCACCCCTCGCCGTAATAGACCTTGTACTCTTTCTCCTTGAGCCGGAGGTACTCGACCTCCTCGTGTTTCAGCACCCTCGTCTTCCTGCAGTTCGAGCAGATCTTTCTTACGAGCCTCTGGGCTATTATGCCGACGACCGTGGAATTTATGAGAAAGCCCGGTATCCCCAGGTCCATGAGCCTCGTTACGGATGATGGCGCGTCGTTCGTGTGGAGCGTGGAAAATACGAGGTGGCCGGTGAGCGCGGCCTGCACGGCGTTGTCGGCCGTCTCCTTGTCCCTTATCTCGCCGACCATGATGATGTCGGGGTCCTGGCGGAGTATCGTGCGAAGGCTCCCTGCGAAGTCGACGCCTATCTGGGGCTGTACCCCTACCTGGTTGAACTCCTCGACTATCATCTCTATCGGGTCCTCTATCGTGACTATGTTAACTTCAGGCGACGAGAGGGATTTGAGCGCCGAATAGAGCGTCGTCGTCTTGCCGGAGCCCGTGGGGCCCGTCACAAGCACGATGCCGTAAGTCCTTTTTATGAAAGAGTTGAAGACCTCGAGCTCCGCGGGTAAAAACCCGAGACCGCTCAAGTCCTGAAAGAGGACCTCGGGGTCGAATATCCTTATGACGACCTTCTCGCCGAACGCCGTCGGGAGGGTTGATACCCTGAGCTCTATTTCCCTCCCCCTGAACTCGGTCTTGATGCGCCCGTCCTGCGGCTTTCTCTTCTCCGCAATATCCATCCTCGACAACATCTTTATGCGCGAGAGTATCGAGGGGTGGACGACCTTCGGGACCGTGTGTATGTAGTGGAGGACGCCGTCTATGCGGAGGCGGACATGCGAGCGCTCCCTCTTGGGCTCTATGTGTATGTCGCTCGCCCGCTGGTCGTAGGCGTAGTGGAGGAGGTACTCTACGGCGTTTACGATGTGCTGGTCGGTGGCGTCTAATTCTACCGCGCCCTTCAGCCTCACGTACTGTTCGAGGTTGCCCAGCTCGGTCGAGTGCGAGTACTCTTTTTCAGCCGCGCCGACCGAGTACCTGAAGCCGTAGAACTCGCGGACGATCTTCAGTATATCGGACTTGGAGCTCAGGACGAGGTCGACCTTCATCTTCCTCGTGGCCTTAAGGCTCTCCACGGCCTCGAGGTTGAACGGGTCCGCGACGGCGAGCGTCACGACGCGGTCCTTCTCCTCTATCGGGACTACGAGGTATCTCTGCGCGAACGGTCTCGGGATGTGCGAGGTGACGATGTCGAGGTTGAGCTTAAGGGGGTCTATCTTCCTGTACGGGAGGCCGACCTCCTCGGCGATGACCTCGGTTATCATGTCCTCGGTGAGGGTCTTTCCGGGGGCGGTTGCGAGCGGCAGGCTGAGCGAGGCGATGACCTCGGCGGGCGAGACGAATTCGGACGAGGTCTGCCTTTTGGCGGAATACATCGTTTCCTGGGACTTCTTGATCCGCGCCCTCTGACCTTCGCCGCGGATAAGTATCTCCCTCTCTTCGGTCTCGCCGATGAGCTTCTTTTTTTTGAGGAGCGCGGTTACGAACTCGATTGTTAGGGACTTCTTTTCCGTCATTTTACGGTTTTCTTCGCCCCCGGAGAAATTCAAAACGCGTTAAGCCATCTGTAGCGGCTGCTAATGCAGGTCATCTCTTTTTTCGGCAATTTCGTCCTTTTCTTTATACGCCTCCCTGTAGAGGGAGGCGTCCAGGATGGTCTTCAGGAGCTTGTTCGTCTTTTCCTGCTCCTGTATGAGCTTCTTTAAAAGCGGCTTGGTGCCGAAGACCGAGAAGGGCATGGCTATCCAGAGGACGAGGATGACGCCGACCGAGACGATCAGGAATATCGCGAAGGCGCCGAGGACTACAAGTATCGAATGAAGGTATGAAGGGTCCATTTGAGCCTTTTATCCCTGTGATATCCTCGCCAAAGCGGCGTCGAACGAGAGTCTCTCCTGCGCCGAGGTCCTCATGTCCTTTACCGAGACAGAGCCTTCGGCGAGCTCGTCATCACCCATTATGACAGTATACCTCGCCCCGAGTCTGTCCGCCCGTTTCATCCTGCTCTTTAAAGACCCCTGGGAGAACTCCTCCATCACCTTGAGCCCCTTTTCCCTCCAGCCTTTGAGTATGGCAATAGCGGCCTCCTCGGCTTTTTCCCCCAGGGCGACGAAGACCGTAAGGGGTCTTCCTGAAACGGCGGAGGTCTCCTTTAGTATGAGCGCGACTCTCTCTATGCCAATGGCAAAACCGAAGCACGGTGTCTCGGGGCCGCCGAGTTCTTTTACAAGCCCGTCGTACCTGCCGCCAGCGGCTACCGCGTTCTGGGAACCCAATCCCGTTGAAGTTATCTCGAATGTCGTCTTGGTGTAATAGTCGAGCCCCCGGACCATCCTCGGGTTTATGCGCGCCTCTATCCCGGAGAGCTTGAGGTGTTTTTTGACGGTCCCGAAGTGCGTAGCGCACCCTTCGCAGAGGGAGCCCACTATGGACGGCGCGTCTTTCGTAGCCTCGATACAGCCCGTTGACTTGCAGTCGAGCGCACGGAGTGGGTTGGTGTCGATCCTCCGGAGACAGTTCTCGCAGAGCGCACCCTTTACGCCTTCAAGGTACGCCTTCAGCTTCTCTTTATATCCGGGCCTGCAATTGGCGTCCCCCAGTGAGTTTATCTGGAGCTCGACCCCGGAGATGCCAATGCTTTTAAAAAACGACATGAGCATTGAGAGGGCCTCCGCGTCCGCGCGCGGGGACTCGTCCCCCATGACCTCGGCCCCTATCTGATAGAACTGGCGGTATCTCCCCTTCTGCGGCCTCTCGTAGCGGAACATCGGCCCGGTGTAGTAAAGCTTGGAGACCGGCGCGGTATATAATTTATGCTCTATATAGGCCCTCACCACGGGCGCGGTCCCCTCGGGCCTCAATGTGAGCGGGTCTCCGTGCCTGTCCTGAAAGGTATACATCTCTTTTTCGACTATGTCGGTCGTCTCTCCAATGGAGCGGAGGAAGAGCTCGGTCTTCTCGGCGACCGGCGTCTTTATCTCGGAGAATCCGTACCCGGAGAATATCCGGTAGGCCTCCTCCTCGACCCGCCTCCATATCTCGGAATCGCCGGGGAGTACGTCGTTAAAGCCCCTTATCGCCGTTATGGACATCCCTTGTCCTTGCCTTCCTCGAATTTTTTCTTCTCGAAAAGACCCGACTTCAACTGCTTAAGCACAAGCGTATGCTGTTCCCTCATTATCTCGCCTACGGCTACGTCGAGCTTTTCCGACCCGAGTATCTCCTCATAGGCGGTCTTCTTCGACGCCAGTATCGCACCATTCTTGAAGAGGACGGTCGTGACCACCGGGTTTTTCCTCCCGCCGTCCTCGGTCTGTATGTGGTAGACCTCGCCGTTCAGGCTTATGTTCTGGTTTAGGCCGAAGTTCATATGGGCTGCAAAGGCCTCATGCAGGCCTGTAGAATAAATTTTTAACACATTATAGGGGTTTATGCAACCGCTCGGCGGTACTCGGCGTACGGCCAATGTCAAATCGGGTCACTTCAGACTACCTGAAGCACAGCCGCCCGATACGAATTTGCCCGTCCGGCCAGGACCTTGACACCCCACGCCCGTTGGGTTATCTTTTTAGTCGGTCCCTGACGATTTCACCTTGAAATAAGGAGGCTTGATTGAAGGAACGGACTAAAGAGAATATCGAAGTGCTCCTGCGCGAGGAGCGCGTCTTCGCGCCCCCGGCAGAGCTCGAAAAGAATGCCTATATAAAAGGGCCCGCAGAGTACGAGAGGCTCTACAACGAATCCGTCGCGGACCCGGACAAGTTCTGGGGGCGCGAGGCATCGATAATAGACTGGTCGAGGGGGTGGGATAAGGTCTCTGAGTGGGACTTTCACAAGCCCTCGATAAAATGGTTTTTGGGCGGCAAGCTCAACGCCTCTTACAACTGCATAGACCGGCATCTTCAGACCTGGCGGAGGAACAAGGCCGCCATAGTCTGGGAAGGCGACGACGGCTCTTACAGGTCGTTCACATATCAGCAGGTCGCTTTCGAAGTGACGCGCATCGCGAACGTCCTCAAGGCAAAGGGTGTCAGGAAGGGCGACCGGGTGACCATTTACCTGCCCATGATACCCGAGCTCGCGTTTTCCGTGCTTGCCTGCGCGAGGCTCGGCGCGATACACAGCGTGGTCTTCGGCGGCTTCTCGCCTACCTCACTTAGGGACAGGATAAACGACTCGGCCTCCACGCTCGTCATCACATCCGACGAGGGAGTGCGCGGCGGCAAGTTCATCCCCATGAAGGAGAACTGCGACTCTGCCCTCTCCGAATGCCCGACTGTTACGACCGTCCTCGTCGTAAAGAGGACCGGCAACAAGGTCGACATGAAGGCTGGGCGCGACCACTGGCTCTCGGACGAGATAGCCGCGACCCCCGGCGTAAACAACTACTGCGCGCCCGAGGAGATGGACTCCGAAGACCCTCTATTCATCCTGTACACCAGCGGCTCCACGGGAAAGCCCAAGGGGGTCCTCCACACTACGGGCGGGTACATGGTCTTTTCCGCCCTCACCTTCAAGTGGATATTCGACTGCAAGGACGAGGACGTCTATTTCTGCACCGCCGACATAGGCTGGGTCACTGGACACACCTACATACTCTACGGCCCGCTCGCGTGCGGCGCGCCCTCGCTCATGTTCGAGGGCATCCCGACCTACCCCGACCCGGGCAGGTTCTGGGAGATAGTCGAAAAACACAGGGTAAACATCTTCTACACCGCGCCTACTGCGATAAGGGCGCTCATGAGGAGCGGCGCGGAGTGGGTAGAGAGGCACGACCTCTCCAGCCTCAAGGTATTGGGCTCGGTAGGAGAGCCCATAAACCCCGAGGCGTGGATGTGGTATCACACGGTCGTCGGAAAGGGCAAGCTCCCCATCGTCGACACATGGTGGCAGACCGAGACCGGCGGCATACTGATATCGGCTCTGCCTGGAGCTACGACCCTGAAGCCGGGCTCGGCGACAAAGCCGTTCTTCGGCATAGTCCCGAAGGTACTAAAAGAGGACGGGAAAGAGGCAGGGGTGAACGAGGGCGGCTACCTTGTCATCGAGAAGCCCTGGCCCGGCATGCTTCGCGGCACATACGGAGACCCCGAGAACAAGCGCATAAAAGAGGTCTACTTCAGCAGGTTTCCCGGCAAATATTTGAGCGGCGACGGCGCGCGCGTCGATGAGGACGGCTGTTACTGGCTCATGGGGCGCATAGACGATGTATTGAATGTCTCGGGCCATAGATTAGGCACGGCGGAGATCGAAAGCGCGCTGGTCTCGGAAGAGTCCATAGCGGAGGCGGCGGTCGTCGGATACCCGCACGACATAAAGGGCGAGGGTATCTACGCCTTCGTGGTCTTGAAGGAGCACGTAAAGGCTACGCCCACGCTCCTGCAAAAGCTGGAGGACCATGTAAAGAAGGAGATAAGCCCCATAGCCAAGCCCGACAAGATCCAGTTCACTGCTGGTCTGCCGAAGACC
>JACPGB010000023.1 GCA_016182655.1 Deltaproteobacteria bacterium
GAGATGGTAATGCCCGGAGACAACGTGAACCTTGAAGTCGAGCTCATCACGCCGATTGCGATGGAAGAGGGCTTGAGGTTCGCCATCCGCGAGGGCGGCAGGACCGTCGGAGCGGGTGTAGTCACAAAGATAATAGCGTAACCGCCCGTTGGCCCGAAGGGCTTATGTTTACCGGGATAAAAATTTAAAGAAGATTTGCTAAAAGATCCAAGGGAGTATAGGGTGGACAATCAGAAGATAAGGATAAGGCTCAAGGCTTTCGACCACAGGCTGCTCGACAAATCCGTAAAGGAGATAGTCGACACAGCGAGAAGGACAGGCGCCCGGATAAAGGGGCCGATCCCACTGCCCACGAGGATAAACAAGTTCTGCGTGTTGCGTTCCCCGCACGTGGACAAGAAGAGCCGTGAGCAGTTCGAGATCAGGACCCACAAGAGGCTCATGGACATAATGGAGCCGTCGCAGACGACCGTCGACGCCCTTATGAAGCTCGACCTCCCCGCGGGCGTGGACGTCGAGATAAAGCTCGACTAGGTCGCGTAAACTCTAAGCTAAAATTGCTGGCGGCCGCGGTCTGAAAATGCGGCGCTCAAAAGGTTGGGATTATGATAGAAGGCGTGCTTGGAAAAAAATTGGGAATGACGCACATCTACTCCGAAGCCGGGGAGATGGTCCCCGTCACCGTCATACAGGCCGGCAACTTCGTCGTCCAGAAGAAGACGAAGGAGAACGACGGCTACGAGGCTCTCCAGATAGGCATCCTCGAGAAGAAGGAGTCCAGGGTCAATAAGGCCATGAAAGGGCATTTCAAGAAGGCCGGAACCCCCTGTCTCTACAGGCTCATGGAACTCAAGGGCGACAAGCTCGACGATTACAAGCCGGGGCAGGCGATCAACTGCGGCGAGGTCTTCAAGGTCGGCGACTGGATCGACGTCACAGGCACCTCGAAGGGCAAGGGCTTCATGGGCTCGATGAGGAGGCACCACTTCAGCGGAGGCGCCGAGTCGCACGGCTCAATGCACAACAGGGCGCCGGGCTCCATCGGCTCAAGCTCCGACCCCTCCAGAGTCTACAAGGGCATGAGGATGGCAGGCCACATGGGCTCGGCCAAAATAACCGTCCAGAACCTTAAGGTGGTGGGCGTAAGGGCGGAAGAGAACGTCCTTCTTGTGAGCGGCGCCGTGCCTGGAGCGATAAACGGTCTGGTAGTCATAAAAAAGGCGCTAAAGAAGTAAGATAAGCCTTGTGAATTTTGCGGGAAGTGTATATATTAGTTGTTTACTGAAAATCCGAGGAACCGGAAGATGATGATAGAGGTTTTGAGCAAGAACGGGAGCAAGGTCTCCGATATCAACCTGAACGAAGAGCTCTACGGGGGGGAAGTAAAGGAGCACCTCTTCTACGAGGTCGTGAAGATGCAGCTCGCGAACCGGAGAGCCGGGAACGCGTCGACCAAGACAAAGGGTGAAGTCTCCGGCGGCGGCATAAAGCCCTGGAAGCAGAAGGGCACCGGCCGCGCAAGGTCGGGCTCGACGAGGTCCCCTGTGTGGAGACACGGCGGCACCGTATTCGGTCCGCACCCCAGGGACTATTCCTACAAGCTCCCGAAGAAGGTCATGAAGGAGGCGCTCAAATCGGCCCTCCGGCTGAAGGTAAGGGACGGACGGCTTAAGGTGTATGAGTCGCTGGAGCTATCAGCGCCGAAGTCGAAGCTCGCGCTCGAAGTATTGAGGGCCGCAAAGCTCGACAACGCCCTCATAGTCATCGACGGCAGGGACAGAAACCTCGAGCTCGCGGTCAGGAACCTCAAGGACTACAAGCTCATTAGCGCGGGCGGCATCAACGTATACGACATCCTTGATTACGACAACCTCGTGATCACAAGGAGCGCCCTTGAGAAAGTGGAGGCTTTCGTACAGTGAAGAACGCCTATTCGATAATAAAGTCGCCTGTTATAACCGAGAAGTCCACCGCAAAGACCGTCGAAGGAAAGGTCGTCTTCTGGGTCGATGTGAACGCCAATAAGAACGACATCAAGTCCGCGGTCGAGAAGGCCTTTAACGTAAAGGTCCTCGACGTCAACACCCAGAGGGTCCCGGGCAAGATGAAGAGGATGGGCAAGTACGCCGGGCAGAGGCCGACAAGAAAAAAGGCCTACATATCGCTACGCGAAGGCGACAAGATAGAGATATTCGAGGGCGTCTAAACGGAGCCTTTGGGCGGGTGGCCGAATTTGACGGGGTGGCTTGACTTATTTTGACTCCCTGTTCGTCTCCCCCGGGTTTTTAGAATCGATATCAATAAACAGGAAAGATAAAGAGCCATGCCAGTAAAAAAGTACAAACCTACTTCTCCCGCTCTCAGAGAAAAGACGACTCTCGTCTTCGAGGGCATCACCAAGAAGCGCCCCGAAAGGACGCTCACGAAGCCCAAGAAGAGGACCGGCGGAAGGAATAACTTCGGCAGGGTCACGAGCCGCTGGATAGGCGGGGGCCACAAGAAGCTTTACAGGGTCATCGACTTCAGGCGCGACAAGATCGACATCCCGGCAAAGGTCGAGGCAATAGAGTACGACCCGAACAGGACCTCGAACATCGCGCTACTCGCGTACGCCGACGGAGAGAAGAGGTACATACTCGCGCCCGTCGACCTTAAGGTCGGAGACACGGTAGTAGCCGGCCCGGGCGTAGACATAAAGCCGGGTAACGCCCTTCCGTTGAAATCCATCCCGGTCGGCACGTTCGTCCACAATATCGAGATGAAGAAGGGCAAGGGCGGACAGCTCGCCAGGACCGCCGGCGCGTACGCGCAGCTCATGGCGAAAGAAGGCGGCCATGCCACACTTAAGCTCCCCTCAAACGAAGTAAGGTACATACTCCAGGACTGCTACGCGACCATCGGGCAGGTCGGGAACCTCGACCACGAGAACGTCACCATAGGCAAGGCCGGCAGGTCGCGTTGGCTCGGCAGGAACCCGAGGGTCAGGGGTGTGGCCATGAACCCGGTCGACCATCCGCACGGCGGAGGCGAAGGCAAGAGCAAGGGCGGCAACCACCCGACAAACCCGTGGGGCGTGCCGACAAAGGGATATAAGACCAGGAAACGCAAGACGAGCGACAAGTACATAATAACCAGGAGGAAGTAAGAGTGCGCTCCTTAAAGAAAGGGCCGTTTGTAGACGGACACCTGCTCGACAAGATAAAAGAATCGACCGACGCAAGGTCGAAGAAAGTCGTAAAGACCTGGTCCAGGCGGTCGATGATAACCCCTGAGATGGTCGGCTTCACGATAGCGGTACATAACGGCAAGAAGTTCATACCCGTATTCGTCACCGAGAACATGGTCGGGCACAAGCTCGGCGAGTTCTCGCCGACGCGCACCTTCCACGGCCACTCCGGCATAAAGAAGGCGAAGGTCCCCGGGGCAAAGGGTTAATCGGGGGCGCGGGTCCGGAAAGACGGCGGGCCTTGAGACCAATGGGCTTGAAGTGTTGCGCAGTTAAAATTTGAGTTGAGATTCATGACGCCGCCTGAAACAACGCGGCAAGCGCCAATAAGGAGCATCGCTTAAAATGGAAGCCAAGGCCGTATTAAAATACCTGAGAACCTCGCCGCAGAAGGCGCGCCTGGTCGTTGACCTCATAAGGGGCAAGAAGGTCGACGAGGCCATCACGATCCTGAGTTTCAACACCAAGGCCGTAAGCAGGGATATCTCGAAGCTCGTAAAGAGCGCGGCGGCGAACGCCGAGAACACGAAGAACCTGAACGTGGACAGGCTTTTTGTGACGAAGGCCTTTGTGGACCCGGGCCCGACGATAAAGAGGACGCACTCCAAGGCGATGGGCAGGGGAGCGCTCATACGGAGAAGGTCGAGCCACGTGACCATAGTCGTCAGCGAAAAGTAACCGCGGCTTGATATAAAGGGCAATTTTTAAATTTTAACCCTGAAGAGACAACGGAGGTAGTTTTTTGGGTCAGAAGGTTCATCCAATAGGCTTTAGGCTCGGCATTTCGAAGGGCTGGAATTCCAGGTGGTACGGCGCGAAGAACTACGCCGCCTTCGTCCACGAGGACTTGAAGATAAGAAAGTTCGTGAAGAAGAAGCTCTTTCACGCGGGCATCTCCTCCATCGAAATTGAAAGGACCGCCAACGCCGTAAAGGTCATCATCAGGACCGCGAGGCCGGGCATCGTCATAGGCAAGAGGGGCGCTGAGATAGACGTCATGAAGAAACAGCTCTCCAAGCTCACCGGCCGCGTAGTGGACCTTGAGATAGTAGAGGTAAGAAAGCCCGACACAGACGCCCAGCTCGTCGCGGAAAACGTAGCACTTCAGCTCGAAAGAAGGGTATCCTTCCGGAGGGCGATGAAGAAGGCCGTGACCTCGACCCTTCGCATGGGCGGCAAGGGCATCAAGATCACCTGCGCCGGAAGGCTCGGCGGCGCCGAGATAGCCAGGACTGAGTGGTACAGGGAAGGCAGGGTCCCGCTCCACACATTGAAGGCGGACATAGACTACGGTCAGGCCGAGGCCTTGACTACATTCGGAATAATAGGCGTAAAAGTATTAATATACAAGGGCGACGTGGTCCCGGTCAAGGCGCAGGCCGGCGAGACCGCGGCCCAGTAAGGATATATAGCCATGTTGATGCCAAAGAAGGTAAAATTCAGGAAACACCAGAGAGGCAAGAGGAGAGGGCTCGCCACAAGGGGCGCCAATCTGGACTTCGGCAACTACGGCCTGCAGGCGGTCGAGTGCGGCTGGCTCTCCACGAGGCAGATAGAGGCCGCCCGAATAGCCATGACCCGCTATATCAAGAGGGGCGGCAGGATCTGGATAAGGGTGTTCCCTGACAAGCCCGTAACCAAGAAACCCGCCGAGACCAGGATGGGTAGCGGAAAGGGCGGCCCGGAGGACTGGGTAGTGGTAATAAAGCCCGGCAGGATCCTCTATGAGATGGAGGGCGTGACAGAGGCCATAGCAAGAGAGGCGTTCAGGCTGGCCGCTCACAAGATTTCGATACCGACCAAGTTCATCAAAAGGGATGTAATATGAAACCGGCTGAGATAAGAGATTTGACCGTCGAGGAGATGAAGGCGAAGGAGACGGAGCTCTCCAAGGAGCTCTTCAACCTGAAGATGCGCCACGCCACCAATCAGCTCGAAAACCCGCTGAAGCTCCGCATCATAAAGAGAGACATAGCGCGGGTGAAGACCGTCATGGCCGAGAAGGGGAGGTCCAAGTAAATGGCAGAGGCAAGAAAAGACAGAAAGACCCTTATCGGCAACGTGCTCTCCGGCGGCAAGATGAGCCAGACGGTCGTCGTTTCCATAGAGAGGCTCTCCAAGCACCCCTTCTACGGCAAGTACGTGAAGAGGCGCGTAAAGTACAAGGCCCACGACGAGAAGAACGAGTGCGCGGCCGGCGACAAGGTCCTGATAGTAGAGACACGGCCCCTCAGCAAGACCAAGAGGTGGCGCGTTAAGGAAATCCTGGAGAAGGCGAAATGATACAGATCCGTTCGATACTCGGAGTCGCAGACAATTCGGGCGCAAAGAAGGTCTCGTGCATAAAGGTCATAGGCGCTTCAAATAAGCTCATCGCCCAGGTCGGCGACATCATAGTGGCCAACGTTAAGGAAGCCATTTTCGACGGCAAGGTGAAGAAGGGCGAAGTCGTGCGCGCGGTAATAGTAAGGACCGTGAAAGAGGTAAGGCGCCCCGACGGCTCATACATAAAGTTCGACGAGAACTCCGTCGTCATCATAAACAAGGACAACGAGCCCGTCGGCACAAGGATATTCGGCCCCGTGGCAAGGGAGCTCAGGGCCAGGAAGTTCATGAAGATAGTCTCGCTCGCCCCCGAGGTCCTCTAAAGGGGATGGCTGAGCGGCCGGCTTTGCCTTCCGCTGATCGAGGCGCGATAGTCTTAAAAAAATAGAGTCCACTAAACAAAAGGGTTCGGACAAATGTCACTCAGGATAAGGAAAGACGACCAGATAATGGTCATAGCCGGGAAGGAAAAGGGCAAGACCGGCAAGGTCACAAGGGTCCAGCCCGACAAGGGAAAGGTCTTCGTCGAGAAGGTCAATTTGGTAAAGCGCCACCAGAAGCCCTCGGCCAAGTACAAGCAGGGCGGTATTATAGAAAAAGAAGGCCCGATAGCCATCTCCAACGTCATGCTCCTTTGCGCCAAGTGCAAGGGTCCGGTAAGGACCGGCGTAAAGGTTGACGGCGACAAGAGGGTCCGGGTCTGCAAAAAGTGCGGCGAGGTGCTCGACAAATGACGGCAAGGCTCAAGGAAAAATACCATAAGGAAGTCGTTCCTTCGCTCATGAAGGAATTCAAATACTCGAACGTCATGCAGGTCCCGAAGCTCGAGAAGATAGTCCTGAACATCGGGTGCGGCGAGGCCGTAAAGGACATCAAGGTAATGGACGCGGCTGTCCGCGACATGACCATGATCGCCGGGCAGAAGCCCGTCGTCACCAAGGCGAAGAAGTCGATAGCGACGTTCAAGCTTCGCGCCGGGATGCCGATCGGGTGCATGGTGACTCTCCGCGGCCCGAAGATGTACGAGTTCTTCGATAGATTAGTGAACTTCAGCATGCCCCGCATCCGCGACTTCAAGGGCATGCCGGACAAGTCCTTCGACGGCAGGGGCAACTACACCATAGGCGTAAAAGAGCAGATAATATTCCCCGAGATCGAGTACGACAAGATCGACAAGATCAGGGGCTTGAACATCACGATATCGACGACGGCCGGGAACGACGAGGAGGCAAAGGCGCTCCTTAAGAACCTCGGGATGCCGTTCCGCTCGTAAAGTCCCCGGAGGCGGCAATCTCCGGCTTGGCTACAAGGCAGTCTTAATACAACAATAAACACGCGCTCTAACGCATTCGGAGGAAAGCTTGGCTAAAAAGTCACTCATAGCGAAGGCCAAAAGGAAACAGAAGTTCAAGGTGAGGGAGTATAACCGTTGTCCCATCTGCGGCAGGTCCCGCGCCTACTACAGGAAGTTCGACATGTGCAGGCTCTGCTTCCGCAAGATGGCATTGAAGGGCGATCTTCCGGGTGTCTCCAAGTCAAGCTGGTAAAGCGGCCCGCGAGGGTGAAGGGGCCGGGGGTGCCTGGGGGGAGCAGGGTGATTGTGGGGCAGGAAGACGGGGGGCGCAGTTCTGATAGATGCGGTTTTGCTCGTTCCCTTTAGTGAATTTGAACAAGCGGCCCTTAAGGGCCTTCAAGAACAATCCAGAACGGAGAATTTAAGATGTCGATGACCGATCCCATAGCGGATATGCTCACAAGGATAAGGAATGCGATACAGGCGAGGCAGAACGACTTCACCATGCAGGCCTCGAATGTAAAGCTCGCGATAGCCAGGATCCTCAAGGAAGAGGGCTATATAAAGGACTGCGGCACCGTGAAGAGCGAAGGCCGCACGCTCCTGAAGATCTCCCTCAAGTACACGCCGGCGAAGAAGAACTCGATAACGGTGATAAAGAGGGTGTCCAAGCCGGGCCTGCGCATTTATGTAGGCAAGGACGATATCCCGAGGGTGTTGAACGGGCTCGGCATCGCGATAATCTCCACATCCCGCGGGCTCATGACCGACAGGAAAGCCCGGGAGGTCGGGGTCGGCGGAGAGGTCGTCTGCAAGATCTATTAATCCCTTGAGGCGTTTTTAGCCGCAAGGTCTCGATTATCGGAATAATTCAGGCAAGAAAACACAAGAAGGGTTTTTAAAATGTCCAGAATAGGTAAGCGCCCGATAACTGTACCGTCGAATGTAAAGGTGGCGATAGATTCCGGGGTCGTAAAGACTAACGGCCCGGCAGGCTCTCTCGACTTCGCCCTAAGGCCAGGCATATCGGTCGAAGTCAATGGGACCGAGATAATCGTGTCGAGGGACGCCGAGACGAGGGAGGCGCGCTCTCTCCACGGCCTTACCCGCACGCTTATAGCCAACATGGTCAAAGGGGTCTCCGAGGGTTTTGCGAAGAAGCTCGACATAGTCGGCGTCGGATACAAGGCCGATGTGCAGGGCAACATAGTGAACCTCGCGCTCGGGTACTCGCACCCGGTGAAGTACGAGCTTCCGAAGAACGTGACCGCGACCGTCGAAAAGCAGACCGCGATAACGCTCAAGGGCCCCGACAAGCAGGTCGTCGGCCAGGTAGCCGCCGACATAAGGGCCTTGAGGCCGCCGGAGCCCTACAAGGGCAAGGGCATCAAGTACTCTGACGAAGTAATCAGGAGAAAGGCCGGTAAGGCAGGGAAAGCCGCCGGAGGTAAATAAGATATGATCGCGAAGAAGACACAGAGGAGCGGCTGGCTTAACAGGAAGGCCCGCGTAAGGAAGAAGGTGCTCGGCACCGCCGAGAGGCCGAGGCTGAACGTTTACAGGTCGAATAAGCACATGTACGCGCAGATAATAGACGACGCCGCGGGCAGGACCATAGTAGCGGCCTCCACCCAGACCGACGGGATCCCCGAGAGCGCCAAGAAGGCCGAGGCGGCCAAGAGGGTCGGCGAACTCATCGGAAAGCTCGCGAAGGAAAAGGGCGTCGATAAGGTCGTTTTCGACAGGAGCGGGTACATCTACCACGGCAGGATCAAGGCCCTGGCCGATGGCGCAAGGGAAGCCGGGCTCAAGTTCTGATAAGTAACTCAAAGTCCTCTTGGGGACGAGGCATATAAGGCACAAGCTGTTGCAATAATAAGGAGGTTTTTCTTTTGGACAAGATCGACGCTAACGCCCTGGAACTGAAAGACAAGCTCGTATACCTGAACCGTGTCGCCAAGGTCGTAAAGGGCGGCAAGAGGTTCAGCTTCAACGCCATCGTCGTAGTCGGCGACGGAAAAGGCTACGTCGGAGTTGGACTCGGCAAGGCCAACGAAGTCCCCGAGGCGATAAGAAAGGCGATAGAGCAGGCCAAGAAGACGCTCTTCCGCGTCCCCGTGGCCGAGGGTACGATACCCTACGAGGTAACGGGCTCCTTCGGCGCCGGCAGGGTGTTCCTCCGGCCCGCGACTCCCGGTACCGGCATCATCGCCGGCGGAAGCGTAAGGGCGGTCGTAGAGGCCGCGGGCATCTCCAACGTGCTCACGAAATCGCTCGGCACCTCGAACCCGCACAATGTCGTAAAGGCCACCATTGAGGCGCTAAAACAATTGAAGAGCCCTGAAAGTATAGCGGAACTCAGGGGCAAGCAAGTACACGAGGTAAGATAATGGCAGGCAAGGTAAAGGTAACTCTCAGGAAAAAACCCGCGACCCAGAGGCTCCGCGTGATCTTGAAGGGCATGGGGCTTAATAAAACGGACAGCTCAAGGGTCCTTACCGACACCCCGGCGACGCGCGGGATGATCGGAAAGGTCTCTCACCTCGTCACGGTCGAGGAAACGAAGTAATTATTGATGTCTCCGAGTAATTTTTTTTAAATATCCCCAAGAGATTGCTGAAGACCTGAAGTTGTTCAGGTATCAAATAAGCTCCAGATGCGGGCCCATGTTGAAACCGACGAGCGAGACGCGAGGCGTACTCTTTCGTACGCCGCAGGGACGAGCGACGATGACAACAAAGCAGATGGACTTTTTCAGCAACCTCTAAGTAAAAAGGAAACGAATACAATGCTGAACAGGCTAAAGGCGCCCAAGGGCGCCAACCAGAAGAAGACCAGGAGAGGCAGGGGCGAAGGCTCGGGCCTTGGCAAGACCTCAGGCAGGGGCGGCAAGGGACAGACCGCGAGGACCGGCGGGAGCATAAAGCCGGGCTTCGAGGGCGGACAGATGCCGCTCCAGAGAAAGCTCCCGAAGAGGGGCTTTACGAACGAATTCAAGGTCAAGGCCCGAATAGTGAACGTAGGCGACATAGCCGCCGCCTTCAAGGCAGGCGAAGTGGCCGACCCTGCGACACTCGCGGAAAAGGGTCTTATAAAGGGCAGGAAGGGTCCGGTGAAGGTATTGGGCGACGGGGACGTGAAGACCGCGATAACCGTAAAGGCCGACCTCTTTTCCAAGTCAGCGATAGACAAGATAAAGGCCGCAGGCGGTAATGCGGAGGTAATATAGATTGGCGGCTTTGACACCGAACATAAGCAAGATCCCGGAGTTAAACCGCCGCATACTCATTACCCTCGTCATGCTCGCCATATTCAGGGTCGGGGTGTTCATACCAACGCCCGGTATA
This sequence comes from Deltaproteobacteria bacterium, assembly GCA_016182655.1. Taxonomy (GTDB): domain Bacteria; phylum Desulfobacterota; class GWC2-55-46; order GWC2-55-46; family GWC2-55-46; genus GWB2-55-19. Next base: position 10,193 of record JACPGB010000023.1, read on the forward strand.
GACTCCGTGGCGCTCTCGGGGTTTTTCAAGGCGGCGAGCGGCACGCTCCTGGACTTCGCCACGATGTTCACGGGAGGCGCTCTCGAGCGCTTCTCGATTTTCTCTCTCGGCATCATGCCGTACATAAGCGCCTCCATCATCCTTCAGCTCCTCGCGGCCGTGGTGCCCCAGCTTGAGAAGCTTCAGAAGGAAGGCGAGTCCGGCAGAAACACGATAACGCAGTACACGAGATACCTTACCATAGTCTTAAGCATCATCCAGTCGATGATGATAGCCTACGGGCTCGAATCGATGAGGGGCCCCGCCGGAGAAGCGATAGTCCTGACCCCCGGCTGGGGTTTCAGGCTGATGACCGTAATAACGCTCACATCCGGGACCTCGTTCCTCATGTGGCTCGGCGAGCAGATAACCGAGAGGGGCATAGGCAACGGCATCTCTCTCATAATATTCGTCGGCATCATCGCCAACATGCCGTCGGCGCTCTATAACACGATACAGCTCGTAAGGGCCGGGGAGATGAGCTTCCTCTTCATCCTCTTCCTCCTCGCGCTCATGGTCGCGGTCGTGGGCTTCATCGTCTTCATGGAGATGGGGCAGCGGAAGATACCGATACAGTACCCGAAGAGGGTCGTCGGCAGAAAGGTCATGGGAGGGGGCACGCAACACCTGCCTCTGAAGGTAAATTCGGCGGGCGTCATCCCGCCCATATTCGCCTCTTCCATAATAGTCTTCCCGGCAACGGTCGCGAACTTCATCGACGTCCCGTTCATGAAGACCGTGTCGAACAGCCTTAACCCCGGAGGCGTGCTCTACAATGTGCTCTACATCGTCTTCATAATATTCTTCACCTATTTTTATACGGCTATACAGTTCAACCCGAAGGAAGTCGCCGATAACCTGAAAAAGAACGGCGGGTTCGTCCCCGGCATAAGGCCGGGCGCAAACACCGCGGACTACATAGACACCGTGCTCTCCAGGCTCACGCTCTGGGGGGCGATCTACCTTGCGGCGGTATGCGTACTGCCGACGTTCTTCATTTCGCAGTTTAACGCGCCGTTCTACTTCGGCGGCACGGCGCTCCTCATCGTCGTAGGCGTGGCGATGGACACCGCCCAGCAGATCGAATCGCACCTGCTTGCCAGGAGCTACGACGGGCTTCTCAAGAAGGGAAAAATAAAAGGTAGAGGCCTTTAGACAAAAATGAATCTTATACTTCTCGGGGCCCCGGGCGCGGGCAAAGGCACGCAGGGTAAGAACCTCTCTGAGAGGTACAGGATACCCCAGATATCGACGGGCGACATACTCCGCGCCAACGTGAGATCGAAAACTCCCCTTGGTCTCAAGGCAAGGGAGTTCATGGACAAGGGCGCGCTTGTCCCGGACGACATAGTAGTAGGGATGGTCTCGGACAGGATCCGCGAGGAGGACGCTGAGAAGGGCTTCATACTCGACGGTTTTCCGAGGAACATCAACCAGGCGGAGGTGCTTGAAGCCACCCTTGCCAGGATGGGCAAAAAGATCGACCGCGTCATCGGCATGGAAGTCGAGAGGAAAGAGCTCGTAAGGAGGCTTTCGGGCCGCAGGGTCTGCAGGAAGTGCGGCGCGAGCTATCACGTAATTTTCAGCCCCCCGATGAACATCGGGATGTGCGACAAGTGCGGCTCCGAGATATACCAGCGCGACGACGACAAGGAAGAAACGATAGAGGCGCGGCTCGCCGTCTATGAAAAGGAGACCCTCCCTCTCGTCGAGTACTACGCGAAGAAGGGCCTTTACGCCGCGGTAGACGGCATAGGGACCGTCGACCTGATAACAAAGAACATCGTGGACGCCATTGAAGGAAGAAGCAATACTTAAGTCCCGTGACGAAATAGACATTATGAGGGCGTCCTGCCTTATCGTGGCGGAGGTCCTCGATGTGCTTAGAAACAGCGTAAAGCCGGGCATCACCACCCTCGACCTCGAGCGCATCGCCGAGGAAGAGACGAAGAAGAGGGACGCGAAACCAGCGTTCAAGGGCTACAGGGGCTATCCGTTCTGTCTATGCACCTCACTCAACAGCGAGGTCGTTCACGGGATGCCCTCGAAGAAGGCGCTTAAAAGCGGCGACATCCTCTCCATAGACTTCGGGGTGCGCTATAACGGTTTTTACGGCGACTCGGCCATAACGGTCCCGGTTGGAGAAGTCTCGGGGGACGCGCTCCGGCTTATTGAAGTCACGAAGGCGTCGCTCGACGCCGCGATAGAGCAGGTGGTTGCGGGAAACAGGCTTACGGACGTGTCTTCCGCGGTTCAGAGACTCGTAGAGTCGCACGGTTTTTCAGTTGTAAGAGAGTTCGTGGGCCACGGCATCGGCAGAGAGCTCCACGAGCCGCCGCAGGTGCCTAACTTCGGTCTCCCGGGGCGCGGGATAAAGTTGAAACCCGGGATGGTCCTTGCAATAGAGCCCATGATAAACATGGGCGGGTCCGCGGTAAAGGTGCTCGACGACGGCTGGACGGCGGTAACGGTGGACGGGTCGCTCTCCGCCCACTTCGAACACACTGTGGCAGTCACCCCGGACGGCCCTTACGTCCTCAGCCGCATATAGAACGGAAGCAGTCGCACACATTTAGAAAGGTTTAAATGGCCAAGGAAGAGGCGATACAGGTAGAAGGAACGGTAATAGAGACCCTCCCGAACGCTATGTTCAGGGTCGAGCTCGAGAACGGGCACAAGGTGCTCGCGCATGTCTCGGGCAAGATGAGGATGCACTTCATAAAGATACTCCCCGGGGACAAGGTCACGGTCGAGCTCTCGCCTTACGACCTTACAAGGGGCAGGATAACATACAGGGCAAAGTAATAAGTAATTATAAAACGGAACGGGTGTTGACTATGAAGGTAAGAAGCTCGGTAAAAAAGATTTGCGCGAAGTGCAAGATAGTCAAGAGGAGCGGTGTGGTGCGCGTAGTATGCACTAACCCCAAGCACAAGCAGAGACAGGGATAACTGGCTCAGGCAGGGGCGAATACCCGATTGCGGGAATAGCCCGATGAAGCATGCCCTGCTAAAAAGCATTTAAAAGCCGTTTGCCTTAAACGCAAGGAGGAAGAAGTTGGCAAGGATCGCAGGAGTAGACTTACCGAAGAACAAAAGGATAGACGTCGCCCTGACCCGTATTTACGGCTTGGGAAACGCATCCGCGGCGAAGATCCTGGAGAAGTCCGGCGTTGACGCCGGCATAAAGACCCAGGACCTTACCGAACCCCAGGTGGCCGCAATAAGGAAGGTCATCGACACCGAGTTCAAGGTCGAGGGAGACTTGAGAAAAGAGGTCTCCATGCATGTAAAGATGCTCATCGACATGGGGTGCTACAGGGGGCTCCGTCACAGGAAGAACCTCCCGGTGCGCGGGCAGAGGACCCACACCAACGCGCGCACGAGGAAGGGCCCCCGTAAGGGCGTCGTAGCCGCAAGGAAGTCCGAGTAACCCGGGCAAGCGGGCGGTGTTGCGGGGGGGATGGGGTGAGCGGTGGGCGTTATAGGCCGTCCGCATAGCCGTAATGGGGCCGGATAGCAGAGGCAGAGCGGCAAGCCTCAAAGGCCGGTCTGGCGCAAAACAGAGTAGCCGATTTCGCCGGTTTTGTGTTCCATATGGCTGCAAGCGATAAGGGCATGAGCTTTTTGAAATAGTCCCTCCCGACGGGCTTGAAAAAATCTCTTTTATAAATCTTTTATTTATCGTATAATAAACACTTTGCGCTTGGAAAGCGATTCCGGAGGACATTGATGTCAAAGGCCAAGAAGGAAAAAAGGGCGGTCTCCAAGGGTGTAGCCCACATAAAGTCCACCTTTAACAACACGATAATAAGCATAACCGACCCGGCGGGCAATGTCATCGCATGGGCGTCCTCAGGCGGGCAGGGCTTCAAGGGCTCAAGGAAGGGCACCCCGTTCGCGGCGCAGGTCGCGGCCGAGACCGCCGCCAGGAAGGCGATGGACAGCGGAGTGAAATCCGTTGACGTCTACATAAACGGCCCCGGCGCGGGCAGGGAAGCCGCGCTCCGCGCGCTTCAGTCCGCGGGGTTCAGCATAAGCCTCATAAGGGACGTAACGCCTCTTCCGCACAACGGCTGCAGGCCCCCGAAGAGGCGCAGAGTCTAAAATTTTTTCGATTCAGGCGCGGTACTCGCTCCTGACCTGAACATAAAAGTTTTATTCTAACGAATTAACCCGAACAGATGGGAGGAGAAGTTGGCCAGGTATTTGGAATCAGTATGCAAGATGTGCAGAAGAGAGGGGATGAAGCTCTTCTTCAAGGCTGAAAGGTGCTACACCGATAAGTGCTCCTTTGAGAGGAGGAGCTACGCGCCGGGCCAGCACGGCCAGGGCAGGGGCAAGGTCTCCGAGTACGCTCTCCAGCTCCGTGAGAAGCAGAAGGTGAAGAGGGTCTACGGCCTTCTTGAGTCCCAGTTCAAGGGCACCTTCAAGGACGCGGACAGGGCAAAGGGCATCACGGGCGAGAACCTTATAAGCCTCCTCGAGAGAAGGCTCGATAACGCCGTCTACAGGCTCGGTTTCGCCGGATGCAGGGTCGAGGCGAGGATGATGGTCACCCACGGGTACTTCCGCGTGAACGGCAGGAAGGTGGACATCCCGTCCTTCAGGCTGAAGGCCAACGACGTCGTCGAGATAGCCGAGAAGCGCAAGAAAGAGGAGCGGGTACATTCGAACCTGAAGGCCGCCGAGAGGCACCCGCATCCGGAGTGGCTCTCGCTCGACAAGGACGCGCTCAAGGGGACGGTCACGAGGCTCCCGAGAAGGGACGACACCACGCTCCCGATGCACGAACAGCTCATAGTCGAGCTCTACTCGAAGTAACAAAGACCGTTTAATCTGATTGAGCGCCGCAGGCTTATATTGAAATCAGGGTCTCTCTTATAATAAAACGACGGGGGAACCATGCAAAAAAACTGGCGTGACCTTATAAAGCCGAAAAAGCTCGAGGCCGAAAAAGAGACTCTCACGAACACCTACGGGAAGTTCGTGGCAGAGCCCCTCGAGCGTGGTTTCGGTGTCACCATCGGCAACTCCCTGAGGAGGATACTCCTGTCCTCGCTCCAGGGCGCCGCTATCACTTCCGTCAGGATAGAAGGTATCCTCCATGAGTTCTCCTCGATACCTGGCGTGAAGGAAGACGTATCCGACATAATACTCAACCTTAAGCAGGTCAAGCTCAAGATGCACGGCGAGGGCCCGAAGGTGCTCCGCATAAAAGGCTCGAACGAAGGCATCGTAAGGGCCGGGGACATCATATGCGATTCGACGGTCGAGGTGCTGAACCCCGACCTGCCGATAGCCACTGTCTCGAAGGACGCGAAGTTCGAGTGCGAGTTTACGGCCAATATCGGCAAGGGGTACGTCCCATCCGAGAGGAACAAGCTGCCCGAACAGCCGATCGGCGTCATCCCGATCGACTCCATCTTCCAGCCCGTGACGCGCGTCAACTTCAATGTGACGCATGCGAGGGTAGGGCAGAGGACCGATTACGACAAGCTCGTACTCGAGCTCTGGACGACGGGCGCGATCGACCCGCAGAGCGCGGTCTCGATAGCCGCAAAGATACTCAAGGACCAGCTCTCGGTATTCATCACATTCGAGGAATCCGAAGAGGAGGCGCTCGGCGAGAGGTCTGAAGCCAAGCCCCAGTTCAACGAGAACCTCTTCAAGACCGTGGACGAGCTCGAATTGTCGGTCAGGTCCGCGAACTGCCTTAAGAACGCCGACATCAAGTACATAGGCGAGATGGTGCAGAAGACCGAGCAGGAGATGCTCCGCACAAAGAACTTCGGAAGAAAGTCGTTGAACGAGATAAAGGAACTCCTCCACAGCATGGGGCTCGACTTCGGGATGAAGGTCGATGGTTTCCCTTTGAGGAAAGATCTTGACGCGATGCACACGGAACACAAGGAAACCGCCTAAAAGGGAAAGCCATGAGACACAATAGAGACGAAAAAAGATTCGACCGCAGGCCCGGACATTTAAAGAGCATGCTCTCCAACATGACGAACGACCTCGTCATATTCGGGAGGATAAAGACCACCACGCCCAAGGCGAAGGTGCTCCGCCGCTTCGCCGAGAGGATGATAACCCTCGGCAAGGACGGCACGGTCGCCGCCCGCAGGCGCGCGATGGCCTTCATGAGAAGCAAGGAAGCTGTCACGAAGCTCTTCGATGTCGTCGCCCCCCAGTACAAGGAGCGGAACGGCGGCTACACGAGGATACTGAAGATAGGCGTAAGGCCCGGCGACAACGCCGCCATGGCCTTTATAGAGCTTGTCGAGGGCGCTTCCAGGCCGGCCGCCACGGAGGAGAAGCCGAAGGCGAAGAAGGCCGCCGCAAAGCCGCGCGCCAAGGCCCCCGCTAAAAAGGCGGCCGCGGCCCCCGCGAAGGAAAAGGCCAAAAAGGCCCCGGCAAAGAAGGAGCCCGCCGAGAAGAAGCCGAGAAAGACCGCAACAAAGGCCAGGTCGGAGGCCTGATCTGGAAAGCTTCCAGGGGCAAGGGGAGCCATTCTCCTTGCCCCTTTTCATTAAAGCCGCACCAGGGCAGAGCGCGAGGGCGGGCCGATTCCAGGGCCAGGTCCCGGGGCTTCTCAACCGATTGAGCGGATAAAGCCCGCACATCCGCCTGCGTTGATCGAAGTGAATTCGGCTGACGCTTTCGCATATGGCTGTCCTTCATCGAAGAGCCTGTCCGTCTTGTTTTTCGCAACCGTATAATCCGTTCCCGCAACAAAGAGCCTTTGCCATACCGGCTTAAGCGCTAAAAGCTCCGCGCAAGGACTTGCGGAGGAACAATATTTCTATACACTTTCCATATGGAGGTATCTATGGCCAAGGCTATGACCAAGTCCCAGATCGAGGATACAATTTCGAAAAAGACAGGCGTGCAGAAAAAAGGCGTTAAGGACGTCCTTGCCGAGCTATCAAACCTCGCGTACCAGGAAGCGCCGAACTCCTTCACCATCCCCGGCATAGGCAAGCTCGTACTTGTCAACCGCCCGGCGAGGACCGGCAGGAACCCGAGGACCGGCGAGGCGATCGAGATACCCGCCAAGCAGGTCGTAAAATTCAGGATAGCAAAGGCGTGCAAGGACGCGGTATTGAAGAAGTAAGCGCGCTACAGTAGATAATAAAAAAAGGGGGGCTCATCGCGAGCCTCCCTTTTTCGTTTATAGCGCCATCTCTCTTGTGAGAGAGGCGGCGGTGTGCTTTCACCGGCGCGGCCGGAAATACACGCATATCGTTTTTTTAACACACTCCTCATTTCAAAGAAGCCTTCTACATACCTCGCTTGCCTGACATCAGGTATTTAGAACTGGATTCCCCGATAAAAACCTCGGGAATGACGGAGAGATGATTTAATATCGTCATTCCCGCATGCTTCAAGCGGGAATCCAGCGTCTTATGCAAAGGTTTCTTTCGCAGGGGGGCGGGATGAAATAAAAAAAGGCAGGGCCTTCGGCCCCGCCTGGAAAGATCTATACAGCCTCTAATTCTCCGACGACCTGTACCTGAACGACGAGACGATATCTCCCTTGAATATCACTTCGAGCGTCGCCGCGCTCGAAGTCCTCGCGGTCTCGTTCTCGACCACGCCGAAATAGACAGGTACTTTTTTCTCCTTGAACTCGTAGGTTATCTTTTCCGTCCCGTCGTCCGCACTTACGCTCGTCGGCGGACCGAAGGCGTCGAGCACCATCTGCCGCGTCGTCTCGCCCGGCTTTATCCTGTCGATCACGGCCTGCCTCTCGATACGGGCGCCTTCTACGCTCTCGGTCTTTCTGGTAACGGCCTGGGAGCATCCCGCCAGAATGAAAGCCGTCGCCGCTATAACGACCATTTTCGATGCCGAACCTGTCTTCATCATGCCTCCGCCACCCCATCCCTGCTCGAGTTCTTGACCCTGTACATGGCCGAGTCTGCAAGGTGTATGAGGTCGTCTTTGTCTTCCGCGTCCTCCGGGAAAGACGCTACGCCGAAGCTCCCGGTAAGCCTTATGTTGATGCCTTCGTCGCAGAGGAATACCGTCTCTTTCATTGCAGAGCGAAGCTTCTCAGCGACCATCAAGGCGTTCTTCTTGGATGTCTCGGGCATGAGCACGAGGAACTCGTCGCCGCCGTACCTGCACGCCATGTCCACGTTCCGTATCAACGAGAGTATCAGACGGGCCACTTCCTTTAGAAGCCTGGAGCCCATGAGGTGGCCGTGGGTGTCGTTCACGGCCTTGAAGTAGTCGAGGTCGACGAATATCATCGAGAGGTCGTATTTGAAGCGCCTGGCGCGCTCGACCTCGTATTCGAGCCTGCTGTGAAGGAATCGCGAGTTGTAGAGCTTCGTGAGGTCGTCGGTGATGGTCAGCTCCTGGACCTTGTTGAAGAATATGGCGTTCTCTATGGCAATGGCCGTGTAGTCGGCGAGTGTCGTGAGTATGAGGAGGTCGTCCTCCGAGAACCCGCCATCCTCGTCCTTGTTGATGAGCTCTATGACGCCTCGGCATTTGCCGCGGATAAGGAGCGGCACGCATATGATGGATTTCGTCCTGAAGTTCGATACGCGGTCGGCCTTGGAGCTGAAGCGCGGGTCCTCGGCCACGTCCGGGACGAGGAGCGGTTTTTTCTCGAGCGCGACCCAGCCGGCCACACCTTCGCCGACCTTAAGGCGCAAGTCCTTTAACTTCTCCGAACCCTTGCCGACGACTATCTCGAACTTGAGCTCGTTCGTCTCCTCGTCGAGGAGCAGAAGCGACCAGTTATTAGGGTGGAGGAGGTCGCTTATCTTTACCATCACGATGTTGAGTATCTCCCTTAGATCGAGGGAAGAGGTGAGGGCCTTGCCTATCTCGGTGAAGGTGGCGAGCTGAAGCCTTCTCTGCTTAAGCTCTGCCGAGTCCGCAGGGGTGCAGGCGATGATGTTTTCGGCGTCTTTCATGTCCATCCGAAAAAATATAGCTTAGAGAGGCAAAAAAAGCAAGAAACGGACGGGTTGGGCCAGGTTGCCCCTGAGGCGCGGTACGCCTTTAAGAAGGCCGATTTAATACTTTTGCAGATAAAGCCCCTGGAGCCTTCTTGTGATAGGCCCTCTCCTGCCCGAGCCTATGGGGGCCTTGTCCACCCTTGTAAGCGGCGCTATCCCGAGTATGGCGTTCGTGAGAAAGGCCTCCTCGCTCATGAGGAGCTCGGTGACCGAAACGGGCCCTTCGGCGACGATGACGCCGTTCTCCTTCGCCACACCGATGACCGCGTCGCGGGTTATCCCGGGGAGCAACCCCTCGCCGGAGAGCGGCGGCGTCCTCAAGATACCTTTTAATACGATAAACAGGTTCGTGGATGTGCCTTCTGTTACACGGGCGCGAGTGGTGGTAAAAAGCCCCTCGTCGGCCTTCAAATCGTCGGCCTCGATCCGGGCAAGGATATTAGAGATGTAATTGAGGGTTTTTATCCCCGGCAGGGCCGGTCCGTAGTCCCTGATAAGCGCGGCCTTCAGGCCCTTTGAGCGGACCCTCTCGAGAAAGGACGCCTCTATGGGCTTGGTATACATGATTACGGTGGGCTTGATGTCTCTGGCAGGCAGATGCCCGCCCCTGTCCACGCCGCGCGTGACGATTATTTTTACATATGCCTCGCCGTCAGCAAGGCCGTTTTCCTTAAGGAGCCTGGATACGAGCCTGTCATCTATCTTTTGAAGGATGGGGGCCAAGGCATTTTTTGGCATGAGGATGGCATCCGCCCCGGCCTTCAGCCTCTGAAGATGACCAGCGAAAAGCAGAGGCCTGCCGTCGCGCGCCCTTATTGTCTCGAAGAGGCCGTCTCCGTAAGACAAGCCCCTGTCGAATACGGATATAACGGCCTTTTCTTCGGAGACGAACTTGCCGTTAATGTACGCCGTGGGTTTGGTCAGTTTTGTCTTTTCCATCGATAGCCTCCCCTGGGGTTATCCCCGCCGCGTCGAGGAAGTCCTTTGCCTTGAGTATCGTCTCGTCGTATTCGTCCTCGGGGACCGAGTCGGCTACTATCCCTCCGCCGACATTGAGGTACATGTGCCCGTCCTTGAAGACCGCGGTCCTTATGGCCATCGAGATATCCATGTTGCCGCTAAAGTCGACCCAGCCAACGGCGCCGGTGTAGATGGACCGGCAATTAGGCTCAAGCTCGTCGATTATCTCCATCGCCCGGACCTTCGGCGCGCCGGTAATAGACCCGCCCGGGAATATGGCCCGGAGGGCCTCCGCGCCGGTCACCCCGCGTTTGAGAGTGCCCTTTACGGTAGAGACCATGTGGTGGAGCGCCGGGAAGGTCTCAATGCCCGCAAAGGCGGCGACCTCCACGCTTCCCGCCTCCGAGACCTTGCCGAGGTCGTTCCGTTCGAGATCGACTATCATTACGTGCTCGGCGTTCTCCTTGACGCTCTTCTTTAATTCCTCCATCAGTGCCGCGTCGTCCTCTGGGGTTGCGCCCCGAGGCCTCGTCCCCTTTATGGGGGAGGTCTCGATAGTCCTGTCCTTGACCTTCAGGAGCCGCTCGGGCGAGTTGCATATCACCTGAAAGCCCTTGTAGTCGAGGAAGTAGCTGTACGGCGCGGGGTGCTTTGTAGCGAGCTCCATGTAATAGGAGAGCGGGTCGCCGTGGAAATGGAGTTTAAGCCTCTGCGAGAGGTTTATCTGATAGATGTCCCCTTCCGAGATGTACGCTTGAGCCTTTTGAACGGCCTTTATGTACTCATCCTTTGTCATGTTCGAGGAGAGGTGGCAGGCCGTGGCGCGCCCGGCAGGCCTTTCAGACCCCCTTGAGGCGAGGAGGCGCGACTTGAACTCCTCGAGCTTTGTCTTGTCTTCAGAGGACGAGATGAGAAAGCCCGTGCCGTCCCTGTGCCGGTATATGAATACCGGGTCGTAGAAGCCGAAGAGGGCGTCTGGCAGTTCCAGCCCGCTTTTTTTTTCGAACCTACCGGGCTCTATCAGCCCCTTAAGGTCATACGAGAAGTATCCGACGCCTCCACCGCTGAACGGTAGCGGCCCCCGCTCCCTCCTCTTATATTCAGGGAGTATCTTCGAGATAGCCTCGAAAGGGTCGGCGAATACGCGCTTCGCGAGGTCTCCGCCTTCGACGATGGTCGCGCCATTGAGCGTTGATATCGTTATCTCGGGCTCCGCGCTCATCGCGGTGTGCCTGTTGTCCATAGGCCCGAACGTGAACATGAAGGGCCATGTGAGGTCCCGGAGTTGCGCAAAAGCGCTGTAGGGCTCAAGCCCGTTCAGAAATTCCATTAGCATGTCAATAGAATATAACCTTTTCCCCGCACGGTCAAGGTCGCCATCGACTGACGGGCAAAGTTCGCACCGATATGATTCAGATTATTTCATTGCGGGTCATTTACACCCTCTTTTCTAAAGAGGGGCGAGGGGAGATTATCATTCAAAACCCGATAGGCTGGACTAACGCGCCCCGCCTCCCATTAATAAAATGAGGGTGAAAATCCGGGGTGTTTATAGTATCATTTCGAATTGAGGTTACTCATGACAACGAGAAGAAAGACCCGCGAGATAAAGATAGGCGGCGTAAGCGTCGGGGGGGACGCCCCTGTTACCGTCCAGTCCATGACGAACACGGACACCGCTGATGTTAAAGAGACCGTCGCGCAGATAAAGGCGCTTGAATACAGCGGGTGCGAGATAGTCCGCGTCGCGGTCCCGAACGAGGACGCGGCGGGGGCCCTCGGGGAAATAATCAAAGAGATAAACATCCCTCTCATCGCCGACATACACTTCGACTGGCGGCTCGCGTTGAAAGCCCTTGACGAGGGAGTGCAGGGCCTCCGCCTCAACCCCGGCAATATCGGCTCTAAAGAGAGGATCGGCGAGGTCGTGAAGGCCGCAAAGGAGCGGAGAGTCCCGATACGCATTGGCGTCAACGCCGGGTCGCTTGAAAAAGATATATTAGAAAAATACGGCCACCCCACGAAAGAGGCGCTTGTGGAGAGCGCCATGCGCCATATCTCCATTCTTGAAGACATGGATTTCACGGATATAAAGATCTCTCTCAAGGCGTCGAGCGTTCCTCTTACAATCGAAAGCTACAGGTTGCTCGCCACAAAGGTCGACTACCCGTTCCACATAGGCATAACGGAGGCAGGGACGACCTTCGGCGGCACGATAAAATCGTCTGTCGGGCTCGGCGTGCTTTTGTACGACGGCATCGGGGACACTCTCCGGGTGTCCCTTACCGGCGACCCGGTCGATGAGGTAAAGGTCGGCTGGGAGATACTTAAATCTCTTGGCTTAAGAAAGCGCGGGGTGAATATTATCTCGTGCCCGACCTGCGGGCGCATAAAGCTCGACAGCATAAAAATAGCTACGGAAGTCGAAAAGAGGCTCTCCCATATTGAAGAGCCTCTGAATGTCGCCATCATGGGGTGCGTGGTGAACGGGCCCGGCGAGGCGGTCGAATCAGATGTGGGCATCGCCGGGGGCGACGGCGTCGGCCTCATCTATGTAAAGGGCGAGGCCGTGAGGAAGGTAAAGGAGGCGGACATCGTCGAGGCCCTGATAGACGAGGTCGAGAAGATAGTGGGGGCGAGGAAAGAAGAGAAAGTTCTGTAGATGGGGCTGGCCCACAATAAATTGATTCAACTCTGAGTCCGCTTGTCAGATCACGAATTATAAGGATTCAGGTTACAGACCACGCGAGAGATTACTATGAAGCTACCAATCATGTGTTCTCAGTGCATTAATAATGATATTGCGTCAGAACACCCTATTGTAGCAATTGAATTTCGTGACGATGGTCGGTATGAGATAACATGTCCAAAAGGGCATAAATCAGTAACGATCTTACAGCAACAAAGATTTGAGATTCTCTACGAAATTGGAGCATGTGCGATTATTGATGGATACTATAGGGAAGCCGTTTCTTCTTTTACATCAAGTCTAGAAAATTTTTATGAATTCTTTATTAAAGCCGTGCTGTTTGAAAAAGGAATAGAAAAGGAAATGTTTATTAGTTGCTGGAAGCAAGTGGCGGGTAAATCCGAAAGACAACTTGGAGCATTTGTTTTTCTATATCTTTCGGAATTTGGAGAGGTTCCCATCCTCTTAGATACTAAAAAAGTAGAGTTTAGAAATAGTGTTATTCATAAGGGAAAAATCCCAACTCGCGCCGAGGCATTAATATATGGGCAAGATGTACTGAATATATTGCGACCAATCATTAAACAATTAAAAACAAAATATGACAAAGGTGTGCAGGAAGCAGTTGGTCAGCACTTAATTCAATGTAGAAAAGAAAATGATCATCCAGTAACTACAATGGGTATAAGCACGATACTAAGTTTAACATTTACAAATTCTGATGATTCTCTTGAGAAATCTTTGTGTCGGCTATGTCAAAAAATGAGGGCGGTTAAAGCATAAAACGCAACTTTTTTATAATAATGTTGACTGGGCTCCGCCCACCAATGAATAGGTTCGGAGGGTTCAGGGTGCAAGCCTGAACCGCAAAAATGTTTTTTGTACTGTTTTTCAAACACACGGGCGCATGGCGGAGAGCGCATAAGGGTGGGGGAGGCGAGCGCGCCGAGGAGATTAGGCGCGAAGCGCCCTAAGGGGCGCGCGAGCGGGTGGGGGAGGAAGGAAGCGCTCGGAGCCATCGCCGAAAGCGCGCGGAGCGCGCAAAAAGGCATTCTCTAAAATAGCAATTAACAATCAACCACAGAAAGAAGCTATGCCCATCTCTTCCATACTCAACCTCTTCGGAGGTAGCGACAGGATAACCGTCGAGGAGCTCAAGACAATGATGGAGAGTAAAGAGGACATCTCCATCATCGATGTCCGGAACCCCAACGAGTTCAAGTCCGGACACATACCCGGTTGCGTGCTTATACCCCTGAGCGAATTGGAAGGCGCGGAGAACATCCCCTCAAAGGGCAGGCTCGTGCTATATTGCGCGGCGGGGGTTAGAAGCATGAAGGCGCGGGATATCCTGAAAGGCCGCGGCATCAAAGACGCCGTGGATCTTAAGGGCGGCATAGGCGCCTGGATAAAGGCAGGCGGAAAGGTCGTCAAGCCCTGATGTTCTCCATCCATCCCACCCTTGAAAGCGATACTTGTGAAATCACAGACCTCCCGCTCTCCCGCGTCCTCCTCATGAAAGACAGGGGCTTCCCGTGGCTCATCCTCGTGCCCAGGAGGGACGCCGTAAGAGAGATACACGAGCTTACGCCGGACGACCGCGCGATACTCATCGAAGAGGTCTCGCTCGCGTCCACTATACTCACAAGGCTCTTCAGCCCCGCAAAGATAAATGTCGGCGCGCTCGGGAACATCGTCCCGCAACTCCACATACATGTAATAGCCCGTTTTGAGAAAGACCGCGCCTGGCCCGGCCCTGTCTGGGGGAGCGGGCCAAGAGTCCCTTACTCAGAAGAAGAGCTTGCCTCGACCGTCTCGCGCCTCCAGGACGCTTTCAGCCGCGCCTGAGCTTCCATATAGCTTACCGTCTCCCCCCTTGACACGACCTGTCCGCAAGCTAAAATTTAAGTAGGGAGATCTGTAAGCACTTTCCAGTGCTATTCATCCCCTGAAAGCAAGAGACGGCATTTATATGAACCACGCCCATCTCTTATTTCATTGAAGGTAGAGATCGAGAAAAGGGAAAATCCCCCTCACCCTCCGCCCTCTCCCACAGGGGGGGAGAGGGGACAAAGAGAAAAAGGAGATGATCTTATGAAGGCCCTCGTATACCACGGCCCGGGAAAACAGTCCTGGGAAGAGAAGGAAAGGCCTAAGATAAAGGAAGAGACCGACGCTATCGTCAGGATCACCAAGACGACGATATGCGGGACAGATCTGCACATCATGAAGGGTGACGTGGCGACCGTAATTGACGGCCGGACGCTCGGCCACGAAGGCATAGGCACGATAGAGGAGACGGGCAAGGCGGTCAAGAATTTCAAGAGAGGGGAAAAGGTGCTGATATCGTGCATCACATCGTGCGGGACCTGCGATTCCTGTAAGAAGGGCATGTACTCACACTGCGTCCACGGCGGCTGGATACTCGGGAACACCATAGACGGCACGCAGGCCGAGTTCGTAAGGATCCCTTACGCCGACACGAGCCTCTATCACGCGCCCGTTGGCGCTGACGAGGACGCGCTCGTCATGCTCTCGGATATCTTTCCCACCGGTTTTGAGTGCGGCGTGCTTAACGGCGCAATAAAGCCCGGAGACACCGTGGCGATAGTCGGCGCGGGGCCCATAGGGCTTGCGGCGCTCTTGACCTCGAAGTTCTATTCGCCGTCTTCTATCATCATGATAGACGTGGACGACGAGAGGCTCAAAAGGGCCCGCTCGTTCGGAGCGACGCACACAGTGAACACCGCGAAGGAAAACGCGGAGGAGAGCGTAATGGAGTTGACCGGCGGCAGGGGCGTGGACGCGGCGATCGAGGCGGTAGGGATCCCGAAGACCTTCGAGCTCTGCGAATCGATCGTGGCGGCGGGCGGCCACATCGCGAACATCGGCGTATTCGGCGAAAAGGTAGACCTCCACATGGAGAGGCTCTGGTCCAGGAACATCACGATAACGACGCGGCTCGTCGATACCGTGACGACCCCGATGCTCCTTAAGAGCCTTGAGGCCGGGAACCTCCACCCAGAGGCGCTTGTGACGCACCACTATAAGTTGGGTGAGATACTCAAGGCCTACGACACATTCTCGCACGCGAAGGATACGAAGGCGCTTAAGGTGGTGCTTGAAGGTTGATCAAGCAAGTCCCATTCCCCCTTTCCCCTTGTGGGAGAGGGCCGGGGTGAGGGGCAGGTCTTTGACTGCGAAGGCGCGGTTTGCAACCGCGCCTTGAGTTTTTTGTGCAAAGGGAAGGTTTGAAGCACCCCTCCTTAACAAGGAGGGGCCGGGGGAGGTCGTTCTTATTCTAAATTCACCCCTCCCAGCCTCCCCTTGTTAAGGGGAGGAGTTAAACGCGCGTGTTCCCCCTCTTTTCTAAAGGGGTGAGGGGAGATCAATTCTATAGGCGGTGACTAACTAGCCCGCATTTACCGGGTGGGACAGTGCAAAAAACAACATTTTCAGCATCAATCGAAAAAAGACTTTTAAACGCACGCCCCTGTGCTGTAAAATACAGGGATAAGTTTTTTATACCAGGAAGGATAGCGGGTCTCTGTTATGCTTAAGTTCAATAGTCTCAGCAAAGGTTACAGCATGGATTATCTTTTCCGCGACGTCAGCTTTTCCCTGACGCCGGGCGAGAGGCTCGGGCTCGTCGGCAGGAACGGCACGGGGAAGACGACGCTCTTTAAGCTCATACTCGGCGAGGAGGAGCCGGACTCCGGCACCATCACCGCCCCCAAAAACTACAGGATAGGCCACCTCTCCCAGCACTTGAAGCTGAGCGAGGATACCGTAATAAAAGAGGCGCTCCTGGGCCTTCCTAAGCACGAGGACGGGATAGACGAGACATACAAGGCAGAGGCGATCCTCATGGGCCTCGGCTTCTCCGAAGAGCAGTTCAACATGCACCCCACCGGCCTCTCCGGAGGCTTGCAGATAAGGCTCAACCTCGCAAGGACCCTTGTGGCGGAGCCGAACCTCCTTCTGCTGGACGAGCCGACCAACTACCTCGATATCGTCTCGGTCAGGTGGCTGAAGAAGTTCCTCCAGTCCTGGAAGGGCGAGCTTATGCTCATCACCCACGACAGGGAGTTCATGGACAGCGTAACGACCCACACCATGGCCATCCACAGGGCGAAGGTGAAGAGGGTATCGGGCGGGACCGAAAAGCTCTACGCTCAGATACTCCTTGAAGAAGAGGTCTACGAGCAGACGCGGGAGCGGGACGAGAAAAAACGCGCCGAGATAGAGAAGTTCGTAAACCGCTTCAGGGCAAAGGCGACAAAGGCGAGCGCCGTGCAGTCGAGGATAAAGGCGCTCGACAAGATGGACAAGAAGGACAAGCTCGCGGACATCAGGACGCTCGACTTCGAGTTCAACTCCGCGCCTTTCATGGGCAAGTGGCTGATAGAGGCCGACGGGGTCTCGTTCGGCTACGACCGGACGGCCCCGCTCATAAAGGGGCTATCCTTCTCGATAGGTAAGGAAGACCGCATAGCCGTAATAGGCAAGAACGGCAAGGGCAAGACTACGTTACTGAACCTCCTCGACGGGGATATCGAGCCGACAGCGGGCGCGGTAAAATACCACCCTAACTTCAAAATCGCCTATTTCGGCCAGACGAACATCTCAAGGCTCGACCTCTCAAGGACGATAGAAGAAGAGCTCATGTCCGCAGACCCGTACCTGAGGCGCGAAGGCGCGAGGAGAATAGCCGGCGCCATGATGTTCTCCGGCGACGCGGCGCTTAAAAAAATAAGCGTCCTTTCCGGCGGTGAAAGGGCGCGCGTGCTTCTTGGCAAGCTCCTGGCTACCCCGGCGAACCTGCTCCTTCTGGACGAGCCGACGAACCACCTCGACATGGATTCCATCGATTCGCTCGTAGAGGCCATAGACGCCTTCGACGGCGCGGTAGTCATAGTCACGCACAGCGAGCTAATTTTAAAGGCCCTCGCGACAAAGCTCATCATATTCGACAAGGGGTCGGTGAGCGTATTCGACGGCAATTACGACGAATTCCTTGAAAAAATCGGATGGGAAGGGGAGTCCGCCCCGGGGCCGGCGAAAAAGAAGAGCGGCAAGGGGAACTGGAAGGACGCGAAAAAACTCCGGGCCGAGGCATTATCCGAGAAGTTCCGCGTGCTCGGGCCGCTTAAAAAAGAGATGACCGGGCTGGAGGATGAGATAACGGAGCTCGAGAGCGTATCCGAGGCTACGAGCAGGGAGCTCCTCCTTGCGTCGGAAAGGGGCGAGGCCGATCTCATTGCGAAGCTCTCAAAGGCCTACCACGAGTCCAGGGAACGCATCGATACGCTTTTTGACAGGCTTGAGTCCCTTACGAATGAGCACGACGCGAAGGTTAAGGAGTTCGAGGAGAGGGTCCGGGAGATAGGTTGAGGGCAGTTCACGTGTCTACGCTTTCAGGCCGCATTTTGAAGGCGTTTGCGGGATACCCGACAGCGCGGATAATCGCGTCAAATAAAAAAAGGCCGGATTCGCATCCGGCCTTTTTTTATTTTCTAAATAACAGGCCTGTCAGAACACCCAGAGTATCGGGCAGGGTGATTTTTTAGTGACCCTGTCGATCACCGAGCCCATGAAGAGCTTGCCCATGGGCGAGTACCTGTGCGTGGCCATTACTATGAGGTCCGCGCGGTGCTCTACGGAGAGAGCGACTATCTCGTGAGAGGCGTCGCCTTCCCTGAGCACGGTCTCTATATTGTGCAGGCCTTCCTCGCGGAGCTTGTTGGCGGTGGCCTCAAGGAGCTCCCTGCCTTTGTTCAGCCAGTCCTCGTGGATCGCCGACCATTCCTCGGAGTTCGTGACCAGGTGCGCGGCCCTGTACCATTTTTCTACCACATGGAGGACCGTGAGCTGGGCCCCGGAGACCTTGCTCAGGTACGCCGCGTGCTTGAGGCCTACGTCGGAGACCTCGGAACCGTCGATCGGGCAGATGATGTGTTTGTACTCCATTTGTTGTCTCTCCTCCTGCATGATTTTATCAGAATACTTGAAAACTGGCAAGCGCCGACGGGTATTTTGCAGGTGAGTCCGTCTTTTTATCGGTCTTTACGCCTTCCGGATGAACAAAAGGGGTACCGTTCTTTCGAACGGTACCCCCCTATGGAACCGAGATGAGCCACTCTTTAGGAGTAGGTCTTGACCTCTTCGGCGTGTGCGTTGATGGCCTTGCCGCCCTTGCCGACCCAGGTGCGGGTCCAGCGGCGCTGAGCCACCCTTAGTACTATGAATACCAGCGCGGAGAAGATACCGAAGGCTATGAAGCCGTAGGAGAAGGAGCCGTAGTACTGCTTGGAGATGCCCATGGCGTTCGGGATGAATCCGCCGCCGAGCGCGCCTATCTCTCCTATCATGGAGCCGGCTACGGCCGTTGTGATAGGCCAGCGGAGAGGAACGAGCTGGAAGAGCGAGCCGTTACCCATGCCGAGGAAGGCGAAGGTGCACATGAAGAGTATCGTCGTAGCCGTGATCGACGGCATGGTCGAGTTTATGAACATGAGGATCGTGACCATGACGAAGACGAGTGTGAGCGAGTTGATGCCGCCCCACCTGTCCGAGACATAGCCGCCGAGGATACGGATGCCGCTACCCATGACCGCGGCCAACATCGTGAGCTGTCCGGCCTGTATCTTGGTGACGCCGAACTGGTCGTGGAAGTAGGTCGGCAGGAAGTTGGAGAGGCCTATGAACCCGCCGAAGGTGATGATGTAGATGGCATTGAAGACCCAGCCGTCCTTCTCAACGAGGCACTTGAGCATCTCTTTCAGGTTGTGGTCGTCGCCCCTGTCCGGGGGCTCCTTGGCGAATATGAGCATTACGAGGAACGGGATGAGCATGGTGAACGCCGCGAAGCCGTAGACGTTCTGCCAGCCGTACGATGTGGCAAGGGGCGGGGCCAGAAGCACCGCGAGGACCGTGCCGCTATTTCCCGCGCCGGCTATGCCCATCGCGAGGCCCTTGTACTGCGGGGGGAACCAGCCGGAACCGAGGGACAATGCGACGCCGAAGGACGCGCCTGCAATGCCCAGGAGGACGCCCATGGCGAGCACGTCGTTATATGTGCTCACCGCAAAGTAGCCGTAGATCATCGCTATGAGTATGAGACCCATCTCGACGAGTGCGGCCCTCTTTCTTCCGATGTACTGGGATAATACGCCCAGCGGGAACCTCATGATCGCGCCTGACATGATGGGCACGGATATCATGAAGCCTTTCTGGGCAGGTGTCAGGGCGAAGGCCTCGCTGATGAACGGGGCCATGGCGCCGTTGAGCACCCAAATGGCAAAGCAGAAGTCGAAGTACAGGAACGAGGCGAACAGGGTCGGAGGGTGACCAGCCTTTAAAAATGTCTTGAAACTTGCCATTTTCTCCATTCTCCTTTCTGAAATTTTCCACCCGGATTGCCAACACATAAGCGGAATGATGGTACTGGGGCGTCTTCTGGAGAGCCTGGAGGCGGTGTTGCGGCGCGGGATTAAGTCTTCTGGCAGGTATGGATTACTTTAATTAAATATTACTTTTGACCTTGGCCAGGATATACTTATGCCCTTTAGTGAATAAGCCCCCCGAATCCACCTTTTTCCACTTTATGGTATTGGTCAGTTACTCTAAATCTATCAACTTTGCAGTTTCATGTCAAGACTTAAATCACAATAAATGGGGTAAAATGCGAAATATATTCATGATTAATTAAAATAATGTATACAAATCAACTACTTGCCTTGTGGGGCGTTTTTGCGTGGCGAATTGGAAAAATGCCCCATGTGAGAGCCGGATGAGAGCCTGCGTGCGCTTGCAAGCGCATGTGCGCATGGTCCGTTGAATAGTAGCTTGAGTATGTCTGCCGTAGCCGATGTGTTACGGGATGGTAACACATCGTAACGCGGACCCGCTTTTATGAGCAATCGAAGCTCGAAAGAGTTTTTTGAAAAGCCGTACCGTTACCGTTCCGTAACATCGTTTGATCCTGCCCTTGGGGCGCCGTTAATCCGGATACGGGGATTTAGCCTCGCAAATCAGATGTTTTTGAGACGCGCGTGAAGGGGGACGCTCATATGGTATATTTATTGCTTATAAATTAATTTCGATAATCCCTGAAAATGGCATTTGCGGAAAAAACGCACCCTCTCGAAGAAACCTCTTTACACGGTATTTCGATTGTGGTATTAAGCCACGGAACCGGAAAACGACTGCGGCGCGGGGGAGCGGAGCGGGGCTTGAGCCGCCACCTGGAGATGCCTGATAAAAGACATGTAAGGCCGGCGCTCTGGACGCATTCTGCCCTGTAACGGCGCGGTCAAAGTCTATGCCGGGCGCGTGGAAGGTACGATTGATAAATACGATGGACAGCGGCGCATATATGTATTATGATGCCGTCCATAATTTTAAAATCGAATGCGGCTGTCCGGTTTTTTTTCCGGGGATAGAAAAAAAGCTGGACAGGCTTTTTTGAATCTGGTAATTTACGGCCTGTCCTGCCGGTCCGTCCTGACAACGGAACCGGTGAATCAGGGCGGTCGGCGTTAAACCCCATTATAAACCCAAAAGAAAAATACATAAGCTTTTTTATCCGGAGGACTCGGTAACAGGTGAGTCAATCTATCAGGATAGCGATCGTCCGCCTCTGCAAGTGCATTATCTACATGGCCGCGGTGCGTCTGTGCCCGGCCGTGAGGAAGAAGGCGCGCGGCGGCGCCGCTTTAGAAGTCATTGCTCGCATCGAATCGCCCGAGGCCAGAGAGGCTACGGGCGCCATTTCCATTTTCGGCAAATTCATCTCATCCATCCCCGCCCCGGCGGGGCCCTTCAATTGCGCTGACGCGTTCGTATTCGATTACCAGGACCATTTAACGGAGCTCGGGACGAAGCAGGCCGCCGAGGAGGCTGAGCCTGTCGCGGAGTACATGCGCGGCGGCAAGCCCTTGAAGACCGGTTTCGACCTCATCCGCCTCACCTTGAATCTGGCGAGGGGAAACCTTGAGGGCTCCTCATTCGCCGTTCTGATTCCCTGACAAGAAACGCGAACACAGCCAGGCCCCGAGAGTCAAACCGCAGGCCCCTTGAGGGGCCGCTCGGGTTTACATACGCTATCTATGGGCGGTCATAGGTATATAAAAAAGAAAGAAGCAGTACAAAGGAGGTGTAGGGTATGGATTTAAAGAGTTGTAAAAGGGTTTTCTGGAAAGGGCTGCAACTCGGTTTGGCCGCGTTCCTCGTCACGGGCGCTCTTGTGACGGTCGAGGCCGCTGATCAGGCCACTCCGGCCCCGGCTGTTGCTCCGGCTGAGACGGCGCCTGCTGTAGAGGCTGCTCCGGCCCCTGCAGAGCCTGGTGACGCGAGGCTTGGTGAGCTCTACTTCACGGGCGGCAAGAGGTTCGCAAGCGGCGCGCCTCCGTGCATCTCGTGCCACAGCGCAAGCGTCGGCTCCCTTGGCGGCGGCGTGCTTGGACCGAACCTGACGAAGGTATACGCCGATGAGTCAAAGAACCCGCTCATCAATTCCGCCTGGATCAATAACCCGTCGACCCCCGTCATGGGCACCGTATTCTCCAACAGGCCCGTTGGCGACGACGAGGTAGGGCACTTGAGGGCGTTCTTCGCTCAGCAGGCTCAGGGCAATGTTGCTCCCTCTTCGACCGGGACCTTCACGATCGTGGGCATAGGCGGCTTCATAGGCATACTGATCATATTCAACATAATCTGGAGCGGAAGGTACAGGAACAGGAACAAGGGCACCGCCCACGATGCCTTATGGAGAAACTACGGCGGAAAAGGAGGAAGGTAAATGTCTAACTGGATACAGGATGAAATCAACCCCGGTAAAAGGGGATGGGAAGAGTTCTACAGGAACCGCTGGCAGTACGACAAGACCGTAAGGTCGACTCACGGCAACAACTGCACCGGCGGCTGCTCCTGGATGGTATACGTAAAGGACGGCATCATCACCTGGGAGCTCCAGGCCGTTGACTACCCGAAGCTCGACCAGTCTCTGCCGCCTTACGAGCCGCGCGGCTGCCAGAGAGGTATCTCCGCCTCCTGGTATGTCTACAGCCCCGTGAGGATCAAGTACCCCTACGTCAGGGGCATCGTCATCGACGCCTGGAAGGAAGCGAGGTCGAAGCACTCCGACCCCGTCGACGCCTGGAGGTCGATCGTCGAGAACGCCGAGCTCTCCAAGAAGATAAAGTGGTCGAGGGGCAAGGGCGGATTCCGCAGGTTTGACTGGGACACCGCCGCCGAGATCATCGCCTCGGCCCAGATATACACCATAAAGAAGTACGGTCCGGACAGGAACATAGCCTTCTCCCCGATCCCGGCCATGAGCCAGATCAGCTACACCTCCGGCGCCCGCTACAACCAGCTCATCGGCGGCGTGCACCTTAGCTTCTACGACTACTACACAGATCTCCCGAACGCTGAGCCCGAGGTATGGGGCGAGCAGACCGACTCGTGCGAAAGCGCGGATTGGTACAACGCCGGCTACGTCGTCATGAACGGCGCGAACCCGAACATGACCAGGACCGCCGACGCGCACTTCGTCTCCGAGCTCAGGATGGGCGGCGCGAAGCTCGTCGTCTGCGCCCCGGACTACTCGCAGGTCACCAAGTACGCCGACATGTGGGTGCCCTTGAAGACAGGTTCCGACACGGCCTTCTGGCTCGGCGTGAACCACGTCATCCTTAAGGAGTTCTTCGTCGACAAGAAGACGGCCTACTTCGACGCCTATTGCAAGAACTACACCGATCTGCCGAACCTCGTGAAGCTCACGAAGGGCAAGGACGGCTACGAGCACGGCCGGTATCTTAAGGCCTGCGATCTCGCCCCCTACGCCGACGAGGACAACCCGGAGTGGAAGTTCTGCATGTGGGACGAGAAGACCGGCAAGGCCCGCGTCGTGAACGGCGGCATGGGCTACAGGTACCCCCAGAAGCACGAGAGCCACGGCAAGTGGAACACGCTCCTTAAGGACGGCAAGACCGGCGAGGACATCTCTGCGGCCCTTACCCTCCTTGACATAAAGGACGACGCCATCGAAGTCGTGTTCTACGAGCTCGACAAGCCCGAGAAGTACAAGAGGCAGGTGCCCGTAAAGTACGTGGAGACCAAGGAAGGCAGGGTCCCCGTAACCACGGTATTCGACCTCTACATGGCGCATTGCGGCGTAGGCAGGAAGGGCCTTTCCGGCGACTACTGCAGGAACTACGACGACGACAGGGGCTTCTCCCCGGCATGGCAGGAGAAGTACACCGGGATCGGCCGCGACACCATCATCCAGATCGGCAGGGAGTTCGCCTCCAACGCCGAGGTGACGAAGGGCCGCTCGATGATCATCTGCGGCGCCTCGTTCAACCACTGGTACCACTCCGACCTCATGTACAGAGCGGGCATGAACGCCCTCATGCTCTGCGGTTGCGTCGGAAGGAACGGCGGCGGCCTCCAGCACTACGTCGGACAGGAAAAGCTCGCTCCGTTCGACTCATGGGGCCAGATAGCCCACTCGCTCGACTGGGTAAGGCCTCCGAGGCTCATGTCCAACCCGATCAACTGGTACCTCCACACCCAGCAGTTCAAGTACGACTCGGCCATCACCGACTACCACGTCGTGCCGGACAAGTCAGCGCTTGAATACCAGCACACCGCCGACTACGCCGTAAGGTCGGTAAGGCTCGGCTGGATGCCTGGGTACCCGCAGTTCAACAAGAGCTCGATCGCCCTTTACGAAGAGGCCCAGAGGTCCGGCGCCAAGACCGACGCCGAGGTCGTGGACTACGTCGTAAAGCAGCTTAAGAGCGGCTCGCTCGACTTCGCCATCGCCGATCCGGACGCCCCGGAGAACTGGCCGAGGGTCTGGTTGATCTGGCGCGCCAACGCGCTCGGTTCCAGCGCCAGAGGCCAGGAGTACTTCTTCAAGTTCCTCCTCGGCACCCACAACAACCTCGTCACCGAGGAAGTCGCGAAGCCGTATCTTAAGGAGCTCAAGTACAGGGAGTCGCCGCTCGGTAAGCTCGACCTTCTCGTCGACCTTAACATGCGTATGAACACGACCCCGACCTACTGCGACATCGTGCTCCCGGCGGCCCACTGGTACGAGAAGGAAGACATCAACACGACCGAGCTCCACTCCTTCATCCACCCGATGGGCGCGGCCGTACAGCCGAACTGGGAAGCGAAGAGCGACTACGACGCCTACAGGTTCCTCTCTGAGAAGTTCTCCGAGATAGCCAAGAAGCACTTCCCGAGGCCGGTCAAGGAAATCATGACCGCCCCGCTCGGACACGATACCCCGGGCGAGATCGCCCAGCCGGCGCTTAACGGCGTGCAGGACTGGAAGAAGGGTCAGTGCGAGGCCATCCCCGGCAAGACCATGCCGTCCATCAGCGTGGTCGAGAGGGATTACGCCAACATCGACAAGCAGTACATCTCCGTAGGACCCCTCATGAAGGGCAAGTACGGTTTCCACGGCATCATGCTCGACGGAAAGGACCTCTACGAGAACTACCTCAAGCAGGAGCACGTAGACTCCGTCGACTTCAACGGCCAGAAGTTCATCTCCATCAGGACCGCCAAGGAAGCCTGCAACTTCGTCATGGCCTTCTCCGGCACGACCAACGGTGAAGTCGGCTTCAGGCAGTGGACCGAGGAAGAGCACCACACGGGCCTCCACGCCGAGACCTACGAAGCGGCCAAGAAGGCCGTCAGGGAAATATACCCCGAGGTCGAGTTCAGGGCAGGCGCGCACGGCCTTGCCGAGGAGATCGCGGGTCCTGACAGGAACTTCACGGTCACCTACGATGACATCGTAGCCCAGCCGAGGCGCTGGCTCACCAGTGCTCTCTGGACCGGCGACAACAGAAAGGGCCGCGCGTACGGCACCTGGACCATCCAGACCGAGCGCAGGGTGCCCTGGAGGACGCTCACGGGCAAGCAGCACTTCTACCTCGATCATCCGATATATCTCCAGTTCGGCGAGGCGCTGTGCTCACACAAGTACAAGCTGAACCCGGCGAGGATGAACGAGCTCCAGAAGTCGGACAAGACCGACGCTCTTATGCTCAACTACATCACCCCTCACAGCAAGTGGGCGATCCACTCAACCCACTATGACAACCTGAGGATGTTGACCTTGTCCCGCGGCGGAAACTCCGCCTGGATCAACGACAGGGACGCCGAGAGCGTGGGCATAAAGGACAACGACTGGATCGAGGCTTACAACGACAACGGCATATTCGTCTGCCGCGCCGTAGTAAGCGCCAGGATCCCCACCGGGACCTGCTTCGCGTACCACTCTCAGGAAAGAACCATCAACATCCCGAAGGCGGAGCAGAGGAACAAGATCAGGGGCGGATTCCACAACTCGCTCACCAGGCAGCGTCTGAAACCGACCCTTATGACCGGCGCCTACGGGCAGTTCTCCTATGCCTTTAACGGCTGGGGCCCGATCCCGATCATCAGGGACACCACAGTGTTGGTGAGAAAAATGAGAAATCAGGAGGTGAAGTGGTAATGGATATAAGAGCTCAGTTATCGATGAGTTTTCACATGGACAAGTGCATCGGCTGCCATACCTGCAGCGTGTCCTGCAAGAACGTGTGGACATCCCGCAGAGGCGCCGAGTACATGTGGTGGAACAACGTTGAGACCAAGCCCGGCGCCGGCTACCCCCTCACCTGGGAAGACCAGGAGAGGTACAGGGGCGGCTGGGAGGTCTCCGGCGGGTCCTTGAGGCTTAAGCTCCTCAAAGGCCCCGGCAAGATCAGGACGCTGGCTAACATCTTCTTCCAGCCGAACCTGCCGACCGTGGACGACTACTACGAGCCGTTCACCTACGACTATCAGAACCTCTTCAACGCTCCGGCCGGAGACGACCAGCCGACCGCGCGTCCGAAGTCGCTCATCACCGGCGAGTTCATGGAGAAGATAGTCCTCGGCCCCAACTGGGACGACGACATGGCCGGAAGCCCGCTCTACTCCGCGAACGACCCGAACCTCAAGGGCCTTTCGGAGTCGCAGAAGGAGATGCTCACCAAGTTCCACAAGCTCTTCTTCTTCTACCTCCCGAGGATATGCAACCACTGTCTCAACCCCGCGTGCGTCGCGTCCTGCCCGTCAGGCGCGATATACAAGAGGGGCGAGGACGGCATCGTGCTCATTGACCAGGATACCTGCAGGGCCTGGAGGTTCTGCGTGAGCGCCTGCCCGTACAAGAAGCCCTACTACAACTGGGCGAACGGCAAGAGCGAGAAGTGCATATTCTGCTACCCCAGGACCGAGACCGGCCAGCCGAACGCCTGCGCGCACGCATGCACCGGCAGGATCAGGTTCGTAGGCGCCCTTTTATATGACGCCGACAGGATCGAAGACGTCGCCAAGACCCCCGACGACAGGCTCGTCGAGGCGATGAGGGAGATAGTCCTCGACCCGAACGACCCGAGGGTAGTCGAAGAGGCCAGAAAGGCCGGCATCGACGAGAACTGGATAAGGGCCGCTCAGCAGTCGCCTGCGTACAACCTCTTCAAGAAGTGGCGCATAGCGATGCCGAACCACCCCGAGTTCAGGACCGTTCCGATGAACTTCTACATCCCGCCCCTCTCTCCGATCCTTCACAACGCGAAGGCGGAGAACGGCGGAACGTTCGATCCCGAATCGACCGAGTTCTTCAACGAGATAGACAAGATGAGGATCCCGGTCAGGTTCCTCGCCAACATGCTCTCGGCCGGCAACGAGCAGGTAGTGCTCGAGTCGCTGAAGAAGCAGATGGCGGTCAGGATCTACATCCGCCAGAAGAGGGTCGGCGACATCGGCGACTCCAAGGCGAAGAGCGTCCTTTCGTCCGTCGGGCTCACCCCGCAGGACGCCGAGGACATCTACAGACTCACCTCGCTCGGAACCTTCCAGGAGAGGTTCGTGATCCCCGAGACCCACCGCGAGCACATGACCACGGTGGACCCGAGGACCATGTACGAGAAGAGGGGCTCCGTAGGCTTCGGACCGAAGAAGAAGGAGTTCCTTGGGAGGACCTGGTAGGCGATGGTCATGGAAAAGAGCTTATATTCACAGCTTGCAGGGCTGCTTGAATATCCGAAAGAGGATATGAAGCTCAGGGCAGAGGAGTGCGTCAAGACGCTCTCCTCCACGCCCGGCCACCCGGAAGAGTCTGTGGAAGAGCTCAAGAAATTCCAGAAGGACCTGGAGGAGATACCCCTTGATGATCTTCAAGGGGTATACTCCTACACCTTCGAGCTTACTTCGGACTTCACGCTCGACATGGGATACCATCTCTACGACGGCTTCAAGAGGGCGAGCAAGCTCTCCTCCATAAAGTCGATGTACAACGAGAACGGCTTCCCGTTCGACGAGATTGCCAGGGGCGAGCTCCCGGACCATCTGCCTGTCATGCTCCATTTCCTCGGTTTCGTCAAGGACGAGTCCCTTAAGAAGGACTTCAAGGAATCGTTCGTGATCATGGGGATGGAGAAGCTCCACAAGAACTTCGAGAAGAACAGAAAGAGCATATACTTTCACGTGATCAGCGCAATCTACAGAGTCATAGAAAAGGATGTTAAGGAGGCTAAATAATGGACAAGGTCCTGTTCGGCGCAATGCCGTACGTGCTGATCTTTACCGCAATAGTCGGCGCGATATGGAGATTCAGAAGCAACAAGTACACATGGTCGTCGCAGTCCTCGCAGTTCCTGGAGAATAAGACCCTTTTCTTCGGTTCGTTCCCATGGCACTACGGGATCATAACGATCCTTCTCGGCCACATATTCGGGATATTCTTCCCGAGCGCGATACTCGCGTGGAACGGCGTGCCGGTCAGGCTCTACATACTCGAGCTCACCGCGCTCTCGTTCGGTTTCCTGGCGCTCTTCGGCCTCCTCGCCCTCATCTACAGGAGGCTCACGAACTCCAGGGTCAAGGCCCTTACCAGCTCCTGGGACGTGCTCATACTCATCGTCCTCCTCATACAGGTGGTGACCGGCGTCCTCAACGCCACCATGTACAGGTGGGGCTCCAACTGGTACGCCGGAGCGGCTGTACCCTGGATCTGGTCGATCCTGAAGCTCAACCCCAATGTTGACTATGTGGCCACGCTTCCCCTCATCACCAAGGTCCACATCTTCAACGCGATGATATTCATCGGCTTCATACCGTTCTCGAGGCTCGCCCACTTCGTGGTATTGAACCCTTACAAGTACCTCGTAAGGCCTTACCAGGTCGTGAGGTGGTACAAGAGGACACCGCAGACCGAGAACATCGTACAGTATAAGTGACCACGGGAGGGTGGGCCTTCGGGCCCACCCTCTTTAGTTTCGTTTCGCCAGTTGACGCCTTTCGCCGTAGCGCTCCACCGGTTTCAGCACAAATACCTACCTACTAACAACTTGACTGATATAAGAAGATGGGCTTTCCGGGCCCTTCCATCAGACGCACGGCTACACCCTGTACCCTCTCGTAGTTCATTAAGGTGAAAGGAGTAATCTGAAATGGCAAAGTTGACAAAATGGCAGCCGGAAAATGAACAGTTCTGGCGCGAGACCGGCAGCGGGATAGCGTGGCGCACATGCGGCGTCACCACTTTCTCGCTGATATTTTCCTTCGCCACGTGGTTCGTCATGAGCGCTGTGGTCGTGAGGCTTCCCGCAATAGGCTTCAAGTTCACGACGATGGAGCTCTTCTGGCTCGCGGCGATACCCGGGTTCGCCTCCGGCATCTTGAGGCTCATCCACTCGTTCTTCATCCCGATACTCGGGACAAGGCCTGTCGTAAGCATAGCGACGATCATCAAGCTCATACCGATGGTCTGGCTTGGTTACGCGGTGCAGGACCTGAACACTACGTGGGGAACCTTCATGATTATCGGGTTCCTCTCAGGCATGGGCGGCGGAGACTTCTCCTCCTACATGCCTTCGACCTCAATCTTTTTCCCGAAGAGGCTCCAGGGCCTCGCGATGGGCATCCAGGCCGGCATAGGCAACTTCGGCGTTAGCGTCGTCCAGTTCGTAACGCCCGTCATCATCGGCGGCGCTGTCCTCGGCGCCATCGCCGGCGGCCCGCAGATATTCACGAAGGCCGACCCGGTCAAGGGCGCGATAACCGTTACGAAGGAAGGCGACATAGTTAAGGACGTAGTGGTAAACAATCCGGAGCTCGTCTCCGCGATAATCGTCACCAAGGACGGCGACGTGGTAAAGGACGTGGTCCTTCAGGAAACAGATACCGTAAAGGCGTTGAAGGAAGACGTCACAAAGAACGAAAAGGGCGCCATCACTGAGGTAAGGAAGTCCGCTGGCTACAAGCTGGATGTCAAGAAGAACGACGCCGGTGTTGTAACCGATGTTGTGCTCAAGAAGGGGATAAAGAAGGGCATGTGGGCCCAGAACTCCGCGTTCTGGTATATACCTTTCCTCATCCTGGCATTCATCCTCTGCGTGCTATTGCTCAAGAGCATCGACCCTGCGGCGCTCGGGGTCAAGAGCGGAGGCTTCAAGAAACAGTTTGAAATACTCAGCACGAAGGACAGGGCCCTGACGCATACCTGGAACTGCACGATAACCTACATCGCGTCATTCGGTTCGTTCTCAGGTTTTGCGGCCGCGTTCCCGATGATGATAAAGGTCATCTACGGCGGTTTTGACGGCTCGCCGGACCCCCTGCAGTACGCCTACCTCGGGCCTCTCATCGGCGGCGTCTCCCGCGCGGTTACCGGCCCGATATTCGACAAGTGGGGCGGGTCCAAGGGCATGTTATGGTGCTTTATAGGGCTCATCATCGGATGTCTGGCCCTCATCTTCGGAGGGTACCTTAAGCCTACCGGGCTTGAGCAGTTCAGCGGGTTTGTCCTCCTTATGCTCTGGATATTCCTGATGACCGGCATAGCCAACGCGGCGACCTTCCGCCAGTACCCGATAGTATTCGCGTATTCGCCAGCCAAGGGCGCGCAGATGCTCGGCTGGACAGGTGCCTGGGCGGCATTCGGCC
The DNA here is from genome assembly GCA_016182655.1 of Deltaproteobacteria bacterium. Taxonomy (GTDB): domain Bacteria; phylum Desulfobacterota; class GWC2-55-46; order GWC2-55-46; family GWC2-55-46; genus GWB2-55-19. The sequence goes on from JACPGB010000023.1 coordinate 40,858, forward strand.
CGTTCATCTTCACCAGCCTCGTCGGCGCCTCCATAACCAAGTACGGCAGCGCCGTACCGTTCTTCGCAGGCGCGGCGATCTACTATGTGTATGCCAACTTCCTCAACTGGTGGTATTACACCAGGAAGGGCGCCGAGAGGTACGACTGGGGCAATTCCGGCGGTACCTGGTGGGACAAGGCCAAGGGGTCCTGGCAGGGGCAGTAATCCAGACCTGCCACACATGGTTTTTGTCAGGCAGTCGGCAGTCATTAAGGCAGGGTGGGCGCTCGCGCCCACCCTTTTTTTACGCACCGTTTTGACCCGCTTTCGATTTGCAGAGATGAAGTGCTGGACATGCCCTGCCGACCGGGTCGTCGCACGCAGGAATAGCTCGCTTTTCGTCCTGCGCCCGGCGCGCCAAACCCGGCTGGGGCAGAGTTACAAAAGGAGTGCCTTCAATGGCTTTGTTGAAAAGATGGGAGCCTGAAGACCAGCGGTTCTGGAAGGGCACGGGCTCCAGGATCGCCTGGACGACGCTCATAATCACCACCATAAGCCTCATACTCTCGTTTTCCACATGGTTCGTCATCAGCGCGATCGTCGTCAGGCTCCCGCAAATAGGTTTCAAGTTCGACACCATGCAGCTGTTCTGGCTCGCCTCGATGCCTGGCCTCGCGGGCGGGACCTTTCGCCTTGTCCACATGTTCCTGATACCTATATTCGGCACAAGGGCCGTGATCGGGGTCGCCAACTTTTTAAAGATAATACCGTGCGCGGGCCTCGCCTACGCGGTCCAGGACCCGGCGACCCCCTTCTGGGTGTTCATAGTGCTTGCGTTCCTCGCCGGCTTCGGCGGCGGGGACTTTTCATCCTTCATGCCCTCGACCTCGATGTTCTTCCCCAAGAGGCTCCAGGGCGCCGTGCTCGGCGTTCAGGCCGGCCTTGGCAACTTCGGCGTCTCCCTTGCCCAGTTCGTGACCCCATGGATCATAGGTTTCGCGGCCTTCGGGGCCGCAATGGGCGGCCCGCAGGTCTTCACATCGGGGGAGATAGCAAAGGACATCTGGCTCCAGAACGGAGTCGTCTGGTACGTGCCCATTCTCATTATCTTCGGCGTTCTCTCGTTCCTTTTCCTCAAGAGCGTGCCTATCAAGGCCTCTTTCACCGAACAGCTCGACATATTCGGGAACAAGCACACCTGGTTCATGACGCTCCTCTACATCATGACATTCGGTTCGTTCTCGGGTCTTGCCGCGACGTTCCCGATGATGATAAAGGCTCTCTACGGCACGTTCCCGAACGCTCCGGACCCGCTTAAGTACGCGTTCTACGGCCCGCTCATCGGCGCGGTCTCCCGCGTCATATTCGGGTTCGTATCCGACAAGACCGGCGGCGCGATAATCACGACGATCTGCGGCATAGGCACGATAATCTTCTCGTTCCTCATCATGCCGTCGCTCGCGCCGACCTCGTTGGATTCGTTCAATACATTCGTCTACCTCATGCTCACGATATTCTTCTTCACGGGCATAGGCAACGCCTCGACCTTCAGGCAGATACCGATGATCTTCTCCCCGAGGCAGGCTGGCGGCGTCCTCGGCTTCACCGGCGCTATCGCGGCGTACGGTCCGTTCATCTTCGCGCTCCTCATAGGCGCGGCGATAGCGAAGACCGGCTCGCCGAAGCCCTTCTTCTGGGGCCTCATCGTTTTCTGCGCCATCTGCACCATAATCAACTTCTACTACTACAACAGGAAGGGCGCCGAGAAGCCCTGCTAGTCCTGTAAGAGTCAAGGCGGCTGTAGCCGCGGTGTTCAGGGGGGAGGCCTTTCGGCCTCTCCCCTTTTTTTTGCCCTTTCAAGCCCGATCTGCGCCTTGCACCGTATCTTCCAATTTATATAATTCCGTGACTGCCGCACTTGACGATTCCCATGAACCCCGATATATTTCATGCATACAGAGTCCTTCACCGGAACTCTCCGATTTTTAAGCCGTTTTACCGCTCAGGCGGCGCTAAAACCTCAAGGAGGGAAAAATGGGTAAGTACGACAGGATCGACAAGTTCGGCATCGAGAAGATGGAAAAGGCCGAGTACCAGAAGCGCCAGGAATACGTCCTCAAGAAGTGCAAATGTCCGACATGCCCTACCTATGTCGCCGGGGACGCGCCTACAGGGTACTGCTTCCCGCTTATAGGAACGTCCAAGAAGATACAGTGGGAAAAAGACTGCGTTTGCGCAACATGCTCGATCTACAAGGAATACGAGCTCAACCACACATTCTATTGCACGAGATGCTCCCAGGTCTGCCAGACGATGAAGGTCGAGGGCATATCCGACCAGGGCGGCGGCGGCTAAAGACTATTGCCTTTAGAGCAGGTAGCGGCCTGTATTATTCGATAGAAGGGGGCCGGACCCATAGGGGGCCGGCCCCCTTCGTTTTTTGGGCCAAAAGGCTTGAAAAAGGCTCTTTGGACTGGACAACCGGCCTCCCGTTGTAGTAAGATGAAATACACCCCAAATCAAGGGAGAATTCATACTTAACAGGAGAGGTCTAAATGGAGAATACTACCCCGGAGCAGGCGAAAGCAATCATAAAGAAGTGGCTTGAGGAGAACCACCACCAGGTCAACGATATCAAGGACGATAACGTCAACTTCCACCTGGAGGTCGATTATCCCCTTGGTTCCATGAAGAGACAGCGGGTCATACAGCCCAAGGACTATCCCGGGCTCATCGTGGTCCTTAACGGCGTCGCCATCGCAAACGAACACGTCGAGAAGATGAAGAAGATGAACGAGAACGACCGCGACGCTTTTTACGGCGAGATCAGGAAGGACCTTATCTTCCTGCAGAACTCATACGACATGAACCTTGACGACCAGGGTGTAGCCAAGCAGGTCCAGTTCTCGTACGAGTTCTACGTAGACAGCCTTACCAAGACCAAGCTCTACGAGGGCCTCCTCCTCAACCACAGGACCCTCCTTTACATAATAACCAAGTTCAACGACGAGTTCGGTATGCCGATCATGCCTTCCGCCAACAAGGGCGAGACCGTAGGCCACGCCTGATAGCGGGGCGCGCCGAGGAGGTTGTTCCGATGTCAATGAAGCTCGAAATAAAATACCGTTGCACGCAGGGCACCTGTTGCGCCATCTGCCGCGATGGTACAATAGCCTTCGACGAGGCCGCGTTCAATGACCTCAAGGCCGCTTATGAAGACCCGGAGCTTTTCAGGAGCCCGAAGGGCTACTGCAAGCTCGGGTTCTCCCGTGCATTCAAGATCAAGGAGATAGTCCGGCTCGCGCCCGAGGCCGACGGGGCCGACGAACAGTGGCTCGACGAGAACGACCCGATCGGCACCCTCATCCTCGAGCACAGGCAGATATTGAAGATGTTCGACGAGGTAGAGGCACAGATAAAGAGGCGCGACATCAAGGCCCTCTGGGTCTCGACCTATGAGCTTGCCAACGCCATTCACCTCCACTCGGGGTTGAAGGAAGAGGAGGTACTCTTCCCGGCGATGCGCGATGTCCTGGCCTTCGGCGAATCCCTTACCGCCATCATAAAAGAGGAGCACAGGGAGATCATGACGCTCCTCTCGAACTTCCGCTCGGCCCTCGAGGAGGAGACCATCCTTGACAGCATCATAACCTCCATGATCGTCTCTTTGAGGGGACACATCAGGAAGGAGGACCAGGAGTTCTTCGAGATGGTCGACAAGTGCCTCGACAGGAACATGAGGATCGGGATAGCCGAGGGGATGAGTAAGATAGAGGCGGAGTTCACGCCCGCCCCGATAACCGAGATGCAGAGGCGCGTCAATGAGGCGAGGGGCGAGTTCGACGAAGAAGTCATCGCCTTAAGGGAGCTCACGCACCAGGGGTGCTGCCACTGACGGCCCAAGCTCTCTAAAGCAGTTTCCAGATATATAAAGGCCCCTGTAGCGTCAGCTACGGGGGCCTTTATTTCACGCGAGTAATTGTCCTCCGGATGTGATGCGCTTCGTTAAAGGCAGGGCCTTCTATACCGGTATGTGGATGTAGACCATGTAGAGCCAGACGAGTATGAGGGTGCCGCCGAGCCAGCTCAGGTACTTGAACGCCCGTCTCTTTTTGGACCGCACTATCAATATCTTGAGTAGGAAGACGCAGAGCCCGGAGCCCCAGCCGAGGAGGCGGAGAAACCCGAACCCCTCGTACCAGAAGGCGAGGACGGCGAGTATGACGTATATGGCGAGGGCCGTAAACCCGTTGAAGCGGTGTATCTTCCTCTCTACTATGGAGGCGGCCTTTACGAGCTGGAGCCCGCTTATGAAGCTGGAAGTGGCCAGTATAAGCCCGAAGCTCGCAAGCACGATGGAAGCGGTGCTGAAGACGCCGAGCATTTTGAGTATCCGTTGCATTATCTTACCCCGTACACGAGCTTGAAGACATTTTTCTGTATCAGGTAAGTGACTACCCCGAGGTAGATGAGGACGACCGGGAGTATGAGGAACACATTCGGGAGCGTCGTGTTCTCCGAGACCTCGTTGTCCTTCGAGTCGCTTACCACAATGCTGTACATGTTCCGGAGGGCGGTATTCTCGACGATGACATTGTTGTTGGAGGACCAGAGCGTGACGCCGTTCCAGGTGTTGAGGTTGGCGGTGTTGTCCCGTATGACATTGCTGTTCGAGTAGCTTATGAAGAGGCCCTTGTCGTCGTTCCTGTTCGCGTTGTTGCCTTCGATCGCGTTGTGGTGCGACTTCTCCAGATAGATGCCGTAGTATTCGTTCCTGCCCGCCGCGTTGCCGGTGACGGCGTTCTCGCTCGAGTCATATAAGGCTATGCCGTAGACGTTCCCGTCCGCGACGTTGCCGCTCACTTCGGAGTTCGTTACGCTCTTGAGGGTTATCCCCGAGCTCTGCGACCCTTTCGCCGTGAACCCGGATATGACGACGCCTTCGGTGCCGGAGGCGAGTATCACCGGCTCTTCCTTTACGGCGGGCCTTACGACGGTAAACTCGGGCCCCTTGACGGACTTGAGC
>JACPGB010000022.1 GCA_016182655.1 Deltaproteobacteria bacterium
AGAAAAGAATGGAGAGCACGACGGCCCAGAATATGGGGACGAAGAACGGGGCCATGACCAGGTACATGAGATAGCCGACGACGAGCGCGAGGATAAGGGTTATTAGGTATTCTGATTTCATATCCCCCTCAGGCTGTTCAAAAAGTCCATCTGCTTTGTTGTCATCGTCGCTCGTCTCTGCGGCGTACATAAAGAGTACGCCTCGCGCCTCGCTCCTCGACGCCTCGCATCTGGAGCTTTTTGATTCAGCCTGTCCGGGTTTCTTAACGGCCTGTTAGCGCAAAGACATCTTTCAGAGAGAACTTTCTTTTTGATTTTGCCGTCCCTTCCCAGTATAATAATATTTTATTAAATTACAAGGGTTTTGAACTAAAGAAGGGGTTTAAAGGGAATATGACGAAGGCCGTAGCGTTGCTCTCCGGGGGGCTCGACAGCACCCTCGCGGTAAAGATGATAATCGAACAGGGCATAGAGGTCCACGCCCTCAATTTCACCTCGGCTTTCTGCACCTGCAACCACGGCGGCAAGGACGGCGGCGGTTGCAGGAGCGAGTCAAAACGGGTCGCCGAGGAGTTCGGGATCACGCTTAAGGTCCTGGCGAAGGGGGACGACTACATAGATATCGTCCGGAACCCGAGGCACGGCTACGGCAAGGGGGTAAACCCGTGCGTCGACTGCCGCGTCTACATGTTCAAGCAGGCAAAGGCGTACATGGAGGAGATAGGGGCGTCGTTCGTCTTGACCGGAGAGGTCTTGGGCCAGAGGCCCATGAGCCAGAGAAAGGACGCCTTCAGGATAATAGAGAGGGAGAGCGGCCTCGAAGGGTTGGTATTGAGGCCCCTGAGCGCAAAGCAACTCGAGCCGACGATACCGGAAAAGCTCGGGCTCGTCGACAGGGAGAAGCTCCTCGCGGTCCTCGGGAGGTCCAGAAAAGACCAGATGGAGCTCGCCGAGGAGTACAACATAAACGACTATCCGTGCCCGTCCGGGGGTTGTCTGCTGACCGACAAGATATTCTCGAAGAAGGTCAGGGACCTGATATTCAACAAGAAGGACGTCAGCAAGAAAGACCTCGCGCTTCTAAAATCCGGCAGGCACTTCAGGTACAACGGCGTGAAGATCGTCATGGGCAAGAACGAATCCGACAACGCGAAGCTCAAGAACCTCGTCCAGCCCGGCGACACGCTTATCGAGCCCTCGGGGTTCCCGGGCCCGGTCGCCATAGTCGCCGGTGAGATAGACGACGCGATCGCCTTCGCGGGCGGGCTCATCGTGAAGTACGCGCTCGACAAGGCCGGGGCCGACCCCGTCGTGACGGTATCACGTAACGGCGAGGCGAGGGAGATGCGTCCCGTACCTGTCTCGGACGTCATGGTCGAGGAGACGCGCATATGCTGAACAACGAGGCCGTCGTATACGCCGGGGGCAAGGACCTCCGCATAACCGAAGAGAAAAAAACGCTCGCGCTTAAGAAGCTCGAAAGGCTTCAAGGCATCTTGAAAGACATGGGCTCATTGCTCGTCGCCTTCTCGGGCGGGGTCGACTCGACCTTCCTGCTTAAAGTCGCCTCGGACTCGCTCGGAGAGAAGTGCGCGGCCATAACCGCTACATCCCCGACCTATCCGGAAAGGGAGTTCAAGGAGGCTCTCCGCCTCGCGGACTCGATGAAGGTCAGGCACATAATAGTGGAATCCAACGAGCTCCTGATCCCGAACTTCGCCGACAACACCGAAAAGAGGTGCTATTACTGCAAGAGCGAGCTGTTTAAAATTTCGGTCGACAACGCGCGCTCGCTCGGTTTCTCCCATGTCGCCGACGGCTCGAACGCCGACGACCTGCTGGATTACAGGCCCGGCAAGACCGCGGCAAACGAGCTCGGCGTAAGAAGCCCCCTTCAGGAGGCGGGACTTACCAAAGATGAGATAAGGATACTTAGCCGCGACATGGACCTGCCCACCTGGGACAAGCAGTCCTTCGCATGCCTCTCTTCCCGCTTCCCTTACGGGACGGCGATAACGGAAGAGAGGCTCTCGATGGTCTCCGAAGGCGAAGACCTTCTCCGCGACCTTGGGTTCACCCAGTTCAGGGTCAGATACCACGGCGAGACCGTAAGGATAGAGGTAGAGCCGAAGGCGATTGCAAGGTTCCTCGACGAAGAGATGAGAAAAAAGATAGTCGCGGGCTTTAAAGACATAGGCTTTATCTACATAACCCTCGACCTCCAGGGCTACAGGACAGGCTCCATGAACGAGGTGCTCGGAAGCTGAGGCCGCAAGGCATAGAACATTAGAGAGAACCTTTTTATAAAAAGGTTCTCTCTAAAACTCTCTCCAAAAATTTTTAGTTCCCTTACAGCCCCCCTGATACACGATTAAGAGTCCCTTTTACATCGTATAATTTTTGGCTTTTTGAAATGGCATTTTCAGGGGGGCTGTAAGGGAAGAGCTAAAAGTCTTTGAAGGGGGTCTTAGGGGTCCTCGCCGGACGGGCAAAGCAGTATCAAAATGGTTAAGCATTTATTGGTTTTTAAGGTCCCGACCGGCTTTGGCGGCGCGCCGAGCGCAACCTTTCTACAGAAAGTTTCCCCCTAATATTTCTTTACCTCGCGGGTCTCAAGTCCCCCGAGGTCTCTCTCCGGGCCTCGTCCAGCCACTGGTGGAAGTGGAATTTGACGAGTTGTTTGAAGAACTCGCCTTCGGCGTTGAGCATCTCGTATATGACCATCGGGATGTTGGCTTCGAAGCCCTTGAATATGACCTCGCCGCTTTTGAAAAAGGCCTCTATCCGTTCCGAGTTTTTTATCGTCTCGGTCGAGAACCAGAATTCGAGCGGGGTCACGGGGAAGAAGAAGGAGTCCCGTATGGCGCTGTCGAGGTCTTTGGGCTCGACCGTCTTTTTGAAGAAGAACTTGGTGCCTTTCTTCTCGCGCATGTAGGCCTCGAGCGCGTTCACGCTTATCGCCTGCCCCTTGTTGTAGATGTCGGTCGTCGAGGAGATGAGCCTTAGGTTTGTGAAGGTCTCTCCCGCGATTATCTTTTTAAGGTCAGTGAAGAACTCGTTCGCCATTATCTGCGTCATCGCCTGCGCGGAGGCGGGCTTGCCCGAGCCGATGAGTTTCTCGAAGGCGCTGTCGAGCTCGGGCGGCATCTTTATGGAGAATACGCGGTCGATGTAGACGTCGAACGGGTATTTTATCTTCTGCTTGCGCTTGAGCCTTTCGTTTTCGAGGAGGAGCTCGAGCTTGGCCCTTACCATCGGGTTCCTGAATGTGCCTCTGGCCGCCTCGTTGATCTTCTCCCCTATCGCGACCTTGACCGGGCCGGAGAACTCGCCCTTCGGCTCTATGACGGTCGTCTCGGCCTTGGCGCCGTAGGCGATATAGAGCCCGGCCTCGAGCTCGCCTTTTATCGCGGCCTCGATCTCGTCCCTGTAGGTGTTCTCGAGCCTGTGCTCCTCTTCGCCGAGGGATACGAGCTTCAATTCCACGCCAGGCTCTTTCCGCTCGAGCGCCCTTTGCAGTTCGGTCCGCCTCTGTTTAAGCGCATCTCTTTTTTCCTCGAAGGACTTGTGGACGGAGTCGAGTATCTCCTCGTTCCTCATGGGCGGGAGTTTTTTCGCGAGCTGGTCCCTGTAGCGCCTTATTATCTGCTGAATGTCGCATGCGAGTGCTATGAGGTAGCTTACGCCGCCCGAGAATATCGCGGCGTCGCCGGGGAGGTTCGTGAGATTTATGCCGCGCTCGTCGCTCGAGACCCCTATGCCCGCGCCGTACTGGGATGCGGCGTTGAGTATCGGCTTGTAGAAGTGCTCCTTCATGAACTCGGCCATCGCTATCTCTTTTACCTTGAGCGTCTTCCGGGTAAAGTCCTTCATGTCGATGAAGAGCTGGCCTTCCTCCTCGGTGGTAAGGGTCTTCAAGATGGGTCTGTCGTCGGTCGAGAACCTGTAGAGGCGTCCCCTGTTGTATTCCTCGACGAGCATGTTCTGGTTGAACTCGCCCCGCCTGTCGGAGAGGTAGCCGCGCATCGGCCCCTCGAAGCTCTCTATGTGGTCGTCGAGGGCCGAGGCGCAGTAGCCTTCGATGAGCGGCAGGATCGATTCGAACTCCTTTTTGGGGCTTTTGAGCAGGCCGCCGAAGAGCGATTTTTTTGAGGACAGGAAGGATTGGAGCGAGTTTATCGTATCGACCCTGCCCGCGTCCTTCGTGAACCTTTTCTTGATGTCGTCGAGGGCTTTTAAGAGGTTCTGGGAAGTCTTCTGGTCGTCCAGGATGTTCCTTATGAGCCGGTCCTCGTTAAGCGCGTCGTAGAGGACCGACTGGACCTCGGTGCCCGGTATGTCGAACTCCGCGAGATAGGCGAGCGATTCTTCCCTGAACCGCGCCGTTTCGTAATTGGCCTGGAGGGACTCCATTATGTCGGACTTATGCCTGATGTTCGCGGAGAGCGAGCTTATGAGGTCAGCCGAGGCGGACTTGCCCGATACAGCCGGGGCGTAGCCCGAGACGAGCTCGATGACCTCGGCGTTGATCCCGTACGGGTTGAGGGTGTTGGCGAACAGGGACTGCGGAATGGAGAGGAACGATTTCGGCGTAAGCGCGGAGTGTAACAGCGCGTCGTTAAGCGGTGTATACGCCGTAGCGCCCTGGCCCTTGAGCTTGTCGAGCGTTTGCCTTATGGCGGTCCTCAAGGCGACAAAGAGCGCCATGCCGACGGCGAGGTCGATCTTTTCGTAGGTGAGCCCCTTTATCCTGAAGCTCTTTACCTTTTCCTTCTTCTTTCTTACCGTATTTACGGCCGCAAGTAGGGCGAGGTACGCGGTCCTCTCTTCGCCCCCGTGGCGCGCCTCGTCCTTAAGCGCCTTTTCGACGAGCTCGGAGGCCCATTTGACGAACTTCCTGCCGTGGCCGTCGCCAGTGAGCCAACCGGAGAGAAGGGAGCTGTCGAGAAAAGGTGTGGACGAGAGTATTTCGGCAGCGAGCCTCTTCTCCATGGAGTCCGAGATAAAGAGGTCGGTCCTGAAGGTCTTGTCCTTTATCGGGGGGACGGTGAAGAGGATGGGCTGTGGGCCGCCCTCCCTGCCTTCTATCGAAGGGGGCGAATACCTCTTGACCATGAGGGCGACGAGCGATTGCACCGCGTTATCGGCGAACGCCTCGTCGTCGGCGCCCATGTGGAACGGGATCTTGAGCTCGGCGATGGTCTCGCCGTGCCTGAAGCGGAGCGACCTTGGCTCTATGGTCCAGGGGCGGCCGTTGGCGACGTCGAGTCCGAGTTTTAGAAGCGCGTCCAGAGTCTTGAGACGCTCATCGGGGTATGCTGAAGGCATCTTGTTCCATGTTCTAAAGAAAATCGCTGAAATTACCGATATTTCCAGTGAATTTTATAATAAATAACCGGTTAAATCAAGCATGTAAGTCACAAGGCTGCCTTCTAAAAATTAGGAATTTTTTCTGAGGTCAAGGAAGGGTGGAAATAAAAAGCGCAGCATATATGGGAATATGTGAGCATTTTTATTTACGCCCTGACACAGAGATCAGGAAAAAGAACAATTTTTAGAGGTAGCCGCAAGATTATAACCTTGTATGTTCCTCCTAAAATAGTTAAAATAATCCAATTAAGACGGTATCTTGCACAGGTTTGGGGGCTCCCCCGGGTAAAAGATGAGTATCGGTCCTTCGGCAAACCATACAGGCGAAGCAACTGGGTTTAAAGAGAAAGACCTCTTCCTTCCGGCGGTCCTGTCCGTCGTCGCAATAATAGCAGTCGCGTATTCGAATACCCTCTTTGGACCGTTCCAGTTCGACGACCACCTCTATGTCATAGACTACAACAGGGGCAAGGGGCTCGGCGCGTTCTGGCCGCCATCGGGGACGCGGTATGTCACATATCTCACCTTCGCCCTTAACTACCGGTTCGGCGGGCTCTCTACAACAGGCTATCACATCGTAAACGTCATCATACACGCGCTGAATTCCATCGGCGTCTACCTTCTCGTGGCAGGGATATCGAGGACGCCGCTTTTAAAGGGCAGGGTCGCGTCCGCTAACGCGATTGCGCTCTTTTCAGCGGTCCTCTATGCCGCGCACCCGGTGCAGACCGAGGCGATAACCTACATAAGCCAGAGGTTCGCCTCGCTCGCCACGCTCTTCTACGTCTATTCTATCGTCTTTTACCTTAAATGGCGTCTTGCTAATGGTCCGCGCCAAAGATGGTTTTTTTATATCCTACCGATAGCCCTCGTTGTGCTCGCGCAGAAGACAAAGGAGATAGCCTTTACGCTCCCGTTCATGCTTGCCTTCCTTGAGTTCGCGCTCTTTGAAAAGGGGAGGTACGGAAGCAGGGTGGCGCGTCTCGTCCCGTTCGCGTTATGCCTTCTCATAATACCGCTCACCGTCTACGGCCACGACCTCCTCCTCTGGGGCGGGGACAAGGCCGTCGGCGACGAGGTGAGAAACCTTCAGCTAAAGGACCTCCATTCCATATCGAGGCACGATTACCTCTTGACCCAGTTCAGGGTCATCGTCACTTATCTCAGGCTACTCGTCCTTCCGACAGGGCAGAACCTCGACTACGACTACCCGATGTACCGGTCGATTGCCGAGCCTGCGGTATTCCTTTCCATGATATTCATAGCGTCGGTATTCTTTTTCGGCTTATGGCTCTTTGCGCGCTCGATACGGAAGGGCGGCGGGTACGGCGCTCTCGCGGGCCTCGGCGTCATCTGGTTCTTTGTGACGATATCGATCGAGTCCTCGATAATACCGATAAAGGACCTGATATTCGAGCACAGGCTCTATCTGCCGAGTGTAGGGGCCGCGCTCTTCGCGGCGACCGCCATTTTTTCCCTGAAGGACAGATTCGCCCCCGGCCTTAAGACTTCCGTTTTTACCGCCCTTGCGGTAGTGGTATTCGCGGCACCGCTCGGAGCCGCGACTTATTCAAGAAACTCGCTCTGGACCGACGAGGCGGCCATATTCGAGGACGCGGCGAAAAAGTCCCCAGGCAAGGAACGGGTCCATTACAACCTCGCGTGGGCCTACCAGGGGAAAGGTGAGAAGGCAAAGGCGATAGAGCATTACAAGGAGACGATACGCCTTAAGCCGGACAAGGACAAGGCCCACTATAACCTCGCTGTCCTGTACCAGTCGACGGGGGACAGGGCCGGGGCGCTCAAGCACTTCAAGGAGGCGGTCAATATCTCGCCGCGAAACGCGACAGCCTGGTACAACATGGCCGCCATTTACCACGATATGGGCGACGACTCCGGCGCCATAGAGAGGTACGCCGAGGCGATACGGATAAACCCCGGGTACGAGGACGCGCACTTTAACATCGCCTGGCTCTATAAGGAGATTGGGGACTACAGGCGCGCCGAGGCGCACTTCAGCGCGGTAATAGCGCTCGACCCCGGGAGCGCGGACGCCCATTACAACCTCGGGCTTGTGTATTCGAAGGCCGGAAGAGGCGACCTCGCGGCCGGCGAGCTCAATTCAGCCCTTGCGATAGACCCGAATTATACCGAGGCGGCTCTGGAGCTTTCGAGGGTCATGAAGGCGGCGAAGTAGGATGGTGAGAAGGCCGGATAACATCGCCCTTGCGCTCGTCATCGTCGTGGCCGCTTTCGCGGTCTACGGACAGACGCTCAGAAACGGCTTTGTCTACGACGACAACCACATAATACTCGCGAACGAGTGGATAAGGGACCCGGCGCGCATACCCGACATACTCACGTCGTCGACTATATTCGCCGACCCTGCGCGCTCCTCGTCGAACACCTACAGGCCGCTCCTCTTCATCGTGTTCATGGCCGAGGACTTCATGTTCGGGCTCGGTTCCCCCTGGGGTTTTCACCTCGTGAACGTATCGTTGCTTGCGTTGAACGGCTGTCTCCTTTACGGGATAGCGTTGATGCTGTTTGCGAAGGACGACGCGGGGGGAGGTTTCAGTTACGGGTCTTTGCCCCCGCTCCTCGCCGCGCTTGTCTTTACGCTCCATACGGTAAATTCGGAGGTCGCCAACTGGGCCTCCGCGCAGGCTGAGCTCCTGTTTACGGCGTTCTTTCTCGCCGCCTTTTGGATATACGCAAAAGGCGGGAGGGAGTCGGCCGCGAAGGCCGTCGTCCCGGCGCTCCTCTATTTTCTCGCGCTCCTTGTAAAGGAGACGGCTATAATACTCCCCGCGCTCCTCTTCGCCTCAGACCTCATCGATGACGGTAGAAAGATCTTCAAGAGGGCGTTCAATTACGCGATATTTTTCGGCACGGCGGTCCTGTACATGGTAATAAGGACATACGCCGTCGGTGGGTTTGTCCATGAAAAGAAGATTGCCTTCAGCGCCTTCGAGGCCTTCATAAACATATTCCCGCTTATTACGCATTATCTCTCGAAGCTCGTCTATCCCTCGGGGCTTAGCATCATCTATGAATTCTACCCGGCGCGCTCTTTCGGCGACCAGAGGGTCATTGCGGGTATGATCATCACGGCTGTATTCGTCCTTGCCGTTGCGGCCGTCAGGCATAGACCCGTAAGGCTCGCCCTTGTCTGGACGGCCCTGCCGATACTCCCGGTCTTGTATATCCCGGCGCTCTCGACCTCTGCGGCCGCGGACAGGTATCTGTATCTGCCGACTGCCGGGTTCGCCATAATAGTCGCGTCTATCGTCGGCGCATTCATAAGGCGCGCCGGAGCCATAAGGATCATTGCCGTGTCAATCTGTTCTCTCGCGCTCCTCTCCTCATACGCGGCCGCCTCTTTCAAGAGAAGCGCCGTCTGGAGGGAGGACTATACCCTATGGGCGGACGCGCTTGAAAAGTCGCCGAAGAGCGCGCACGTCCACTACAACTTCGCGTGGTCGAGCCGGACGAAGGGGGACGCGAGGTCCGCTATAGAGCACTACAGGGAGGCTATCCGCCTCTCTCCGGCCGGCGCGGCAGACGCGCATTACAACCTGGGGCTCATCTATACCGACCAGTACATGTTCGACGAGGCGGACTTCGAGCTCTCGGCGGCATTGAGTCTCAATCCTGGTTTCGCTCTGGCCTCGGAAGCGCTCGCGAGGGCAAGGGCGCTTAAGGCGATGGAGGAGTGATGGGGAGGCTGAACGCATCGATATCGAGGGTGGTGCTTGCCGCGCTCGCGGTCGTCATAACCGTCGCGGTCTTTTCCCCTGCGCTTCAAAACGGGTTTGTCTACGACGACCATGTTCAAGTCTTGAAAAACCCATGGATAACCGACATCCGTTTCATACCTGAAATATTTTCGTCATCCTCCTGGGCTTTCTTCGGATACTCGGGAAATACCTACAGGCCGATGCTCCACATCTACTCCATGGCCACTTACTTCGTCTTCGGCCTCAGACCCTCCGGATGGCACCTTGTAAACATACTCGTCCATGCCGCCAACGCCGTACTGGTCTTTTTAACGGCTTCGATTCTGATCAAAAACCGGGCGGATGATACACTCCCGGCACGGAAGGGCGGCTTTGCGGTCCTCGCGCCTTTTTTTGCAGCTCTCATATTCTCCCTTCATCCGGTGAACTCGGAGCCCGTGGCGTGGGTCACGGCGGTCGCGGAGCTTGCCTTCACGTTTTTTCTCCTGCTCTCCATGTATCTATACCTGAGATTCAGAGAGGGAGGGGGAAAGGACGCCGCCTTTTACGCATTATCTCTCGCCTCATTTGTTATCGCTGTATTCAGCAAGGAGACTGCGTTTGCCCTCCCTGCGCTTATAGTCGCCTCTGACCTCTCAAGCGGCAGGGGGCTTAAGTATTGGCTTAAGTATTGGAGGTCTTACGCGGGATACTTCGCAGTGGCCGCGCTCTATATGGCGGCGAGGACATTGGTCGTCGGCGCCCTTGTGCGGGACAGGCAAATCGACCTGTCGGGCGTTGAACTTGTGATCAATGTGCTTCCGCTCGTCTTTCAGTACGCAAAGACGCTCGCGTACCCGTCTTCGCTCTCTGCCCTCTACGAGCTCCACACTATAAAAACGCTCGATGCCGGGGCCGCCGCCGGGATTGCGGTCATAGCCGTTTTCCTCGCGGCACTAGTCGTATTCAGGAGAAGGCGCGCGGTCTTCCTCGGGCTCATTATGATGGGGCTCCCGTTGCTCCCCGTGCTCTACATCCCTGCCTTATCCACATCCGCCGCCGCGGACAGGTACATGTATCTGCCGACCGCTGGCTTGGGCATTATAGCTGCATATGTGTTTGAAAGGGTTTTTAACGGAAACCTCCGAAGGGCCTTTACCTATATTGTCGCGGCCATCGTCATTATCGTCCTTTCGGCGTACTCGATAAGCTCTGTAGAGAGAGCGCGGGTATGGAAGGACGACCTCGCTCTCTGGTCTGATACCGTCAAGAAGTCGCCTGGGAGCAAATACGCGCACTACAACCTCGCGCTGGCGTACCAGGACAGAGGCGACCTCGATAGGGCCATAGGCGAGTTCAAGGAGGCGATAAAGGCCGCCCCTGACTACGAGGACGCTCACTACAATCTCGCTTGGTGCTATCAGCAAAAAGGTGATAACATCAACGCGGCCCTGCACTACAGGGAGGTCTTGAGGCTCGACCCCGGCTCCGCGGACGCGCACTATAACCTGGGGCTCATATACAGGGGCGAGTTCCTTATCGACGAGGCCGTCGCCGAGTTCTCCGAGGCGCTCCGGTTGAGACCCGGCTACGCGGAGGCGGCGGGGGCCCTCGCGGAGATATCAATGACCGTCGGAGGAGCCCCAGCGCGATGAAGAATGGTACGATGCTCTCCGTGATAATGCCGTCGTTCAACGAAGGCGCGCATATACGTAAGAACGTCGCCGAGACATGGGAGACGCTCGAAAAGGTCTGGAGCGATTCGTTCGAGATAATCATCGTCGATGACGGGAGCTCGGACAATACCCACGCCGAGGCCCTGGCCGCCTCTCGCGCGCACCCGCGCGTCAAGGTCGTCCATTACAAGGCCAACCGCGGCAAGGGCGGGGCGCTGAAGGAAGGGTTCATGAACGCGGTCGGAGACTATATCGTCTTTCTCGACGCGGACCTCGACCTCCACCCGTCGCAAATTGAATCGCTCTTCAAGGCGATGGAGGATAATAACGCGCAGATCGTGATAGGCTCCAAGCACCACCCGTCGTCGGCGCTCAAGTACCCCGCCCACAGAAGGATAATAAGCAGGGTATACGCGATGGCGTTAAAGCTCCTTTTCAAGCTCCCGGTCCGCGATACGCAGACCGGGCTCAAGATCTTCAAGGCCGAGGTGCTGAAAAGGATATTCCCGAAGGTCGTCTGCTCGAGGTACGCCTATGACCTCGAGATACTCGCCAACGCGCACAGGCTCGGCTACAGGATAGCCGAGGCCCCGATAGTGCTTAACTTCCAGAGGGTCGCCAAATGGGGCAGGATCAGGACAAAGGACCTCTACCGCGCGGGGATGGACACGCTCGCCATATTCTACAGGATGTATTTTACAGGCCACTACAAGGGGATCTGATCCGCCATGCGTTCTGAAAGGGGGCTCAAACTTCTCTTTATCGCGATAGCCGCGCTCGTCTCTTTCGCGGTCTACGCCAACACCCTTGGGAACGGGTTCGTATACGACGACCACCTGCAGATAGAGAAGAACGGCTGGCTCGCCTCCTTTGCCAGCGTGCCAGAGATACTCACAAGCCACGTCTACGGGTTCAAGCCCGAGCTCAAGGTGACGGGCTCGTACAGGCCGCTCTTCATGCTCGTCTATCTCTTCGAACACGCGGCCTTCGGGGTCAGGCCCTGGGGCTGGCACCTCGTCAACGTCGCTCTCCACGCCTTCTCCGTGATCATGGTATTCCTTATCGCCGATAGAATGATAAGAAAACGCCGTGAGGGGGCGGGGGTGCCGACAGTAGGCCTCGTCGCCCCGTTCATAGCCGCTCTCCTCTTTGCCGCGCACCCGGCGCACAACGAGCCGGTGGCGTGGGTCGCCTGCGTGCCGGAGCTCTCTTTCACGGCGCTCTACCTCGCCGCGCTGTATATCTCGACAAGAAGTGAGCGAGGATGGGCGATAGGACCGGCAATCCTCTACTTCAGCGCGCTTCTTTTTAAAGAGACGGCCGTTACGCTCCCTCTCGTGGTATTCGCCTACGACAGGCTCGCCTCAAAGTCCGATACCGGTTACGTCAGACGCTACCTTCCGTTCGGGGCGGCGCTCGCATTATACCTGATATTAAGGCGCTCGTTCCTCGGCGGCCTCGCGCCAGTGTCAACGATGCACCCGTATCTGGACGCGGGCAAGACCTTGATAAACGCCGTCATATTCTTTGCCGAGTATATCCGCGCCCTCGTCTTCCCTTATCGGTTCGAGCCCTTCAGGGTCTTCGACCCGGCCGTATCGACGGCTGAGCCGAGGTTCCTGTTCGGCGCGCTCGTGACAGTTGCCCTCATGGCGGCGATCATTTTTTACCGTAAAAAGTCGCCGCTCTCGGCGTTCTCGCTCTTCTTTTTCTCAATAGCCATACTCCCCGCGCTCTACATACCCGCACTCAGCCAAAACCCCTTTGCCGAGCGGCAGGTCTACTTGCCTTCGGCCGCTCTCGCTATCGGGGCCGCCGCAATTGCGTCCCGCGCCATAGGGGAGAACGTTACCCGCGCGGCCACGGCCCTCGTTATCCTCCTTGCCGTTACCGCCGTTTTTTCATACGCCACGATAAAAAGGAACTTCGCCTGGCATGACGACCTCTCCATATGGACCGCGTCGGCGGTCTCACAGGAAGGCAATTATCTCGCCTCGCACAATATAGCCGTTGAGCGCGCGATAGCCGGGGATGTGGACGCCGCCGTCTTCGACTACAAGGAGGCGATAAGGATGAATTCGGAGAGGAGGTTCCCGGACGAGTTGACCCTTGTCCTTTCAAACCTCCATCTCGGCAGGATATACGCGCAAAAAGGATTGCATAAGGAGGCTGCGGAAAGGTTCAGCGAGGCCGTAAGGATAAAGCCGGACCTCCCGGAGGCCAGATTGCGCCTCGCGCTCGCGCTCGAATCGTCAGGCGACCTCAAGGGGGCCGCTCTCGAGTACAACAACGCGCTCGCGCTCTCATGGGGAAGGGACGACCTCAAAACGATATACAGGAATCTCGGCAGGGCGCTTGCGGGGCTCGGCCTTAACGAGGACGCGGCTATGAGTCTGGAGGAGGCGCTCAAACTCGACCCCGGCGATGCGGAGACTGCAAGGGCACTCGCTCTCGCAAGGAAGGGAGGAGCGAGATGAACGCAAGGCTTAAGCCCCTCCTCTTCGCGCTCGCCCTCGTGGCGGCCTCCTTTGCCGTTTACCACGCGACATTGTGGAATTCCTTCGTCTATGACGACGCCGAGCAGGTCTTGAGGAACCGCTGGATCACTGATATAAGATTCTTAAAGGACATCTTCACCTCCCATACCTTCGCATTCGCCGAGTCGAACTACCAGGCTATCTCCTACAGGCCTCTCTTCATGTTGTTTTACATGGCCGAGTACGCCGCCTTCGGCCTCTATCCCTTGGGATGGCACCTTGTGAACATAATCCTCCACGCGGCGAACGGCGTAGCCGCGTTCTTTCTCGTAAGGAGGCTCCTCAGCGCGGAAGAGAAAGGGGCCTCCTTTGCCGCCTTCGCCGGAGCTCTCGTGTTTACAGTCCTTCCGGCGGGGAGCGAGGTTGTCTCGTGGGTCGGGTGCGTCCCTGAGCTCCTCTATACATTCCTCTGCCTCGTATCCTTTTACATTTACGCAGGGGAGGGCAAGGGGGCAGGAAGGGTCATTGCCTCGGCCTTGTTTTATTTTGTCGCGGCATTCACGAAGGAGACCGCGATCATCCTACCGTTCTTTTTGTATGTATATGATTCGCTCCGCGAGGGATATCTGCCGTCCCTTTCGCGCGTAAAGAGATATATCCCGTTTGCAGCGGCGGCGTTCGCCTACATCGGGATCAAATCCGCGCTCCTCGGCCACATAGCCGCGCCCGTCCGGATACACACGGACCTTAAAGGGGCGGACTTTCTCGTGAACGCGCCCTCCCTTTTTGCCGAGTACCTGAAAGCGCTCGTCTTCCCGGCAGGGATTTATCCCCTCCAGCCGTTCTCGCCGGTTCACTTCGGCGAGGCGGGGTTCATGCTCTCGGCAGCAGTCATCGTTCTGCTCGCGGCCTTCTTTTTTCTCTTCCGAAGGAAGTTCGACAGGCTATCCATCCTCGCGTTTGCGATATTCGTAGTCCCGCTTCTGCCCGCTCTCTATGCCCCTGCCATAAGCAGGACGCCGTTCGCCGAGAGATACCTTTACTTCCCGTCCGTCGGGTTCGCGCTTTTTATCGCCCTTGTCTTACGGAGCGTGCGGCTCTCTTCCTCGTCGAGCCGGAAGGCGCTCATCGTCGCGCTCGCGGCAGTCTCTTCCCTCTACTCCGTATGGTCGTACAAAAAATCCTTCAACTGGCGGGATGACAGGGCGCTTTGGGGGGAGTCGCTCAAGGGGTCTTCGGAAAACTACCTCGCGCTCCATTCTCTTGGGTATCTCGATTTCAAGGAGGGGAGGGACGCGGAGGCGATAGAAAGACTCTCGAAGGCGCTGGACCTCAACCTCAAAAGCCCGCACCCGGACCCTACCATGGTCTTGCTTACGAGGAAACTGCTCGCGAACGCGTACCAGAGGCGCGGCCTCATGGACCTGGCAACGGCGGAGTACGAGGAGGTCCTGAAGTTTGAGCCCGAGGACCCCGTGGCCGGGTTCAATCTCGGGACGATATACGAGTCCATGGGCCGCCTGAACGACGCTATGGAGCTCTATGAAAAAGCGCTCTATTTCGCAAAAAGGCCGGAGCTTCTAAGGGAGATCCTCTTAAGGCTCGGGGAAGGGTACGCGAGGACCGGGCGAGTGGCCGAGGCCCTTGCGGTCTATGAAAGAGGGGCCGAGGCCTTCCCCGGAGACCCAGAGTTCCTCAAAAAGGCGGGGGCCCTCATGAGTAGATGACATGGCCCTGTTTTCCATAGCGTTCCTGTTGAATTCCGCGGTATTATGGTATAATCAGCGGGCCGGTACGGGGTTGGCGCTTTGATCCCGTTGAAATATAAAAAAGCCGCTTCCAGGCTTTGAGGGAAGATATTCATGCCTCCTGAAAAAAAAGACCCTAATCCGATGAGCACGACACGCGACAAGCTTGCGAACATGTTCTCCAAGGTCATGGCAGGGACGGTCACGAGGGAGGAGGGGACGATGCTCCTCAATCACCTCGTAAGGGAAGACATGGTGGGGACTATAAAGGAGCTGTCTTACCTTATCGACTATCCGCCTCCGGGCGTCTTTCCAAAGACCATACTCCACACCATCTCGCTGTCGAGGAACAAGGCCTTCTACAACATAATGGTCGGGAGCCTTGAGCACAAGAACGAGGACGTCTCGATACTCGCGGCCCAGGAGCTCGCGAGGCTCAAGACCTCGGACGCCAAGGTTGTGCTCATCGAGCACCTTAACAGCGAAGTATACCACGTAAGGAAGGCCTCGGCGATAGCGCTCGTGCAGGGTTTCACCGAGGGGATAGACATAGTGAGGAAGCACCTCATGGACCAGGCCGAACCATTCTACAGGTCCACCTCGGCGCAGGCCCTGCTTACCGGTGGCAGAAGAGGTGTCGAGGCTTTGCTCCACATCCTCAACTCAGGCGAGCCTGGGCCGGTCGCCTCCGCCGCCGAAGTCGTCATGGGGGCGTCTTCGAGGCTCGATGCCGCGGACGTGCCGAAGGTATTCGAGGCGTTGATGCTTGCCGGGGACAGGAAGGACTCGAGGACGATCATCGAAATACTGAAGGTGGTGACCGCGCTCGGGGGGAGGGCCAGGGGGTTCGAGGGCTATGTGCAGGCCTTCACCGATTACCCGTTCGACGCAGTAAGGAACGAGGCCGCGGACGCCCTTAAAGTCATAAGGGGCTGAGGCGCGGTTTAAAAAGCCCATCTGTCATCGGCTTTAGATCTTAACCGGCGTACAGGCGAAAGTACGCCTTTACGCCACGCTTACCTATTTCAACCGGGACCCGCGTCCCGGTTTTTGGCCATCCCGACAGGCCTCTGATTTTCCGCGACACTAAAGCGCGCCATTAAGACGCCGGAGGTTCTCCCCAGCCTCTTCAAGGCCGGGGTTCAGCCGGAGGGCGTTTTCATATTCAGCCCCCGCGAGCCCCGGCTCTCCCGATATCTCGAAGGCCTTGCCTAACCCGTTGTGGGCCTCCGCTGAGTAAGGGGCGAGCTCTATCGCCCTTTTCAGGCTCTCTATCGCGGCGGCCGGGTCTTTTTTTAGCAGATAGGCCTCGCCGACGAGCCTGTAGGCGTCCGCGTAATCGGGCATGTACTTTAACGCCGCCCTGTACTCATCGATCGCCTCGTCCAGCATGCCGGTGTCCCTGTAAAGATACCCGAGGTTTATGCGCGCCTTCGCATGGGAGGGTCTTATGCCGAGGGCGGTCCTGTATTCCTTCAAGGCCTCCGGGTATCTGCCCCTGGTGTAATAGGCGTACCCGAGGTTATTGTGCGCCTCTATTATGTCGGGCTTGAGCGCCACGGCGATCTCGTACTTCTCTATCGCCTCGTCGACCCGCCCCCATGTGTGGAAGATCGCCCCGATGTTGAAGTACGCCTTCCCGTAATACGGGTAGATCTCGACGGCTTTGAGGTTCTCCTCGAGCGCGCGGTCGAGGTCGCCGTTTCCGGCAAGCACCGTAGCGTAGTTATAATGCGGGCGCGCTTTTGACGGGGACTTGGCGACGACATCCGCCCAGAGCGTCTCCGGGCTCTTCCAGACCGAGTTCCTGTTGAACGATATCAAGGCGAGCGCAATGACGACGGCCGCAAGTGCTATCGAGGGCAGGGAGGAGGTATCGCTCCGGTTGTTCCGGGAGGCGCAGTCCGGGGGCATCACCAGATCCTCACGAATATCCTTGTTGCCCTGAATATGATCGAGGCCTCCTTCGTCTCGGTGGTGTCCTCGACCCTGTACGAGTTCTTCTGCTCGAGCCCCAGGAGCCACGCCCGGAGCGGATAGGTAAGGACGTTGGTAAACGAGGTCTCGTCCTTGTCCGACTCCGAGCTCTTCTTCTGCGAGACGCTGAAGGTAGCGCTCCAGTTGAGGCTGTTGTAGAATTGTTTGGAGTATTGCGTAAGGAAATTCATGTCTTTTGTCGTGTCCGAGCCGCCCTCATATTTGGAGTCGATCAGGGCGTAGTAGAGCGAGAGGCCCAGAGTGCCCTTGAACAACGGCCTGTTATGCCCGACGGAGGCCCCGACGGTGTCGGTCTCGGCGAACCCGCTCACCCCGCTGAAGGTGGACGAATGCTCCGCGAAGCCCTGGAGGCTGAAGTTCTTGAAATAGGCGGAAGTGGCGTCCAGCCTGTACGTCTCGTGCCTGCTGCCGGTCACGTCGATATACGACTCGTAAATGGACTTGTCGTACGCCGCGTTTATCGACACGTACTGCTTCAAGACCTTGTTGAAGGCGTTGGCGTTATAGTTCTTCGAGTGGCTGAATATGTTCTCTCCCGCGAGAGTGTATGTATCGGATTGCGAGGCGCCGACGCCGAAACCCACATACCGGTTTACGTCTATGTTGCCGAGCGAGGCGCTGACGCTGTGTTCCAGGCCCTGTCCGGTCCTGAACCCCTCGGCCTTGTCCTCTATGTAGCCGAGCGACCATCCCGCGCCGAGCACGGCCCATGGGAACATCTTCGAGTAGCTGAGCCTGGAGGTAACCCGGAGCGTCGTCCTGTCTCCAGTCGTGGCGGCGGTATCGGAGGTCGTGTCGGTCGCGGTATCCGTGCCGGTAGTATCGGTCGTATCCGTGGTAGTGTCAGTGGTGGACGCCGCCGAGGCGTTTGAGTTGGACTTGAAGTCCGAATATGATACCGATTCCGAGGCCGACAGGTTGTCGGTGAGCCTGTAGTTTATGCCCCCGCTTGCGCCCAGGGACTCGGTCTCGGACGTTGACGTGGAAGAGTTGTTCTCGGAGGTGCCGAGGCTGACCGAGATGTTAGCGTCCGCCCTCTGCGTCAACTTGTACCCCATGTCGCCTGAGTAGGACGTCCCTATCTGTTCGTCCCCGTCGGTGCTGTTCCTGTAGTATGCATACTTGTGGCTCTGATCGAAGTCCTGGCTCGGCTTGGAGTTCAGGAGGAGGCTCAAGCCTTCGAGGCTCGTTTCGGTGTTCGAATCCGTCTCGTCCGAGGCGGACCGGCTGAGAGTCGCGCCGGCGTATATCTGGGTGCTCTTGGAGATCTTTGTGAGGTTATTAGCGTTCAAGGTCGCTACCGAAGAACTCGTGCCGTCGGAGGAGTCGCTCGTGGCGTACGCCATGGTCGCGTCGTTCTCGGTCGGGCCCATTGTTTTTTTCAGGATTACCTTGTAGTTGGCCGTCTCCGAATCGAGGCCATCGGACTCCGTCAACGCCCTTTCGGCGTAGATAGAGGTCTGCGGCAGGGTACGGAGCTTCAGGAACCAGTTGAGCCCGTAGGTCGTCTTGGTCGTCTCCGACGAGCTTGTCTGGCCCTCTGTCCTCTGCCCGTAGAGGGTGAGAGGTATGCCGGATTTTGGGAGTACGGTCGTACGCAGGTAATAATCGATAGTACGGGTGGCGACGTCGCTTGAATTCGACGAATAGTCGTTGTTGGTGATGGCGACCCCCGCGTCGTAGATGAGGAGCCTCCTGGACATGAAGTTTCCCTTCAAGTCCAGGCTGTATGTCTGCTGGAAGCGGGACGAATCCGACGATATGCCGTTCTGTTCGGTCGCGGCCTCCTCGAACTCGAAAAAGACCCGTCCCAGGAGGGACTTGTAGATGTACGGGTCCTCTTCGACGGCATAGCCCATTTGAGGCGCAAAGAGGCCCGCGGCTACTGCGGCAACGAGCGCCAGTTTGTTGCGGAGCATGGCAGAGCGGTCCTTTCCCGGCCCGACGCTTTGTTTTGAGACCAGTGTCGACTTAAGACGAAAACAGCTGTTAAAAGCCAGGCCCCGCTTTCAGGCACGGCCTGCTCGGCGCAGGCCAAAGTCTCGAACGGAGCCTTTGGGGCAAATCAAGTCTCAGCCGTTCTATACGGATTTGCCCGTCCGGCCAGGACTGCGGGATATTCTTTTTTACGGACCGCCGGGGAACGATTAGGGCGTCCGCAAGGACATAAAAAAGCGATGTGTGCCGTTAAACGTGGGAGCTTACCAGACGCACCTGAAACCCACGTCGTCGTAACGGCCTTCAGGAGGCGCGGCATTTCTGAACGGCGCCCTTACATATACCTGGAGTGAGTAGTGGCCCATGCCCCCCCATCCGCCGCCCCGGACGACCTTGAACTTCTCACCGTAATCCGGGTCCTTGAATTCGTTATCCGGATAAGGCTTGTACCAGTCGGACGTCCACTCCTGTGCGTTGCCGGACATGTCGTAGGCGCCGTAGGGGCTCGCCCCGTCCTTGAGCGTGCCGACGGGCACCGTGCCGCCGTACTCGCCTATGGTGTTGACCTTCTTTATGTCGAAGTCGTTGCCCCAGGGGAATATCCTGCCGTCCGTGCCCCTTGCGGCCTTCTCCCACTCCGCCTCGGAGGGCAGCCTCTTGCCCTTCCACTTGCAGTACTCATCGGCGTCCTTCCAGGTCACGAACACCACGGGATGGTCCGCGAGGTTCTCCGGGTACGAGCCGCCCGCCCACTGCGGGGGAGCGGCGTGCCTGGCGCCTTCGAGGAACTCCTTATACTGCCTGTTCGTCACCTCGGTCCCGTCGATATGGAACGTGCCGACTTTTATCTTCCTCTCGGGCCTCTCGTTCGCGTACCACGGACGCCTGTCGCCGTACTGCAGGGCCTTCGCCTCCCTGTCGACTTCGTTACTGCCGATCGTAAACTCGCCTCCGGGGACCTTCACCATGCCCTCCGGCGCCGGTTTGCACCCGAAGAGCGCGACGGCGAGCGCTGTAACGGCCAGATACCCGGAACTCTTTGCGGACCGCATCTAAGAACCTCCTTGGAGTTTCAAGGCGCGCTGAAAGCGGCCCGAACATGAAATATTAACCGTCTGAAGCGGCTTTTTCAAGTATTTTCAGTCCAGGATGATAGCGCGGTCCGATGTCGTTATGATGCTGTAACGGAACCGCTCCCTTGTCTCGAAGTCCTGGAAATCCACCGGATTGAAATCGTCGGTAAAAAGCGCCTCTCCTGGAGGCAGTTCTATCCTCCTCGCAAGGAGAGTCCTTACGTCGTCCTCGTACCCCGGATGCACTTCCGCGTCGTAGGTGTCCTCGATGGGCCGCTTCTCAAGGGTGGCCGCGAACAGCATGTTCACGACCCTTGGGGCCGGGTCGGAATACTCAACGGATGTGTACACGTCGATATTGGGGAATACTTCCTTCAGGGTGCGCAGAAGCGACGCCGGGGCCGCGAGGTCCTCCAATACATTCGAACCGATGAAGTTTATGAGAAGTACCCCGTCCCTGGAAAGCCTCCCCCGAACGAGCTCGAAGGCCTCCAGGCTTATGAGATGGCTGGGCGGGATGTCTCCCGAGAACGCGTCGAGGACTATTACGTCGTAAGGCTCCGCCGACTCCTTGAGGAAGTACCTGCCGTCCTCGATGAAAGTGGGGTGGAGCGATTTATCGTAGGAGAAGTACCTCGCCGCCGCCTCCACGACTGCAGGGTTTATCTCGACGACGTCGGTCTTTATGCCGTAGAGCCTCTCGAACCTGTTCGGGACGATGCCGCTGCCGAGCCCGATGACGAGGGCGCGCCTTGCGTCCGGCTTGTACGCGCGCGCGAGTTTTTCGATGTAATAGGTGTACTTCGAGACCGAAAGACCGGTCTTCATGTCGACCCCGCCCTGTATCATGTTCTCGAGAAGGAACTCTCTTATCTTATTGTCGCCGTAGGTGTAATCCACCACCTTGATCTGCCCGTAGGCGCTGTCCTCGTTCACGATGAGCGAGACGTTCGTGCCGTCGGGCCTTACGATCGACGGCAGGTCCTTGGGAAAGAGCAGAAGGCCGAACGGCAACAGCGCGGCCACGGCGTACGCCTTCCTTCTGAAAAAGAGCAAATAGCCCGCCGCGATAAGGATGAGGGCCGCCGAGGACAGGTAGACGATGTTGTTGACGCCGAGGTTCGGTATGAGGATGAAGCCCGTCAATACCGTCCCGATAAAGCTTCCGGCCGTGGATACGGCGTATAGCCAGCCGACCGTCCTCCCGATCCCGTCCTTCCCGTCGCCCATGTAGAGTTTTACGGTATACGGGGCGACCATGCCGAGTAAAAAGAGAGGCGGGCCGAAGAGGGCTGTAGAGCTTACGAGCGACCCTGCCCGTAGCCCAAGGGAGAGCGAGAGGCCTATGACCGTCCCCTTTATGGCCGGGACGATGATGAGGGCGAGCCCGGCGAGGAATATCACGGTAAAGAGGGCGCCGTGGCTCCCGAACCTGTCCGCGAGCCTGCCGCCGATCCAGTAGCCGAGGGCGAGCGAGACGAGCGTTACCGTGATGAGCGAGGTCCAGACGAAGAGGCTCACGCCGAAAGGAGGGCCTATTATCCTCGAGCCGATGAGCTCGACGACCATTATGATCGAGCCGCACGCGAAGGCGGTGAAGACGAGGTATTTGTTCGGGCCTTCCCCTTTCATCTCATCGCGGCCCTTTATTTTTTGTCCTTCGCGCACCTGAACCCGAAGTTGTTGTTCTTCGTGGTAGGGTGGAAGAATATTCTGTTGTACGTCGGGGCGCTTATTCCGCACTTGTATGTGGTGCAGTCGTACCAGGAGCCGCCCTTGAGCACCTTGTACTTCTCCCCGTAATTCTCGTCGGGGTGGGTGCTTCCGGGGTAGGGCTTGAACCAGCTGTCGGTCCATTCGAAGGCGTTGCCTGCCAGGTCATAGACTCCGTAGGGGCTTTTGCCGCTCTCGAAGGACCCGATCGGGAGCGTGTCCTCGTGCCCGTACTGGGGTGTGTTGCCCTTTTCCTTGTCGAACTTGTCGCCCCAGGGGAATGTCCTCTTGTCGGCGCCCCTGGCGGCCTTTTCCCATTCCGCCTCGTCGGGCAGGCGCTTGCCTTCCCATCTGCAGAAGTTGTCCGCGTCCTTCCATGTCACGTATACGACGGGGTGGTCCTTCTTGCCCTCCGGGATCCTGCCGTCCTTCCAGTGGTCCGGGGCAGGGTAGCCCGCGGCGTCGACGAAGGCCTTGTAGCGCGCATTCGTCACTTCGTATTTATCGATATAAAAGGCCTCGACCATCCTCAGGTGCTCGGGCTGGCTCTTGGGCCACCACTCGTTCGACCCCATCGTGAACTCACCGGCCGGGATGAGGGTCATGCCCTTGGGGGCGGACTCCTTCGCCGAGCCCTTGCCGGAAGCGGCCGCAACGGTCTCGGCGTACTTGCCTATCTCGCCGAGTTCCGCGCTTTCCCTGAACCTGTTGTTTATATCGACGTATTTATCGCTCAGGCCCGGGCCGTGGCACTCCACACAGGTCTCATCCCTTGTGTAGTCAGTCGAGTACCTCCTGTCGGGCGTGTGGCAGTCCATGCACTTGGGCTCGCCGGTAACGGGGTCGTAGTCGCTCGCGGCGCCGAAGGCCGACGAGGCGATCACGCAGAGGGAAACGGCGACTGCTGAAGTCAGAAGTTTTTTCATATTAGCTCTTTATGTTGCGGGCCTTATTTAGGGGCGGTCTTGCCCTCGCGCTCCAACTGCCTTATGAACGCGAGCACGTCCCATCTCTCTTTTTCAGACAATATCTCCTGCCACCTCGGCATCGACATCGACTCCCCGCCGACCTCCTTGTGTATCCCCTCCGTTATCGACTTGAAGAGCTCGGCGTCGGTCTTAGACATCCTCTTTTCGTCGTTCACGAAGTCGGCCGGGTGAGGGGAGAGGGCTATGCCGACGGGGCCGTCGCCCATGCCCTTCTGTCCGTGGCAGAAGTGGCAGTACCTGAAATAGATCTCCTTGCCGGACGCCGGGTCGCCGGAGCCGGCCTGTACGGCGGGCGCGGCAACCGTCTTTTCCGGGGAGGCCTCTTTCTTCTCTCCGGTGCATCCGGACACGGTAAGGAGGGCCGCAAACGCCGCGGCAATCAAAATGGAAAACTTCCTGTCAATTAAAGGCATATCCTTGCTCTCGATTGCGCCATGGGGGCAGGCGTCAGTTTATCTTCGTAACATATTCGACCTTGGAGGAGTCGCGAAGGCTTTTGAGCCATCCGTCCCAGAGCCTCTTGTACTCCTTCGCCTCGAGCTCCTTCTCGAGCTTCACCTTGTTGAGCTCGTCGAACTTCTTCTGCACCGAGGGTTTGTTGCCCTCGAGCTTTATGACGTGGTAGCCGTAAATGGACATGATCGGGCCGCCTATCTCGCCGACCTTGAGCTTCGAGGCGGCGTCGTCTATCTCTGGTATGAGCTCGCCCTTGTGGGACCAGCCCATGTCGCCGCCCTTCTTGGCGTACGGGTCCTCGGAGTTCTTCTCGGCGAGTTTGGCGAAGTCATCTCCGGCCTTCGCCTTCTCGGCCAGGTCCTTGGCCTTTTTCAGCGACTCGTTCCAGACCCTCTGGCCGCCTGACGGGTCCGCCTTTACGAGGATGGACCTTAAGTGTATCTGCTCGGGCTCCTTGAACTTCGTGAGGTTTTTCTGGTAGTAGTCCTTCATGAAAGCCTCGTCGACGTTCTTCTCCGAGGCTTTCCTGACCTCTTCGTTCTTTTTCTTCGCGATCTTCTCGACGACCATGTCCTTCTTGAAGTCCTCCTTCAAGTCGGCGAGCGTCATCCCGCTTCTCTTCAAGACCTTCTCTATCGTCTCGCCCTTCGGGAGTTTCTTCTTGAGGTCCTTTATCCGCGCGTCTATTTCCTTCTGGTTCACGTCGTCCTGCTTCGTCTCGACGGCGGCCTTGTACATGAGCTCGTTATTTATGAGCTTCTCGAGCGCCTGATTCCGTATCTCCTTCATCCGCTCGTCGGAGACCGACTGGTGATATGTCATGAGGGGCAGGAGGTTGCTCGTGGCGACATCCAGGTTCTCCCTCGTTATGGTCTTTCCGTTGACCTTTGCGATCACGTCCGTCGGCGAATTGGCCGCGAACGACGCCGGGGCGAGGAGCGCTACAAAGACGGCCGCGGCGAAGAGCCTTTTTGAAAAACTTGACATGTGTGGACCTCCGGGGTTTATTGATTGGCTATTATAATATAACGGAAATAAATAATAAATCTAAAATCTTATCTTTAGGGAAGGGGGGAGCGGCCCTGGGCTATATTCTATATTTTCAGCTTAAAATGACGATTATGCGATTATTAAAAAATTTTAACGAGAGGCCTGCGTTTTTGGAAGGCCAAAACCGTCAAGCCAAAGGCATGGGGGGCGCTAAGTGGGCGGCTTATCAGGAAAGGAAAAAAAATGGGGCCTTGACGGGCCCCGGGGGAAAACTTCGTTTTTCTGAAAAGTGATTCGGTTCGGCCTGTTTATCGCCCTACTTATTATGGCATGTCCTGCAGAGCCCGCTACCCGTGTTGCCGCCGACCCTGCGGAGGAAAAGACCGTTCGATTCCACCTCCTGGTAGGCGGCGACGTTCGTGTAGGTAGAGTCGACCTCCTGCCAGGACTTGTTGTTGAAGTGAGGGTCGTGGCACGAGGAGCATTCTACCCTGCCGTTCCGGAGGAGGTCCGCTATCGTCGCCCGGTCGGATATGAACCCCTTTACGGACCAGAAGTTTCTCCCCATGTTGCCGTTGTCGAAGGATATCGAGCTCACGCTCAAGCCCGTAGTGATGTCTATTTGGCTGATAGTGGTGTTCGTGGGCCGGAGGCTCGCGGCCGTGCCGGCGCCGTAAAGGACGGAGACCGGATGGTCGTTCGAGAGGTCCAGGCCCAGGACGAGCCTGGACGCGGTCATGAAGTCGGAAACGAGGATCCCGGTTAAAAGGAACTCGTAGCCGCGGTCTGACCCGCCCTGGGTGACCCCGCCCCTGCCTGGAGCGTTCACTACGTTGTCGAAGGTGGTGACGCCGTCGTGACAGGAGAGGCACGCGAGCGAGACGGAGCCTATGTCGGTGTTCGAAATGGTCGTCTGGGAGGCGGTCGTGCCGTAGGCGGTGAAACTCGTGTTGGATATCGCGGCCCTGTTCCACATGGGTCTCAGGTTATTCGTGGTGTTCGAGTGGTGAGGCGTGTGGCAGAAAACGCATATCTCGGTAGTAGCCTGCGAGCTTATGTGCATGGAGAGGCCGCCGAGGTTGTGTCTGGACCCGGCTATGCCGGTCGCGGCGTCACCGACAAGGTAGGTGTCAAGGGCCTTTGCAGGCGTTACGGAAAGGATGCCGATCGAGACGGCCATAAGGGCAGCAGCTCTCAAGTATTTCATGGAGTCACTCCTCTTCGGGTTAAGACCGTCGTTTTTTAATTGATGCCTCTTTTGTTCCGCCTCCCTTCTGGGTTTTTGACGCTTCTATCCCAACATAGATGAGTATATATCAGGAAATACGGTTGTCGAGGAGGCACGGTCAGGGGGATATTTCGCCGGAGACGCCTGGCGGCATGGGCGCGCATGGGACGAGCCGTCCGAGGGAAAGGGTGTGAAGACAAAAAAAAAGAAGGGCCGGTTTCCCGGCCCTTCTTTTATCCGATTCGGTCTTGCGACCGAGCGGTATTTACTTCTCGTGGCAGGTTCTGCATACGCCAGAACCGGTGTTGCCGCCGACCCTTCTGATGAACAAGCCGTTGGACTCAGCTTCCTGGTCCGCGGTCACGTTCGAGTAGGTGGAGTCGATTTCCTGCCAAGACTTGTTGTTGAAGTGCGGATCGTGGCAGCTGGAGCACTCAACCTTGCCGGACCTGAGGAGGTCGGCGATCGTCGCCGTGCTGGAGACGAATCCCTTTACCGCCCAGAGGTTCTTGGTCATGTTGCCGTTGTCGTAGGTGGTGGCAGAGGTGTTGAGGTCCGAAGTAAGGTCGATCGCGCTGATGGTCGTGTTGGTGGCCCTCAAGCCCGCGGCCGTCCCGGCGTTGTAGGTCACGGAGACCGGGTGGTCGTTGGAGAGGTCGAGGCCGAGGTTCAACCTGCTGGAGGTCATGAAGTCGGAGACGACTGAGCCGAAGTCATAGAAGGTGTAGCCACGGTCCGTGCCGGTGCTGGTTATGCCGGCCTTACCAGGGGCGTTGACGAGGTTGTCGAAGGTGGTTACGCCGTCATGGCAAGAAAGACAGGCAAGCGAGGTCGAGCCGATGTCGCCGCTGACGATCGAGGTGCCCGCGATGGTCGTGCCGTAGGCGGTGAAGGAAGACGGAGCAGAGGTGCCCCTGTTCCACATCGGCCTAAGGTTGTTGGCGGTGTTGGTGTGGTGAGGCGTGTGACAGAATACGCAGACTTCGGTCGTGCCCACGGCGCCTATGTGGAGAGAGAACCCACCGAGGTTATGCCTTGCAGAGGCTATGCCTGAGGCGGCATCGCCAGCGGCGTAAGTGTCAACGGCTGAAGCTGTTCCGGCGGTGAGGAACCCGATCGAGGCGACCGCTACTGCGACTGCGAGAAACCTTTTCATATGTGACTCCTTTCAGTCCTTGAAGTTGGTTTTTAGATACCTTAGTTCTGTTCCGTTTCGTCCCTGGCATTTTTTTTGGGTAAAAAAAATGCCTTCAGTTACCACCACCACTCATCGGTAGTACCAAGGCATCCATCGCCTGGAGGTCTGTCAGGGCCCGCCGTGAACCTTGTCAGCCTTCATTAAGTTAACACCATTATACTCTTATATTAACGGCTGTCAATAGGAAAATTAACAGTTTTTTAATAATTTTTTATTGGGCTGGCATTTTTTGTAACTTACTGATTCTATTGAAAATATTAATCGTATCCGCCTTCTTTTTTAATTCTTTCGACGGCATTTCTGGCGTCATGGGCCAGGGGGGAATCTGCAGGGGCCAGCTTAAGAAAACTCAGGAAGTTCCTGTACGCCTCCTTTTTAGCGCCCTTTTCCAGGCAGGCCACCCCCAGATTGTAATATGCGTCAGATTCCTCGGGCACGAGCCGGATGACCGTACTGAATTCCTCGATACTGTCTTCTATCCTCCCGGCGTTGAGATACGCCATGCCGAGCCGGGCGCGGACAG
Source organism: Deltaproteobacteria bacterium (assembly GCA_016182655.1). GTDB lineage: Bacteria > Desulfobacterota > GWC2-55-46 > GWC2-55-46 > GWC2-55-46 > GWB2-55-19. The sequence continues at coordinate 27,097 of JACPGB010000022.1, forward strand.
GAGCGCTCTCTGGTTCGATCTTGAGCGCCTCTTCAAATTCGTTTATCGCGTCGATGTAGCGACCCTGCGCCATGTGCATGTTCCCTGTGTTAATACGCGCGGGCGTAAAGTCAGGACGGACCCTTAAGACCTCCTTGAACTCGGTCACCCCCTCGTCAAACCTGCCCTGACCGGCATACAGGAGCCCGAGATTGTAGCGGGCGTCCGTATAATCCGGTTTGAGCGCTATCGCCTCCCTGTATTTTTTCTCAGCCTCTTGCGCCATGCCCTTCCCGGCATACGCGTTGCCGAGCCCGAAATAAGTCTGAGGCAGGAAGACCGTCTCGGATTTAAGGGAAGCGAGGTACTTCTCTATGGCCTCGTCGAACCTTCCTCGCTCAACGTACTCATTTGCGAGGTTTATGTGCCCCAACGCTTCAGACGAGTTTTTTTCGACCACGTCCTCCCACAGGGCGGCGGGGCTTGCCCAGACCCTGTTCCTCAGGTATGTCCCGGCGCCAAGGGGGACCGTGCAGAGGAGGGCTATGGCCAGGAGAGCATTAGAGGCGGAGATACCCGGCTTGAGCTTTCTTACTCCAGAGGCGAGCGTGAGGGAAAACGAGCCGAAGGCGAACGCGGCCCCCACGCTCGGCAGATATACCCGGTGCTCGAAAACGAGGTCTTTTATGGGGATGATCGATGATTCTATGGAGATGGTCATGAAAAACCACAGTACCCCGAACGCGAAAAGAGCCGGCAGGCCTCTTTTTTTAGACCTGACGAGGAGGAATAAGGCGGCCCCAAGCACCGCCGACAGGAAAGCGAAGGAAAGTAATACCTGGGGGACGAAAAAGGAATGGAACGGGGCGAGGTCGTAATCGAGCCTCTGCCCGACCGGCAGGGCAAGGAGCCTCAAGTAAGTGACTATTACCCTGAATTGGGTGATCAGGTATTCGTAACGCGAAAGGGAGATCATCTCTTCGGCCTGTTGCCGGCTGACATTGGCCCCGGTCTCGACCCCGTATTCCGGGTAAAGTATCGCGAGCGGGATTATGACCAGTACGGCCAGAAATGGGACAAGACGGAGGGCCCTTTTTTTTGTATTTTCCTCAGGGCCGAAGAAGACGAGGTCGTATAAGGCGATGACAAACGGGAGGGTAAAACTTATCTCCTTTGTCATCTGCGCCAAGACCGCTAAAAAAAGCGAAAGCGCATACCAGGCGGCTTTGGGGGCGCGGCCGGTCCTCCATGCCGCGAAAGAGGCGAGCGAGGCCAGGTAAAAGAAAGCCGCCAGCGAGGCGAAGCGCTGGGAGATGTACGTGACCGCCTCGGTCTGTACCGGATGGGTGATAAAGACGAGCGATATTAAAAGAGCGGCGCAGACAAGGGCCCTTTTGTCTTTAATGCATCCGGCAAGGGACGGGGTCCTGAATGTGATGAGTGAAAGGGCGAATACGAGGAGCCCGTTCGCCGTGTGGACGGCGAAATTAAAAATGTGATAACCCGGCGTGTCGAGGCCGCCTAAATGATAATTGACGGCAAAGGAAAGATAGGCGATGTACCTTGAGCCGAAAGGCGGCCAGAAGTTGGAGAAGCTCCTGATATCACGGTTGTTGACGATATAGAGGATATCGTCAAAGAGGAACGGCGAACGGAATGTGTTCGAGTAGACCGTTGCGGATACAAGGGATATGACGATTACGGAGAAGACATAAACGGCTGAATTGGAATTCCGGATATTCTTCACCATCTATCAGGATGTTGAAAAAGTCCATCTGCTTTGTTGGCGTCAAAGCTCGTCACTGAGGCGTACATAAAAAGTACGCCTCGCTCCTCGACGCCTCGCATCCGGAGCTTTTTGAGCGGAGTCTGAACAATTTCCGGGTTTTTCAGCGACCTGTTAAATAACGGCTTGGCCCGAGGCGGCCCGGCTCTGACCGCAACGGAACGTCATTTTAAATCTCCTCCACCTTGACGCGGGAGGTATAGACATAAAGTGACACCCTTTGCTTGTCGCCAAGGGCGGTTCATTTGTTTTTATTCGTCCTCGACTTCGCTTTGTCCCCGAGGTACTCGAACTTCTCGACCCTCCTGTTCCAGGAGTCTACTACATATATATAGTCGTCCTTATCGACCGAGAGGCCGGCGGGCAGGATCATCTGCCCTCTGTCGCTCCCGTAGGAAGCGAACGCGAGGAGTATCTGCCCCTCATCGTTGAATATCTGAATGTTGTTGAAGGCCGCGTCCACGACGTATATATGGCCCTCGCTGTCGACGCCTATGCCCTTGGGTCTCGCGAACATCCCGGGCGCGTCGCCGAACTGTCCGAAGGCCCGTATGAACTTGCCCTCCGCGTCGAATATCTGGACCCTGCCGTTCATGGTGTCGACGACGTAGATGTTGCCCTTCGGGTCGACGGCGAGATTTGACGGGAAGTTGAACTCGCCCTCCTCCTTGCCCCTCTTGCCGATAGTGTTTATCTGCTTCAACGTCTCTGTATCGAAGACCTTGATGTTGTGCGTGTGCGTGTCGGCGACATATATGCGCTTGCGCTCGAAGTCCGAGGCCAGGCCGCTCGGCTGTTTGAAAGGCTGTTCCGGGGCGAGGTTGCCGACGACCTTGCCGGTCTTGTCGACGACCGTCACCGAGTCGGTCTGGGAATCCGACACATATATCCTGCCTTCCAGGTCGGTGGCTACTCCTATGGGCTTGTAGAAGAGCTTGGCGCCCATAGCCGCGAGACTCGTGCCGGTCATGTTGACGGTGTCGAAGATAAAGACGTCCGCGCTCGCGGTGTCGGTCACGTAGATCTTGCCTTTCGTGTCGGTGTGGACGCCCATCGGCTTTTTAAGGGCGCCCCCGCTCTCTCCGCCGAGTATGATGTCTACCGCCGCCGAGCCCTTCTTGAAGTCGGCGCCTCCGCGGAAGTCCCTTATGTATTTTATCCTCGGCTCATCCGGGGGCTCGGGCCATAAGAGGTCCGGCAACGGAGGCGCGGTGCAGCCGTATATCAAGATGGGAAGGGCGATTGTGACGAGAACTTTCAGTATCTTCTTCATGTCCGATCGATCCTTGTTGTGTATTCTTGTTTATGTGTCGTCCGGAAGCTTCCGGGGCCTTATCAACCTTAAAATGATACTATGCTGAATCCGTCAAAGTCAAGGGGTCCTTGCCGGACGGGCAAACTTCATAATGGCATGGGCTCCGCGCCGGGCGGTCCTCGCCGGACGGGCGCTTCTTACTTGAAGGTCTCTCTTTCGAGGGACTGCCCCTTCAATACTATGTGGCACCTGACGCAGTTCTCCCTCGGCCAGAATGTGAAGGCGACCTTGCCGTGGCACCTGCCGCACCACTGGCCCTTGAATATCTCGTCCATGGAGATCGGGTTCGCGCCCGCCTCGGGTATGAATATCTTCGGGTGGCAGTTGTTGCAACTAAGCCAGTATGTGTGTATCGAGTGCGGGAAGAGGACGTTTGCCATGAGCGGCACCTTGGCCTCTATGAAAATGTTCAGGTTGAGCGGCTGGTCCTCGGGGACGCCTGGTTCGAGAGAGCCCCTCGGGCTTATGTAGCCGTTCACGACCGCCGCGGTCCAGTTGACATTGCCGGACGGGTCCTTGGGGAGCGAGTCGAGGGCCTTTATATCGGAGGTGCCGGTCTTTATGTGCGACCTTTGCGAGACCTCTTTGTAAAACTTCTCGTAATAGTCGTCGAGGTTGGCCTTCTCGTCCATCTTCTTCGGGACATCGGCGTTTATGAGGGTGTCGAGGTCCTCGGCCATGCCGCCGCACCCTGCGAGAAACGCGGCGCAGGAGAGCGTGTAAATGAGGAGGCAGGCTTTGTCTTTAAGCGACTTGAACACCGGTGCGCACCGTGGAGGGCCGGAAGGCCGTGGTTATATTTTTTATACTTTACTACCTGTAATAATTTGTACTATCAAGAGGCGCGTTTGTCAAGGGATTTAAGCAATTTATCTCCTGAATAATGTTGACAATTTCAGGTGAAAAGGGTACTTAATACGGCAATGCCGGATAAAAAAACCATATGGTCCGTCGGCGGCGGAAAGGGCGGCGTAGGGAAAAGCATCGCCACCGCGAACATCGGTTGCGCGCTGGCTCAAAGGGGCAAGGAGGTGGTCCTTGTCGACGCGGACCTGGGGGGAGCCAACCTCCACACCTACTTCGGCATAAAGCATCCTGAAAAGGGTCTCGACGACTTTTTGAAGGGCAGGGCGGAGTCCCTTGAGGATACGGCCGTGGAGACGGATGTCAAGGGCCTGCGACTCATAACCGGCGGCGGAGAGTTCCTGGGCATCGCCAACCCGGCCTTTGCCCAGAAACAGAAGCTCATCTCCCACATAAAGGCGCTCAAGGCGGACTTTATCCTCGTAGACCTCGGCGCGGGCTCGACCTACAACATACTCGACTTCTTCGCGGTCTCGAACGAAGGCATAGTCGTCCTCGTGCCCGAGCCCGCCGCCATCCAGAACGCATACATATTCCTCAAAAGCTTCGTCTACAGGAGGCTCCAGCGTCTTTTTGCGGATAACGAAGATATCGCGCGGATGGTCAGGGACGCGACAGACGCGCGGAGCGGCGGCGCGGTCAAGACCTTCTCGGACCTCTGCGAAAAGATAGCGTCGAGGGACAGGGACGCCGCGAGGTCGGCCATAACCGAGATAAAATCGTTCAGGCCGAGGGTCCTCCTCAACATGGCCGCCTCCAGGGAAGACTTGAAGGTCGTCGACGCCTTTAGAAGCGCCGCAACCGCGTTTTTGAGCCTCGACACCGACTTCATCGGCGTCCTTTATTCGAGGCCGTCGGTAAAGGCCGCGGCCCGGCGCATGAGGCCGTTCATGTGCGACAAGTCGGCTGACGACGCCCATAGGGACATGGCCGGGATAATAGAGGGCCTACTCAGGGGCGGGGAAGAGGCCGTCGCCGAGCCCCCTTCCGCACGTGAAGACAGCGAGGCGCAGGAGGTCTTCGGGTACAACGACAACGTGAGCCATTCAGGAGCCGTCTACCACGTCCAGACCGAAGTCCAGGGCGGCGGCGCGCCTTCCATCGAGACGATAATATACTGCGGGGGCAGGATCTTCTTCTCGAAAAAGTCCCTATGGAACGAGATAGCGAAGTCGAACGGGGCGCTCGAGATAAAGGACTTTGCAACACGCCAGCACAGGGCCGCGATGGCGGCGATAAAGATGGACAAGATCACTCTAAAGGGTTGACGGCATGGGACACAGGGTAGTCTTCATAGGAAGTAGTGCCGCCTTTACCGGCGAATTCAGAAAGCTCGTCGAGGACTGCGGCTACGAGGTATTGGCCGGGGGCGGGGGCTCTACGGCGGACCCGAACGATCTCCGCGTCTACGAAGTCGCAAACAAGGACGATGTGAACGGCCTCCTTGAGATGGGGGCGCGAGGAGAGGCCGAGCCTTTCCTCGTGTTCGCGTCTATCGACTCGCAGGATGCGCTTCAGCCTTTGAAGGAGGCCGGGCTCATGGGCGTCGTCTCGCCGGGGTCTTCGGCCGAGGACGCATCGTTCCTTTTGAACAAGGCGCTCTTCTATAAAAGGATGCTGAAAAGGAACCCGAGGGTCCCGGTGAACCTGCCCGTGGAGCTTAAAAGCGGGCCGCGCACCATGAGGACGAACGCGTCGCTCCTAAGCCGCGACGGGATGTTCATCGTCACCCTGAACCCGCTCCCGGTGAACGCGCTCTGCCGGCTCAAGTTCTCGCTCCCGGGCTCGAAAGCACAGCTCGAGACGGACGCGAGGGTCCTTTACAACATAGCGATAAACAAGGACCTGAACATCATCGCGAACCCGAAAGACCCCTTCAAGAGGCTCGTCTCCCACCCGGGCATGGCGGTATTCTTTACCGGGCTTTCTGAAAAGGAAAAAGAAGAGATAGACGGGTATATAAAGGAGCTGGAATAGGATGCGTCTTGCGCCCTATCAAGGAGACCTTTGCATAACCGGTATCCCTGTATGATATCGAATTTTTGCAACTGGATTCCCGATTAAAACCTCGGGAATGACAAGCAAAACTATTTCATGTCATTCCCGCGAAAGCGGGAATCCAGTGTCTTATGCAAAAGCTCTGCTCTTAAAGGGAGAAATGGCTTTAGCCCTTCGACCCTCTTATCTTCGGATGTACGACCCTCTCCCTCAAATCATTTTTTTTGCGCATCCGAGAACTCCTTTAATATCCCCAGGACCTCTTCGTCCTCTACCTGTCTGAAGTCGGCGTAAAGCTGGCTCACCGCGAAAAAAAGCGGCGGTACGACCGGGCAGACGACATCGTAGACCTCTTTCATCGCACGGATCCGCTCGACCGAATCCTCGGGCCCGCCCGGGACCGCGACTATTATCCGGGAGGCCCCCTCTGCCGAGGCGGCCTGTATGGCGGAGATCATCGTCGCGCCTGTGGCAAGCCCGTCGTCGGCGATTATGACGGTTTTATTCTTGAGCGTGACCTTCTTCCTGACCTTCCTGTATAAAGAGAGCCTCTCGGTAATCGCTCCGAGGCGCGCCTTCTTTTCCTTCTCGATATAATCCGGCTTTATATGGAGGCCCCTTATGGCGAGCTCGTTAAGATATACGCGCCCGTCCTCGGTTATGGCCCCTATGGCGAGCTCGGGGTTGTAGGGGGCGCGGAGCTTCCCTGCGATTATCACATCGAGGTCGGCCTTTAGCGCGCGGGCGACTTCCGCCGCAACTACCACCCCGCCCCTCGGCAGCCCCACGACTACTGGGTGCGCCGATGCGTAAGGGGCAAGCTTTTCGGCGAGCGCGCGGCCGGCGTCCCTCCTATCCTCATACGGGTCCGGATTCCTCATCAGGCGTCCTTTCGATTTAGAGGATATCCCTATAAAGGCGTTTGTCAAGAAATGCGGGGTTTTTGGGATATACTGTTTATTGCGGGGGCTCCCCGGACGGGCAAATCCGTATTTAACGGCGGGTATCTCGATAACACCTGAGCCGCCGGATTTGAACTTGGCCGTACGCCGAGTAGCCCTCGCCGGACGGGCAAATCCGTATTTAGCGGCGGGTATCTCGATAACACCTGAGCCGCCGGATTTGAATTTGGCCGTACGCCGAGTACCTTGCCGGAGGCCGGCTTATGGGTTATATTTAACTTGCGCGAAAGGCGTTTATAGATGAGCACACTGGCCGAAGAGATAGCGGGGTACGGTTCGCTTAAGTTCGAGGACCTCCCTGACGCCGTGGTCCACGAAGTGAAGAGGCGCTTGATAGACTCGTTCGCCTGCGCGCTCGGGGCCTACGGGGCCCCGCCCGTGAAGGCCGCCATAGCTTCGGTGCCTGCCGTGAAAGACGGTCCGTCGTCCGCAATCATCGGCGGCGGCGCGACGACACCCGAGTGCGCCGCCTTCGTAAACGGCATACTCATAAGATACCTCGACTTCAACGATACATATCTCTCGAAGGAGCCCGCGCACCCCTCGGACAATATCGCCCCCGCTCTTGCAACGGCAGAGGCGGCGGGCCGTGGCGGAGAAGAGCTCATTACCGCGATCGTCGCGGCATACGAGCTCCAGTGCAGGCTCTGCGACGCGGCCTCTTTAAGGGCGCGCGGCTGGGACCATGTGACATACGGCGCTTTTTCGGCGGCCCTTGCGGCTTCCATGCTCCTCGGGCTTACAAAAGAAGAGACGATCCACGCGCTCGGCATAGCCGGTACGACAGCTCCTGCATTGAGGCAGACGAGGGCCGGGGTATTATCGATGTGGAAGGGCGCGGCGTTCGCACACGAGTCCAAAAACGCGGTATTCTCGGCCATGCTCGCCAAAAACGGCATGACCGGGCCTTCTCCGGTATTCGAGGGCGAGTTCGGTTTCATGAAGCTCGTCTCCGGGCCCTTTGAGCTTCCGCCGCTTGCGCGTGGCAGGGGCGACCGCTTCAAGATACTCGACACATACATAAAGTATCATCCTGTCGAGTACCACGCGCAGAGCGCCGTGGGCGCGGCCCTCGACATATACGGGGAGATGGAGGAGGGCGAGGAGATAGAGTCGGTCGAGGTAAAGACATTCAGGGCGGCTTTTGAAATAATATCGGGCGCGGAGAAACTCCGCCCCGGGACGCGGGAGACCGCGGACCACAGCCTGCCGTTCATCGTAGCCGCCACACTCATCGACGGGACCGTTACGCTCGGGACATTTACCGAGCGGTTGAACGATGAACGCATACTCGCGCTTTCCGCGAAGGTCAAGGTCACTGTAGACGATTCGCTCGACAGGTTATACCCCGACGCCGTGCCGAACAGGGTAGAGGTCAAGCTCTCTTCAGGAAGGCGCCTGTCAAAAGAGATCATCTATCCCAAGGGACACCCGAAGGATGCGCTCTCAGACCGGGAGGTCGAGGAGAAGTTCAGGGCCCTTTCAGGCTGGCTCTTTTCAGGGGAGAGGATGGAACAGGCGATAGACGCACTATGGAATATCGAAAAGGCCTCTGATATAAGAGGGTTTTTAAGGTGGGAATAGGAGGCGCATTTGTCAGGAGGTCTTAAGGGGCTCATTCGGAGGGGAGAGACGCTCATCGTCCCCGGCGCGTTCGACGCGGCCTCAGCCATGCTTATAGAGAAGGCCGGATTCAAGGCGTTCTATGTCTCCGGGGCCGGGGTCTCGAACTCAAACGGGCTCCCGGACGCAGGATTGCTTTCGAGGGACGATGTCGCGCGGCTCGCTTCATATATGATAAAGGCCGTGGACATACCGGCGATAGTAGACTGCGACACGGGCTTCGGCGGCCCTGAGGATACCGGCGGCACGGTGGCCCTCTTTGAAGAGCTCGGAGCCAGGGCCGTTCAGATAGAGGACCAGAGATACCCCAAGAGGTGCGGACACCTTCCAGGCAAGGAGGTCGTCGCGCCCGAGGAGTTCGTCGAAAAGATAGAGGCGGCGGTAAGAGCGAGGAAGAGCGGCGAGTTCCTTATCATAGCGAGGACCGACGCCTACGCCGTCGAAGGCATGGAGGCCGCGATAGAGCGCGGGCGCATCTACGCCGAGGCAGGGGCCGATATCATATTCCCCGAGGCGCTCACCACAAGGGACGAGTTCGAATATTACGCGAGCGAGGTCAGGGCCCCTCTCATGGCCAACATGACCGAGTTCGGCAAGACCCCGTATTTCACCGTGGATGAATTCAAGGAGTTGGGTTATTCTATCGTCATATTCCCGATGACGGCGTTTAGAGCCGCGATGAAGGCGATGGAGGCGGCGCTTTTTGAGATAAGGGACAAGGGGACGCAGGAAGGGATATTGGGCAAGCTCCAGACGAGGGCCGAGCTCTACGAGTTGCTAAAGTACCGGGGGTTCGAGGAGCCCCGCTGAATCAGGAAACCAAGATGGCCATAGAGAAGGTAGACTGCTTCAAGTGCAAGTTCTTCTACATCACCTGGGACGAGTACTTCCCGAGGGGATGCAAGGCGCTCGGCTTCAAGAGCCGGTGGTCTTTAATTCGTCCGGACTGCCGTGCCAGAAGTTCGAGCTTAACACAAGAAGGTCAAAAGGCTCGGAGTAGGGTGATGTTTTTTCTCCTCCCCTTTTTACAAGGGGAGGCCGGGAGGGGTCGAAATCTCTCCCTTTGTTATTATTCTGCCTTTCAGCAAATCTGTCCGACAATAAGACTCTTAAAGGAGATATAAAATAAATGATCGATTCGTTCGAGCCGTTCAAGGTACTTAAAGCCGCGCTCAAAAACGGGGGCGAGTTCGCCGACATCTTCGTCGAGGACACATATAACACTTCCATAGTCTCAGAGGAGGGCAGGATAGAGAAGGTCATCACGGGCCGAGATAGGGGGTGCGGCGTGCGAGTGATTGCCAACCTCAAGACCTATTACGCATACACGAACGACATGACCGAGAAGGGGCTCATCGAGGTCGCAAGGACAGTAGCCAACGGTGTGAGAGACGGCAAGGAGGCCGGTGACATAAGCCTCGTAAAGAAGGAGAAGGCCCCGGGCTTCGACATAAAAAAGCTCCCCATACAGACCGATTTGAAAGAAAAGGTCTCTCTTGTGAACCGCGCAATGGACACCGCCTGGAAGACGGACAAGAGGATAGTCCAGGTGAGGGTCGTATACGGGGACGGGTTCAAGAGGATCGCCATAGTGAATTCGCTCGGCGAGTGGGTGGAGGAGGAAAAGGTAGGGCTCATATTTTTGTGCAATGCGGTATCAAAGGAAGGCGACGTCGTGCAGACCGGCTACGAGCCGCTCGGCGGCGCGTTCGGAATCGAGGCGTTCGACGAGACCCCGCCGGAAGTTATTGCAGAGATAGCCGCAAAGCGGGCGCTTTCCATGCTCAAGGCGCGCCGGGCCCCCGGAGGCAGGATGGGAGTGATACTCTCCTCCGACGCCGGAGGCACGATGATACACGAGGCCGTGGGCCACGGGCTTGAGGCAGATCTCGCGCAACAGAATCTTTCCGTCTATTCGGGGAAGCTTGGCGAAAAGGTCGCCGCGCCTATCATCACCGTTCTGGACGACGCGACAATCCCTTACAAGAGGGGGTCGTTCTTCTTCGACGATGAGGGCATTCCGGCTGAAAAGACCGTGCTCGTCGAGAACGGCGTATTGAAGAGCTACATGTGCGACAGGCTGAACTCCATGAAGAGCGGACATAAGCCCACGGGCAACGGTCGGCGCGAATCTTATCATCACAGGCCCATCCCGCGCATGACGAATACTATGATCGCGCCCGGAAAGGACGACCCGGAGGCCATCGTAAGGTCGCTCGACAAGGGGTTGTTTGTAAAAAAGATGGGCGGCGGCCAGGTCAACACCGTAAACGGCGACTTCGTTTTCGAAGTCACGGAAGGCTACCTTATAGAGAAGGGCAAGATCGGCGAGATGGTCAGGGGCGCGACCCTTACAGGTAACGGCCCCGAGGTCCTCATGAACATAGACATGGTGGGGAGCGACCTCGGCTTTAGCATCGGCACCTGCGGCAAGGACGCGCAGGGCGTGCCGGTATCCGACGCACAACCGACTCTACGCATCCCGGAGATAACCGTAGGCGGCGATGTGAAAGGGGCGGGGCTTTCAAAGAGGCAGTTATGACAAAAGACCTGGTCTGCGGCATGGAGCTTATGGAGGAAAAGGCGCCGTTCAAGACCGCGTACAAGGATACGACTTACTACTTCTGCGGCAATGGCTGCAAGGAGCGCTTCGAACACGACCCGGAGAAGTATTTGTCGGGAAAGCCGGTGGATTGGGTAAGGGATGAGGAGAAGTAGGGGGAGAAGGTTAAAGTTGTCATTGCGAGGAGCGCTTTGCGACGAAGCAATCTCCTGCGCATGGGTCAAAAGATGAGATTGCTTCGCTCCGCTCGCAATGACACCTTCTCGATAGGCGCGGTTTTCAAACCGCGCCCTTTTTGGGCTCAGGTTTGAAAGCTTGAACCCGCGAAGTTATTATGCCGAATAGATTTGTCCTTATATTATGTTTCTTTTTTCTTTTTGTCTCGGTTACAACCGCCGAAGACGAGATCAAATATCCTCCTTATCCGGATGTATGGGGATATGAATTGCCGTGGCCTGCGCCGGATGATCGGCGCTCCGGGATTGAACTGGCAAAAATGCCTAATGGGGATTTTTTTATAAGTCATGTAATAAAACGTATCCAACAAAAAAGAGGCGATTCCACCTGTTGTAACTACTTAAATGATTTTGCAGGACTATATTTTTTTTCCGGAAAGAAAGCAGTTTTTACCCAAAACTATGATTACAATGAATTTTGGAAAAAGAATCATGAAAGAAGAGAAGGAAAGGATAAATTGGTTTTCAATGACGGGAGTAAAATAGAGCGGATTTCCGTCGCCAGTTCGGCAAAATGCCCCAATCCTTTTGATGATTTTTACATCATCAGGCGCGACAAAAATGGAAATATTATTAAAGAGAAAATGCTCTTATACCTTTATGAGAAACCGGTCAAAACGAATATAAATCAGTATTGTGAGCGCAATACGGAATATACCAAGGATTATATTTACAAAAAGGTAGATAACGCATATGCGAAATTTGCATTGTTCGAAGACGATACCTTTCTTCTATATGATACGGCCGGAGAATTCATTATAAGGTTCGACAAGGACCTGAGTACCAAAAGCAGTTTACTGAATAATATGGTGTTTTTAATCGACAGGGCGGATTACATAAAGATTGTAAATAAATTAGGCGTAGTAGATGACCAAACAATAGATAATGCTCTTGCAAAATATCTAATTGAATTAAAGAAATAATATGGTTTTTTTGCTGGTTCAGTGTTGCAACCTGGACCAAGGGGCGCAAGGCCGACCTCCCCCGGCCCCTCCTTGTCAAGGAGGGGAATCTTAAACTCCTCCCCTTTTTACAAGGGGAGGTGGGGAGGGGTCGTAATTCAAGCCTGTTTTCACGGGCTTAATGCAGCAATGCCCTTCCTTTATTGACACCCTCCCTCCCTTTACCTTAAAATACTACTCAGCCCTATGAAGCCCTCGACCATCATCCTTGCCATATTGTCCATCGTCTTCGCCGTCTCGTTCGGCTTCGCGGTGCGCGTGTTCAGCCCGTCGGAGTCGGTGAACGCGCTCTGGCTCGTCACCGCCTCGGCCTGTTTCTTTATCGTCATATACAGGGTCTACGGCGCGTTTATTTCGGCTAAGATTCTCGCGATAGACGAGGGCAGGAAGACCCCGGCCTACAGGCATAACGACGGCAAGGACTTCCATCCCACGCACACGCTCGTCTTATTCGGCCACCACTTCGCGGCCATAGCCGGGGCGGGGCCGCTTATAGGGCCGGTGCTTGCCGCGCAGTTCGGGTATCTCCCCGGTTTCCTCTGGATACTCATCGGCGCCGCCTTCGGCGGCGCCGTCCACGACATGGTGATACTCGCGGCCTCGGTCAGGAGGGACGGCTCGTCGCTCGCCCAGATCGCCAAAAGGGAGATAGGCCCCGTTGCAGGCTTTACCGCCGCGCTTGCCATACTCTTTATCATCATCGTCGCGCTCGCGGGCTTGGGGCTTGCGGTAGTAAACGCGTTGTATAAGAGCCCGTGGGGGACATTCACTATATTCGCGACTATCCCCATCGCGCTCTTCATGGGACTCTATCTTTATAAGATAAGGCACGGAAAGGTCGGAGAGGTGAGCGTCATAGGTGTGGCCCTCCTCCTTGCGGCCGTCATCAGCGGGAGGTACATACCTGAATCGTTCTTAGGCCCCTTCTTTACGCTCGACAAGACGACGATAGTCGTCATCATGGCGGCCTACGGGTTCGTCGCCTCTGTCCTTCCAGTATGGATGTTGCTTTGCCCGCGCGACTACCTTTCCACCTATCTGAAGATCGGCACGGTCATGATCCTCGCGGCTGGCGTCATATTCATGGCCCCTGAGATACAGATGCCCGCCTTCACGAGGTTCGTAGACGGCGGCGGGCCGGTGATACCGGGCTCGGTCTTCCCCTTCATGTTCATAACTATCGCCTGCGGCGCGATATCCGGCTTCCACTCGCTTATCTCGTCCGGCACCACGCCCAAGATGATAAAGAGCGAGGGGGACATTCAATTAATAGGGTTCGGCGCGATGCTCGCCGAGGGGTTCGTCGCGGTAATGGCGATCATAGCGGCGACCGTCCTTATCCCCGGAGACTACTTCGCGATAAACACGACATTATCATTCGATGCGCTTGCCGCTCTCGGTTTCCCGCCTGTGAATATAAATGAATTGTCGGAGACCGTCGGCGTGAACGTCGCCGGGCGGCCCGGAGGCGCGGTATCTCTCGCCGTCGGCATGTCTTACATATTCTCGGCCCTCCCCGGCATGAAGGGGCTCATGCCCTACTGGTACAACTTCGCGCTCATGTTCGAGGCGCTCTTTATCTTGACTACGGTAGACACCGGCACGAGGGTCGCGCGGTTCATACTCCAGGAATTGGGCGCGTATGTCTACAAGCCGCTCGGCAAAACGAACTGGATGCCGGGGACGGTTTTGACGAGCGCGCTCGTCGTGGTGTCATGGGCGTATCTTATAAACTCGGGCTCTGTCTCTACGATTTGGCCGATGTTCGGGGTGGCGAACCAGCTCCTCGCCGCGCTCGCGCTTACCGTCGGCACGACGATAATACTTAAGCTCAAGCCGAACAACATCAAATACGCCCTTGTGACATTCATACCGATGGTATTCATGTTCATCATGACCATCGTCGCCTCGTGGAAGCTCTTCTGGATATTCTCGGCAAAGGCGGCGGGAGCCGCGAACCCATCCGATGCGTTCACATTCAGATTGGACTCCATTCTTGTGGCCGCAATGGCCGCTCTCGCAATCATCGCGGTCTGTGACGCCGCCATAAAGTGGCGCGGGCTCGTCAACAACCCCCTTGCCGTACCCGACTCAGAGGCGTTAGATAACGACTGACCGCCCCCCCTTGACTCCTTAGGTTTTTCAGATAAGATCTTCCGGTAAGTCTTTCGTCGGGCCTCAGCCCGGGCCGCTTCGTAAATACTCATCTCTGACCGAAATCCGTAAAAATCTCAATCCGGAAGTAAAGGATGCGGCACGCCGTCATTATCCTTTCCCTGGCATTTTTTTTGCCGGGCCTTGCCTTTGCGCGCACGCCCGAGAGGGCGTACCAGGAGGAGTGGTGCGCCAAGGAGGGCGGGGTCGTAGAATATACGCTCCCGGATAAGGCCCGCGTCGATTGCCTCACCGACGAATACGCCGTTGAGGTCGATTTTGCATCCAAGTGGGCCGAGGCAGTGGGGCAGTCTCTCTACTACGCCGAGAGGACCGGGAAGAGGCCGGGGGTGCTGTTGATACTTGAAAATGAAGGAGGCTCAAGACATCTTGAGAGGCTTGCTCTCCTTGCGAAAAAGTTCGGCATAAGGGTGTGGACGACGGGGCCCCGATGAAAATCGGACGGCTCTCCCCTCCTTAATAATAAGGAGGGGAGAGCCGTATGGCGGCAGGTTTTTAGCGGAGGTTTGTGGAGAGGTGCAGGGGAGCGCCGCCCCTGACAGGCGGCTCTATGACTGCACCGGGCGGTGTCTGTTCGGCGTGGGATGCGCGCTTACGCTATCTCGACCTTGATCTTCTTGGGTTGCAGGTCCTCTGCCTTCGGCAGATGGACCGAGAGTATCCCGTCCTTGAGCGTCGCCTTTATGGCCTCGGCCGCAATCTTCACCGGGATGTTGATGGCGCGGGAATAATACCTGCAGGTCCTCTCGGAGTACGAGTACTCGCCGTCCTTCTCGGCCTCTTCCTTTATCTCGCCCTTTAAGGTCAGCGTCCCCTCCTGCATCGAGATGTCGATGTTCTCCTTGGCGACCCCCGGCATCTCGGCCTTCACGATTATCTCGTTCGGCCTGTCTATTATATCGACCGGAGGCGAGGTGACGCCGCCCCTCTCTCCCGGCCTCCTCCACGGGACCTCGACCCGTCTCGGCGAGGCAAAGACATCGTCCCAGATCTTGTCCATCTCTTTTTTCATGAACTCAAGCTCCCGTAACGGATTCCATTTTTCAAGCGACATGGAAAGCCCTCCTTTCGGCCTGTGTTTAATTAAAGGATAGGTACGGGCTCCAGGAATGTCAAGGGGCCGGGGGAGAAGAAATTATATGAGGTTCGATACTATGAGTAGAATGCCTGTGGAGAGGTGCGCGAGGATGATCGACTTTATCGAAGGGATGAGCGCGGCCCCTCCCTTGTAATTCCTTATGAGTCCGACGGCCCCGGGTATGACCGTGACGATGGATAGCGCGGCTATGAGAGAGGCCTTTGGCAGGGCCCCGAAGGCCGCGCCAACTATGATCGAGGCGTATGCCCCACCGAGTATGACGAGTATCCCCCATCTGCCACGCTCGGGCCCGAGCCTTACTACGAGCGTCCTTTTGCCCGCCTTTTTATCTGCCTCGTAATCAGGGAACTCGTTTATGAAAAGGAGCGCGGCGATGAGGAACGACATCGGGAGCGACGAAAAGAAGGCGTGAGCGCCGAGCTCTCCGGTCTGTACGAGATACGCCCCGAGGACCGTCAGCACTCCGAACGATAAACCCACGGCCGCTTCCCCGAGCCCGCGTCCCACGAGGAAGACCGGAGGAGCGGAATAGAAAAAACCTATAAGGAGCCCGAGCGCCCCGATAACGATGAGGAGAGGGTTTATTGTGAGGGCGAGGTAGAGCCCGGCGATAGACCCGAGTAAAACGAGCAAGAGCCCGAAAACAAGGGTCTCGCTCGGCGTGATGCGCCCGTTCTGGATAAAGCGGCTCCCGCCGGTAAAGGGCGTCAGCGCGGCGGTGTTTATGTTGTCCGCGCCGTTTTTGAAGTCGAAGTAGTCGTTGAGGACGTTCATGCCGCCGTGGAAGAGCACGGCCGCTATAAGAGAGATTAAAAAACGGGCCGGGTGGAACTCGCCGTGGGTATGCCACGCGACGGACGCGCCTAATGAGACGGGGACAGCTATGCCCGGGAAGAACTGCGGCCTTGTAGAGAGGAAGAAGTCTTTAAGCCTATGCATGAGATATTATATATCGCTCCCGGCAAACGGGCAAGGGGGGGGGCGCGGACCCGGCGTCGAAAAAACGCCGGGTAGCCGCGGCATCATCTGATAAGCATGAAGACGACTATGAGGACAAAGGCGCTGTAGCAGACGCCGTTCAGTATGAAGTAGAGGGGGTTGAGTCTTTTGAATTTGACGGCCATGAGGTAGAGCCAGAGAGCGGATATTATCGTTATGATGCAGCTCGCGAGTACGGTGGTATTGAGCGTCCAGGGCGTGAGGAATATGCCTATCGCCGGTAGCAGACTCCCCTGGAATACCATCGCCCCGGTGATGTTGCCCATGGCCATCGTGTCCTTGCCGTTTCTTATCCAGAGGATGCTGTTTATCTTCTCCGGAAGCTCCGTCGCGATGGGAACGATAAGGAGCGAGAGCGCGATTATCGGCATGTGGAGTATCTCCGAGAGTGTTTCGACCCCGTGGACAAAGCCGCGGGCCCCGAGCACTATGAGCCCGAGCGCGAAGAGGAGCTGTATGAGGACCGTCCCCATATGTTCCTTGAATATGAGCGAGAGGTAAAGGCCTTTCGTGCTCTCGGTCGAGTGGCCGTCCTTCACGAGCTCGGCGCTCGCCTTGACCGTCTCGAGCACATAGTAGAAGTAGGTCAGCACCAGCACGAAACAGACGAAGAGCCTGACCGACCTGTACTCGTGGGGCGTGAACGCGACAAGGAACGAGAGTATGAAGGCGAAGAGGAAGAACTCCATGTCGCGCTTGAAACCGGACCTCTCGGGTGTGACGTCCGCCGAGGGCCTTCTCTTCCTGAATTTCCACGCCGAGAGGCCCATGAGGAACATCGCGAGAGTCGAGAGCATGAACGGCGCGCCGAGTATCGCGCCGACGCCGACCTCTTCGCTAACGTGCGCGGAGTTGCCTCCGAATATGGCGACGAGCGGGACCATCGTCTCCGGGAGCGCCGTGCCCACGGCCGCGAAAATAGAGCCTGTGACGCCCTCGGAAAAATTGAGCTTCGCGCCCAACGCCTCTATCGCGTTCGTGAAGATCTCGGCCGCCGCTATTATGACGACGAGATAAAAGCCCAGTACAAGAAGTTCGTAGAGCAAGGCAGAGTCTCCTTATTTGTTTAAGCGTAAATACCACGCGGAAAGGGTATTCCTTCAGCCCCATCCCCATTTACGGGCGGGGTTAGAAGAATATTCCAAGTGGCGGATAATTTCAACCTCTTTGTCTTACGAGCTCGCCCCGCTCACCCCTGAAAAAGAGGAGGAGGAGCATGCCTATTACGAGCACGGCCGAGCCCGCGATGATTAGCCAGATGCCCGGGTCTTTGTGTATGGCAAGGACCGCGTATTCCTTTACGATGAAGTCCTCGAGCCTGAACGACTTGCCCCCGGCGCGCACGCTCGTGCCTGTCCTCGAGAGGTCGAGGAAGGCGGTCTCGGAGCCCGGGCCTTTTATCTCCATGTGCGGGTTCCTGAAGTCGTTGGAGCGGCTGTAGGGCTTGCCGTCGGAATCGAGCGCGAAGTCCGGGTATATCTCCCCGAGCGAGAAAGACGCGCCGTCGGACGTCTTGAAGGCAGAGTCAAAGTCCGCCTCTATCAATTCTCCGCCGGATGAAAGGACTATTCCGGCAGGGGAGGTCCCCTGGTCGAGGTGATAGAAGGCGATGCCTTTGTAGATGACCGGGCCGTTCATCTCTATGTCGCCGGTCTTGACCTCGTTGCCGTCCTTAAGGAGCGTGATGTTGGACCGCAGATACTCGAGGCCGCGCTCCTCGCTACCCTTTATTTCCATCTCATTCAGGCGCACGCTCAAACCCGGCGCGTTCGGCACTGGCACGGAGCCCCCCTTGAACACGACGTTCCCGGGGCTCCTGAAGCCGCCGACCGACCCCGCGAGGTGGCCGAGCAGGGCGAGGAGAAAACCGATATGGACGATGTGCGGGAAGAACGATTGTACAGGCCTCTTCGACCTTAAGATGAGCCAGACCTTATCGAGCGTGCAGACGACCGTGTTTATCGTAAAGAGGGAAACGAGAAAGACGAGCGCATACATCCAGAGCGTGAGCGGCAGGTGTTTAAGCCCTTCATCGGCGAGCCACGGAAAGAGTATCTCCTGGTCGAGCCCCCTGTAGAACCGGGGGTACTTCATGGTAAGGAGCGACCCCAGCGCCGCGACGACGCAGATGACGAACGCGAGTATGATCGTCAGCCAGAGGGACGCAAAAAAACGCCAGACCTTCGACATCCCTTATTCCCTGAACCACCTGATGATGTTATCGGCGAGCTTCCTGTTGTCGGCCTCTCCGATGAACTTGTTGGCGAACGGCGCGTCGTCGGCGACGACCACGACCTTGCCCTTGCCGTACTCGGCGACCGCGACTATGCCGAAGGCCTGCACCGGCTCGTCCTTGCCGAGCTTCCTGTCCCTGTTCATGTCGGCCCAGGCCTTGTCAGAGGTTGAGGCGACGGCCTTGGCTTTGCCCTCGGCAAGCAAGCCCCACGTCCCGAAAACGGCGAGCTTCTTCACTCCCGCCGTCACCGGGTGTGGGGCGATTGCCGAGACATAGAAGTCCTGCGATTGCTTCTTTATGTTGCCTGTTTTTTCGGATATCACGAAGTTGGAGACGATTATCCCGAACTCCTCGGTAAGCTGGGCTACCGGCCCCGAGATGTGGAGGAGGACGAGGAGGTTGCCGCCGTTATTTACAAAATCGGTTAGCGCGGCGATCTCGCCCCGTGCTATTGGCTGGGCAGGCCCGGCTATGACATAGGTGGTAGCGCGCGCGAGAGCGTCCGTGTTTATCTGCCCCTCGTTCAGGGAGACCTCCTCGCCCGACTTCTTTATTGCGTTATAGAAGCCGGTGTAGTTGAGCGGGCCTTCCTTTACCGGAGAGAATATCTCGGAGTGGGATGCGTCGAAAACGGTCTTTCCCGGCGCGCCGGCGATAGAGGCGGCCTGTACCGGAGCGGCCGCCGGCTTGGCCTGCTCCGCCTGTACCGTGGCGTGCGCAGTAGCTGAAAAGGCGAAGACGGCGAGGGCGGCAGAGAGGCTCAATAAATGCTTTTTCATGGGGTCACATTCCCTTCCGGAACGATTTTTTGCAACAAACAGGATAGCCGTTGGGGGAGGGTAAAGTCAAGCCATAAAGACAGGGGGCGTCCATTACTTAATACGCTTTTAACCCTTTTTTTATTGATTTTGAGCCGACCAATCGTGTTAAACTGTTTATATGTACGAACTGACGGTTACTTCCCATTTTTCATCGGCCCACAACCTCCGTGGCTACGAGGGCGCGTGCGAAAACCTCCACGGCCACAACTGGAAGGTCGAGGCGAGCGTCAGGGCGGAGAGGCTCGATAAGCTCGGCATGGCGCTTGATTTCAAGGCCCTGAAAGGCGCATTGAATAAGATAGTCGACGGCCTCGACCACAGGTATCTTAACGAGGTCCCTCCGTTCGACAAGGAGAACGCTACAGCCGAGAACATCTCGAGGCACATATTCATTCTGCTCTCGAAGGCTTTGAACGGCGGCAACATAAAAGTATCGGGCGTGCGCGTCTGGGAATCCGAGACCGCCTCGGCCTCGTACTCTGAATAAAAAAGGTATTTTAACGGAATGGCAAAAAAGATACTGACGGACGTCCAGGCCGGTCCTGACTCAAGGCGCATAGCCATCGACAAGGTCGGCGTAAAGGACATCCGCTATCCGATAGTCGTGCTTGACAGGAAGAACAAGTTCCAGCACACGATAGCCTCCATAAACATGTACGTCGACCTCCCCCACCAGTTCAAGGGCACGCACATGTCGAGGTTCATAGAAATTCTGAACGAGCACAGGGGCGAGATATCTGTCAGGAACTTCCCGGAGATACTCGGGAAGATGAAAAAAAGGTTCAACGCCTCGACCGCCCACCTCCACGTTGAGTTCCCGTACTTTATAGAGAAGTCCGCGCCGGTCTCGAAATCAAAGGGGCTCATGGAGTACAGGTGCTCCTACTCGGGGGAGCTCAGGGAGAAGCGCGACTTCGTGCTCTCGGTCTCGGTGCCGGTCTCGACCCTTTGCCCCTGCTCCAAGGAGATAAGCGAGCGCGGCGCGCACAACCAGAGGGGGATAGTGAACGTCGCGGTACGCTTCGACGGTTTCGTCTGGATAGAGGACATAGTGAAGGCGGTGGAAAAGTCGGCCTCGAGCCCGGTCTATTCGTTGCTTAAAAGAGTCGATGAGAAGCATATCACCGAGCAGGCCTATGACAACCCCATGTTCGTCGAGGACGTCGTAAGGGAGGTCGCGCTGAACCTCAAGAAGATAAAGTCTATAAGATGGTTCATGGTAGAGGCCGAGAACTGGGAGTCGATCCACAACCACAGCGCGTACGCCTTCCTCGAAAGGGACCTCTCAAAGAAGGGGCTATAGGGTTTTTTTCGGGTCGAGAGCGGGTAAAAAAGCGGGGGCAGGCGCGGGACCTGTCAATCCTTGTACATCACTTCTTTGATCTTCAGCTTCAGCTCTTCCGCCCAGAAGGGGTTCCCCTTCTGGATAAAGCCCTTCACATGCAGGTCGAACCATTTGGGGTCGAGGACGAGGTCGTCGAGTATGTCCTTGCCCGTCGTTATGATCGCCGGGATGTTCATGCCCGAGGCGACGACCCTTTTAAGGAGGTCTTCGCCGTCTATGAGAGACTCCGGGTCGGCGGGGTTCTTAAGGTACAGGTCCGTGACGATGAGGTTCACGCGCTCGGTCCTCAAGGTCTTAAGGGCCTCGGCGGCGTTCTTCGCGCTCACAAGCCTTATGCCGACGTCCTTCAGGGTGTTCTGGACCATGTCCCTTGCGAGCTTGTCGTCCTCTATGAGGAGTATCGTCTCGGCGTTGGGTTCTTCGGCCGGGGCGGTCTCGCGGGAGGGCGTTTGCATGGCAGGCGCGCTCGCCGGGGCCTGTACGGCCTCCCGCGCGGGTTTGGCCTTCGGCGGGGAGGGCCTGTCGTCGCCCTTCGGCTGTCTTAGCGGCAGGGCCTCGAACGAGCCGCCGGCCGCCTTTCTCACGAAGTGCTGGGCGCCGCAACGGATGCAGTTGACGCGCACCCCGGCCGCCCACTCCTTTATATCATCAAGGGGCACCCATAACCTGAACCCGGTGTTGCAGTCGAGGCAATGGATCTCGATAGGTTCTTTTTTTTGGGCCATCTTTAGCGTCTTTCGTACTCCGGCCGCGCAAGCCGTCCCTGGAGCGCCGGGCTCCGTGAATATTACGGCAGGAAACAGTTTAACTTAAAAAAGCCGGCAGTGTCAATGATTCTAAGGAATTCGAGGGGGTTAGCGCGTGAGCGACCCTTCGAAACCGGCGAGCTTGCCGAGCCCCTTTAAATTAAAGGTTACGAAGAGGAGTTTCTCCTCAAGCCGGTCGGTGTAGCCGAACTGGGCGGACCAGCACTGGTGCCTGTACTCGAACCCGTAGGAGGCCTCAAGCGACCTGTATTCATCGTAAGAGTACCTGTTGAGGTAGATGAAGTCCAGAGGCTCCGTCAGGCGGACCCTGGCCGAGGCCTCGAGGTAGCTGGTGGAATCCCGGACGAACCTGTATGCGAGGTTCAGGGAGTCCCCGCGGCCTGTCGAGGTCGCGAAAGATGCGTCGAAGCTTGAAAAGAGCGAGTCATACACGTCGAACTTGCCCTTTCCCGTAACGACCGTGGCGGTCGTCGGTTTCACGATCAATTCGCCCGTGATCTCCTTGAAGGGCTTTTTCTTGTCGTCCTCGGTCTCCCCCTTCCGCGTAGCCTCGTTTATGTCGAACGCCTGGCTTAGATCGAAGTAGATGTAGTCGTGGTAAAGAGCGCCTCCGCCCTCCCTGAGCTTTCCCGTAAGCGTGGAATTGACGGAGTAGGTTATGCTGTTCGTCTTTACTATCTCGTCGACGGAGTCGAAGTCCGGCAGGTCCGTCTGCTCGGTGTCCGGGATATATGTGTACGAGAGCTTGGGCCTTATCGTGTGCTTTACGGCGGAGAGCCATTCCCCGTCGGTCTGGAATACCCTTACGAACGTCGTCGTAAGGTCGGCCTCCGCGTCGTAGAGGAACCTGTCGAGGTACGTGCCCCCCGGGTGGTTTCTTACGACGTAGAACGTCCCCCTCGGCGCGAAGGAGACGGTGAAGTCGGCGTAACCGTTGAGGCTCATGGGGAGAGAGACCCTCGGGTGTACGTCCAGCCTGTCGCCCTCGGCCCCCTCTTCCCTGTAGAAGTTGACGAACGAGGATTCGGATGAGAAATAGAAAGGGGTGTTCAATATCCGCTTGTCGGACCCGGTGAGCGTTATCTCCGGGAGCCTCTGGAGCGTTTCCGAGTCGTCGGCGTCGAGGAGGTTGTTGAAGACCCGGAGCTGTCCGACGAGGCTGTAGCCGTTCCAGCTCTTTGTCACCGACACGTTGGATTCGATCGATTCCAGCGACCGCTCGTCCCCGCCCGCCCCGAAGTCGAGGAAGTACTCGTCGTCGCTCACCACATTTATATCGGCCTTGATATTTAAAAAGTCCGAGAGGAGCTCCGTGTGCCTGTACTTTATCCGCCACCTGTCGTTGGAGGCCGTCTCGGGTCTCGACAGGTTGTCGACGTCCTCCCTGAACTCCCTTACGCGCCCTATGTCGTTTTCGCTGAAGTGGTAGAGAAGGGCCTCGCCGTAACTCTCGGCGGTCCTGAAGTACCTGTACTCGGTCCCGACGCCTATGCCGCGTTTCGTCTCGATATCGAGGTAGAACGTGGCGTCCTGACTGTCCGATATCGCCCAGAAAAAGGAGTTGTCGAGGACGAAGCCGCGTAGCTCCGAGAACCCCGGCTCAGACGGCAGGAACCCGGTCTGCCTCTCCCTCTTTACCGGGACCGTGACATAGGGGAAGTAGAAGACAGGGACGTCCTTTATCTGGAACCGGGCGTTCCAGCCGGTCAGAAACTCGCCGAAGGTGACGTCCGCCGAGGTGGCCGCGAAGGACCACGCCGGGGATTCGCCTTCCTCGCACTCGCAGGAAGTGAACGTGACCTCCTTAGCCGAGTACGACTCCGTCCCTGTCTTTTCGACGACCCCGCCGGTGATGTATATCCCCTCCTCGGCGTAGAACAGGCGCGCGTTGGCGAGGACCGCGGTCTTCGCCTTTATGTCGAAGGTAAGGCCGACGCCCGTAAGCGTCGAGCCGCCCTCGTCGATCCCGGTCACCTTGCCTTTTGCCGTAGCGACCCCGGAGGCCATGTCGAGGATTATCTCGTCGGTCCTTAAGGTCACACCCTCCTGCCTTATCTCGACGGAGCCGCGCGCGTAGTAGGTCTCGGTCTCTTTTTCGTAGGTGATGAAGTCCGCGTCTATCTCTATGGGAAGGCCGCCGTTAAAAAGCGGCTCCTCGGCCATGGCGAAGGCCGGGAGTATCAGCGCGAGGAACAGGGTTATGAGGAGGACGAGTTTTTTTGATTTCATTATAAAGGTGTTTTTAACAGGTGAGAGGAAAATAGCACAGAAAAGGGCTGTTTACAAGTTTACGAGGGGGGCGGGGAGGGCTATTTCGCCGATTTAACGAGATACCCGCGCGCCTCGCCCACGGTGAATATGGAGCCGGTGACGCATACGGCGTCTTTTGGACCGGCCTCTTTGATCGCAAGGCGGCATGCTTCTTTTACGGACCCGGAGGCAATGACGCGCTTTTTGTAGGGCAGGGCGAGCCTTTCGAGGAGCTCTACCGGCGCCGAGCGCTCTATCGCGGGAGAGGCGAGGTAGACGGTATCGGCGAAGGGCAATAGCTCCTTGAAGATCCCTTTTATGTCCTTGTCGTTCATGACCCCGATGACGAGGGAGAGCCGCCTTTTGCCGAGCCTTTCGAGAAAGGCCCCGAGGGCCTTCGCGCCCGCCGGGTTGTGGGCGGCATCAAGGAGGACGAGCGGGCGTTTGCCCACGGCCTCAAGCCTCCCCGGCCACGAGGCCTTTCTGAGTCCGTCCCTTACGGCCTTAGCCGATATGTGGAGCCCGTACATCCTTACGCACTCCATGGCCGCAAGGGCGACGGAGGCGTTATCGAGCTGGTGCGCGCCGGAAAGGCTGAGCTTGAGCCCTTTTATCCGGCCGTCCAGCCCGGTGTAACGGGCGGACCTCTCGTCGCCGTCGATATCGAAGGCGCGTCCCATGGCCAGTAGCGGGGAGTCGAGCTCCAGCGCCCTTTTGGAGACGACCGAGAGCGCGGCCTTGCCGGTCTCGCCGGTGACCACAGGCACTCCGTACTTTATTATCCCGGCTTTCTCGAAGGCAATCTCGGGAAGGGTCTTTCCAAGATGCGCCGTATGGTCGAGGCCGACGTTCGTGATGACCGAGACGAGCGGAGTTACGACGTTCGTCGCGTCCCACCTGCCGCCCATGCCGGTCTCGATGACGGCGACGTCGGTCTTTTTTTCGCTGAAGTACAGGAAGGCGAGCGCGGTCGTGAACTCGAAGAACGAGAGCTGGCCCTTGACGCCGCGGGCCGCCTTCCTTATGAGGGAGGTGATGCGCGCGAGGTCCGCGTCGTTTATCGCGCGGCCGTTTACCTGTATCCGTTCGTTGAATCTATTGATGTGAGGGGAGGTGTAGAGTCCGGTCCTGAATCCCGCTTCTCTGAGTATCGAGGCCGCGAAGGCCGAGGTCGAGCCCTTGCCGTTTGTCCCGGCTATGTGAATGGATAGGAAGTCGTTCTGGGGGTTGCCGAGGAGGCCGAGGAGCTTTTCCACGCGCTCGAGCCCGGGCCTTATCCCGTGCCTCTGGAGGCCGTAGAGGAAGGCGAGCGCGTTACCCGGCATTTTGCGAGAGCATGGAGAGGAGGCGCGAGAGCGTGTCCTTCATCATCTTCCTCTCCACTATCATGTCTATCATCCCGTGATCGAGGAGGTATTCCGCCCTCTGGAAGCCTTCGGGGAGTTTCTGCCGTATCGTCTCGGCTATGACCCTCGGCCCGGCGAACCCGACGAGAGCGCGGGGCTCGGCTATTATGACGTCGCCGAGCATGGCGAAGCTTGCCGTGACGCCGCCCATGGTGGGGTCGGTAACGACCGAGATGTACGGGAGCCCGGCCTCCCTGAGCTTTGCGAGCGCGGCCGAGGTCTTTGCCATCTGCATGAGGGACAATATCGACTCCTGCATCCGCGCGCCGCCCGAGGACGAGAATATGACGGCACCGCACCTCTGCGCTATCGCTCTTTCCACGGCGCGGGCTATCTTCTCTCCGACGACCGAGCCCATCGAGCCGCCCATGAACGAGAACTCGAAGACGGCGACACAGGCCCTCTCGCCGTTTATAGTCCCTTCTCCGGTGACGATTGCGTCCTTAAGGCGCGTCTCTTTCTGGGAGGCCTTTATCCGGTCCTTGTACTTTTTGAGATCGCGGAAGTCGAGCCCGTCGATCGGCTCCATCTGGGTGTCGAACTCCCTGAAGGACCCCTCGTCCATGACGATGTTGAGCCTCGAATGCGCCGAGATGCGGAAGTGGTAGTTGCACTTGGGGCAGACGTCGAGGTTCCGCTCGACCTCTTTCTTGTAGATTATTTCCCCGCAGTTCTCGCACTTGACCCAGAGGCCGATGGGGACCTTTACGCTTTTCCCTTCGTCGCCGTTCGTAAGTATGTCTTTTTTAAACCAGATCATTCCCTGTTCTTCCCCTGATTTGCCTTTAAGCCCCGGACGCGGCGTTCGGTATCGCGCCGGTTATGTCCCCGCTTTCGAAGGCCCTCATGAAGGCCTCGACCACCTTCCCGTCGAACTGCACCCCGATGTATTTCTTGAGCTCGGCTATCGCGACCTCCGGGGGGAGCCCCTTCCTGTACGGCCGGGTCGTCGTCATGGCGTCGTAGGTGTCGGCGACCGATATTATGCGGGCTATGAGCGGTATCTGATCCCCTTTGAACCCCCTGGGGTAGCCCTGGCCGTCGATGCGCTCGTGATGGTAGAGCATGCCCGGGATGATGTCCTTCAATTGCGGCACGTGCTTCATTATCTCGGCCCCGTACTGCGGGTGGAGCCGCATCATCGCGGCCTCGTCGGCGTCGAGCGGCGCGTCTTTTCTTAATATCCTGTCCTCTATGCCGATCTTCCCGATGTCGTGGAGGACGGCCGAGAGCTTCAATATCTCGAGCGACTTCGGCGTCATCTCCATGTGCTTGCCTATGGCGAGCGAATACTCGAAGACCCTTTTTGTGTGTCCGCCCGTGTACGGGTCCCGTTTTTCTATCGCCTCGGCGAGCGCTTCGGACGTCGCGTGAAAGGTCTCCCTGATCTCCTCGTAAAGCCGCGCGTTGTCGAGCGCGATGGCGACCTGGTTCGAGAAGAGCTGGAAGAGGCGCATGTCCTCCTTCTCGAATGTCCCGCCTATCCTGTTGATCGCCTGAAGGACGCCTATTACCTTGCCCTTTATGCGGACCGGGACGCAGACCATGTCGCGGGTCGTGAACCTCGACTTCTTGTCCACGTTGGACTGGAAGCGCCTGTCCCTTGCGACGTCGTTTATGACAAGGGGCCTGCCGTGCTTGGCGACCCATCCGGCGATGCCCTCGCCGATGTTCAGGCGGACTTCCTTTATCTTGTCGCCCTTCTCGCCGAGCGCGACCTCGAAGTAGAGCTGTTTGTTCTTCTCATCCACAAGGAGAAGCGAGCCCGCCTCGGCGCGCATTATCGATGTTATCGCCTCCATCGCCCTGTGCCTGACTATCTTCTGGTCGAGCGTGGAGTTAAGGAGGTTCCCCACCTCCTGCAAAGTCGAGAACTGCCGGAGCCTGCCGTCGAGCTCGGAGAAGAGCTCGGCCCTCTCCATGATTATGGAGAAGTGGTTGGCGAGCGATTTGAGCGTCTTCAGATCCGCCCTTGTAAAGGGCCTTGAGTCTATCTTGTTGATTACCTCTATGACGCCTATGGCCCGTTTCTTCCTGAAGAGCGGCACTGCGAGCATGTTGCCGTGCTCTTTCGAGGTCTTTATGCCGAGCCAGTGCTTGTCCGTCCCAAGGTTCGAGCTTATATAGGGCCTGCCGGTCTTGAGCACGTGGCCTGCTATGCCGGCCTCGTTCTTCATGCGCAGGCCCTTGAGCTTACGGGCGAGCGGGCCTTTGACCACCTCGAAGGAGAGCTCGTTCGAGGCGTCGTCCAGCAGATAGAGCGTCCCGGACTTTGTCTCCATCGCGTTAAGCGTAAAGTCCATGAGCCTGTTGAGTATCGAGGACTTTGACGCCCCCTTGACCGCGAGCCCGCCTATCTCCCTGTAGATCTCGAGCTCGATGTTCATCACATCGAGCTGCTTGCGGCATGCGAGGATATCCGTCTTTTCTCTCGCGGTCTTCTCCCTGGCTTTTCTCTTCTCTGCCATGCGGCGCCCTGGATTAAAGGGTTATGAATCCATCGCGGCCCGGAGGCCGGAAACGAATCTCCTGACCTCTCCGACGAGCCTTTTTTTGTTCCCGGAGTTCTTCGCTATGACGTTCACTATGGCGCTTCCGACGATGACCGCGTCCGCGTATTTGGCGACCTCCCTGGCCTGGGCCGGGGTGGAGATGCCGAAGCCTACGCCGACGGGCAGGTCCGTGACTTTTCTTATCTTCGCCACATAGCCCTTTGCGTCGCCCGAGACCGATGAGCGCGCGCCGGTGACGCCCGTTACCGAGACGAAGTAGATGAAGCCCGAAGCCTTTGAGGCGATAAGCCTCATACGAGCGGCGTTGGAGGTCGGCGTCAAGAGGAAGATCATGTCGAGAGACCCGTCATCGAGCCTGTCCTTGAGCTCTCCGGACTCTTCGGCGGGCAGATCCACGATGAGCGCGCCGTCTACTCCCGCGGCCTTTGCGTCGCGCGCGAATTTTTCGAGCCCGTAGTTGAATACGGGGTTGTAGTAGCCGAAGAGGACGATAGGGATTTGGGTTTCTTTCCGGACTTCCTTGACGAGCCGGAGCACATCCTTAAGGTGAGTGCCCTTCTTTACCGCGCGTTCCGAAGATGCCTGTATCGTCGGGCCGTCGGCCATGGGGTCCGAGAACGGCACGCCGAGCTCTATTATATCGGCCCCGGCTTCCTCAAGCGCGAGTATTATGTCCTTGGTGGCAGGGAGGTCGGGGTCTCCGGCGGTGATGAACGTTATGAGCGCCTTTCTCCCCTCTATCTTAAGCCTTTCGAAGGCCGCCTCTATCCTGCCGCTTGCGATGGTCGTGGTCATTGGGGTTTCCCTATAGCTCGAAGTTGAACGCCTTGGATACGGTGTTGAGGTCCTTGTCACCCCGGCCCGAGAGGTTCACGATGATGAGCCTGCCTTTGCCGAGCTCCTTTGCGGCCTTTATCGCGTGCGCGACGGCGTGCGAGCTCTCAAGCGCCGGGATGATGCCTTCGGATAAGGTCAAGGCCTTGAAACCGTCGAGCGCCTCGCTGTCCTTGATGGTGACGTAATTGACGCGCCCTGCGTCGTGGAGGTACGCGTGCTCGGGGCCGACCCCGGGGTAATCGAGCCCGGCGGATATCGAGTGCGTGTCTATTATCTGCCCGAACTTGTCCTGCAATAAATAGGTCTTGTTGCCGTGGAGCACGCCGACTCTACCGCCGTTTATGGATGCCGCGTGCATGCCGGTAGACAAACCGTGGCCGCCTGCCTCGACGCCGGTCATCTTTACTCCCGCGTCTTCGAGGAACGGATGGAATAGCCCCATCGCGTTAGAGCCGCCCCCGACGCATGCGATGAGTTCGTCCGGGAGCCTCCCTGTTTTATCCTTTATTTGTCTACGCGCTTCAGTGCCTATGATCGACTGAAAGTCGCGGACCAGCATCGGGTACGGGTGCGGCCCGGCTACGGTCCCGATGATATAGAATGTGTTGTAGACGTTAGTCACCCAGTCGCGCAGGGCCTCGTTCATCGCGTCCTTGAGCGTTTTGGACCCTGAGGTCACTGGCGTGACCTTCGCGCCGAGCAACTTCATCCTGAAGACGTTGGGCGACTGCCTCTTTATGTCGTCCTCGCCCATGTATATCTCGCACTCGAGCCCGAACATCGCGGCGACCGTGGCTGTCGCCACCCCGTGCTGTCCCGCGCCGGTCTCGGCTATGATGCGCTTTTTGCCCATCCTCTTGGCGAGGAGTATCTGTCCGATAGTGTTGTTTATCTTGTGCGCGCCGGTGTGGCAGAGGTCTTCTCTCTTAAGATAGATATCGGCCCCGCCGGTCTTCCGCGTGAGCCTCTCGGCGAAGTAGAGCGGGGTGGGGCGTCCTACGTATTCCTTCAGATAATAGGCGAACTCGGCCTTGAAGTCGGCGTTTGTACGCCATTTGTTGTACGCCTCTTCGAGCTCCTGTACGGCGGGCATGAGCGTTTCTGAAATATACCTGCCGCCGTATATGCCGAAGTGGCCTAAAGCGTCCGGTGTCCTCTTCATGCGGTCTTTGCCTCGTCGATAAACTTTTTCATCTTCTCCAAGTCCTTCTTTCCGGGCGCGGCTTCCACGCCTGAGCTTACGTCCACCGCGTAGGGCCTGACGGTCTTTATCGCCATAGCCACATTTTCCGCATTCAGCCCGCCGGATAATATTATACGCCGTTCGGCGGATGCTTCAACAGCTATTTCCCAGTTAAACGTCTCTCCGGTGCCGCCGGGCACGCCCTCCTTGTATGTGTCGAGGAGGAAGGCCGGGACATCGTACAAGGCAAGCTTATCGATGTCTGTCCGGCCCCTTATCCTGAATGCCTTGATGACGCCCGCGCCGACTTCCGCGCAATACTCCGGCGTTTCGTCCCCGTGGAGCTGGACCCTGTCGAGCGAGGCCTCTTCCCTTACGCGGCGTACCTCTTCGAGCGTTTCATTTACCAATACGCCGACTTTTACGACAAAAGGAGGCAGCGCCCTGATTATCGAGCCGGCGTGGACAGGGTCTATGTAGCGCGGGCTTTTTCCATAGAAGATGAACCCGAGCGCGTCGGCGCCGAACGAGACGGCCGCCTCGGCGTCTTCGATGTTAGTTATCCCGCATATCTTTACTCTTACCGGCATGGGCTACTTCGGCGGGAGTATGCCCCGGAGCTCCTTCACCTTCTTTATTATCTCTACTTCGCGGACAAGGGCCTCTCCGATGAGCACCGCGCTCACGCCCGCTTCCATGAGGGTCAGGATATCGCCGAAGCTCTCTATTCCGCTCTCACTCACTATGAGCCTGTCCTCGGGGACGAGCGGAGCGAGCCGGAGCGTCGTCTCGAGGTCGACCTTGAAGGTCTTAAGGTCCCTGTTGTTGATGCCGATTATCTTCGCGCCGGAATCGACGACCCTCTTCATCTCCGCCTCGTCGTGGACCTCGACGAGCGTTTGCATGCCGAGTTTCGAGGCGAGCGCCATAAGCTCCTTAAGCCTCTCGTCATCGAGTATCGAGGCTATGAGGAGGACGGCGTCCGCGCCGGCGGCCCGGGACTCATACATCTGAAAGTCGTCGAAGATGAAGTCCTTCCGGAGGATAGGGATCCTCAGGTGGCTCTTTATGGGTGTCAGATAATCGAGCTTGCCCTTGAAGTACTTCTCTTCGGTCACGACCGAGACGGCCGCCGCGCCGCCGACCTCGTATGCGCGCGCGATGTCGTAGGGGATGAACTCTTCCCTCAATATCCCCTTCGAGGGCGATGCCCTCTTTACCTCCGCTATTATCCGGACCGTCTTCGGCGCGGGCTTTATCGTTATGGCGGAAGCGAAGTCGCGGACCGGTTTCGTGAGCAGTATCTTTTTTTCGAGCTCGGCTATCGTCGTGTACGCCTTTACGCTCTCGAGCTCCTGCCGTTTGTTCGCAACTATCTCGTCGAGTATCATCTGTTGGATATCCTTTTGAGCTTAATGAGCTTCTCAAGCGCGGAGCCCGAGTCGATCGAACCGTGGGCGAGCGCGATGCCTTCTTCCATGCAATGCGCTTTTCCCCCGGCTGTTATCGCGGCGGCTGAGTTAAGGAGTACGACGTCCCTTGCCGGGCCCTTTCTGCCTTCGAGCACGTCCGTTATTATCCGCGCGTTCTCCTCCGGGTCGCCGCCTTTGAGCGCCTCCGGCGCGCACCGCTCGAACCCGAAGTCCTCGGGCTTTATGTGATAGGTCTTTATGTTCCCGTCCTTGAGCTCTGTTACGCGCGTCTCTTTCGTGAGCGTTATCTCATCAAGCCCGTCCTCGCCCCTGACGACGAAGGCGTGCGTCGAGCCGAGGTTGAATAGGACCTTGGCAAGGATGTCTGTCAGCGCCGCGTCATACACGCCGAGGACCTGCCTCCTGGCCCCGGCCGGGTTGGTGAGCGGGCCGAGTATATTGAATATCGAGCGGATGCCGATTTCGCGTCTTACGGGAGCGGCGTACTTCATCGCGCCGTGGAGCATGGGGGCGAAGAGAAAGCCTATGCCCGCTTCAGAGATGCACTCCTCTACGCGAGACACCTCCGCCTCGATATTGACGCCGAGTGAGCGTAATACGTCAGCCGAGCCGCTCCTTGAAGATACCGAGCGGTTGCCGTGCTTGGCAACGATGAGCCCGGCCCCTGCCGCTACGAACGCCGAGGCCGTCGAGATGTTGAATGTCATGGACTCGTCCCCGCCCGTGCCGCAGGTGTCCAGCACGTCGCCTCCCGCCTCGACCTTCGTAGCTTTTTCGCGCATTACTCGCGCGGTGCCGGTTATCTCGGCAACAGTCTCGCCCTTCATGCGTAGCGCCGTAATGAACGAGCCAATTTGGGCCGGGGAGGCCCCACCGGTCATGACCTCGTTCATCACGGAGACCATCTCGTCTTCGGAGAGGTCGGAGCCCTTAACTACCTTCGCTATCGCGTCCTTTATTGTCATCTATTTGTACCTCTCAAGGAAGTTCCTCAAGATATCCTTGCCCGAGCTCGTAAGGATGGATTCCGGGTGGAACTGCACGCCTTCGATGGGTAGCGACTTATGTCTAAGCCCCATTATCTCGTCGGCCTCTGTCCACGCGCTTACTTCAAAACAATCGGGCAGGGTCTCTTTTTTTACGATGAGAGAGTGGTATCTGTTCGCCTCGAAGGGGTTCGGGATGCCTTCGAAGATGGTCCTTGAGTCGTGGTAGACCATCGAGGTCTTGCCGTGCATGAGGCGCGCCGCCTTGACGACCTCTCCCCCGAAGGCGTAGCCGATAGATTGGTGCCCGAGGCATACGCCGAGGATCGGGACCTTGCCCGCGAAGTGTTTTATGGCGGCTACCGATATCCCGGCCTTGGGCGGGTCGCACGGCCCCGGAGAAATGACGAGCCTCCTCGGGGCGAGCTTTTCGATCTCGGCTATCGTTATCGCGTCATTCCTGAATACCTTCACCTCTGCCCCGAGCTCCATGAAATACTGCGCGAGGTTGAAGGTGAAGGAGTCGTAGTTGTCTATCATGAGGAGCATTATATGAGGCCCCCCCTCGCGAGTTCGACGGCCTTGAGCATGCCGCGCGCCTTGTTCTCGGTCTCCTCGAATTCTTTTTCAGGGACCGAGTCGGCGACTATCCCGGCCCCGGCTTGAATGTATATGGAGCCGTCCTTTATGACGAGCGTCCTTATGGTGATGCACATGTCCATGTTGCCCGTGTATGAGAAGTACCCGACCGAGCCGCCGTAGACGCCTCTCTTGCACGGCTCGAGCTCTTCGATTATCTGCATCGCCCTGACCTTCGGCGCGCCGGTCAATGTCCCCGCGGGAAAACACGACCTGAAGGCGTCGAAGGCGGAGAGTTCCTTTTTAAGGAGGCCTTTGACGTTCGAGACGATGTGCATTACATGGGAGTAACGCTCTATTGTCATGAGTTCGTCGACTTCGACCGTCCCGGCGCGTGCGACCCTGCCGATGTCGTTCCTGCCGAGGTCCACGAGCATGATGTGCTCGGCCCTTTCCTTCGGGTCGGCGAGGAGGTCTTTTTCGAGGGAGAGGTCTTCCTCGTCGTCCCGCCCGCGCTTCCTCGTCCCTGCTATGGGTTTCAGGTTGATGTCGTCGCCCTCGACCCTTACGAGTATCTCGGGGGAGGACCCTGCGAGCGTTAAGTCCCCGAGCCTGAGGAAAAACATGTAAGGCGAGGGGTTCACTACCCGGAGCGCCCTGTATATGTCAAAGGGCTCGACGTCGAGGGGGGTAGAGAACCTCTGCGAGAGGACCGCCTGTATGATGTCGCCGTCGAGGATATAACCCTTGGTCGCGTCGACGGCCTTCAGGAAGTCATCCCTTTTGAAGTTGGACGCGATAGAGTGGTCTTTGTTTTCGGCAGCTTCCTTCCTTGCCGGGAGGCCGGTGTTCCTGAGCCGCCCTATCAAGGCGTCTATCTTCGCCGTGGCCTTTCCGTAGGCCTCTCCCGGGTCGTCGCCGTCGTTAAGGAAGGCGTTGGCGACGACTTTTATCTTGTGCTCGACGTTGTCGAAAACGAGGAATGTGTCGGTGAATATGAAGAAGAGGTCGTAGAGATCGAGGTCTTTCGGGGCCGTGTCAGGCAGTCTCTCTATGTGCCGGATGATGTCATAGCCCATGTAGCCTATGGCGCCGCCCGCGAACCTCGGCGCGCCCTCGACCTCGGCGGCCCTGATCGACGACATGAGCCCGCGGAGCACCTCGACCGGGTCTCCTTCGACGGTCCTTGTAGCGCCGCCCTCGATTATCTCGACGGCATTGCCCTTTGCCCGGACGACCCTCATGGGAGAGGCCCCGATAAGGGAGAACCGCCCCCATTTTTCGCCGCCCTCGACGCTCTCAAGGAGAAATGCGTCGGCGCCGGTATCTATCTTCATGAACGCCGATACCGGGGTCTCGGTGTCGGCGAGGATGTCTCTGAAGACCGGGACGGCGTTGGAGGTCTTCGCCTTGTCCCTGAAGACCTCTAACGAAGGGAAATAGCTGGGCTTTTTCATAAGCAACATAGATTACCACACAGGCCTTGAACGGGTCAAGGCCTGTGTGGAGTGGTTTAAGGTTGTTTTAAGGGGTTTATAACGGGTAAAAAGGGGAGTGCGTCACCAGCGGCGGACCCTGCCGGAGTCGAGGTGGACGAAACCGGCCCTCGGGTAATACCCTACGCCGCCGAGCTCGAGATCGAGCGCGGTGCGCCTTAAGACCTTGGTCTTGATGTCGGGTATCCGTATGTCGACCGCCTTGCCGTAGAGGTGGAGCGAGTTCTTGGCGACCCTCCGCCTCATCTTTTTACGGAGCATGTCGTTATACTTCTTCGACCTATAGCCCGAGACCACATGGATGAGGTTGTCGCCTTTGCCGATCTCCTTGTCCACGGCGTTAAGGAACTCGATGGTGCGGGGGTCGATATCTGTCTCTTCGTCGTTGTGATGGCAGCGGAAGAGGTGGTTGATGGCTTTCAGCGCCTGCTCGTCGTATTCGCCTTTAGAGTTCCTGAACGTGACGTCGAGCTTTTCGTTCATCCTCGGGCGGTAGAGTCTTAAGCGTCCCTCAGGGAGGTTCTCCGTTACCGCGTCCCCATAGAGGTCTTTGATAGTCTCCCCAGGGGTCGCCGCGTCGAGGAGGAGGTCCGAGGACGAGGACTCCTCTTCGATGAGCTCGGTTGCGAGCGCGGGTTTGCCGAAAAGGAGCAGTGTCCCTACAATTGCGGCCTTGATAAATGACCTTCTGCTTATGAGCTTTTTCATGATCAGACTCCGCTTCAGGGTTTTCAGGACCGGTTACAAAAGGCGACGCATGTTAACAGAAAAGAAAAGTCGCGTCAACCAAAAAGCCGCAATAGGGAGATTATACTCGCAAAAGGGGCACCCGGGCCGGTCACTATATGTTTTCGGCCCGTTTTCGATAATCTTTATACCCGAGGAGTAAAAATAATGAAGTGATCAAAGGCACGCGGGCCGGAAAGGGCGTTTCCCCCTTTTTTTATCTTGACATGGATTTCCCTTTTTTTTAAAATTCAACAACCCGGAATTGCTTTTTGAGTCCGACCAGGCGGCCTTCGGGGGCCCTTGCGGGTCTTTATTCCCTTTAAAGGCCTGCTACGCGGGATAACCCGGCGGTCAGCCGAAAAAATAGGAAAAGGAGAATGAAGGAATGACGAAGAAGATAGGTCTTTTTGGGATGGTATTGGCCCTCCTGCTTTTCGTGTCCGGCTGCGGCCAGCAGTTGAAGCAGGAAAATGAGCAGTTGAAGGGCCAGGTGGCTACCCTGACGGAGGAGGGGAACACGCTGAAGGGTCAGGTCGCTTCCCTTCAGAAAGAGGCCGAGGACTTGAAGGCCCAGGTAGAGAGCCTCACCGCCGAGAGGGACGCCGTTAAGAAGGAGCTCGAGGCGAAGTCCAAGCCCGCCCCCAAGGCCAAAAAGAAGAAGAGATAAGCCGTTGATATACGGTTTTTCCCTGGGCCCGCCGGATCTCCGGCGGGCCTTTTTTTGTCGATAAAGCCCTAAAGGTAAGGAAGCCCGCTCCGATATGATATTATCGCCTCATAATCCCGTCTTTTTTCGCGGCTCCCGGGGGCTTCGGCCCGGGCTTTTTTTGTTGACACAGGGGGGATGTTTTAATAGAATTCCATTTTCAAAGGGTATATAATAACCTCCTAAGTTCCTTTTTTTTCGTCGTTTTTTTTAATTCGTGCCAGGCATTACTACTTAAAGGCCCCTCTCATAAGCTCTATTGCTGTTTTTATTAACCGTAGAACGTAAAAACGGACGGCCGCTTTTTTCGGCCGCGCTCTTTTTCGCGCTCGGTTAAACCACTCGGTAAACAGGCGCTGTCGCCGGGCCCAAAGGCGTCCCGGCATGGTCGCTTGAAGCCTTCGTCTTCGGGAACCCAATGTTCCGTCAAGGACTCAAATCCAAGATACTCAACCTGACCATAGGACTTACCCTCCTTGGTTTCGGCGTCCTCGTCTTTATCGTCATTAAAGAGGAGGAGAAGAGCCTGCTCCGCGAGAGGATGAAGGCGAGCGAGCTCATGGCCCAGCCGATCCTCCACACCATCTATAAGGACATGCTGGACGAGCGCGCGGACATGCCCCGTTTCCTCATCGAGGGCTTGAAGACCATAAAGGGTGTCGAGAGGGTCCAGCTCATAAGGGCGAACGGCGTTGAGGAGGCGTTCAAGGACTACAAGACGCTTAACGCCGTCAAGGTCGAGTTCGGCGAGATAAAGCCCGAGTGGGTCGTCGAACACCCGAACATACTCAATAACGTCGCATTGGGCACCCAGAACCAGGCGTTCAAGAAGGCCCTGCTGGATTTCAACAGCGGAAAGAAAGAGGCCGTTTCCTATATCGAAAAGGAAGGCGAGCGGTCCCTCTTTACCTACCTCGTGCCGATAGTGGCAAAGCCAAAGTGTTCCTCCTGCCACTCTCAGGAGGAGGCGGCGCGCGGCGTCCTGATGATATCCACATCATTAGACGACATGTACGGGTTGCTGGAGTCCTCCCGCAACAGGTGGATAACTTACGGCGTTTTGACCGTAGCGGCCACGACGGTCCTCCTGGGGCTCCTCGTTACAGGGGTAGTGACCAGGCCCGTAGACAGGGCGGTCGCGATGCTCAAGGCCATAGCCGAGGGCAAGGGCGACCTTACGCAGAGGCTCGATATCTCGTCCAACGACGAGATGGGCATGCTCGGCAGGTGGTTCAACAAGTTCGTCGAAGGCATGCAGCACATGGTCAAGGAGATATTCGGGATCTCGAAAGAGGTCTCCGTAGCCTCCTCGGAGATCGAGGCGTCGTCAAGGGAGATAGTCGAGGCCGTCGGCAAACAGCTCCGGGCCGCCGAGGACACTTCCGTCTCCATCAAGGAGATGGACGCCTCCATAAAGACCGTCGCCGAGGAAGCCGAGGCGCTCAACCTCTCGGCGATGGAGGTCTCCACTTCCGCGCACGCGATGTCGTCGTCGGTCGACGAGGTAAAGGTCAATATAGAGAAGCTCTTCTACTCGGCGTCTTCCACGACCTCGTCCATCAACGAGATGGCGATATCCATAAACCAGGTCGCCTCGCA
>JACPGB010000024.1 GCA_016182655.1 Deltaproteobacteria bacterium
GCGGCCAGAGGCGTCCTTATTCAGGTAGCGCCTCTCAAGGACCGTCATCGCCCCGGGCGAGAGCTTGAGTTCCATTAAAGCCCCTTAAAGAAGAGTTTCTCTTATTCTATCAGCCGGGGGCGGGGACCGCAACAGGCGGGGGTTAAGCGATTGCGCGAACAAAGAAAAGGGGCGGGAAACCTCCCGCCCCTTGGTGTCTTTTATTCCGTCATTGCGAGGCGCTTTATCCGAAGCAATCTCAAGGAGCAAGTAAAACTGAGAAAGCAGGCAATGGGGGCTCCACGCGGAATACTGCGGAGTATCTCTTCAAAACCTCCCCTCCCTCGACGGGAGGGGATAGAGGGGAGGGTGAAATCTCCTCGTTCACCCAGCCCCGCCTCTCCCGTAAAGTAGAGAGGGATTCAAACTTACAAAGGACGAGATCAAATCGCCTTCCTTATCTCCTTAATAAGTATCTCCTCGGTTATCACGCCCGAGTGCGAGTAGCTGATCGACCCGTCCTTCCTTATGATGTATGTCTTAGGCACGCCATAGAGGTTGTACGACTTCATTATCTCCCCGCTACCGTCCCTGCCCGCCGGGAACGAGAGTTTGAACTCCTTTATGAAGCCCTTTGCGCCATCCTCGGTGTCGTCTACGGCGACCCCTATGAACTCGACTCCCACGCCCTTGAATGTCTTGTAGGCCCTCTCAAGCGCCGGGGCCTCGAGCTTGCACGGCCCGCACCACGAGGCGAAGAAGTTCAAGACGACGGGCTTGCCTTTCATGGCATCGAGGCTGAACGCCTTTCCGTCAAAAGTCGTGAGATTGAACGGTATCGCGGCCTCTGCCGGAGGTGTCGCTGTCTGCTCAACGGCCTTGTCCTTGCCCTTGCACGCAAAGACGCCGAAGGCGAGCATTATGATGACAGCCGCGCCAAAGGCGCGGCCTATAAGACCATTGTTTTTCTTCACCGTAACCGCCTTTGAATATTTTCAAATCAACCAATTCCGTATTTTAACCGGAAGAGGCCTCTATTTACAAGTGGAAATGGCGCCATTATCCGGGCAAAAAAAAGGGCGGCTTTTCGCCGCCCCGTCATTCCGTCGTATCTTCAAGGCCCATTGCGTCGGGATTAAAGCCCCTTCTCGATGAGCTCCTTTATCTGGTTCTTGGGGACCGCGCCGACAAGCTGGTCGATGACCTTTCCGCCCTTGAAGAGGATGAGCGTCGGGATGCCCCTAACGCCGTACCTGCCCGGGGTCGCCGGGTTGTCGTCGACGTTCATCTTGGCGACCCTTATCCTTCCGGTGTATTCCGTCGCCATCTCGTCGACGATGGGGGCAATGGCCCTGCAGGGCGCGCACCAGCTCGCCCAGAAGTCCACGAGCGCCGGCACCTCTGATTTGAGCACCATGGAGTCAAAGGTAGAGTCTGTAACATTGATGATGTTTTCGGACATTAGAAACTACTCCTTTCGGGCCCCTTTTGGAATTTATCAGTGGAAAGTTCAATATGAAATTGAATATTTCACTATCTGAAATATAATCGAATGCGGGAAGCGTGTCAACCCCTTTATTGCCGCTCGGAGCGGGGCCGATGTCAGATCCGGTTGCTCCGGATTCCCGAACGCAAAGCCGTCCGATACGGATTTGCCCGTCCGGCAAGGACCGCTCGGAGCGGGGCCAATGTCAGATCCGGTTGCTCCAGACTCCCGGACTCAAAGCCGTCTCGATACGGACTTTGCCAGTCCTGCAGGGACCGCTCGGCGCGGGGGCCAATGTCAAATCCGGTTGCTCCGGATTCCCGAACGCAAAGCCGTCCGATACGGATTTGCCCGTCCGGCAAGGACCGCTCGGCGCGGGGCCAATGTCAAATCCGGTTGCTCCGGATTCCCGGACGCAAAGCCGTCCGATACGGATTCGCCAGTCCGGCGAGGACTTTCCTCTTGACAGCGTCCCTCCAAACACGCAAAATAACCGGGTATGAAAGACGAAGCCCTTTTAGAGTTGCTTGAAGAGGCCGCAGAGAGGCTCTCGATAAAGCTCGGTTACGAGGACCTTAAGAAAGGCGAGGTCGCCACACCCGGCGGGATATTCATGCTCCGGGGAGAAAGGCGCATCCTCATACACAAGGGGCTCACAATCGAGGAGAAGGTCGACTGCCTCTCGGACATCCTCTCCGGCCTCGACCTCGAAGGCATACACCTGCCGCCGGAGGTCAGGGAAAGATTGGACAAGCGCAAGGCCGCGGTCTGAGCTATTCCCACAGGCATTATCCCCGCACCCGTTCCAGCACCCGCTCTTTTTAACGCTCCCCTTATATGCGTTGACTCCTCCCCCCGGAAATGTTACCCTTATTCTCGGCGTACTATCGTTTATGCAGGGCTTTTTTTTTGCCGTTTTTCAAGTACAAGGCCTCTTTGCCCGCCAGACCCGGTTTTTTTCGACGAGCCAGCCTCTCAAGGCCTTTTCAACCTTAGCCTCCCCCGGAACGGGGGCTCAGAAAACCGGGGCTAACCCAACGGAGGAACTGTGGCAAACTATTTCCGCTCCAAATACCTCATCCCGGCCCTCATCGCCTCCTCAATAGCATTCGCCGGAAGCGCCGAGGCCGCTCGCTTGAGCTCCGCAAGGTCCTTGTCCGATACCTACTACAACTACACCGCCGCGCAGATGCTCAAGAAAAGCGGGAACCTCTCCGCCGCCATAGACTTCTACAAGAAGGCGATAGCCCTCGACCCGGCCTCCGCCGCGCTCTACGCGGACTTAGGCCAGCTCTACATGTCCATAGGAGAGGCCGAGGAGGCTAAAAGCGCGCTCGAGCGAGCCGTCGCCGCGGACCCCAAGTACCCGAACTCGTACATCATACTCGCCGAGCTCCACTCCGTGCTTAAAAACGACAAGGCCGCCGCCGAGAACTACGAAAAGGCCATCGAGCTCGACCCGAAGAACGCGAAGAACTACCTCCTTTTGGGCGCGCTCTACGCCAAGATGAAGGAGTTCGACAAAGGGACTTCCGCCCTCATGCGGCTCCTCGCCGTCAACCCGGACTCCGTCATGGGGTATTACTACCTTGCGAAGATCGAGTTCGAAAAATCGAACTATGCCAAGGCCGCCGAGCACTACTCGAAGGCGATATCCATAAACTCTCACTTCGGGGCCGCCTACTTCGAGCTCGGGGTCTCCTACGAGCTCGACAAGAAGACCGACAAGGCGATCGAGGTCTACAGGAAGGGCATCGAGATAATGCCCCACGACACGGCCATCATGTCGAGGCTCGGCACGCTCTACATACAGGCGAACAAGCTGGATGAGGCGCTCGCCCAGTACGGGGAGCTCGAAAAGAACCAGGACACCAGGCTCGACGCCATGGTGAAGACCGGCCTCATTTATTTCGAGAAGAAAAAGTACGAGGACGCGATAGAGAAGTTCAGCTCCATACTCTCCGAGAACCCGGACTTTCACAGGGTCCGCTACTATCTCGGCACCGCCTATGAGGAAAAAGGCGACCTCGCCTCTGCGGCAAAGGAATTCCAGCTCATACCCGAGAAGGACACGAGCTTCATCGATTCGAAGATCCACCTCGCCTACATCTACGAGAGACAGGGGAGGCTCGACAGCACCATACTGGAGCTTAACGAGGCGATAAAGGCCAAGGGCGACAACCCGGAGCTCCTGCGCCTCCTTGCCTCCATATACCGCGAGGCGAAGAAGTACACCGAGGCGGTCGATGTCCTCGAGAGGGCGATAAAGGCCGGCTCGAAGGACCCGGAGCTCTACTTCCTCCTCGGCGTCGTCTATGACGAGGCGAAGATGGACGACAAGGTGATCGAGGCGATGAAGAAGGTCCTCGAGATAGACCCGACGCACGCGAACGCCCTTAACTACATAGGTTATTCGCTGGCTGAAAAAGGCGTCAAGCTGAACGAGGCCGAGGACTACATAAAGAAGGCCTTGCAATTAAAACCCGACAGCGGGCACATATTGGACAGTCTCGGCTGGGTCTACTTCAAGAAAGGCGAGTTCGGAAAGGCCGTCACCGAGCTTGAGAAGGCCGTCAAACAACTCCCCGAAGACCCTATCGTGATCGAGCACCTCGGCGACGCGTACTTGAGGAACAACCTCAAGCAGAAGGCGCTCAAGTCCTACGAGGGCGCGCTCAAGATCAACCCGGGCAACGCATCGGTCAAGGAAAAGCTCGAAAAGCTCAAAGAGGAGCTCAAGGCGAGCAATCCTTGAGGGTACGATCTCTCCTCCTCGCGGCCGCCCTCTTTTTCGCCGGTTGCGCGGGCGTCAAGCCTTTGCCGCCCGAAGCCCCTGCCGTAAAACCTTCTGAAGCGCCGGCGTCCATCAGGGCCGAGGCGGTCATAGTATTCAAACGTATCATCGACATGAGCGGCCGTGCCGTCATCACGGCGGAAGGCCCGGACAAGTTCCGGATAGAGGTAAGCGGGCCTTTTAACCAGACGGCCGCTCTCCTCGTAAGCGACGGCAAGACCTTCTTTTCGCATGTCGGGGACTCGACCGAGATAAAGGACTGGGACGACCCCCGGCTCCCATATTCTTTCAGTTCCAGTGAAATAGTATCGTTCCTCCTGGGCGTCCCTGCCGACAAGGAGGCGGAAGACCGGGGCTTCGAGGTCTCGAAGGACGCCGAGCGCACCATCTTTAAAAGGCCCCGCAAAGAGGGCGTATTAAAAGTCGAGCTATCGGACTTTAGAAATATCGGAACTCTCCGTATTCCCTACAGAATAGTCATTGAGGATGGCAAAAGACGCATCACAGTCCGGTACTCGTCCGTCGAAGTAAACCCTGAGATCGATTCGGCGGCCTTCGACATAGACCCGCTCGTCCCCCCTCCCGTTCCTTTCCCGGGCGGCTGAATCAAACAGGTTGACTTATGTTACCTGATTATGTTATAAAAGATAGTACCTTTTTCTTTTCCCCCTCTAAAACAAGGACCTCCATGTCAAAGATGATCGCCCAGGATTTCAAGACCGGTGAACTCGCCGTATACCCAGCGCATGGTGTCGGCATGATCATGGGCGTTGAAAGCCGGGATGTCTCGGGAATAAACAAATCATTTTATATCCTCAAGATCCTCGATACCGAAGCCACCATAATGGTCCCTATCGAGACCGCCTCGACGGTCGGCCTCCGAAAGATAGTAAAAAAGTCGCTGGTCCCCAAGATATACGAGATACTCAAGGACAGGAAAGAAGTCGTCCTCGACAACCAGACCTGGAACAGGCGCTACCGCGACTACACCGACAAGATAAAGAGCGGGTGCGTCATGGAAGTCGCAAAGGTGCTCCGCGACCTCTACCTCCTCAAGTTCGACAAGGAGCTCTCCTTCGGCGAGCGCAGGATGCTGGACACAGCCAAGAACCTCCTCGTAAAAGAGCTCTCGATAGCCAAGAACATAAAAGAGGAGAAGGTCGAGGAGGAGTTGCTGCGCATAATGCAAAAGTAAGTCCGTCCCGGCCGCATCTTTCTATCGCAGTCTCGTCATACTAACCTATCCTACTAACGGCTCTCAGGACCTTTCCAAAGGGGGATCAGGGGCTCTGCCCAAAGGGGGTTTGGGTGTTTTTACTGATGCGCTCGCTTCTCGTGCTCTTCGCCTCGATAAGCGGGTATTTGATAATCTACCAGATAGTCGGAAACAAGCTCGCCTACATCGGCCTCGTAAGCGGCCTCCTCATAGCAATACTCGCTCTCATCTTCGAGGACAGGGTCAAGCGCACCCCGTTAAGGATAGTCATGGGCGGCGCGATAGGCCTCATAATCGGCCTCATCGTCGCGAACCTCCTCACCTATCCGCTGATGCTGAACAACGACAACATCTACCTCGAGCTCTCGGCCTATCTGCTCGCCAACTGCGTCATCGGTTATCTGGGCCTATCCATCGGCATGAAAAAGGGGGACGAGTTCGACGGCTCGGCCTTCATCAACCACTTCAAGGAGGGGCGGCACCAGGACCGGAACGCCGGAAATAACGAGGGTTCCCGGCAGGAAGCCGAGCCGGCGAGGGGCGGCCTCATAGTCGACACGAGCGTGATCATAGACGGGAGGATCGCCGAGATCTGCGAGACCGGTTTTCTCGAGGGCAGGCTCATAGTCCCGCAGTTCGTCCTCCAGGAGCTCCAGTACATAGCCGACTCGCCTGACGCGATAAAGCGCGCGCGGGGAAAACGCGGTCTTGATGTATTGAAGACCATTCAGGCGAACAAGAAGGTCGAGGTCTCGATATCGGATAAGGACTACAACGACATACGGGAGGTCGACAGCAAGCTCGTCGCGCTTGCCCGCGAGACCAACGGCAGGATACTCACGAACGACGCCAACTTGAACAAGGTCGCCGAGCTCCGGGGCGTCCATGTCCTCAACATCAACAAGCTCGCCACGGCCTTAAAGCCGGTCGTGCTCCCCGGCGAGATAATGAACATCCTGGTGCTTAAGGAAGGCAAGGAGCATAACCAGGGCGTGGGCTATCTCGAGGACGGCACCATGGTCGTCATAGACAACGCCAGAGAGCACCTGGGCAAGATGATAGACGTCTCTATCACGAGCGTCCTCCAGACCACCGGCGGCAGGATGATATTCTCAAAGGTCCGGGAGGAGTCGAAGAGGCCGGTCTACCAGTAGACCTTCAGCTTCAGCCCCTTTCAATCCCTTTTTCCAAACCACGCATCTACCGTATGCCCGTTGCCATTGCGAGCAAAGCGAAGCAATCTCATCTTTTCTGTGCGGTTTCAGGATGTAGGTTGGGTTAGCGAAGCGTAACCCAACAAAAAATTCAAAAAAACCTTGCGAGAGAGTAGTTGTAGGTCGGGTTAGCGAAGCGTAACCCGACAAAAACTCAAAAGACCCTTACGAGAAAGAATCAAATACCGGCGAATAATCAGTCCCGTAAATTCCCCCTCCCCAAAAAATCCTTTTATTGGACCCCTTTTTTTATTAAACTGCTTCCATGCAAAACAGGCCCGAAAACCCGAAAGGAAAAGTCGTCGCCATCATCCCCTCTGCCGGGCTCGGCAGGCGCATGGGCGGGAGAAAGAAAAACTATTTGCTCCTCTCGGGCTCTTTGGTCCTCGCTTACACCCTT
Organism: Deltaproteobacteria bacterium; assembly: GCA_016182655.1. Lineage (GTDB taxonomy): Bacteria > Desulfobacterota > GWC2-55-46 > GWC2-55-46 > GWC2-55-46 > GWB2-55-19. The sequence goes on from JACPGB010000024.1 coordinate 7,090, forward strand.
GCCGCTTTCGAGACGTCAACCCTCGTTGACGCGATAGTAATCGCTGTCGCGCCCGGCGACGAGGAATACTGCCGGGGCTCGCTCGCCCCTTTCGACTTCCGGAAGGTCTCGCATATCGTCGCGGGCGGAAGAGAACGCCAGGACTCTGTCTGGAACGCCCTCGAGTTCGCGAAGGACGCGGAAGTCGTTGCCGTCCACGACGGGGCCCGCCCGCTCGTGACCGTTGAGATAATAGACGCCGTAATACGCTCTGCCTTTGAGACAGGTGCCGCGATAGCGGCTGTCCCGGTGAAGGACACCATAAAGGAAGTCTCCGACGGCATGGTCGCGAGGACCATCGACCGGACCCGCCTCGTATCGGTCCAGACCCCTCAGGCGTTCAGGCGCGAAATACTCGTAAACGCCTTCCGGAAGGCAAAGGCGGATAACTTCTACGGCACTGACGAGAGCTCGCTTGTCGAGAGAGCCGGGCATACGGTCTCCGTTGTGCGCGGCTCTTACGAGAACTTCAAGATAACGACGGCTGAAGACCTCCTCTTCGCCGAAGGCGTGCTCGGGAAAAGGGGCGCGCCGCTCTCTAAACCTCCCCTCCCTTGACGGGAGGGGATAGAGGGGAGGGTGGAATCTTTCCGCCGGCTTTCTCCGCAATGACAAATGAATTACCCCGCAGAAGCAGGGGTATCTTCTAATACCTCCCCTCCCTCGATGGGAGGGGACTGAGGGGAGGGTGACTGCTCGGCGCAGGGCCGGTACGGAGTCTCTGTGTAATCGATTCTTCAGCCGTTCGATATCGAATTGCCCGCCCGGCGAGGGCTTCACCCCCACCCCGGCCCTCCCCCATCAAGGGGGAGGGAGTGAAAAAACGCGGCAAGCCGCGGAGTATTTAACTCTAAGAGACAATAAAACAAGGACCCCCTCATGCGCATAGGCAACGGATACGATGTCCATAAATTGGTCGAGGGCAGAAAGCTCATCATCGGCGGCGTCGATATCCCCTTCCCAAAGGGGCTCCTCGGCCACTCGGACGCCGACGTCCTCCTCCACGCGATTATCGACGCTTTGATCGGCGCCGCCGGGCTCGGGGACATCGGGAGGCACTTCCCCCCGACCGATCCCGCGTACAAGGGCATCTCGTCAATCGACCTCCTCAGGCGTACCGGCGCGCTCATCGTTTCAAGCGGCTTTACCGTAGGGAACATCGATTCCATCATCGTCTGCGAGTCCCCCCGCATGGCTCCATACATACCGGAGATGTCCAGGAACATCGCGCGCGCGCTTAACTGCCCCGAGGGCAGGGTGAACGTAAAGGCCAAGACCGAAGAGGGGCTCGGCTTTACCGGCAGGGGCGAAGGCATCTCGGCCTACGCCGTCGCAATCCTTGAGGAGAGCGAAGGGTGAGCGTGCGCACGCGCTTTGCGCCGAGCCCCACGGGCCGCCTCCACATCGGGAACGCCCGGACGGCGCTTTTCAACCGGCTCTTCGCGCGCAGGCACAATGGCAGATTCATCGTCCGCATAGAAGATACCGACATCGAACGGTCCTCAAAAGAGTTTGAGAAGGAAATTCTCGGAGACTTGAAATGGCTCGGACTCGACTGGGACGAAGGGCCCGACAGAGATGGCGCGAAAGGGCCGTACAGGCAGTCTGAAAGGCTCTCCTTATACAAATCATACGCCGCGCGCCTTGTGGACAATAAACTCGCGTACAACTGTTTTTGCACGAAAGAGCGGCTCGAGGCGCTTAAAAAAGACCAGATCGCCAAAGGGCTCCCGCCGAGATACGACGGCAGGTGCAGGAATATAACATCGTCCGATGCGCCATCAGGCATGACGCCCGTCATAAGGTTCCGGGTCCCTGAAAGGGAGATACGATTCACGGACGGCGTCCACGGCGGGATGTCGTTTGACGCAAGGGCATTCGGCGACTTCGTAATCATCGGCTCCGACTTCGTTGCCTCATACAACTTCGCGGTGGTCATAGACGACGCGCTCATGGAGATAACTCACGTCATCCGTGGTGACGACCACCTCTCCAACACGCCGCGCCAGATACTGCTTTTCGACGCGCTCGGGTTTCCAGCGCCCTCATTCAGCCACATCCCGCTCGTGTTAGGCACAAACAAACTCCCCTTGAGCAAGAGGGAGCGGAACGCCTCTGTTGGTGAATTAAGGGATGCGGGTTACCTGCCGGTGGGTATCGTCAACGCAATCGCCAGGCTCGGCTGGTCTCCTGAGGAAGGGCTCCTCGGCCTCGACGAGCTCTCATCCGACTTCGCGCTTGAAAACCTCTCGAACTCCCCCGCAGTATTCGACATCGAGCGGCTAAAGTCCTTCAACAGGGAGGCGATAAAAAAGATGGAAGAGACCGCCATCTTCGCCTCCCTCGGTCTCGATGGGGACGAGCTTTTCATGGAAGCCGTGCTCGATATCAGGGGGAACGCCTCTACCCTTTCGGAGCTTAAAGATATAATAGGCTATGTTACAGGCGGGATAGAATACGATGAAGACGCCCTCGTTGCATTGAGCGAGCCTCACGCAAAAGCGGTCTTAAGGGCCTTTTGCGAAGAGGCGGAGAGATTCGATTTGCTTGACGGGACCGCGTATAATAGAATCATCGGAGAGGTCAAAAAAAGGACCGGTGAAAAAGGGCCAAGGCTCTTTCACCCGATAAGATACGCGCTCACCGGAAAAAAAGAGGGCATAGAGATCGTGAACATCTTGAAGCTCATCGGCTGGATTGAAGCGCTAAAAAGAATAAAGAGGTTCCTCTAAAGGAAACCGGAGGTAATAAAGATGCCGATAAAAGTCTATAACTCCCTTACGAGAAAAAAAGAGGACTTCGCGCCTGTCGAAGAGGGCAAGGTCCGGATGTATGTCTGCGGGCCGACGGTCTACGCCTTGAGTCATATCGGCCACGCACGGAGCGCGGTCTCGTTCGACGTCATATACAAGTACCTCAAGTACAGCGGATATGAAGTAAAGTACGCCCGGAACTATACCGATGTCGACGACAAAATAATCAACCGGGCGAACGAGGAAGGGGTATCCTCGGAAGAGCTTGCCGAGCGCTACATCAAGGCCTTTGACGAGGACATGGAGGCCCTCGGTGTCGAGGTCCCGAACTTCAGGCCAAAGGCGACCGGCACGATAAAAAAGATAATCGAAGTGACCGAGACGCTCATCAAGAAAGGCGCGGCATACGAGCTTAACGGGGACGTCTATTATTCGGTCAGGCTCAAGAAAGATTACGGGAAATTGTCCGGCAAGAACATAGACGAGCTGGAATCCGGCTCAAGGGTCGATGTCGACGAGAGGAAAAAAGACCCGCTCGACTTCGCCCTCTGGAAGTCGTCCAAGCCCGGCGAGCCCGCATGGGACTCTCCCTGGTCCAAAGGCCGCCCCGGCTGGCACATCGAGTGCTCCGCCATGTGCATGGAATGGCTCGGAGAGACGATAGACATACACGGCGGCGGCAAGGACCTTATCTTCCCGCACCACGAAAACGAAATAGCCCAGAGCGAGGCGGCTACAGGCAAGACTCCTTATGTGAAGTACTGGCTACACAACGGGTTCGTAAACATCGAAAAAGAGAAGATGTCCAAATCCATCGGCAACATCCTGAACATCAGGGATGTGCTCAAGGACTACACCGCCGACGCGCTTCGGCTCTTTCTTTTGTCGAGCCACTACAGGTCGCCGATAGACTATACGCGGGATTCATTGAAAGACGCCGAGTCGGCGATGGAGCGGTACTACAAGACCGTACAGCGGATGAAAGAGGAGTACCCGTCGGCCTTCGAGGTCGAGTCCTGCATCCACTGCATAGAGGACAGGGTAAGCGAGATGACCTCGGCCATGGACGACGACTTCAACACCGCCGAAGTCATAGGCACTGTCTTCAAGGAGGTCACGCGAGCGAATAAGCTTATGGACGAGGCAAAGGCGACTGGCGAGAAAAAAGGGGTCTGGACCGAGATTTCCTACACGCTCTCGTTATTTAAGGAAGCGGGCAGATTCCTCGGCCTCTTTGCGAGAACGCCGGAGGAATATTTCGGTGAACGAAATTCGCGCGCGGCCATGCCCGCAGAGGAGATAGCGGGGTTGATAAAAGAACGCGAGGAGGCCCGGAAGAGAAAAGACTTCAAGGCCGCCGACTCCATCCGGAACGGGCTATTGGAGAAGGGCATCGTCCTCGAGGACTCGGCGAAGGGGACGACCTGGAGCGTAAAGGGGTAGATCTCGTTAAACTTCCCCTCCCTGAGATTTAACTTCCCCTCCCTCGATGGGAGGGTGTAAACGATAGGCGGGACTTTCCAGTCCCGCTCCTTATGAGGAACTAAGGAAGAAAAAACTTTTTCTATAATCTCCCCTCACCCCTCTTTAGGAAAGGGGGGGACTTTTAAAGAAAAGCCGCAATGCTCAACTTCCCCCTATTAATCTCCTTGTATCATTTAAGGTTTTGGGGGTTCATAAACGACGGGGTGGCATCACTTCCTGACAAGATCATATTAATGTCTTTTACAAATTCCCCGAGAGTCATTTTCCCCCGAATATCGTTTTTAAAATCAGTTATTTCGATCTCTTCATTAATTACTGTAAATTTACCCATTTCCCATCCGCGAACGGTAAAATCACCGAGTCCGTCGCCTTCGGAGCTCGGCGGGTTTAATCCGGTATCAACTGATAAAAACAAGAAAACCTCCTCATATAAGCTAAATTCGGGCATTTCGGAAGTAGAGATAGTAGTGTCTCCGACAGTTCCTCCCTCCAGTCTTAAAGTGATTTGCTCCCCTTTTTTTCTCTTTTTGGGCGGGGCATTTTTAAGAACCTGGCCTGTCTCGATAGTTACATATGTGAAGATTGTTTTTCGCTCGACATCCCATTCACTTTCCATATTGACTACAGTTCCAGTAACGATGGTATCTGCTGATCTTGTCAGCTCGGATATACTTCTTGGTATAAGAGCTGCATTTACGGGAGAAACGCTTATTAGAAAAATAAACAGAAAATACAACACATCTATGTTGAAAAATCTTAGTTTCATATTTTTGACCTCCCATGCTTAAACTTCCACGCCAAGAAATCCAACCCATCTCGTATATACTGCCCATCTGATTCGATAGGCGGGACTTTAACCAACATCCCCCTTTCTAAAGGGGGACTGAGGGGGATTATAAAACATTTCTCCTTCCTCAAAAAAAAGGCGCGGCTTCCAGCCGCGCCTCATTATCTCAAAAAAATTCCAGACCCCTCTACGCCTTGCTCACCCACTCCTCTATCTTATCCCTCGTCTCGTCGTCCAGGTCCATGAACTTTATGCCCATGCCCGGGTCCTGCTTGTGGGGCTCGTACTCCCTCATCCAGACGACCGCGCACCTGCACTTTATGTCGATGTCTTTAAATGGAAGCTTGAAGGTAATGTAGAACTCCTCGCCGACCTTCCTCGGGTTGACCGAGGCTATGAACATCCCGCCCCTGCTAATCGTCTTGGCGTATCCGAAGAAGACCCCCTTGCTGTCCTCCCCCTTTATCTTAAGGACCAGGAGCTGTTTCCGTAACTCCTTCCTCCTGTCGGAGCGCAACACGACGAACTCTGCATCCTTATCCTTGCCATTTTCCATAACGGATTATCTCCTCAAGGGGTTTTCTCGCCTTCTCTTCCCTCTTCAACTCTTCATTCGGCCAGCCGAGCGCGATGAGCGCGACGATATCCATATCTTCGGGTATTCCGAGTATTTTCTTGACCCTTGCGGGCTCGAGCGAGGCTATCCAGCATGTCCCGAGCCCCTCGGCCGTGGCCGCGCATATCATCTCGGTCACGGCTATCGACACATCGACCCACGCGTAGTTGACCTTGTCGGTCTTCCTTATCCAGGCCTCTTTCGGCTCTGCGCATGCGGCGATGATTATCGGAGCCCCCCTGAAGCCATCTTTCGTGAGAGCATCGTTCAGCTCGGCCCTGTCCTTCTTTTCAATTACGATGAAGCGCCAGGGCTGGCGGTTCGCCGCGCTCTGCGACCTCCTCAGGGTCTCAAGGAGCCTCCCGAGCACATCCGTCCCGATGGGCCTGTCCTGGAACTCCCTTACGCTCTTCCTTCTCTCGAAGAGGTCGTAAAAGTTCTTCAGCTTTTCGTCCACTCGCTCCACTCCAGGGAAAATTTATATCAAAGCCTCTACAAAGTCGTTCGCGTCAAAGTCCTTCAGGTCTTCTACCGTCTCGCCGACGCCCACGAACCTTATCGGTATCTTAAGCTCCCTCGCTATCGCGACGATTATCCCGCCCTTTGCCGTGCCGTCGAGCTTCGTAAGCGCTATCCCGGTCACGCCGATTGCCTCGTTAAAAAGGCGCGCCTGGCTGAGCGCGTTCTGCCCGGTAGAGGCGTCGAGGACAAGGAGGTTCTCGTGAGGCGCGTCGGGTATCTCCCTTGAGACGACCCTCTGCACCTTCTTAAGCTCCTCCATGAGGTTGACCTTCGTGTGGAGCCTGCCCGCGGTATCGAGTATGAGGACGTCGGCCCCCCGGGCCGTGGCCGCTTTTATCGCGTCGAATGCAACGGCCCCCGGGTCCCCGCCCTGCGCCTGCCTTATGACCGGGCAACCCACCCGCTGGCCCCAGCCCTCAAGCTGTTCTATGGCCGCGGCCCTGAATGTGTCGCCAGCGGCAAGGAGCACTGTCTTGCCCTCTGCCGTATATCTCGCCGCAAGCTTGCCTATGGTCGTGGTCTTGCCCACGCCGTTCACGCCGAGCACCATTATCACGAAGGGCCTCCGGTTCATCTCCAACGGCCTCTCGACGTCTTTCAGAATATTATAGACAGACTCTTTTAGGTACTCCGTGAACTTCGAGCTGTCCCAGCCGACCATCCGGGTGCGGAGCCCGTCGACTATTTCGGTCGCGGCCTTCACGCCCACGTCGGACATTATGAGCGATTCCTCGAGCTTTTCGAGCACCACTTCCCTCGACTCCCCGGTGAAGGCGGACTCGACCGACCCCATGATGGCGTTGTGCGTCCGGGCAAGCCCGGCTTTCAGGCTCTCGAAACCGGCCTTTAGCTTCTTGAACATGTAACGGTCCTTTTTAAATGGTTTTCCCGGCTCGTAGAGACCCTTTTAACACATTAACCAATAGATTTAAAGTCTTTTAGGGTTGCCTCTCCCCGACCCCAGGATTATTAAAGTATAGCCTAATTACTCTCTTGCATCGTTCCGGTTAAATGATAAAGGGAAATTTAAACGGCTCTTTTACCAGCCCCGACGCCCTGTCACAAGCATCCGATAGAGCTTATACGAATACGATCTTCAAGTCTGTAAGAAATCTCACATGTTTTGAGTGATGTAGGCGCGTATTGAAGAAATCCCCTCGATGTGCTAATAAATGATTGCCGGCGCGGCTGTTCTTGAGTGCCGCGCCCCCCGGCAAGGGCCAACATAGGCAGATCATGCTGAACGCGCTCCTCGACATATTCGTCCCCCCTGTCTGCCCCCTGTGCGAAGAGGCCTTGAGGAAAGGCGCGCTCTGCGGAGACTGCCTCGACCTTTTCGCGAGGGAGAAGATAATAGGCCCGGCCTGCACTGTCTGCGGCGAACCCTTTGCCTCAGGCGCGGGAGGGGAACACAGGTGCGGCAGGTGCGCATCCGTTGACCCACCGTTCACAGCCGCGCGTAGCGCATTCCTTTACGAAGGTACTGTAAGGGACGCGGTCCATTCCTTCAAATACGGCGGAAAGGTCACGCTCGGCGCTCCGCTTGCGCGGCTCATCTGCGAGGGAACGACCCTCCCCGAAAGGCCCGACCTCGTAGTACCTGTGCCGCTCCACAGTGACAGGCTCAAATCGCGCGGGTATAACCAGTCTTTGCTTCTTGCGAGGGCCGCGTCAAGAATAATCTCCGCCCCCGTCGATTGCCTCCACCTCAAAAAAACGAGGCTTACGGCAGACCAGATCGACCTCTCGGCAAAAGAGCGGGAGGATAATGTCAGGGGCGCGTTCGAGGCCGACGGAGCCGCCTTCAAGGATAAGACCGTGCTCCTCATTGACGATGTCCTGACGACCGGCTCGACCGTCCGGGAGTGCTCTAAGACGCTCTCGAAAGCCGGTGCGCGGGTTTTTGTCGCAACCCTTGCGAGGGCGGCCTCGGTGTGATAAGTTCCTCAATGTGCATACAGGGGAATTTTTCACCCCCACCCTGGCCCTCCCCCGTCAAGAGGGAGGGTATTAAAATGCGGCAAGCAGCTCGCACAAACTCAGGAGTTGAAAACAGGGTATCTCATTATGCCCCCCTCCCTCGACGGGAGGGGACAGAGGGGAGGGTGACTGCTTGGCGCAGGGCCAAAGTCACACTGGGGGCTTCGGGGTAAATCCAATCTCCTGCAGTTTGATGCGGATTTGCCCGCCCGGCCAGGGCTTCAACGCCATCTCAACCCAAAAAGGACCCCATGAAAAAACTCGTCTCTCTCAAGACCTTCGTCTCCAGGGAACTCCCCAGGCTCAGGAAAAAGCGGAAGAAGGTCGTATTCACCAACGGCTGTTTCGACATCATCCACGCCGGGCATGTGCGCTATCTTACGAAGGCCCGCTCGTTAGGAGATGTGCTCGTGCTCGGCCTTAACAGCGACTCATCCGTCCGCTCGATAAAGGGGCCTACAAGGCCGATAGTGCCCGAGGGGGAGCGCGCCGAGGTTTTGAGCGCCCTCTCCTGCATAGACTACATCATCCTGTTCGGCGACCCCACGCCTTTAAAACTCATCGAGACGATAAAGCCGGATGTGCTCGCCAAGGGCGCGGACTGGGCCGCAAAGGACATCGTCGGCGGGGATATTGTGAAGAGCTCCGGCGGACACATCGCAAGGGTCACGCTCGTCAAGGGCAAATCGACGACGAACATAATAAAAAGGGTGCTGGAGATACATAAGCTCGGGCATTAGAAGACGCCGAGCCCAAAAGACGGGATGTCGGATTACGCTTTGCTGCCAAGGGGGCGATTAAATTCCGGCAAACAACCAAAATGAGGTACCTATGAGCAACGGCGGATTCAATCCGGCTGAGTTCAAAAATGTTTTAAGACAGGACTGGGACCGAGCAGCCGGGGGGTGGGATAAGTGGTGGGAGGTCATAGAGAAAGGCTCGCGCCCCGTAAGCCAGAGGCTCCTTGAGCTCGCAGTCATAAAGGAGGGCGATAGGATACTCGACGTGGCCACCGGCATAGGAGAGCCCGCTATAAGCGCCGCAAAAATGGTAGGCCCAAGGGGCAGGGTCGTTGCAGTGGATTTCTCGCAAGGCATGCTGGAAGTGGCCCGCAGGAGGGCTTCACAGCTCGGCCTCGGCAATATGGAGTTCCATGTGATGGATGGCGAGGAGCTTAAGCTGGATGAGGACGGGTTCGACGCCGTGCTTTGCAGGTGGGGCCTCATGTTCTTCCCTGACCCAGCCAGTGCGCTTACCACCATGACCGGGCTCCTTAAAAAGGGCGGTCGCCTTGCCGCCGCGGTATGGGATACCCCGGATAAGGTCCCGATGATAAGCCTTCCGATGGGCGTTGTAAGAAAGGAGCTAAAGCTTCCGCCACCTCCGTCTGATAAGCCCAATCCATTCAGCCTCGCCGATAAGGCGCGCTGCGAACGGATGCTCAGGGAGGCCGGCCTTAATGTCGTGAGCGTCGAAGGGATCGATGTCACCTTAGAGCTTCCGGACATAAAGACATACTGCGCTTACATAAAAGATGTCGCAGGGCCGGTCATGGCGCTGCTTAAGGACCAGTCCGAGGAGAGGAGAACGCAGATATGGAAGGCGATAGAGGGGGCGTGCGGCAGGTTCGCCCTCACTTCCGGCGGCATAAAGATGGAGAACCAGGCGATATGCGTTGCCGGGAGGAAGTGATCGTATTTTAACTTTATAAGAAATTTTCTGGCCATTTTCCCTATGAGCATCGAAATACACCACTTCGACCCACAAACAAAAAAGTTTTTCTCATGTCGGAACTCTGTGAAATATAGAAGATTGCGAATCCCTTTTTTTAAAAAAACCTTACGCTTTAATCGCCCATTAAGCCTTAAGGCGTAAGTCCGCAAGGGAGGCCCCGGAGCCGTCCGGGGCCTTTTTTATTGCCCTATCATCCCCCAAAACACCCCCCTTGACCTCTGCCCCGTTCAGGAGTATAATTCTGATTATTCTGATTAATAGGAATGGAGGCAGGTCGTGGCGAGAAAAAAGAAGACAGTGGAAGGCACATGCTGCGCCCCGGGCGCGAAAGACAACTGCAGGGTGGAATCCATAATCAGTGTGGACGAGCGCGGGCAGACGGTGCTCCCGAAGGAGCTTAGAGAACGCGCGGGTATCAGGCCCGGCGACAAGCTCGCGGTGGCGAGCTGGGAAAAAGACGGCAAGGTCTGCTGTATTACGCTTATAAAGGTCGAGGACCTGGTGGACATCATCAAGGACAGGCTCGGCCCGATAATGAAGGAGATACTCTGATGCCTGTGGTGAGAGTCAAGAAGGTCCCGTGTTGCGGGCCCGAAAGCTCGTGTTGTCCGCCGCCGAAGGCCCCTCACAAGCTCACCAGGGTCTCCCACGAATGGACGCTCTCCGATTCCCTTGGAGAGATAAGGTGCCGCCTCGGCTCGTTCAGGTTGGGCTACAGGGTGAGCCCCGGCCTCTACGCCATAGGCGAGCCCGGCGCGGACTCCGACCTTCTCGTATCGGCCAACTACAAGCTCAGCTTCGACAAGCTCCGGAAAGAACTCAAGGGGCTCTCCGCCTGGATACTCGTGCTCGATACAAAGGGCATAAATGTCTGGTGCGCGGCAGGCAAGGGTACCTTCGGAACCGAAGAGCTCATAAAGAGGATACGCGAAGAGGACCTCTCCGGTCTCGTAAGCCACAGGCGCGTCATCGTCCCACAGCTGGGCGCGCCGGGCATAAAGGCTCACGAGGTGAGGAAAGAGACCGGCTTCAGGGTCTCTTACGGGCCTGTCGAGGCGAAGGACATTCCCGCTTATATCAGGGCAGGCTACAAGGCAACACCGGAGATGAGGACCGTCGCGTTCGGCGCGTTCGACAGAGTCGTGCTTACTCCGATGGAGCTCATACCGGCGGCAAAATGGTATCTCGTCTTCGCAATCCTTATGCTCGCGTTCTTCGGGGTCTCCACAAAAGGCATTACCTTTGCGGGCGCAGGTGAGGCATACCCGCTACTCGTGCTCGGCATCGTATCGGTCCTTTCCGGCGGTCTTGCTACACCCGTGCTCCTGCCTTATATACCGGGAAGCGCCTTCGCTATAAAGGGGTGGATAGCCGGGCTCGCAACGACCGTTGCGTTTCTGCTCATCGGAGGCACGGGCCTTTCGGTGCCGCTTGCCATCGCCTCGCTCATATTCTTCCCGCTCGCATCCTCGTACATCGCGCTACAGTTCACCGGCTCGACGACATTCACCTCGATTTCAGGCGTTAAGAAGGAGTTAAAATACGCGCTCCCGGTCTATATCATCGGCGCGCTCTCATCTGTCGCGTTGCTTGTCGTTCACAAGGCCGCGGAGGCCGTATGAGATATCTTAAGGATGTGGCGACACTTGAGCTGAACGACGCGCTCTGCACCGGTTGCGGCAGGTGCGCCGAGGTATGCCCGCATGCCGTATTCGAAATAGAAAACAGGAAGGCAGTCATAACGGACAGGGACGCATGCATGGAGTGCGGCGCGTGCGCCTCCAACTGCGAGTTCGGGGCGCTAAAGGTCGGCTCGGGCGTGGGCTGCGCCTCTGCCCTAATAGGCGGGATGATAAAGGGCGGGGAGCCGGTCTGCGGGTGTTCGGATGGCAAAGACAGCGCATGCTGTTGAATGGACCGCCCTGTAACCGTATAAACTTCCCCTCCCTCGATGGGAGGGGATAGAGGGGAGGGTGAAAATCTAACTTTACCCCCACCCTCCTCCCCTTAGAAAACCCAGCTCCTTGAGATTGCTTCGGAGCTTAAGCTCCTCGCAATGACAACATTATCTCCCAAACAGAAAAAAAGGCCCCGTCGCTTCCGCGACGGGGCCTTTGCGTTCCAGGACTAAACCGACTTTAGCAGTCGTAGTAAAGGGTGAACTCGTGCGGCACGGGACGGAGCCTTACCGGGTCCGCCTCCTTCTCCTTCTTGTACTCTATCCAGGTCTCGATTACGTCCTTTGTGAAGACGTCTCCCTTAAGGAGGAACTCGTGGTCGTTCTTGAGCGCGTCGAGCGCCTCTTCGAGCGAGCCCGCGGCAGAGGGCACCTTGGAGAGCTCCTCGGGGGTAAGACCGTAGATGTCCTTGTCGAGCGGGTCGCCTGGATCGATCTTGTTCTGTATGCCGTCGAGTCCGGCCATGAGCATCGCCGCGAAGGCGAGGTAGCCGTTGGCCGACGGGTCCGGGAACCTTACCTCTATCCTCTTCGACTTGGGCGAGGGAGAGTACATCGGTATCCTTATGGACGCCGAGCGGTTACGGGACGAGTACGCGAGATTGATCGGCGCCTCGAACCCCGGCACGAGCCTCCTGTAGGAGTTCGTCCCCGGGTTGCAGAAGGCGTTAAGGGCGCGTGCGTGCTTCAAGATGCCGCCTATGTAGTAGAGGGCCATTTCGCTCATGCCGCCGTACTTGTTCCCGGCAAAGAGGGGCTTGCCGCCCTTCCATATCGACTGGTGGACGTGCATGCCGCTCCCGTTGTCGCCGAATATGGGCTTGGGCATGAATGTGACGGTCTTCCTCCACCTCTTGGCGACGTTCTTCGCGATGTACTTGAACCACATGAGCTTGTCGCCCATGCGGACCAGGCTGTCGAACCTCATGTCGATCTCGGCCTGCCCGGCGGTGGCGACTTCGTGGTGCTGTCTCTCTATCTGGATGCCGACCTGCTCCATGACGAGGCACATCTCTGTCCTAATGTCCTCCTGGCTGTCGGTCGGGGGGACCGGGAAGTACCCCTCCTTGTGCCTCGGCTTGTACCCGAGGTTCGGACACTCCTCCCTGCCGGTGTTCCAGATGCCCTCGCTTGAGTCTATGTAGTAGAACCCGTGGTTCGCGCCCTGCGAGTACCTGATGTCGTCGAATATGAAGAACTCGGGCTCGGGGCCGAAGAAGGCGACGTCGCCTATGCCGGTGGACTTAAGGTGCGCCTCGGCCTTCTGGGCGATGTTGCGGGGGTCCCTCGAATAAGCTTCCTTGGTGATCGGGTCGACGATGTTGCAGATGAGCGACATGGTCGGGGTCTCCGAGAACGGGTCCATTACAGCGGTCGTGGGGTCCGGGATGACGAGCATGTCGCTCGCGTGTATAGGCTGCCAGCCGCGTATGGATGAGCCGTCGAAACCGAGCCCTTCATCGAAGAGGTCCTCTGAGAGTTCGCTCACCGGCACTGAAAAGTGCTGCCAGATGCCGACGAAGTCGAGGAACTTGAAATCGACCATCTTGGCGTTCTTCTCTTTAGTAAATTTTAATACTTCTTTCGGCGTCATTTTTACTGCCCTCCTTTTATATTCTGGAAAACTGAATACGCTTAAAAACGGCTTGCGGCGGCGTCACTTGGCCCTGCCTCAAGGCCTAAGGCCTATATCGCCTCTTCGCCCCTCTCGCCGGTCCTTATCCTTACGACCTCGTCCACCGAGAGGACGAAGACCTTGCCGTCGCCGATACGGCCGGTCCGCGCGGCTGTGACGATCGTCTCGACGACCTTCGCGACCATGTCCTCTTTTACGACTATCTCCATCTTTATCTTCGGGAGGAAGTCGACGACATACTCGGTCCCACGGTACAATTCGGTGTGGCCCTTCTGTCTCCCGAACCCCTTTACCTCGGAGACCGTTATGCCCTTTATGCCTATCTCGTTCAGGGCCTCCTTGACCTCGTCGAGCTTGAAGGGTTTTATTATCGCCTCTATCTTTTTCATGCTACCTCCGCCCTTGCAAAGTCCACCAAAACTAACATATAGGAACACGGTTGTAAAGCGGTGTTTTGGCCTTTTACCGGGGTCTCGGACCGAAAAATACCGTCCCAGGCCAGCCTCTCGCAGTTGCCCCTTGCCTTTGGATAATAAGCAATATCCGTGCCGCGCTTTTTGGAAGGAAAATGGCCTGTTTTAGGCGCCTCCGGGCCGCCGGTCGATTAAATTTTAAGCAGACCGGGTGCGCCATGCACACAAAATGCTCATCCGGGGGGATATCAGGCTACCTTCAGTCCTTCTTGCCGCCTATTTTATTCTCCCGCCCCTCGGCGAGGCGTCTTATGTTCTCGCGGTGCTTGATGATGACGAGCGCGCCTATGGCGACCCCGAGCGGCACAAAGGGTTTCCCCCTTGTGAGGAATGACAAAAAGACAGGCATCGACGCCGCGGCGAGTATCGACCCCAGGGAGACATATCTTTTTATGAGGACGGTTATGACGAAGACCCCTGCGCTAAGGAGTGTGGCTATCGGAGAAATGATGAGCATGACCCCGCAGGCCGTGGCCACCCCCTTGCCTCCCTTGAACCCAAGGTAAACCGGGAAGAGGTGGCCGAGGAACGCGGCGAGTCCCGTAAGGCTGACGAGCAAAGGCTCTGGTCCGGCGAGCCTGAAGGCTATGAATACCGGCAACGCGCCCTTAAATAGATCCCCGATAAGGGTCAGGATGCCTGGGAGCTTCCCGGAGGTCCTCCCGACATTGGTCGCTCCGATGTTCTTCGAGCCCGCGCTCCTCGGGTCGACGCCGCCGAGGAGCCTTACGATGACGATGCCCGTGGGCACGCTCCCCAAAAGGTACGCAACGGGTATGAGCAGGAGGTATGTGAGGTTCTCGCCAGAGGGCATGATGAATAAAAATAACCTTCCCGGCGGCGTTTTTTCATTCAGGGCCGCCTCAAAGTCAGAAAAAGATACCACAATCCGATCGATTATCCAATAGCGGGGTTATCCAAACCACGCCTGTCGATGGGGAGGTATCTTGTTATCATTCCCGGCGCGACGAAAATCTTAAGTTTTGCCTCCCCCTTTTCTAAAGGGGGACGGAGGGGGATTATAAAATCTCAGAAAATGAACTACCCCGCCGCAAGCAGCGGGGTATCTTCTAATACCTCCCCTCCCTCGATGGGAGGGGACTGAGGGGAGGGTGAAATCTTTTTCACCACCACCCCGGCCCTCCCCCATCAAGGGGGAGGGAGTGAAAAAATGCGGCAAGCCGCGGAGTATTTAACTCTAAGAGAGAATAAAAAAGGCCGGAGCCCGTCCGGGCTCCGGCCTTCCAGTCTTATTTAAACCCCTCTACTCCACCGTCACGCTCTTGGCGAGGTTCCTCGGCTGGTCGACGTCGGTCCCCTTCAAAACAGCTATATGGTAGGCGAGTATCTGTAAAGGCACTGCCATGAGGATGGGCGTAAGGTGGGCCGAGGCCTCGGGTATCGTTATCACGTCGTCGGCCTTCAAGGACGCCTCGGTGTCGTTCTCGTTCACGAGCGCGATGATCCTCCCTCCCCTCGCCTTTACCTCCTCCATGTTGCCGAGCATCTTCGGGTAGCTCAAGTCATGCGGGGCTATGGCCACTACCGGCATGTTCTCGTCGATCAATGCAATGGGGCCGTGCTTCATCTCACCGGCCGCGTACCCCTCGGCGTGTATGTAGGATATCTCTTTTAGCTTCAGCGCGCCTTCGAGGGCTATGGGGAAGTTGAGCCCCCTGCCCAGATATATAAAATCCCTCAGGTGGAAATACTTCTTCGCGAGCGCCTCTATCTTCGGGGCTTCATCCAATATCATCTCTATCTTCTTGGGGAGCTTAACGAGCTCCTGTATGAGCGATATCCCCGCCTCTTTGGTGAGATTTCCGGAGGCCCGCCCGAAGTACAGCGCGAGTATGTAGAGCGCGGTCAACTGCGTCGTGAATGCCTTGGTCGAAGCGACCCCTATCTCGGGGCCCGCGTGCGTCATTAGCGACCAGTCGGTCTCCCTCGTAAGCGAGCTCTCCATCACGTTGCAAATGGAAATCGTATGCGCCCCGCGCCTCTTCACCTCTTTTATCGCGGCGAGCGTGTCTGCGGTCTCGCCCGACTGGGAAATGGATATGACGAGCGTCTTCCCGTCTATGAGCGGGTTCCTGTACCTGAACTCGGATGCGAGGTCTACTTCCGTCGGTTTCCTGAAGAACTCCTCGAACAGATGCTTGCCGACGAGCCCCGCGTGCCACGATGTCCCGCAGGCGACGATGTAGATGCGCTCGATATCCTTTATCGGTATCTCGAACTTATTGAGGAACACATCCCCCGACTCCTCAAGAACGAGCCCCCTGAATGTGTCTGTTATGGCGCGGGGCTGCTCGAAGATCTCCTTCAGCATGAAGTGGCGGTAGCCGCCCTTTTCCGCCATCATCGGAGACCAGTTTATGACGGACGGCTCCCTCTTGACAGGCGCCCCGTCAAAGGTCGTTATATCGAAGGAATCCTTCGTGAGCGTCACCATCTCGCCGTCTTTCAAAAATATCGCGTGCCTCGTGATGTCGAGTATCGCCGGGAGGTCGGAGGACAATACAGCCTCGTGCTTGGCGACCCCGAGGATGAGCGGGCACTCCATACGCGCGCCGACTATCTTGTCCGGCTCGTCCTCGCTTATCGCGGCTATGGCGTAAGTGCCCTTTATGAATTTGATTGCCGAGCGCACGGCCTCTTCGAGCTTCTTGCCGTTCTTTATCTCGCGGTTTATGAGGTGGCTAAGTATCTCGGTATCGGTCTCTGACTTGAACTTTGCGCCCTCCCTTATGAGCTCTTCTTTCAGGGAGATATAATTCTCGATTATGCCGTTGTGCACGACGGCCACGCCGCCCTCTATGTGCGGGTGCGCGTTCTGCTCGGTCGGGCGTCCGTGCGTGGCCCAACGGGTGTGGCCTATGCCGATGTTCCCGTCGAGCGGCCTCTTCGAGACTTCCGTTGTGAGCTTCTCAAGCTTGCCGACGCTACGGCGGAGCTCCACCTTGCCGTCCTTAAGGACCGCTATACCCGAAGAATCATAGCCGCGATACTCAAGGCGCTTAAGCCCTCCAAGGAGCACGCTGACGGAGTCCTTTGGACCTATGTAGCCGACTATTCCGCACATTGCTTGAAGACCTTTCTTTTTAAGCCGTCATTGCGAGCGAAACCCACAATTTATCTGACATACATTAATAATAAAACATCTCATTTTTTTAATCTTTATCCATCTCTTCTATTAAAATTTGTATCCCATGTAATGCGAAACCTATCAGATAAAGATAAAAAGAAAAATCCTTTTCAAAAATCCATTGCAATATTTTATTGATACCTATCCATGAATGAGGCTCGAGATACCAAATGGCGAATTTTTCGGATAATAAAGTTGTTAATATTAAAAAGTATGTAAATGGCCATTCGCCATATTTAAGCCAATGATGGATTGAATATGCGTTCAATAAAGCTCCGCCAATAATGAAAGTTATAGAGGCACCAAATAAAAATTTCTGTGCATATTCTGGTTTTTTTATTTTCTTACTATTACTCCCGGCAATAGAAGATAAGGGTGGTAAGGGAGGCAAATGGTCGCAATTAGGCTCTAAGGTTTTCTGAAAATAATTGATTTTTATAAGTTTAAAAAAACCATAAAATATAATCATGAAAACCGATATTATAATTATAAATGTTATAATATTTGCCACTAATGTTAATCCCATTTAAAACCCCCTTCCGGCCCATAGGGGTTGGGCCAGCGAAGCCCGACAATTCACCGCAATACCTCCCCTCCCCATTCTTCGATGTCGGGAGGGGATTGAGGGGAGGGTGATTTTTACCTCTTATCCATTTGTCTCCCCTCCCCCCTTCTCCGATGTCGGGAGGGGACTCCGGGAGGGTGTTTTTTTTATCCCCTCTTTCCTAAAGAGGGGTCAGGGGAGATTATGATCGATTTATAATCCCCCTCCGTCCCCCTTTAAAAAGGGGGATAAAAACCGCCTACTTCTTCTCCGCCCTCTTCTTCCTTGCCCAGCCCTCTATGACGCGCTCTTTGGCCCTCGTTATCACAAGAGCATCCGGCGGCACATCCTTCGTCACCGTAGTCCCTGACCCCACATACGCGCCCTTGCCGATGGTCACGGGCGCGACAAGCTGGGAGTCGCTCCCGATGAAGGCGTTGTCCTCTATCGTCGTTTGATATTTATGGAACCCGTCGTAGTTGCAGGTGATAGTCCCGGCGCCGATGTTCACGCCCTCGCCTATCACCGAGTCCCCGATGTACGAGAGGTGGTTCGCCTTCGACCCCTTGCCTATCCGCGATTTTTTCACCTCGACAAAGTTCCCTATCCGCGCCTTGTCTCCTATCACATTGCCGGGGCGGAGCCTCCCGAACGGCCCTATCTGGACATTCTCCCCGACGACCGAATCTTCCACTATCGAATAGCTCTTTATCGCGGTTCCCGCGCCTATCCTTGAGTCCATTATCCGCGCGCCCTCTTCGATTACAACGCCCTCGCCGATAACGGTTGCGCCCTTGATATGCGCTCCGGGATAGACGACGGTATCCGCGCCGATCTTTACGCCGTGGTCTATGTAAGTACGGTCCGGGTCTATGATGGTTACGCCCCCCATCATGAGGGACTCGTTTATCCTCAGCCTCATGACGGAGGCCACCCTTGCGAGCTCGACCCTGTTGTTTATGCCCATCACCTGTTCGGGCTCGGAGAGCGTGAGGGCCTTTACCTTGAGCCCCTTTTCAACGGCGAGCGCGATAAGGTCCGGCAGGTAATACTCGCCCTGCGCGTTGTTCCTGCCGATCTTTTTTATGGCTAAAAAGAGGAAGTCCGAACGGAAGACATAGATGCCTGAGTTGACCTCGTTTATGTGCCTCTCGGAGGGCGCGCAGTCCTTGTCCTCGACAATACGCACGACCGCCCTCTCCTCGTTCCTTACGACCCTGCCGTAGCCCTTGGGGTTATCGAGCGCCATGGTGATGAGGGAAACGGCGGGGCGGTTCCTGCCCCCTGCCCTGTGGAGTTTAAGGAAGGCCGAGACCGTCTCTTTGGTTATCAAAGGCACATCGCCCGAGAGCACGAGTATGTCGCCGGAAAAGCCGGAGAGGGACTTCAAAGCGGTTGCGACCGCGTGGCCTGTCCCGAGCTGTTCTTTCTGGAGGACGAACCCTATCTTTTTGGAGGGGAAGGCGGCTTTGACATCGTCGGCGCCGTGGCCGATGACCACGGCGACCCGCCCGGCCTTGAGCTCTTCCATTATGGCCAATGGATAGAAGAGCATAGGCTTGCCCGCGACCTCGTGGAGGACTTTGGGCCGGGCCGATTTCATCCTGGTGCCCTTGCCTGCCGCAAGGACGATCACCGCGAGGTTCTTCATTCTTTCAAAGATATATTATGGCCGGAGGTTCGTCAAGGATTTTAGGTACGTAAATACCTCCCCTCCCTTGACGGGAGGGGACGGAGGGGGATTATCCAACAAAAGCCAGGCGGGACTAACAAGCCCCGCAGGCGCGGGTTTCCAAGCGCCTATCGAGAAAGGGTATCTGCCGTTACAAGCGAAACGGTCTGTAAACATCTGCCCGGCCCGCGCCTATTTTTGCTCAGTAACCCGGCCCCCCGCGTTCTGCGAGCTTCCGATCCTTGAATATACCACCCTTAAATTCTGATATGCGATCGGGTTGGAGGGGTCAAGCTCTATCGCCTTTTTGAAATCAGAGACGGCCGCGTCATAGTCGCCGAGTCTCACATAGGCGCCGCCCCGGTTATTGTAAGCCTCCGGGTCCTCGGGTCTCAGGCCTATCGCTTTCGTAAGGTCTTCAACGGCTTCCCTGTACCTGCCGGTCATGCTGAAGGCGAGCGCGCGGTTGTAATACGCATCGCTGTTGTCCGGCTTAAGCATAAGCATCTGGTCGAAGTCGGCTATGGCGTCGTCGTATCTGCCTGCCCCGTTGTGCAGAACGCCCCTGTTGTAATACGCAAGCGCGGCCCTGCCCGGATATTCGTCTATCACCTTGGACCAAAGGCTGAATGTGTCCCTCCAGACCGGGATTTGCCTGAGCGTTCCGTACGAGATAGCGGCGGCTACAACCATTACTAAAAACAGCGCCGGTATTTTCACCCTTTTATTTTTGTATGCAAGCCCGGCCGCCCAAGCGCCAAGGAGGATAAAGGGCCCCATGCTCGGCAGGTATGTATAACGGTCGGCGGCGGCCTGGCCGCCGACCTGCACTATCCCTATTACGGGCGCCAGCGTGATTATAAAAAACAGCCACGCCGACAAAAAATGCCTTTTACTCCTGAAAACGATGCAGAACGCGCTTATCCCGATAAAAATGAGGAGAGAGAGAAAGAATACCCGATCAAAGAACCGGGCCTTGGGCGGAAAAGGATAATATGGAGAGAGGCCTACGGGCAGGAGCGTCTTATACAGGTAGAATGCGTAAGCGCGGAAAGCGATCGCCGCCCGCTCGAAAAAGGAATGCTCCACGAGAGTAGCGATCGTGCCGCCGGACTTCTGCGCCGATATGGTAATCACGGAAGAGACTGCGCTCAAAACGGCGAAAGGGACCTTATCCGCGATGGTTTTCCAGCTTTTTTTGATGCCCGGCAAGCTAAAATCCAGCAACAGGAGCACGAGCGGCAATGAGACCGCCATGGGCTTGCTCATGAGCGCGAGGGCTAAAAAGAAGAACGAGGCCGCGTAATAAAAAAACCTCAAAGCTGTCCGGGTGGCGTATCTCAGGTAAAAGATGACGCTCAGGAAATAAAAGACTTGGCAGAGGAGGTCCTTCCTCTCGGAGACCCACGCGACTGATTCCACGTGGTACGGGTGCAGCCCGAAAAGAAGGGCCGCGATCGCCCCGGCCAGCAGGTTCCTCTTCTCCGCATAGGGGGTGCCTGTATAAAGGGCGGAGATCCACGTCACCAGAGTTGATGCAATGAGGGTATTGATCGCGTGCAGGGCTATGCTGGTGAGATGAAAACCCCTGGGGTCGAGCCCCCAGAGCGCGTAGTCCACGGCCCAGGATATGACGGTAATCGGGTGCCAGTTGCTGTTCAGTACGGAGGAAAAGACCCATTTAAAGAAAGCAAGGTCGAGCGCGCGTATGTTGGGGGTGTTTACGATGTATACATGGTCGTCCCAGTCTACAAAGCCGTTATTCAGCGCCGGTAGATAGACGATAAACGTCAGGAGTGCGGGAAGTACTGCGGCAAGGACGGCAAACGCCTTATCTCTGGAAGCCCCCCTATCGTGTCCGGTATACGATGTCATTTTATTTCTTAGACTGCGTTTTGATCTTACTTACAGGATTAAAAGATATATTAAGGGGCAGAGGTTCGTCAAGGGTTTTAGGTACGTCAATACCTCCCCTCCCTTGATGGGAGGGGACGAGGGGAGGGTGTGTTTCTGTCATTGCGAGCGGAGCGAAGCAAGCTCAGGCCTTTGCAGATACCTACCCTCCCTTGATGGGAGGGGATAGAGGGGAGGGTGCGTTTTTTCTAAATCGGGCTCTATTCTGTCATTCCCGAGGTTTGAATCGGGAATCCAGTTTTTGTTTTTTCCCAGCGACCTCCCCTCCCTTGATGGGAGGGGACAGAGGGGAGGGTGCGTTTTTCGGTCATTGCGAGCGGAGCGAAGCAAGCTCAGGCTCTTGCGGGTTCAGGTTTGCACAGTGGTGGGGGGCTTTCTTCCCCCTTTTCTAAAGGGGGACAGAGGGGGATTACAGTTATATCCATAATCTCCCCTCACCCCTCTTTAGAAAAGAGGGGATATACAGCTGTAGGTTGGGCTGAGCACAGCGAAGCCCAACAATGCTTTGCGGGTTCTTTAATTCGTGACCGGCAATTTGAACCTTTAGCCAAAGCCTTTTTGCGCGCTCCGCGCACTTTTGGGCATAGGATTCGCTCGCTTCCTTCCTCCCCCTCCCGCTCGCTCGCCCCGGCCTCCCTTATGCTTCGCTCACCTATGCCCGGGGTTTTTGAAAGCAAAAAAAATTAGGCGCGGTTGGAAAACCGCGCCTATCGAGAAAGGGTATCCGTTATTGCGAGCTTATCTTGTAGGGTGGGCTCCGCCCACCAAAATCAACTCACTACAAAAATGGTGGCGGAGCCCACCCTACAGAACTCATTTTTTCTTTGCTAACTTTTTTTCCCAAGACTCGATAACAAAAAGTGCGATAGTGTGCGCTGCATGAACAGTAAGTCTTACATGCCTTGATTCTAGTTTATAGTGTTTTTTTCCAGCTCCATGTGCCGAACTCGCATGAGTACGTAATGCTCCTATGCCATTAACCACTGCAATAAGTCCACTAAGAATCTCCTGAAGGTCACGGTCTTCGATGAGACCTGGATCAAACCCAAGATCTTTACGAACAACTGTCCAAACATGCTGAAGGTCTTGTTTTGAGGGCATCTCAAGACCTTCATCCTCAATGTAAGCTTTACAAATTGATTCTAATATATTGCAAGCTGCAGAAACTGCCTCTCTGGGATTGGATTCAATATTTTTGAGTGCCCTGTCAAATTCATCATTTATTGAGCTTACATCCTTAGCTCGTATTACATGCTCAAGGCTCCGTGAAGGAATCCCGAGAGTTCCAATTATTTTTCCTCCCTTTATGTATTGCAGTTCAAATTGCATTAGTGCCTTGGAGATTTTGTCTTTGTGTTCCTGAACATTTAGAGATAACGAATTAAGTTGATCGACCGCATCCATATAGCCTTCAATGAGTTTACCTAATATTTCAAGGGGATTAACAGACTGATCTTTATTAATTATACGTAGCCAAGCCAATGCCTTAGCATGCTTACTCCCTAGTGGTGGCTCTCCGGGAGCACCAGCATACATAAAAAGGCTATCGAGTGTTGCATGGGTTTCGTTCGAAGCAATTGCTTCTGCGATCAAGGAGATGATTGGAGAAGGAATTTCTAAACGCATCGCGCCGGGGGTTTCATTTACAATTTTATTTTTCGTTTGGAGGGGCGTTCGCCGGGGGAGAGCTCGAAGGGGTCGGGCTCGACCTCCCGTTCCACGAAGGCGTGGCCGCCGATTGCGAGCGCAGGGGAGTGGCAGAAGGGGCATTTCAGGGCCATGCCGTGAGGCATGGCCCTGAAGCCCTCCCTGTAGAAGAGGCCGCATCCGCGGCATTCGATGTCTATTTCAAGGTCCATCAGTGTCCTTTTTGTTTGTAAAAATTTTAAACCACCCCTCCCAACCTCCCCTTGTTAAGGGGAGGAGTCCCAAACAACTCCCCTCCTTACCAAGGAGGGGCAAGGGGAGGTCGCATTTTTCAATCACCGGAAGAGCTTTCACCCTCCCCTTCATCCCTCCGTCCAAGGGGGGAGATTACTGCAACTGGATTCCAGCTTGAAACACGTGGGAATGACGGCGTGACCAAGACTTTAAAACCACCCCACCCAACCTCCCCTTGTTAAGGGGAGGAGAAAATCTACCCGCACTCGCTGTACCCGCAGCCCCTGCAAACAAGGCACCCGTCGGAGTGCTCGACCGCAGAGCCGCAGTCAGGGCACGCGCCGCGCTTCATGAGCTCGGGCGCGAGCGTGAAGTCGAGCTTGGAGTTCGGCATGTTAAGACTGCCGAGGCCTCCCGCCATGGACCCCAAAGAGAGAGCACTGGCGGTGTTCCGCTTCAAGCCCAGGTACCAGTCCATCGCCTGCGCCATGGCATCCGAACACGACATTACCTTGCCCCCGCCGAAGCCCACGGGCAGATGACAGCTTATGCCCCTCATCTGCTGGACTATCTCCTCGGCCTGTATGCCGCTACGGAGCGCAAGGGATGTCATCCTGCCCATAGCCTCGCACTGCGATGACACGCACCCGCCGGCCTTGCCTATCTGCGTGAATATCTCGAAGGGTCTGCCCTCCTCGTCCTCGTTTATCGTGACGTAGAGGTTGCCGCACCCGGTCTTTATCTTGCGCGTGACGCCGAAGGCGACCTCGCCCCTCGGCTTCGGCTTCGCGGACTGGACAGGCACGGCCATTTCGGCGGACTCTACCGTCGCTATCTCCTTCGCCTCTTTCTTCTCGCTACCCTTATTTAAAACCTGCACCTCGCGCGAGCCGTCCCTGTAGACGGTCACGCCCTTGCACCCGGTCCTGTACGCCATGATGTAGACCTCGGCGACGTCGGCGACGGTCGCCTCGTTCGGGAAGTTGACCGTCTTGCTGACGGCGTTGTCCGTGTACTTCTGGAACGCCGCCTGCATCCTGATGTGCCAGTCGGGCGCGATGTCGTGGGAGGTGACGAGCACGCTTTTCACGTCCTCGGGTATGCCTTCGACGTCGTGAAGCGAGCCCTTCTTGGCTACCTCTTGCATGAGCTCCGGAGAATCGAAACCCCTCTCGCGGGCGATCTCCTCGAAGAGCGGGTTCACCTCTATCAGCTCTGTCCCTTCCATCACGTTACGGGTGAAGGCGAGCGCGAAGAGCGGCTCGATGCCCGAGGAGCACCCGGCGATGATCGATATCGTCCCGGTCGGAGCGATCGTCGTGACGGTAGCGTTCCTCGGCCCCTTCTTGCCGTCGAAAATGGAGCCCTTGCAGTTCGGGAACGCGCCCCTTTCACGGGCGAGGTCGACGGAAGCGTCTCTGCCCTTCTCCTGTATGAATGACATGATCTTTTCAGCGAGCTCGATCGCCTCTTCGGAGTTGTACGGGACGCCGAGCCTGATGAGCATGTCGGCGAATCCCATGACGCCCAATCCGATCTTGCGGTTGGACTTGGTTACCCGCTCTATCTCGGTTATCGGGTACTTGTTCATCTCGATGACGTTATCGAGGAAGTGGACGGCCTTTCTTATCGTGTCGTCGAGCTTCTCCCAGTCGAACCCGTAGCCGTCCCTCTCAAGCGTCAACATGCGGCTTAAGTTTATCGAGCCCAGGTTGCATGACTCATACGGCAGGAGGGGTTGCTCTCCGCACGGGTTAGTCGATTCTATCGCCCCTATGTGCGGGGTCGGGTTGTCCCTGTTCATCTGGTCGATGAATATGACGCCGGGGTCGCCGTTCTTCCACGCCATCTTGACGATCTTGTCGAAGACCTCGCGTGCGCGGAGGCTTCCGACAGGCGTCTTCGTCCTCGGGCTTATGATGTCGTACTCGCCGTCGACTTCTACGGCCTTCATGAAGGCCTCGGTCAGGCTGACCGAGATATTGAAGTTGTTGAGCTTGGAGTTGTCCTCCTTGCATACGATGAAGTTCATGATGTCCGGGTGGTCGACCCTGAGTATCCCCATGTTCGCGCCGCGCCTCGTGCCGCCCTGCTTTATGGCCTCGGTCGCGCTGTCGAATACGGTCATGAAGGATATGGGGCCCGAGGATATCCCGGAGGTCGAGCCGACCGAGTCGCCCGAAGGACGCAGGCGCGAGAACGAAAACCCGGTGCCGCCGCCGGACTTGTGTATGAGCGCCGTGTGCTTTACCGCCTCGAAGATGGACTCCATCGAGTCTTCGACCGGCAACACAAAGCACGCCGAGAGCTGTTGCAATTCCCTTCCGGCGTTCATGAGGGTCGGGGAGTTGGGCATGAACTCAAGCGAGGTCATCATCCTGTAGAACTCCCGGGCCGTATCCTCTACGTCGGCGGCGGGGTCGAATTTGGCCTCCGCCTCCGCGATATTGCGGGCCACACGCCAGAACATCTCTTCAATAGTCTCTACGGGGCTGCCGTCCTGGTCTTTTCTAAGATACCTTTTCTCCAAGACCCTCCTGCCGTTTTCGTTTATCTCGACGCGCGCGTGGTCGTGCTTGGGCTTCTTCGCGGTCTTTTTCTGCGGCAGGGCTGAGTTCAGCAGACGGCTATAGATGTCCTGGTCCATGCTTTTAAATCCCCCCTTTTGGGTTTCTGGCTTACCTCTAAAAATTGTTATTTTTCCTGATCTCTGTGTCAGGACGGAAATAAAAATGCTCACATATTATAATATATATGCTGCGCTTTTTATTTCCGCCCTTCCTTGACCTCAGAAAAAATTCCTAATTTTTAGAGGTAGCCTTCTAATAATTTATTGTTTAGCGGCCCCTCGGAAATGGGGCCCACAAGATATTTGAAAATCCAACATGACCCGCAATCCATCGAAAACTTGTACGCCCCGAAAAGATAATTGTGCGCTTGTGACGGCGTGAGTTCACTTTGGGCCGGCCGGAATCAAT
The DNA here is from genome assembly GCA_016182655.1 of Deltaproteobacteria bacterium. Classification (GTDB taxonomy): domain Bacteria; phylum Desulfobacterota; class GWC2-55-46; order GWC2-55-46; family GWC2-55-46; genus GWB2-55-19. Next base: position 33,209 of record JACPGB010000024.1, read on the forward strand.
TAAGTCTTTGGATTTACAAGGAAAATGGCGTATATTGTGGATGTGACCTATCTAACCACAACATATAGTATATTGTCAAGCGCGATTTTGTGCAAATCGAGCTTTTTCACGCGGGGTTATAACGTCTGGATTTTGCCTGTTTAATGGGACGGCGCGCTTATCAAAAAGCCGTTGCATAAGGCCTCTAAAGGGTAAAAAAAATCGGACCCCCGCTTAAGGCGCGTTGAAACAGGGAATACAGGCGGTCGAGAACGAGAGTTTTGAAAAAGCGGCGTGACGGAGGGTAGAAAACGGCCTCAAAGACCCCTACCTGTAGGCGATGACCCTGATGTCTTCGAGTGTGATCATCCCTTCCTTTACCATCGTGTCAAGGACCGGGAGAAATGCCTCTATCCTGTCTTTCCTGTCGACGATCTCCACGACCATCGGCAGGTCTTCGGAGAGGCGGAGCACCTTCGAGGTGTGGAGCCTGCTGTGGACGCCGAAGCCGAGGACGCCTCTTAAGACCGTCGCACCGGCGAGCCCGCGCCTCCGGGCCTCCTCGACTATGGCTTCGTACAGGGGCTTTCCGTCGTACCTGTCGCTCTCGCCTATGAATACCCTTAAAAGCTCGGCGTCTTCCGGGAGTTTCATCAGTCGGCCTCCTTCTTCTTCTAACTGGATTGCATAGCAGGGTGTTTTTCAACACCCTGCTAAAGCAGCCGCCCGAGCGCAAGCCCGAGCATTAAAAAGATTATGCCTGTTATGTTCTGGAGCGCAATGTTGCCGAGGGCGAGCGCCCACTGCGAATCACGCAAAAGCTGGTTCGTCTCGAAGATAAAGCTCGAGAAAGTCGTGAACGCACCCATGAAGCCTACGAGGATGATCGTCCTCGTCTCGCCGGATATCGCGAGCCTGCCTTCAGCCGCCGACCATACGAAGCCGAAGAGCAGGCACCCGGCCATGTTGACCGTGAAGGTCCCCCAGGGGAAGCCGGCGCCAACGGCCCTCTGGACCGCGCCGCCGAGCCAGTACCGCAGCAACGTGCCCGCCACACCGGCTATAGCCATATAGAATATCTTCATGCTTACCGTATGTTTCCAGGAAATAACCGCTATTCTATTTCAAAACCCCTCCTTAATCAAACAAAATATAGGGTAAAATGTTGACTACCGGTATCTCTTGATGTTAACTTTAATGGATAGCCACCCTATCAAAGTCACGGAAGCGCGTAAAGGCAAGTGCTAAGATAAGCCCCGGAATTATTTATAGAAAGGACTCAATGATTTGAACGGCCCGTTGACTCAGCCAGGTCTCTGGGAGATGGTCGCCGGGGCGGGGATGATGGTCAAGTTCGTGCTCCTCGTCCTCCTCCTCTTCTCGGTATTCTCCTGGGCGATAATCGTGTACAAGGTAATGTTGCTGAAAAGAATAGAGAAGGAGACGCACGCCTTCTACGACCTTTTCTGGGACAAGCGCCAGTTCGCGCAGATATCAGCCGCATCGAAAGGCTTCAAGGCGACCCCGCTCGTAGGCCTCTTCAACGCCGTATACGCGGAGCTTACGAACATCATGAAGGCCAACGAGCCGCTCGGGGGCAAGGTCCAGAAGGACGATATCGAAAGGCTCCAGAGGATACTTAAAAAAGCTCGCTCCATAGAGACTGCCAAGCTCGAGTACGCCGTCGGCTTTCTCGCGACCACCGGCAACACCGCGCCGTTTATAGGGCTCTTCGGCACGGTCTGGGGCATAATGACGTCGTTCCGGTCCATCGGGGCCAAGGGCGCGGCAAACCTCGCAATCGTCGCCCCGGGCATATCGGAGGCGCTTGTGGCCACGGCCATGGGGCTCCTTGCCGCGATACCCGCCGTTATGGGTTATAATCATATTTTGACGCGGGTAGGCCGGATAACGACCGAGATGGGCAACTTCTCATCCGACCTCCTGAACGTCGTCGAAAAACAGGTCTCCAAAAAGCCGGGGGCCTGATGGAGACCGGCCAGAACGAACGCAAGCACCTCGCGCAGATAAACGTGACGCCGTTCGTCGACGTGATGCTCGTCCTCCTCATCATCTTCATGGTCACGACCCCGATGATGCAGGAGGGTGTTGACGTCAGCCTCCCCAAGGTCGAGTCCGGCGCATTGAAGGCCGACGACGAGCCGCTCGTCGTTTCCATCGACAGAAACAGGCGCATATTCCTGAACGACAGGCCCTTCAGGCCCGAGGAGCTGAGGAAAAAGCTCGAGGCGATAAAAAAGTCGGGTGGGGCCGACAGGATGGTCCTGCTCCGCGCCGACGAGTCGGTCCCCTACGGCTTCATCATGTCCGCGATGGCCGACATAAGAAAGGCTGGTATCGAGAAGGTCGGGATGGTGACCGAACCGGGAGAAAGATAGGTGGAAGGACTCCTTCGGGCCCAGAGGGGCATGGCGAAGACCCTCGCGGGCTCTATCATTTTCCATGCAGTCATCATCTCAGCCGGGCTGTTCCTCTTCGAGGCCGGCTCGAAGAGGGATTTTTTTACGCCGGTCTATACGGTAGAGATCATCGCCCCCTCGTCCGTAAGCGGCCCGGCGTCGACCCCTGAGGTCGCCGAGGCCCCGGTGGCGGCGGAAGCAATCGAAGAAAAGGGGCCTGCAAAGGAAGAAAAAAAGGCCGAGGCCAGGACCGAAAAGGTCAGGGTAAAGGAGAGCGCGTCAGTATCCGAGGCCTTGAAGAAGGTCGAGGAGAGGGTCAGGAAAAAGACCGAGGAGGCCTCTGTCTCATCCAGGATAGAGGAGATAAAAAAGAGGCAGGAAGAGCGCGCCCGCGAGACCGGCGGAAGGCTCTCGGAATTAAAAAAAGAGCTCGGGTCCAAGGCAGACAAGGCCGGGCCTGCGCCGTCGGCAAACGACTCCAAAAGCATCGCCAAATCCGCCAAAGGGCCTGCGTCAGGGGCGGCGACGCCAACGGGGGGCGGCAATCTCAAATCCAGATACCCTGCCTATTACAGCATCATCCACGACCGGATCAAGGATAACTGGCTCTATCCGGAAGGTTTCGATTACAAGAAGATATCCGTCATAGTCTCGATAAAAATAGACCGTAGCGGCTCTCTCCTCGAGTCCATCCTCGAGGAGAGCTCAGGGAACAAGAGGTTCGACGAATCCCTCATGAACGCGATACAAAAGGCCTCGCCGTTCCCGCCGCTCCCGCACGAGTTCGAGGGGAAGTACCTGGAGACCGGCCTCAGGTTCTGCCCGGGATGCCCCGAATAGGGCGCGCAAAAAAATCCGTCTTACATGCCTGAAAGGTATAAATGATCAAAAAGACCATAGCTTTTTTATTTGCCATTTTTTTGCTCCTGCCCTTTGGGGCCGAGGCCAAGGTCTACATAGACCTGGCCGCCCCCCAGGCAAAGAGGCTCCCTATCGCCATACAGGATTTTAAATTCCTCGGCGACGAATCGAAGGCAAAAGACCCTTCCGTGGCAAATATAAGCGCGGAGCTCGCCGACACGCTTAGGTCCGACATAAGGTTCTCGGGCCTCTTCAATATAATCGAAAAAGACGCCTACCTCGAAGACGCCGCAAAGTCGAATCTCACCGACGACAAAATAGACTTCCGCCTCTGGAGGGCCATAGGGGCCGACACCCTCATAAAGGGCGGCTTTTCAATTGAAAAGGAAAAGCTCACGGTCGAGGTGCGCCTCTTCGACTCCATAACCGAAAAACAGGTCCTCGGGAAAAAGTACATAGGCTCGGTTGCGAACCCGCGGAGAGTCATGCACTACTTCGCCGACAATCTATACGAGGAGTTGACCGGCCGGAAGGGCATCTTCACGACCCGCATCATGTTCGTCTCGAACAGGGACGGGAACAAGGAGATATTTGTCGCCGACTACGACGGCAGGAACGCCGTAAAGGTGACGCGGAATAAGTCCATTAACCTCTCCCCCCAGTGGTCGCCTGACGGCAAGAAGGCACTCTACGTCTCTTACAAGAAGGGCTGGCCCGCCCTCTTTCAGCTCGACCTGACGAACGGAGCGGACTCGGGCGTGTCCGCAAAACCCGGCATAAACATAGGCGGCAGGTACTCGCCCGACGGCACCAGGGTGGCGCTTACCTTGAGCGGGGATAAATCCCCCGAGCTCTACACCCTCGACCTTTCAACGGGCGAATACAAACGGCTCACCGACAACTACGGCATAGACGTCTCTCCCGCGTGGTCGCCGGACTCTTCCCGCATCGCGTATGTGTCAGATGTCGCTGGAAACCCTCATATTTTCATGTTAGAATTGTCGTCCGGGACCTCAAGGCGCATGACATTCGAGGGCAAGTACAACTCAAGCCCGGCCTGGTCCCCCGACGGTAGCAGGATCGCCTTCTCCCGCTCGGATTCCGGGAGGTTCAATATCTGGGTGATGAACGCAGACGGTAGCAACTCTACCCAGCTCACCTTCGACGGCAACGACAGAAGCCCGTCATGGTCGCCTGACGGAAGGTATCTTATCTACAGCTCCACTGCAAAAGGGGTCTCGTCGCTCCGCATAGTGCGCTCCGACGGGACGGGGTCCATGAAGATAGAGACCGGGACGGGGAACGAAAAATCCCCGGTCTGGTCGCCTTATTTTCAATAGATATTAAAGGGCGTTTTTTTAACCTTTCACCAAAGGAGGTTTCTACGATGAAAAGACTATTCGCGATAATCCCCATGCTCGTATTGAGCGGAACGCTCATCTATGGCTGCGGCGGCAAGAAGGCGGTAAACGACGACATCTCCGGAAAAGCCGCCGGGGAAGAGGCGGACAAGGACTCGGCCGTAGTCGTCCCCGAGGGCGGGCCGGTAGGAGAGGCCGTCACTTCCGAAGACCTCGGAGGCTCCGCAAAGACCGGCGGAAAGTATGTATCGCTCACACCCGGTGACACGCTCACGGTGCAGGCCGAGAAGGAAGGCCGGCTCTATACCATCTACTTCGATTACGACATGTACTCCGTAAGGGACGCCGACAAGGACCACCTCTCGAACAACGCGAAGTGGCTCTCGCTCAATTCCGGCGTGGCCGTGCGCATCGAGGGACACGCGGACGAGCGCGGCGAGACCGAGTACAACCTGGCGCTCGCCGACAAGCGCGCCAGATCGGTCAAGAAGTTCCTCGAGGACATGGGTGTAAAGACAGAGAGGCTGGATTCCATAAGCTTCGGCGAGGAAAAGCCCGCGGTAAGCGGACACGACGAGGATGCATGGGCAAAGAACAGGCGGGCCGAGTTCGTGATAACGAGGACTAACTGATGCGCCCTTCCTTAAAAAGACTCTCAAAGGGCGCGTTTCTCCCCTTTGCCGCGCTCTCTCTCGCAGTCTCGCTCTACGGGTGCGGCCCGGGTTTCCCCATAATGACCGACGAGCAGGAAAAACTCGTAAAGAATGTGGAGCGGCTCGTAAAGGAGAACTCGGAATTGAAGACCCGCCTTTCGGCGCTTGAGGCCGGAGGCGGGATAAGGGCCGAGCTCGACGCCATGAAAAGGTCGGTAGCCGAGGCTAACGCCGGGATAGAGGGGCTCCGGCACGAGCTCTCGTTCGCAAAGGGCTCGGCTGAGGAATCCGGGCTCGAGAGGGCGCGCGTAAAAGAGGCGCTCGATTCGGTAAAGTCCTCGATAAAATCCGCCGATGAGAGGCTTAAATCCCTTGAGAAGGCCTCGACCGAGGACGCCGAGGCCATCGCCTCGATAAGAAGCGCTATCGACAACAACGACCGGAAGCTCGGGGACCTCAAGGACGCGATAGCGTCGGTCGAGAAGAAGGCCGTTGCCGCGGCTGAGGCCTCGCGGATAGCGCAGTCCCAACCCCAGGACGCGAAAAAGGGGGAGGAGCCGCCCGACGCCATGTACGCCCGCGGCTACAAGGAGACTATAGACAAGGACTACGCCAAGGCCGCGGAGACCTTCAAGGCCTTTCTCGCGAACCATTCCGGGCACAAGCTCGCCGGCAACGCCCAGTACTGGCTCGGAGAAGTCTACTACGCCAGAGGCGACTGGGAGCTCGCCATTCTCGAGTTCGACAAGGCAATAAAAAAATACTCTGAAAGCGAGAAGGTCCCGGCCGCTATATTGAAAGAGGCGCTTTCGTTCGAGAAGCTCGGATCAAAAAAAGAGGCCCGGGTCCTGTTGAATGAGGTCCTGGACCGGTTCCCGAAGTCCCCTGAGGCAAAGCTCGCCAAAAAGAGGCTCGAATCGCTCAAATAAGGGAAATGGAAAGGCGTCGCCCATGCCTTTCCCAATGCGCTGAAGGGTCCGGGAGAGGTGTTAATGGTTGACAACTCGGCAGGCAAGGTCCTCCTGGTCGACGACTCCCAGCAGGCGAGGGAGGTCATAAAGGACATCCTGAAAGATGTCTTCCCTGTCTTCGTCGAGGCAGACGACGGGTTGACCGCAATAAAGGCCTTTGTGGAGGAGCGTCCGGGGTTCATCATCACGGACATAGAGATGCCCTCCATAAACGGCTACAGGTTCATCTCCACGATCCGGAACATGGACGACGGCAAGGACGTGCCGATCATCATGCTCTCCGGCACAAGGGACTCCCTCAAAAAAAAGCTCACGGGCTTCAACCTCGGGGCGAGCGACTTCCTCATAAAGCCGTTCGAGCCCGAGGAGCTCCTCGCCCGCGTGAAATCGTTGCTCCGCATGCGCCATCTCATGGACGAGCTCAAGGAGAAGAACTCGCTCCTTGAAAAGCTCGCAGTCACCGACGACCTGACCGGCCTCCACAACAGGCGGTACTTTTTCGAGACGGTAAGGGAACAGCTCGCTTTGGGTCTGCGCCATAACCTCAAGCTCGCCTGCATGCTCATGGACATAGACCACTTCAAATCGATAAACGACACATGGGGGCACGTAGCCGGGGACGACGTTTTGAGGAAGATCGGGGCGCTTCTCTCCTCCTGCAAGCGCGAAGGTGAGATACTCGCGAGGTTCGGCGGCGAAGAGTTCATCATCTGCCTCTTCAATACCGATTCCGAAAGCGCGGGCAAGGCGGCCGAGCGGTTCAGGGCCCTCATCAAGTCCTACGATTTTTCTTCGGTCTACTACCCCGCGATAAAGGTCACCATCTCCATAGGCCTCGCCGTCTACCCCCAGGGGGCCCTCATCTCCATAGACGAGCTCATAAAGGCGGCCGACAAGGCCCTCTACGCCTCCAAGGTCGACGGCAGGGACAGGGTCACTCTCTACGAGTGGTCCACAACCGACGCGCCCCGGCGCGAGGAGCCTGTCCTGGAGAAGTGACCGCCCCCTTGCCAGTCTCATCGCGCTGAATCCTTTTGAATTCAAAATTACTAAAAACATTATACTGATACCCGAGCAAAACTTCCCAAAATCTACTAAGAGCAAGTGTAATGTTTTAAAAATAAGAAAGGGAGGGGGCTAAAAAACCCCCTCCCTTTCCTTCCTCATGCCTTAACCCATATCGCAAAGGCTTTGAGTCCGCGCTCGTAAGCGTAGATACGCCTACCGCTACGAGTGGTTATGTAGGCTACAAAAATGAGCTTGTAGCCAGGTCTGCCCTGTCTCATACGGCCCTATCCTCCTTTCTTCGAGATAGGGCCTTGACAAGAAATTTCCTAAAGTGCTATAATTTCGGCGTGTGATAGCACTAAGGGCCTTCTTGTCAAGGCCCGTAAATGGTCCCCCTGCCGGGATTCAAACCCGGAACACAGCGTTTAGTAGGCGCGCGCTCTATTCATTGAGCTACAGGGGGTAAGTATCAGAAGAAGGCTCTGCCTGCCAGCAGGGCCTTCTTCTTTTTATCCCTTCTTGCGGCTATCCATAAGCTCCTTAAATCCGTCAAACCATTTTGCCTTCACTTCATCTGGCCAAACAGGATCAAATTCCGGGAATTTTGCTAACAAGAGCTGTTCCCAAGTTTGAGTGGCTACCTGACTCGATAATGGCTGACTTTCATATGGTTGCGGCGGTGGTGTCGAAGGTAGCTCAGATTTTGCCTTCGAATTTCTTTCCAAACCGCTCCGTTTGGGCGCACTACGCACGCTTGTTGCCTTTACTTTAATGTGCGGTGACAGCTCGACCCCCGCCTCCTTGGAAATTGCAACAAAAAAGGCTATGCACTTGCGAACAGTTCCTCCTGTAATGCCTCCAGCATTCTCGAATAGCTCTTGTAAGTGCTTAGAGGTTATACGCGTGAGGTCAATGTCATTCTCAAACAAAAATGGATACGCTGTTTTGACAATATCGTGAAGATTTTTTACTCTACTCGGCCCCTCGGAATTAACCAAGTTTTTTAATCCCTCCGTCGGAATTCCATTTGGAGAAATTAAGCCAAGGTATTTAAGCGTAGATAAAAGCTGTGCCTGCGCCGCTCCTGAAAATGAGCCCATAAGGCTTCGGTCAATACGCGATGGCACGCCCACCTTCAACCTTTCAATAAAATTAGAAAAGGTTTTATAAGGTAAGTACGGTGGGATAGATTTTTTTTCTTCTCCGGCTTCTGTCATGGCAACCCTCCGCTCTGTGGAATGTCTCATTCCTATTCCATTCCTATTCCATTCCATCTTACTCATTCCACATACCCGAGTCAAGGGGAAATTATCCCGAGTCCGATTTTTTTTGAAAATGCAATTTAATTCTTATAAAATATAAGAAAAACGAGGTTTATATGAAGGGTTATCTTGTTATTCTTAGGGATTTTGGAGGGGAACCGATATTAATGCGTATATGGGATTATGATTAGAGCGCTGTTTATGTTACCAAAGTTTCTATTGAAAATAAGGGGAATGTGCTCGTATCAATCGGTTTTCCATATGATGATGTATTTAGACATGAACCAGAATTGGCTAAAACAATAGAACAAAAAAAATGGGATTGAGGAAAATTGACTCGATTAGCGTTTTAAGTTTTCTTTCCCCATCTTGTTTTAGCCGCTTTTTGAGCGATTTCTTTACGCTTTTTTGCAGATAGCTTCTCAGCACGTTGCCGCCCTTTAGTCCTCCCAATCTCCCCAAGGCCACGGCGGCAGGATTCTTTTCTGGCTTACCCTCAGTAGTGTTTTTTTTCTCTTCAGGCTCTTCTTTTGTAGCTTCTGAGACTATAAAGGAGGCGAGCTTGTTTATATCTGTGATTTTCTTTTTCTTGTCCATGCTTCAAGTATAGAATAACCGCTCAAGCAAGGAAAATAGAAAGGAAATTCAAAATGACCCACTACCGTCCGGCGAGGACCCTTGCCATCCCCTGTCCTTCTGTCTTATAATCCTGAAGATATGTCCAGTGTCTCCATAACAAGATGCGCCTCCTACGAAACCCAGGAGGCATACAGGGCCATAAAGGAATCGATAGACCTTTTGGGCGGCATGGAGAGGTTCGTCTCAAGGGGCGAGCGCATACTACTTAAACCCAACCTCCTTGCCGGAAAGCCGCCCGAGACCGCCGTTACGACGCACCCCGAGGTCGTCCGGGCGATCATAAGGCTTGTGAAAGAGGCGGGCGGCGTACCTATCGTAGGCGATAGCCCCGGGCTCGGAACAGCGTTGAAGGTCGCGGACAAATGCGGCGTGGCCTCCGTATGCAGGGAAGAGGGTGTTGAGCTTATAGACCTTAAGACCCTGGTCGTCGCCGAGAACCCCGGCGGCCTCACGTTCAAGCGGCTCGAGGTGGCTAAAGAGGCGCTCGATTGCGACGGCATCATAAACATCCCGAAGCTCAAGACCCACGCCCAGATGTTCCTTACTTTAGGCGTCAAGAACCTCTTCGGGTGCGTACCGGGGAAATTGAAACCCCAGTGGCACTTATCCGCGGGTGTGGAGAGCTCTCACTTTGCCGCGATGCTCCTCGACCTCTACTCGTTCCTGAAACCCAGGCTTACAGTGATGGACGGCATAGTCGGCATGGAGGGCAACGGCCCCGGCGCTGGCGACCCGAGGGAAATAGGGCTTGTGTTCGCAAGCGCGGACGCCGTTGCGCTCGATACCGTCGCGACAATAGTCCTCGGGGCCGATCCGCATGACCTCCCCCTCCTCAAGGCCGCCTCGATAAGGGGGCTTAAGACCGATATTAACGGGATAGAGGTGCTCGGCGAAGAGGTATCAAACGTCAAGGTCCACGGGTTCAAGCTCCCGCCGCTCGTATCGCTCAATTTCGCCGACAGGCTCCCGTACTTTCTGGACAAGAGGCTCAGGCGCGCGCTCACCTCGCGCCCGTCCGTCGAGCGGGCGAAATGCACGCTCTGCAATATCTGCGTACAGGTCTGCCCCGCCGAGGTAATGGCAAAGACCGACGGGATATCAATAGACTACGACAGGTGCATCAGGTGCTACTGTTGCCAGGAGATGTGCCCCGAGGGGGCGATCTCCCCGGTCGACGGGTGGCTTAAGCGCATCATCCCGGGGTTTTAGGCCTTCTCTCGATTCAGGTTGCGCGGCGGTTTTTTCTGCTATATACTCGAATGATTCATGAGGTTAATCGAGGCCTTCACTGCAAATCCACGACAAGAGCATCAATATGAAAGGTAAAAAGTCCTGCTTCGTAAAACTGCGGCGCGTTGTCCCGCTCTCATCCCTGTTATTATCGACCACCCTTGCGCTTACGGCGGTTGCGGCGGTTGCCGAGAAAGACACGCTTAAGGTCCCTATCGTCTCCTCCCCTAAAGGGCCCCAGGGCTGGAAGCTCAAGGAATGGAAGGGCAAGGCCGACTTTGAGGTCGTCGAGACCGAGGCGAGCACGGCTTTTCACTTGAAGAGCGCGTCGACCTCCACGGCCCTCTATAAAGAGGTCAAGTTCGATATAAGGGACTACCCGGTTCTCAACTGGAGCTGGAAGGCCGTGGAGCTCCCGGCAGGCGGGGACGTCCGAAGGAAGTCCGCCGACGACCAGGCCGCGCAGGTATATGTCGTCTTCCCGAAGTGGCCCGCGCCCGTGAACAGCAGGGTCATCGGCTACATTTGGGACACGAGCGCGCCGGCGGGGGTGTCTATCCCGTCCACAAAATCGTCGTACACCAAGTACGTCGTCGTAAGGAGCGGAAACAGCGGCCTCAACAAGTGGCTCACGGAAAAGAGGGACGTCTACCAGGACTACAAAAGGCTCTTCAAGGAAGACCCTCCGAAGGTCGGCTCCGTATCCGTGATGATAGACTCGGACGACACAAAGACCTCCGCTGAATCATTCGTCGGCAACATCTATTTTTCGAAGTAACCCCGCCTTCCTCCGTCCAATTTCTGGTATGCTGAAGAACAGGATTCTGAAACGTTTCGGACCAATCTGACCGACCCGGAGCGCCGGTGACAAAGGACGACCTTACCAAAAAGAGGCGCAAATACGCATATATATTCGCGGCGGTCCTCGTGCCCCTCGTCGCGGGGGTGACCTACCTCGCCTCAACGACCGTAGACCTTACGCGCTACAAGGCCCGCATCATACCCATTCTCTCATCCAGGGTCGAAGGCACGGTCTCGTTCGACACCATATCGATAAAGTTCCTACCCTCGCCGGATATCAGGTTGACGAACCTCAAGGCCTCGGGGGCCGAAGGAGAACTCATCTCGGCCCGCTCTTTAAGGCTCCACGCCGCGCTCCTGCCGTTCCTTTCAGGCAAGACGGTCTTTAAGGACGTCGAGGCCGACGGCATGGCCCTCTTCGTAAAGAGGTATCCGAACGGAGACCTGAATATCAGGAGGTTCTTCAGGATAGAAGAGGTTAAAAAAGAGGAAGGCAAGGAGATACGGGTAGAGCGAGAGACTAAAGGAAAGGTAAGGGAAAAGAAGCTCGCTATACAGTCCCTGAGGATAGCCGACGGGTTCGTGAAATACGTCGACGAGAAGCCCTCAAGACCCGCAACTTTCGAGTTCTCGTCCATAAACGCTTCCTCATACGATACGGGCCAAGGGGTCGTCTACCAGGCCGTGGCCGACCTTAACGGCTCTCCGGTATCCATCTCAGGGGTCGAGAAAGGCGGTATCGTGAAATGGGCGGGTACGGTAAAAGGCCTCCCACTATCCGTCGTTGACCCTTACTTAGCAAAAAACCATGTATCCCTCACCGGCAACGGCGACATCTTCATCTCCTACGATTCAGGGCTCGTAAACCCGATAAACGCGATAGTATTCGCGAACGGCTTGAAGATATCCCACCCAAAGCTCGCTTCCCCTTTATCCGTCACGAGGGCGTCGGCCAAGGTCGAGGTCTCTTCCGGGAACGGCAGGAGGAATATATTCGTAAGGGACGCGCTTTTCAAGGTCGCGTCCTCTTTCGTCAAGGGCTCGTACAGCGTCTCTGGTGCCGCGGATGAGCGGGAGTTCTCTCTGGAGGCCGCAACCACCCCCGTAAGGTTTGACTACCTCAAGTCCATCGTCCCTTCAAAGGCCTTGAAGGGAGGGGCCGAGCGCGCGTTCAACGACCTCTCCCCCGCGAATGGGACTATAACCGTCCGAGAGCTGACGGCGCGCGGCCTCACCAGCGAGCTTAAGGGCGGGAAGGCCTTCAAAAAGCCGGGGGCCGTGACACTGTCGGCCTCGATCGACGGCCTCGCCTTTATGTATAAGGGGCTCAAGCACCCGGTATCCGGCGTATACGGCTCGGTCATTGTAAGGAACAACGCGCTCAAGCTCGAAGGCTTTCGCGGGAGCTACGGGAAAGAGACGCTAAGGGACTTTGAGGGTTTCGTAAAGGACCTGACCGGCAAGATGGAGTACGAGTTCTCTCTGGACGCGGGATTGGACGCGGGGGAGTCGATAGAGCTCGCAAAAGACCTCGTAAAGTCGCCGAAGGCGCAAGACGCGCTCGGGAAACTTGAGGCAGGGGGCGCGATAGACCTTGACGCGAAGGCATGGGGGTCTTTCAGATCAAAGGCCCCTCCGAGGTACTCGGGCGCCCTCGCCTTCCGGGACGGCTGGCTCTCCTACGAGGGCGCGCCGCGCATAAGTGAAGCGAGCGCGTCGATTGCTTTCGACGATAAAAAAGCGGATATCGAATCGATGTACTTTAGCGACGGCCTCTCTTCCCTCAAGCTCACCGGCTCTGTCGAGGACTACAGCGGAGGCGACCCCTTCGTCGACCTCGCGCTTTCCGCCGTCGTCTCGGGCGGGACTATCGACAATGCCCCGGCGCTCGAAAAAATAAGACAAGACCTCTTTATAAAGGGAGAGGCCGCGCTCGATGCAAATATTATCGGACGCAAGGGCTCGTTCCTTGCCAAGGCCTCGCTCGACACCCTCCATGCCGGGATAGAGTACAAAAAATACCTGCGTAAAGAAGAAGACTACCCGCTCGCGATAGACGCCGAAATCTCATTCGAAGGGAAGATGCTCGGCATTAAAGGCCTCTCCCTCGCCTTCGGGTCGTCCCGTGCCGATGTGTCGGGGAAGACGTCCCTGGACATGAAGGATTACGAGCTCTCAATGCTGTCAAGGGACTTGAAGATAGCGGACCTCGACGACGTCTCGCCGCTTTTAGATAAGGACTTCGAAAGCTCGGGCCTCCTCTCCTTCATGATAAAGGCGACAAAGGCCGCGGGGAAGGAAAGGCCGGTAATAGAGGGTGACATAAGGGTCGAGGACGCGCGGTTCCAGTCGCCGTACATCGCGAAACCCGTCGAAAAGATAAAGGCCTCGGCATTTTTCAAGGGGAACAAGGGGAAGGTCTTTCTCGACAAGCTCGTCGTGGGAGAGACAGAGCTATCCGGCTACATGGAAGTCCCGGACATAGAGGGCAGGAGGGTAGATTTCACGCTCGACTCCCCGCGCCTGCTCACAACCGACTTCATCGTAAAGAAAAAAAAGGATGCGGACGAAGATGAAAAGCCCGAAGCGCCTAAGGAGGAGAAGGCGATCGAGCCGCTCCCTGTAACCGGCTCGGGCAGGATCAGGATAGCCGAGGGCGCGCTTGGGAACCACCCGTTCACCGACCTGAAGATGGATATAAGGCTCGAGCCCGAGGCGATAGTCGTCGAGCCGTTCGCCGCCGAAATTGACTATGGCTCCATATTCGGCAAGGCCGAGTTTCTGCGCGGCAAGGACGAGCCGCTCTCGTTCAGGGCCGACGCCGAGTTCTCCAAGATAAAGCTCGAAAGGCTCATCTCGGGCTTCGGCGCCAAAAAAACAGTCCTCTCCGGCGACCTCAAGGGCGCGATAGCGCTTACCGGCAAACGGGGCGCCCATCCCTTCGCAAGCGGACTTAACGGCTCAGGTAAGCTCAAGGCCGACAGGGGCCGCCTCTGGAAGTTCCCGTTCCTCTCAAGCATATTCTCGGTCGTGAACATACTCTCAATAGACGAGGCCTTCAGGGAAGGGCTCCAGTACAAGACGCTCGGCGGCGACTTCAAGATGAAGGACGGGGTGCTCACTACCGAGAACCTCGCGCTCGACAGCGACACGCTCCGGATGTCGGCGGCTGGAGATATAGACGTACCTGACAGGCACATCGACGCCTTGCTTGCACTCCACCCTTTTGTTACCATAGACAAGATAATCTCCTCCATACCGCTCGCGGGCTGGATAATCACGGGCAAGGACAAGTCGACCGTCTCGATGTACTTCGCGGTGGAGGGGCCGCTTAAAAAACCGGACGTAGACCCGGTGCCGATAAAGAGCATCAGCGACCCGGTCCTGGGCATCCTCGAAAGGCTCATCGAGGCGCCGGGAGAAATAATCCAGGAGATAAAGTAGATGTGCGAGGGAAAGGGCTACTGGAACAGGCTCAAGGCCGAATGGTACAGGAGGGGGCTCGACTACTCGACTCTGCCTGAAGTCGCGCTATCCTTCATCCTGCCGAGGACGGAAGACTCTAAGACCTTCCTCGACGTCGGCTCCGGATGCGGGACGCTCTCCTTGCCGCTCGCAAGGGCCGGAAAAAAAGTGACGGCCCTCGACCCCTCGAAGGCGATGATAGAGATACTGGAGCGCGACGCCAGGGATGCGGGGCTTAAAGTAAACACGATTATTGCGCCCTGGAATGAGGCCTCTTTAAAGCCCCACGACGCGATCATATGCGCCAATGTGCCGCAGTTGCTGAAAGAGCCGAGGAAGTTTATAGAGGAGGCCGTGCCGCTTGCGAAAAAGGCCGTATTCTTGATCGAGAACGCGGACCCTAAGGCGGACAAGTTCTACTACAGGGAATTGTACCCGCTCCTCTTCGGGAAGCCCTTCGGCGAGAGGACCGATTACATAAAGACATATAACACCCTGCACGATATGTCCATCTTCGCCAATGTCGAGATAATCGACTACGACTTCGACCAGCCCTTCATCGATATCGACGAGGCCGTCTCGTTCTGGAAGGAGTACATAGGCATTGTGACGGAGGAGCACGACGGGAAGCTCCGTGGTTTTTTGGAGAAGAAGCTCGTGAAGAAGAAGGGCATGCTCTTCGCCAAATTCCATAAGAAGTCGGCAATCACGTGGTGGAGGAAGGAGAAGTAAAAGGAGGTAAGCTCCGCCCACCGCAAACTGTCATTCCCGCGTGCTTCAAGCGGGAATCCAGTTTCAGTATTTTCCTTCTTGGTGGAAGAGAAGGGTGAAGACATTTTCGTGGTGATGAAAAGAAATACGACCTCCCCAGCCCCTCCTTGGTAAGGAGGGGACCAGAAACATATGCGAGGTTTTATCTCCTCCCCTTAACAAGGGGAGGCTGGGAGGGGTCGTATTAATCGTCTCTTTGATTCCGCGCAGGTTGAGCTGAGCGCAGCGAAGCCCAACAATCAAGACCATACCGAAGTGCACAAGACATTTTTGCGCGCTCGCCTCGCCCTCCATTAGGCGCTCTCCGCCATGCGCCCGTGTGTTTGTTAAAACAGGACTAAAAAACTTTTTTGTTCCTCAACTCTTCGAATTTGAATATGGCCAGCTCAGAACACAAATCAGCAAAAAAATATCAAAGGGTCTACGAGCTCGACCTCCTCCGCCTCTTTGCCGCGGCCTCGGTCATGCTCTACCATTATACATTCAGGGGCTTCGCCGCGGACAGCATGAGCGTCCTTGCGTTTCCCGCGCTCGGCGAGGTCTTCAGGTATGGATATCTCGGGGTCGGACTCTTTTTCATGATAAGCGGGTTCGTAATAATCCATACGCTTGAAGGGAAGGACGCCCGCTCTCTCATAGCCTCGCGCGCCGCGCGCCTCTATCCGGCGTACTGGGCTGGGGTCACTCTCACGGCCGTTGTAACGGTCCTTATCGGCGGGTCCATATACAAGGTGTCCGCCGGCCAGTACCTCGCGAACCTCACTATGTTGAACGGCCTTTTCGGGGTCGAGCACATAGACGGTGTCTACTGGTCGCTCCTCGTGGAGCTTAAATTCTATTTCCTCATTTTTCTCTTGATGGTCTTCGGGCAGGCAAAAAGGATAGGGCTTTTTGTAGGCCTCTGGGCGCTCGCGGCATTCGCAATCACGGTCTACGGCTCTCCATTCCTGGTAAAGGCACTGCTCTTTCCCAAGTGGGCCCCTTACTTCATCGCGGGCGCGGCCTTCTGCCTCATGCGCCGCGAGGGGGCGGGGGCGTACTGGTTGGTTGTAGTCGCCATCGCCTATGTCACGGCGATAACGAACGAGCTGAGGAAAATCCCTTCTATCGAGCAACACTACGGCGCGGTCTTCTCGGAGCCCGCCATAATCGCCGTTGTCACATCCTTCTTCTTGATATTCACGGCTATCGCGCTTCGAAAGTCTTCGTGGGCTGGCGCAAAGGGGCTCGTAAAGCTCGGCGCTCTCACCTATCCGCTCTACCTCATACACGAGAACATCGGATTCATGGCGTTTAACGCCCTCGCCCCGTACCTGAATAAATATATCATCCTCGCCTCGGCCATCGCGGTCATGTGGCTTGCGGCCTATCTTACAAACAGGTATGTGGAGGAGCGGCTCGGAGGGCGTTTGAAGCGCGCCGTCGTATCTGTCCTTTCGGTCGGGAGGAGAACGGCGGCGAGGGACTGAGGGATTCTTGTAGGTTGGGTTAGCGAAGCGTAACCCAACAAAACCCTAAAAACTATGACTGCTCTTCATGAGCATCGACACGCCAAGATACGTAAAGATCACCACGAAAAACCCTATTACCGTCGCGACCGACAACCCCTTGCCCCTCCACTCCTTGAGGTAATACGCGTGCATCGCCCCGGCGTAGTAGACCCAGACGATGAACGACCAGATTATCTTCGGCTCCCACATCCAGTAGGTCCCCCAGGCAAGATAACCCCAGACGGCCCCTGAGAACATCGAGGCCGAAAAGAAGAAGAACCCCCAGAGCACGGACCTCCCGGCGATGTCCTGATATTTAAGAAGTTCGCCGTTCTCATTTCCGCGAAGGCTTGTTATGAGGTAGAGGACCGCGCCCGAGAAGGCGAGCGTAAAGAGGGCGTAGGCCGCGAAGGACGCCGTCACGTGTATCTCGAACCAGCGGGTATCCAGTATCAGCGTCAACGGCCCACCCGGCTTTTCGTTCACGAGCGCGAAGACGATGGCGAGGACGGCTATGGGGACGGTTATGAGCTCGGTCGTCCTCTCCTTGTACCTGTACGCGACGATGAGGCTCGTAACGACCGTCGTCCACGAGAAGAAGACGAGCGTTTCGTACATCGAGGCCATTGGCGCGTGTCCGGTCGAATAGATGCGCTCGATGAGCGCAAACGAGTGGACAACGAGGCCTATTGTAAGGAGTAGGCGCGAGATTTTTTCGAGATTGGACTTTCCGGAGAGGTTATATATTGCGGCTGTTATGAACGACAGCACATAAACTGCGATAGACGCGAACAGAAACGGCTTCAACGGATTACCTACCCCTCTCATCGGACCAGATGTATTTGTGGAGCTGTAGCTGAAGCCTCGCTTTGAGCCCGTCCTTCAATATCCATTCGGCGAGAAGGCCCGGGTCGAGGTCTGGCTTTATCGGCGCGAAGAGGACCTTCCCTGTCCTGTCCTCTATGTATTCATCGAGAAACTTTTTAGCGCACTCGTAGTCGTCCCTGTTGCCGACCACGAACTTGATCTCGTCCTCGGGTGTGATGAGGCTCAAGTTCTCCATCAGGAACGAGCCAGCGTGGCCGCTCGACGGGCACTTGAAATCGATTATCTTTACGGCCCTTTTATCGAGCCCGGAGAGCGCAACCGACCCGTTCGTCTCGATAAGCACGGTATTTCCGGCGTCAAGGAGCCTTCTGGCAAGCTCCTTAGTCTCTTCCTGGATGAGCGGCTCGCCGCCCGTTATCTCGATGAGCCCGCTCCTGTACAACCCGGCCTCCCTCTTGACCTCGTCGAGTATCCCGTCAATGGATATCTCGCGCGCGCCCTCGGCGGACCTCGCGTATTGCGTATCGCACCATGTGCAAGAGAGGTTGCACCCGGCGAGCCTTACGAATACGCACGGGAGTCCGGCGTAGGTGGATTCGCCCTGTATGGAGAGGAATATCTCGCTTACAAGCATTACTGCTCCTTCTTCTTCTCCTCTTGCTTCGCCTTTGCCTCGGCTTCAGTCTTTTTCTTTTCAGGCCCCTTGCCGAATGCCTTGAGGGACTGCGCAAGCGAAAGGAGTCTCTTTTCCACGAGATAATTGACAGTCCCATCGGGGTACTTGCCGTCTGCGTCCTTATCGCCGATGGGTGTCGCGGACAATATCTCGAAGCCCTCGTCGACCGTCTCTATCGGGTATACGGCGAACCTCCCGGCCTCCACCGCCTCTACGACCTCGCTCTTCAACATCAGGTTCCGCACATTCCTTTTGGGTATTATGACGCCCTGTTTGCCCGTCAACCCCTTTGCCTTGCAGACCTCGAAGAACCCCTCTATCTTCTCGTTCACCCCGCCTATGGGCTGGACCTCGCCCCTCTGGTTCATCGAGCCGGTGACCGCGATTGCCTGGTCTATCGGCAGGCCGGAGAGGCTCGAAAGAAGCGCGTATGTCTCGGAGCAGGTCGCGCTGTCGCCCTCTATCTCCTCGTACAACTGCTCGAAAGTGATGGACGCCGAAAGGGTCAAGGGGAAGGTCTGCGCGTAGCGCTCGCCCAGAAAGCTCGTGAGTATCATGAGCGCCTTGTTGTGTATCCTGCCGCTCATCTTTACTTCGCGCTCTATGTTAACAACGCCCGAGTCCCCCATGAAGGTACGGGCCGTTATCCTCGAGGGCTTGCCGAAGGCGTAGTCGCCGGGGTCGAGGACGGCTATGCCGTTCACCTGGCCGACGACGGAGCCGTCGGTAGCGACCATTATCGTGTCCTGCGTGATATAGTCCCTTATCTTCTCCTCGATCTTCGAGTTCCTGTAGACGCGCTCCTTTATGGCTTTTTCCACGTGCAGGGCGTTGACCGATGCCGCCCCCTCTGACTTCGCCCAGTACCCCGCCTCGACTACCATGGACTTTATATCGTTGAACCTCGCCGAGAGCTTGTCCTTGTCGCCCGCGAGCCTGCAGCCGAACTCGACGACCCTCGCCACGGCCCCGCGCTCGAACGGGGCGACCCCGTCCTCCTTACAGCGTGTGGCCACGAAGTGCGCGTACTTTAAAATATTATCGTTCGTCTTCGGGAGCACATTGTCGAAGTCGGCCTTCACCTTGAAAAGCTTCCTGTACTCGTTGTCCATGTTGTAGAGGATGTAGTATATGAACGGGTCGCCGACGACGACGAGCTTGATGTTTACCGGTATCGGCTCGGGCTTCAATGTGGTGGACGATACCTGCCTGTACTGCTCCCACACGTCCTCTATCCGCGCCTCCCTGTTCTTTATCATCCTTTTCAGGGAGTCGTAGACGAAGATGTTTTTCAGGATGTCGAGGGCGTTGACTATCAGGTACCCTCCGTTGGCCCTGTGCACGGAGCCCGCCTTTATCATGGTGAAGTCGGTCGTCGCCGCGCCGAACTGGACGCGGTACTCGACCCTGCCGAAGAGGTTATAGTACGTCGGGTTCGTCTCGCAGACGACGGGCGCGCCCTCGGCGTCCTTGTTGTTCACGATAAGGTTCACCTTGAACCTGTCGGAGGTCGGCTCGGCCCTCTGGATCTTGAGCCCTCCGAGGGCGAGCGGGACCTCCTCCTTGGGCCTGAAGTCGTCGACGTTCTGGAGTATGTTCTCCTTTACCTGGTAGAGGAACTCGACGACCTTATTGAACTCCTTGAACTTGTCCAGCAGATCGTTTATGTGGGGGTTTACGACGTATTGGACGACCTCGCGGTCGAGGGCGGTTATCCTGTCCTTCGTCTCCTTCTCGATGTTGCGGGCCTCGCGGATGGCATCCGACAATTTGTCCTGGAGGACATTCAGGTCTTTTTCTATATCGGCCTTTTTGTCTGAAGGTAGCGCGTCGAACTCGTCCTGGCTCAAGGCCTTGCCGTTCTTCGCGGGCACGACCGAGAGGCCGCTTACGGATTTCTTGAGGATGAAGCCCTTCTCTATCGCCCTCTGTTCGAGCCTGAAGAATATCGCGCGCGTCCTCTCCTGCTGGCCTTCGATTATCTCGTCCCTGTGCTTCTCGTAGTCCTTGGACTCGAAGACCTTGGGTATGTCGCGCCGGAGAGCCTCGACGAGCTCGTCCATGTCGGTTGAGAGCTCCGAGCCCCTGCCCGGCGGGAGTGAGAGCGCCTTTGGAGAATCCGGCTCCGAGAAGTTGAATACATAGCAGTAGTCGTCAGGCACCGGCTCGGCCTTGGCCTTCTTCTCGACGAGCTCCTTTACGGTCGTGTTCTTCCCCGTGCCGGACTCGCCGAGGACGAATATGTTGTAGTTGTGATTTACGACCCCGAGCCCGAACTCCAGGGATTTAAGCGCCCTCTCCTGTCCGATCATCTCCTTGAGCGAAGGGAGCTCGTCGGTAGTGGCGAAGGAAAAGACCCCGTCATCGCACTTCCAGCTGAGATCGGACGGCGGCAAAGGACTCACTCTCGGCATATTACCCCCTGGACAGGAATTTGGCGGAAAAGGCCTTCTGACCCGTTATTCCATTATACACGATACCCGGCCTTTGTGTCCGGGCCGTTACTCAGTGGAGGTGGTCCCGGTGGTTGTGGCCCCGCTCCTTGTGCGCGATCTTGCCGAAGATGTCGTTGTTGTCGCACCCGGAGCACTCGGCCTGGAGGGTAGTATAGAAAATATGGTGGGACTCGGCAAGCCTTTCGTTGACCTCGTTGAATATCTCGCCCATCCGCCACCTCTCGGTAGGCACGATGTCGAGGTGGGCGCTCAAAGCGTAGACATTGTGGCATATCGACCAGATGTGGAGGTTGTGGACGCTCGAGATGCCCTTCGAGGACTTTATGTCCTCCACGACCCTGTTGAGATCAATGTCCTTGGGCACGCCTTCGAGCAAGATGTGGGAGGAGTCCTTCATTATCTGGTACGCGCCCGAGATGATGATGAGGCCTATGACGACGCTTATCAACGGGTCTGCCATGAACCATCCGGTGTAATGGATGATGACCGCGCCTATGATGACGCCGACAGAGGCCGCGGCGTCGCCGACGACATGCATGAACGCGCTCTTGATGTTCATGTCGCTTGCGGCGTAGTGCTTGAGCCAGAGGGCGACCAGGAGGTTCACGACAAGGCCGATTACCGCGACTATCACCATCCCGGTGCTCTCTACCGGCGAGGGCGTTAGGAGCCTTTTATATGCCTCGTAGAATATGAAGATTGTGAGGACGAAGAGGACGGAACTGTTTATGAACGAGACGAATACCTCGACCCTGTGGAGGCCGTAGGTCCTTTTTTCGGTGGGCGGCATCTCGGAGATGTATATGGCGAACCAGCTTAAGGAGAGCGCGAAGACATCCATGAAGACATGGGCCGCGTCCGACATGAGCGCAAGGCTGTTCGTAAGATAGCCGCCGACGAGCTCGGCTATGAATATGATGCCTGTGAGCGCGACAGAGAGCTTGAGCCTCGCCTTCAGGGCCCGGTCTATGTCATGATGCTCGTGGGGACGGTGGTCTTCGTGCCTACTTTCCATGCCTATTCCATTAACCTCTAAAAATTAGGAATTTTTTCTGAGGTCAAGGAAGGGCGGAAATAAAAAGCGGAGCATATATGTGTTATATGTGAGCATTTTTATTTCCGGCCTGACGCAGAGATCAGGAAAAATAACAATTTTTAGAGTGCAACCTTCTGATTTATCTATTGATTACCCAAATATTCTCTCTCTTTAATGATACCCTTATAACCCTCCCTATGGCAAGCGATAACTTCCTTACTACGAAGTTCGGGAGCTCCACCTTAAGGAGCGTGTCACCGCTTCCGACCTTCAAAAATAGCGACTGCGTCGAGCCCTTGCCTGTCGCCGAGATTATCTCGCCCTCGATGATATTGTCCTGGACCCTGCTGTCAAGGACCTTGTCCGGCCTTATGACGAGTATCTCCTCGGGCCTTATGCAGAAGGATACCTCGGCCCCTATGTGAAGCCCGCTCCCCTCAGGCACGAAGGCCTTTATGACCCCCAGGTCCGCATTTGTGATGACGACCTGCCCGTCCCCGAGTCCGGCGACGGTACCGGTGAATATGTTCCTCGTCCCGATGAACCGCGCCACATCCCTTGTCGCCGGCCTGTAGAATACGTCCTCGCGGAGGCCCGCCTGCTCTATACGCCCGTTATTGACGACCGCGATGCGCCTGCCGAGCATGAACGCCTCCTCGAGGTCGTGCGTGACGAGTATGGTGGTTATTGGATATGCGTCGTGTATGCGGAGGAGGTCTGCCCTGAGCTTTTCCCTCACCTGATAGTCGAGCGCCGAGAAGGGCTCATCGAGCAGGAGCACCCTCGGCTCGGAGGCGAGCGTGCGGGCAAGGGCGCACCTCTGCTTCTGGCCGCCTGACAATTCGCGCGGGTATCTCGATTCGAGCCCCGTCAGGCGCGTGAGCGCAATGAGCTCCCTTACCTTTGCGTCCCTTCCGCCCTGTTTCGCGTTAACGCCGTAGGCGATGTTCTCAAAGACAGTCATGTGCGGGAAAAGGGCGTAGTCCTGGAAGAGGTAGCCTATCTTTCTATCCCGTATAGGCGTCTCTATGCCGGAGGCGGAGTCGAAGACCTTTTCAGACCCTATCGTCACGCTCCCCTCGTCAGGCCGGACGATACCGGATATCATTTTTAATATGAGAGTCTTGCCCGCGCCCGAGGGGCCGAAGAGGACGAGGAGGTCTTCGTTTAACGAGAGAGAGACGTCTATCCGGAACTCCCCGTAGGACTTTTTTATATTGAACGCGAGGTCCATCTCAGAACCTTCCCTTCGTGAACCTTCCGGCGATATAGAGGACGATAAATGAAAAGAGCGTTATGACGCCGACGAGTATGTTCGCCGAGTGCGCGTCTCCTGCCTGCACGGCGTCATAAATGGCGATAGGCAAGGTCTGCGTGAGGCCCGGGATGTTACCGGCGACCATTAGGGTCGCCCCGAACTCTCCGGTAGCTCGCGCGAAGGCCATGACAGCCCCGGCCGCTATACCCCTCCACGCGAGCGGGAGCGTTATATCCTTTATGACCTGCAGCTCGGTCTTGCCGAGGAGCCGCGCCGCGTCCTCAAGCTCGGACCCTACGCCTTCGAGCGCGGCGCGCGCGGGCTTCACAAATAGCGGAAGCGACGAGATGAACGAGGCTATGACAGCCCCCTTCCATGTAAAGACTATCTGTAGCCCGAAGGCGTCTTCGAGGAACCTCCCTAAAAAGCTCGACCTCCCGAATGCCCCCAAAAGGTAATAGCCGAGCACCGTCGGAGGTATGACGAGCGGCTGCATGATGACTATGTCGAGGACCGCCTTTCCGAAAAACTCCCTTTTGGCCATGACCCAGGCGATAACGAGCCCGAAGGCGACGGTAAAGACCGTCGCCGCGAAGGAGACCTTGATGGTGAGGTATAGGGGGAAGAGGTCCATTATGTACCACTACCGCCTGGAAGGCGGCAGGTTCAAAGTTTTTGGTCGGCTGAAGGCCCGACCGAGAGTCTAATCATTCAATCGAGGCTCATTGACCCCTCACCCTACCCTCTCCCACAGGGGGAGAGGGAACTACTATAAATATCCCCTCCCTTGATGGGAGGGGAGAAAGGGGAGGGTGATGCCTTTTAATCACTCAACACGCACTGGAAGTTTTCGCCTGAAAGGCGAGGGATTTTATACCCCATTGTGAGACATTAAGGCAGCGCGAAGCCGTATTTTTTAAGCAGTGCGGAACCCTTCGAGCCCCTCAAGTACGCGATGAACTTCAAAGCCTCTTCCTTGTTGGGCGACGCGCTCACTATGCCGAGCGCCTGGCTTATGGGCTTGTGGAGGGCTTCGTCTATAGGCTCGAACCTGATGCCCGGCGTACCTGCTATCGACAAGGCGATCATACCCGCGTCCGCGTTCCCGGACTCCACGAACTGCAACGCCTGCCTGATGTTCTCGCCGAATACGAGCTTCGGTTTCACCGCCTCCCATATCCCGGCGGACCTGAGGGCCTCCTCGGCGGCCCTGCCGTAAGGCGCATGCGCGGGGTTGGCGATGGCTATCTTTTTGATCCCCGGCCCGGCGAGGTCCTCGATGGAAGGGACCTTCGCGCCGTCCTTCACGGCCACGACGATACGCCCCCTTGCGTAGACCTCTATGGAGTCCTTGTCCACGCTCTCGATGTCCCTGAGCTTCTCCATGTACCTTGAATCCGCGGCAAGGAATATATCGAAAGGCGCGCCCTCGGCTATCTGCCGGGCAAGGAGGCCCGTTGAGCCGAACGAGATGACGGGCTTTACTCCAGTCTCCTTCTCGTACCCAACGGCTATCTCCTTTAGCGCGTAGGAGAGGTCAGAGGCCGCGGCAATGGAAACCGCGCCCCCCTTGCCGAAGGCGTCGGCCGGTACGAAAAACAGGAGGAGCGCAATCAAAGAAATCAGAATACGCATGCAGGTCCTTTTAAGGCAAAAAAAAAGCCAACCTGGAAGGTTGGCGACGCAAAGCGACCGCCATCTCCTTTCCAGGCACGGGAGGCGCTGGCCGTTTCCAGCCAGGCCCTGATCGGCCAATACGCCTTAGGTCTTTAAAAACCGTTAGGCCTTATCGGCTCGGAGATGTCAGATGTTATCTTTTTGAAAGGGTACCACGCCTACGGAGCCGAGTCAACCTCCTACGACGGTATGCTGAATCCGAAGGTGATGCCGCCTTCCGTAGAGGGCTCGACCCAGACGCGTCCGCCGTGGCGCTCGACGAAGCTCTTGACGATGGACAGGCCCAGGCCCGCGCCTCCGGTCTTGATCCCGTCCTCGGTCTGGTAGAAGGCGTCGAAGATGCGCTCGGCTTCTATTGCCGAGATGCCCTTGCCGTCGTCGGTGACGGTGACCGAGAGAGTGGCGCCGGTGAAGGCGGTAGAGAGCCTCACTTCGCTCGCCGCGTGCTTGAAGGCGTTTGAAAGGATGTTGTATATGATCCTCTGGAGCTTGTCCTCGTCGGCCTCGACGACACGCTCGGGCACAGAGTCCTCGCTGTACGGAGAGCCGTTAAGGATAAGCTTTTTCCCCGACGACTGGAACGGCAGGACCGCGTCCTTAAGCACCTTCGAGAAAGAGACTTTTGCCTTCTTTAGTATCAAAACCCCGCTCTCCGCGCGGGAAAAATCCAGTATGTCGGATGTCATGGACGAGAGCTTCTGCGCGCCGGAGATGAGCACCTCGAACCGCTTCCTGTGCTTGTCGGTGAGCGCGTCCCCGAGCTGGAGAAGGAGGAGCTCGGACGAGGTCATGATCGAGGTCAACGGCCCCCGCATGTCGTGGACGATGTGGTCTATGTACATCCTGTTAAGGCGCTCGTGCTCCTTCTGCCTCGTCATGTTGAAAGCTATGCCGAGGAAGTTCCTTATCTCGCCGGAGTCGTCCTTTATGGCGTTTATCGAGAGGAGCACCGGGACTTCCTTGCCGTCCCTGGTGAGGTTTATTATCTCGCCCCGCCAAAAGCCCTTCGCCGGGTCGAGTATGTCCTTCCACATCCTCTCGTAGAGCGCCTTGCTTGAGTGTCGGGACTTCAAGAGCCTCGGGTTCTTCCCGAGGACCTCCTCCCTCGCATATCCGTAGGTGTCGAGGAAGGACTGGTTGACGTCCATGATGTTCCCGGCCTTGTCGGTAACGGCGACCGCGTCGTTGGCGAACCTGAATATCCTCTGGAACTCCTCGGAGAGTATGCCCGGGACCTCTGTGGTCTTCGCGGTGCTTACCAATACCAGGAAGGCGTAGAGCGTGTTCACGCGGTCCTTCAAGGGGTAGACGGAGAGGTACGCGTCGACGGGATCCGCGTCCTTGCGTCTTAAGGAGGCCGTAGCCCCTTTCACGGAGCCGGACGACCTGGCGGCGTCGATGAGTTCGGTTATCGCCACTCCGGAGGCGGCGAAGACGGTGAGCGATTTCCCCGAGAGCTCGTCCTCTGAAAAGCCGAGCAACTCTCTCACACCCTCGCTCGAACGGATAACGATGCCGTCAGGGTTTATGCTTAGATTGCCTTTTTTATCAGTCATGTCGCAAGGGGCTTACAACAGATATACCCTGAAGACGGTATCCTCACGAGGTAAGTAGCTCTTTTTTATACTATTTCCAGGCTTTTTTTTCAACAACTTTGATGGGAGGATGCCCGGGGCGATGCGGCCACGCTGTTTTTTTGCGGTATTAGGCCATGAACAGGATTCACGGTGCAGTTGATTTCATTTACATAAACCGGCAAAAAAACATCCTTAAATGACATCCTTCAGAAACGACCTGCCTTTCGAGGCGCCGCCACCCGCTCCGAAGACCTCGGCAAGCGTTGCGCCGAGGTCCGCGAACGACCCTCTTGTCCCGAGGTTCACGCCTTTTTTAAGCCCCTTTCCATAGACGAGCAGCGGGACATGCTCCCTGGAATGGTCGGTCGAAGGGGTCGTGGGGTCGCACCCGTGGTCGGCGGTCAGGACGAGCATGTCCCCTTCGTCAAAAAGCGCGGTCAGCTCGGGTATCCTCTTATCGATCGTCGAAAGGGCCTTCGCATATCCGGCCGTATCGTTCCTGTGGCCGTAGAGGGTGTCGAAGTCGACGAGGTTCGTGAATACCACCCCCTCGTTATAATGTCTCAGCGCTTCGATAGTCCTGTCCATGCCGTCCGTATCGCTTACCGTGCGTATCTCTTCGGTAAGGCCCCTGTGGACGAAGATGTCCCCCACCTTCCCGACGCCTACGACGGGCAGCCCCTTTTTCTTAATCCTCTCGATCACGAGCTCTCCGGGCGGCTCGACGGGCCAGTCCTTTCTCCTCGTGGTCCTCTTGAACGAGCCGGGACGCCCGAGAAAAGGTCTCGCTATGACGCGACTTATGCCGTACTCGTCCATCAACTCCCTCGTCTTCCGGCATACCCTGTAGAGCTCTTCTATCGGCACGAGCTCTTCGTGCGCGGCTATCTGGAAGACGCTGTCGGCCGATGTGTAGACGATGAGGCGGCCGGTCCTGAGGTGCTCCTCCCCGAGCTCGTCCAATATGCCGGTGCCGGAGGCGGGCTTTCCGCCGAGCCAGCCGTAGCCGGTCTCCTGAACGAACCGCTCCATCATCTCTGGAGGGAAGCCGTTGGGATAAGTCGGGAAGGGCTTCTCCAGCGTGACCCCGCACATCTCCCAGTGGCCTGTCGCGGTGTCCTTGCCCGGAGAGACCTCGCGCATCCTGCCGTATGAGGCGATGGGGCTTGCCGTCTTCCTTATGTGGTCAACGCCTTCTATCAAGCCAAGTCCGAAGGAGGAGAGGTTCTCGATATCGAGCCCTCCGGCCGCCTTAGAGAGGTTTACGAGCGTGTTCGACCCTTTGTCTCCGTAGTCGGCGGCATCCGGCAACTCCCCGCACCCGAGCCCGTCGAAGACGATGATGACTACCCTTTTTATCCTGCCCATTGGATCTAAGTCCCTTACCTTAAGCTATAGCCGCGCGGCGTGATGATGCGCCCGGATCTCACATACGAGCTCGAGTTCCCGACTATGAGTATGGTGAGCATGTCGATTGCGGCGTAATGCGCGCCCACTTCTCCCAGTGTCGTCACAGCCGTGGCTTCATTGTCACGGGTCGCGTTTTTCACTATCCCCACCGGCGTCGCCTTTGACCTGTGCTTAAGCATGATATCGACGGCCTTTGAAAGCCCCTCGACCCTCTTCGAGGACTTGGGGTTGTAGAGGACTATGACGAAGTCGGCCTTTGCCGCGGCCTCCACGCGCTCTTCAATAAGCGCCCAGTCGGTCAAAAGGTCGGATAGCGAGACGGAGGCGAAGTCGTGCATGAGGGGCGCGCCGAGTATGGCGGACGCCGCGGCGAACGCCGGGACCCCCGGTATCACATCGACCTTGAGGCCCGGGGACTCCGCCTCTACGAGCTCGAGGATGAGCCCGGCCATCCCGTATATGCCGGAGTCGCCTGAAGAGACGACCGCGACGGTGTCGCCTTCACGCGCGAACTCTATCGCCTTCCTGCACCTCTCCACCTCTCCGGTCATTCCGGTGGAAAAGACAGCCTTTCCCGGGATGATCGGGAGGATGAGGTCTATGTACCTCGCGTATCCGACGACCCTGTCCGCTCCTTTAAGCGCCTCGAGGGCCTTCCCGGTAAGATGATCGAGCCCGCCGGGGCCGATGCCTACGACCGAAATGGAACCCTTGCGGCCGCGACCGTCACTCTTCCTGTCTTCTTTTTCCGTATGCATAGCGTCTTTCCGCCTGATGAAATAAGGGCAGAGGGCTCGGCAACCCCTCCCGTCCCGGTCGTCTCAAGTACGAAGCGCGAGGATTTAAGCCCCTTCATCTTTCCCTCGAGTTTTTCCGCCCTGAAAAATTCTATTTCAAGCCCTAACGAGCGCGCGAAACCGATAAGCCCCTTCTCGCCCCTCTTGATGTCAATGGTCGCAACCTTCGCAATGGACGCCGTCGAGAGTCCCGCCTCTTTAAATGCCTTCTCGACCGCCTCTTTGATCTCTTTCCTCGCTACCCCCCTGCGGCAACCGATGCCGACCGAGAGTTCCCTGGGCCTTAAGACGAGAGAGGCCCCTGGCGAGGTCTTTATAGAGGAGGTGATTAAAACGACAACGCCTTTTTTGGCGCGAGGGGCCGTCTTCCTGAAGACGAACGGCCCTTCTTTGAAAGCGGCCTTAAGCGCGGCAAGCCTTGATCCGTCGCCGTCTACAACGGTTACGCTTCCGCCTTTGAGTATCTCGGAGTTGACCCGCTTTATGCCTCTTGTATCCTCTATCGCGAAAGAAAAACCCTTGGCGATATCCTCGATGCACGGAAGGCCCTTCAAATCCGTCGCGGTCGAGACGACCGGGGTCGCGCCGATCAACCGGGCTATCTCTTTTGCGAGCGAGTTAGCGCATCCCAAATGGCCGGATAAAAGGCTTACGACGAACCTCCCGGCCTCGTCCATGAATACCACTGCCGGGTCAGTCGCCTTGTCTTTTATAAAAGGCGCTATAGTCCTTACGGCTATGCCTGAGGCCGAAATGAACAAAAGCGGCGTCCTTGTCCTCCACGCCTCTTTCGCGGCCTTTTTGAGGCCGCCGTCCTTTGATTCCAATGGGGTGAAAAGTCTCGCCCCCGGAAAGGCCTTCTTTATCATCCGCCCGAGTTTGAATCCGGCTTCCGTCACCGGGAGGATAAAAAGCCCCTGTCCTTCGCCGGTATTCATCAGACCCTGTCAAAGCCCTTTATAAGCCCTTCGACCTTCTCTACCATGAGGTTGAAAAGTGCCTCGCCCTTCTCCTTTGTCGCCTTCTCCGGGTTGCCCCAGACCGCGCCCTTCCAGTACCTGACCTTCTCTTTCAGAATGTAGGGCCTCGGTATCTCCGGGTATTCCTCGGCGCTCCTCCCCTTGACCAATCTCGGCGCAAGGAATAGTACGAGCGAGGTCTCGGCCTCTCCGGCGTGGGAATCGTTAGGGGTCTCGATGATCTCTCTCGCGTCCTTCCCGAGTGTCTCATAGATTGACAACGCCGCCATCTTCGTATCCTCAAGCGTAGCGACGAGCGCTTCCGAGGCCTCCCGAAGCGCCGCGACATGCAACGACCCGCCGTGGCCCGATACGAGGAGGAAGTTCCTGAAGCCGCATCTGTGTCCGCTCTTTACTATGTCGGACACTATAAGGCGTAATGCGTCAGCCGATATTCCTATTGTCCCCGGGTGGTCGCCGGTCGAGGTACAGACCCCGTACTGGAGAGGCGGGGCCATAAAGACCCTGTCGTTCCTCTCGGCGACCTTTCTAACGACCTCCCTTATGACGAGGGTGTCCGTATTCAACGGCAAATGGGACCCGTGGGCCTCGACGGTCCCGAGCGGGAGTATGAGGGTATTCGCCCTCCTTACCGCCTTTTTCAAATCCGTCATCGTCGTCTCGCCGAGTATCATATCCGCCTCCTCGAGGATTGTCCCATGAACGAAAGAAAACGGTTGAATATGATAGCGCCGATGATGCCTCCCGCGCCGTTGACCATCCCGTCTATAATATCGGAGTTCCTCTCCGGCACGAAGGACTGGAGGACCTCGATCGCCGCCCCGAATAGAAATGCGAAGGAGCCTGCAAGGAGGACCGCACGCGAGCTCTTGATACCCTCTCCCCCCCTCATGGCCCGTACCCATAGCCCGCCCATGATCGCGTACGCTCCGAGATGATAGACCTTGTCTATCTCCCATATCTCCGGCAGTTCCTCGGGCATGGGGGTAAGCGAGCCCCATACTATAAAAGCCAGGTACAGGACGAGCGGCCCCCAGTATTTAATGATGCGCTTCATCCCCTGTAGCCGTGGCTGAAGCCCTTGTCATAGAGGAGAGAGGCCTGGGTCTCGTCCCCTATCGCCCTGCCGACTATAATGAGCGCGTGCCTGGTGATACCCGCCGCCTTGACTTTCCCGGCTATATCCGAGAGCGTCCCCTTGACGACCTTTTCGTCCTCCCAGGAGGCCTTGTAGACGCAGGCCGCCGGGGTGTCCGCCGGATAGCCCTTCGATAACTCTTCGACCACCTTCTCGATCATCGAGGCGCTCAAAAATACGCATATCGTCGCGCGGTGCGAGGCAAGGGCGGCGAGGCCCTCTGCCTCGGGCACAGGCGTCCTCCCTTCGAGCCTCGTGAATATCACGGTCTGGGTGACGCCCGGCATCGTAAGCTCTCTTTTGAGTGTCGCCGCCGAGGCGAACGCGGAAGATACGCCTGGTACGACCCTGTAAGGGATGCCTTCTTTCTCAAGGAGGTCGGCCTGCTCCCGGAGCGCGCTATAGAGAGACGGGTCTCCTGTGTGGAGCCTTACGACCTTTTTGCCGGCTTTCGCGGCCCTGATCATTACGCCAGTTATCTCTTCAAGATCCATCGAGGCGCTGTTAAGCACCTCCGCCTCTTTCCGGCTGTATTCGATGACCTTCTCGTCGAGCAAGGACCCTGTATAGACGACGAGGTCCGCTTCTTTAAGAAGCCTCAATCCCTTTACGGTTATAAGCTCCGGGTCCCCGGGGCCGCCTCCGACAAAATGTATGGTAGTCGCCTCGCTCACGCCTTGCCCTTCCTTAAGATGACCATCGAAAAATACCCCGCCTTCCTGCCCTTGAGCTTGCCTATGCCGCGAACGACCTCTTCGTCCTTCCAGCCGACGCGGGAGGCAAAGACGGATGAGTCCGCGACCCCTAACTCAAGCGCGAGGTCGATTATCTTATCCAAAAATCTCCCCGCCTTCATGAGGACGACTGAACCGGACTCATCTAACATTTTTTTTATCTCTTCAACGCCCGTCGAGGCAGGCATGATCATGACCCGCTCGTCCGATTCCGCAAGCGGGGCAAGGGCAACGGAGGCCGCCGCGGAAAACGACGTCACACCGGGTATAGACCTCACCTCCGCACCCGCCTCTTTTACGAGCGGCACGAGGTAGCTGAATGTCGAGTAAAGCATCGGATCGCCGAGGGTGATGAAGGCGACATCCTTGCCTTGTTTAAGTCTTTCAATGATAGAGGCCGCGGCATCTTTCCGCGCCTCTTCAAGCGCATCCGCGTCCTTTGTCATTGGGAAGAGGAGCTCCAGCGGCTCATTGCCCTCGACCCCCGCGGCCCTGACTATCGAGAACGCCTTGCTCTCGTTCTCTGAAGCCGTCTCAGAGGACTTCGGGTACGCGAGCACCGTTGCCCCTTTCAGGACCCTCAATGCCTTGAGCGTCAAGAGCTCCGGGTCCCCGGGGCCGACACCTATGCCGTAGAGCATGCCTGTCTTCATGTTTTTTTTCCTGTGATGATGAATACCGGATTCATGGCCGAGAGCATCGTGAGGCCTGATAAGTCCCGCGACTTCGCAATCGAGACCTGTATGAGCTCGGCATCCCACTTTTTCGATTTAAAGAACGCGGTAGCGACAGAGGCCGTCTCCATGGTCACCGCGTTCACCACACACCTTCCGCCGGGGAGGAGCCTCTTCGATACATGGGAGAGTATCCTCATTATGTCTCTGCCGCCACCGCCGACAAATACCGAGCCGGGCCTTTCCTTTATGATAGAGAGGGACTCCGGTGCTCGGCCCTGTATGACCTCGACATTATCCGCGCCGAACCTCTTCCTGTTCGCCACGATGTCCTTTACCCTCTTCGGGTCTTTCTCAACCGCGTATACGATACCCGCGCCCGAGAGCGCCGCCTCTATCGCGACAGACCCGGTACACGCGCCTATGTCCCAGACGACCGAGCCTTTTTTGACCCTGAGCTTGGAGAGGCTTATGACGCGGATCTCTTCTTTTGTTATCATCGCGCCTTCGTGCGCGAATTCGTTATCGCTTATCCCGGGCCCGTACGATTTTTGAACGGACTGACTGCCGATGAGTATCATCACATTCAGGTCCGCGAACTTTTTTACGCTTGCGATATCAGGGAGCCCGCCCTCTATCACTCGCTCGTCCTTAGCGCCTATCGATTCGACGACAAAGGCCCTTAAGCCCCTCGCGCCCTTGCCTATCAATGCCTTCGCGATAGTCGCCGGGGTATTGACCCCGTCCGTAAAGAGGGCCGTCTTGTCGTTTCTGAGTATTTCGTCAACAAGGGCTTCAAGACCGCCCCTGCCGTGCGCGCTCAACACCTTTACCCCGTTCGAGTCCTCCTTAACACGCGCGAACGCCTCCTGCACGGTGCTGACATTGGGAATGATGTTCACGCGCCTTTTGCCGAACCGTTTTATGATAAAGGACGCTATGCCGTAGAGGAGCGGGTCGCCTGTGGCCAGGACCACGGCGTCCTCGTCCTTTTTTAATTTCTCGATCCTCGCCGCGATGCGCTCCAGCCCGCCCTGTACCGGGACCTTCTCGGCCTTTGCGTCGGGGAACTCTTCAAGGTGTCGTTTCCCCCCAATGATAAGCGCGGCCTTTCCGACGAGCGAGAGCGCGTCTTGACCGAGCGACTCCCTGCCCTTTACGCCTATGCCTATCACGTGTATCATCCGTCAATACCTGAAGAGAAAATCGCGTTATCGTACCCGGCGAGCATGGCGCGGACTGTAGTCCTGCCCTTGAAAAACCCTGCCGAGTTCTCCTTTACGAGCCTCACCACCTCTTTTATTACCCTGTCCAGCCCCTCTTCCCTCAATATGAAGTAGACCTCTCTCGCGGTGTTAGCCTTGAGTATCTTTTTTATAATATCTTCTCCCGCGCCATTTCGCCTCGCAACTTTTGAGAGGAAGCCGAAGTCGACGCTTGAGTCCGAACAGTGCGTCTCGAAGTTGCCTGCCGAGAGCTTCGTGAATTTTCCGAACTGCCCGGCGACTACCACCTTCTCTATCCCTTTTTTGCCCGAGGCGTAGCAAAGGGCCGAGCCCATGTGGTCGCCGGTGAGTATGTACGAGACTTCGGGGAGCTTAAGGAGCTTTTCCGCCGCCTTCTCGCTCGACCTGCCGGTCGAGAAGACGACCTCTTTAAGGCCGCCCGCCACAGCCACATCGACCCCGCAGTATATCGAATGCGTAAACGCGGCGAGCGACATCGGCTCGACTATCCCGGTCGTCCCGAGTATCGAGATGCCTCCGACTATCCCGAGCCTCGGGTTCATCGTCTTTTCGGCGAGCCGAGAGCCCTTGGGGACAGTTACGGTCACGCGGACCGAAGGGGAGACGCCAACCCTCTCCATCTCCTCCTTTACGGCGCGCCTTATCATCTTAAGCGGCACCGGGTTTATGGCCGGTCTCCCGGCCCTTATCTTCAGCCCCGGCTTTGTTACCGTGCCGACGCCTTCGCCGCCTTTTATAACGATCCGCCCCGCGCTCCCGGTTATCCTTACTTCGGTTATGAACTCGGCCTTGTTCGTGACGTCCGGGTCGTCGCCCGCGTCTTTTATGACAGACGCCCTCGCTGAACCTTCCTCCACGAGGACCCGGTTTATGGGCACCTTCAGTTCTCCGCCACGGGGGAGCGAGACAAAAACGGAGCGCGCCGCCTTTGCCCTTTTGCCGAGCGTGGAGCCAAAAAGCGCATGTGCCGCTGCCTTTGCTCCGGCAGCGGCACATGTGCCTGTCGTAAAACCCTTTCTCAACGCCTTTTGAGCCTTCATTTACGCCTTCAGTGCCTTGCCGTTCTCCCCGGCCGTCCCCTTCCAGAACGACCACACCCCGGCTATCATAGCGCCGAGCAACGCCGAGAGCGACAGCCCCTGTAACGCCTCGGGCGTGAGCACATGGTACCTCTCGGGCTCTATCGTTGATAACATTGCGCCCCCGACGCGAAGGATGAGCCAGATGAGGGTCGAGGTGAATATCGACCTGGCAAATATGTTCCTGAACGGTATCATACCTCCGCCCGCGCCGATGATCCCGCCCGCCACGACCCCGAAAAGTCCGCCCCCGAGCGCGAACGATACCGTATCATGGAGGAGCCCGGTCTCGGGCGTAAATACGCCTGTGGCCGAGTTCACTGCCATCGACACGAACCCCCAGAGGACGCCGCCGACTGCCCCGGCGATTATCCCGTCCTTAAAGCCGAACGTCAGTGGCATGGCATGCCTATCACGTGCCTGAAGTCGTGGAACGCGTCATGCACGCCGGGCGCGACCGACTCCATCCCGAACGCGACGACTACCATCGCGCACGCTATCAGGACCAGCGCCGCGGCGCCTATAAGCATCCATCCCGTATTCTCTCTCCCGAGTATCCTTTCCATTCCCGCAACCTCCTTATATAGTATTCAACACCCGATAGACGAATCCGTTGAGGCCTTTTGCGAGGCCCCAACGATTATACCCGAAAAAACTTTTTTTGATAACCAGAAAAAAAAGGAAGGAAGCCCGTCCTCCCAAAGGGAGGGCGGGCGGGCAATGAACCACCACGATAGCTTATGCTATTGAAATATCTCTCTAAACCTCCCCTCCCTCGACGGGAGGGGACAGAGGGGAGGGTGAAATCTCTGCTGGGCACAGGGCCAAAGCTCTAATGCGGGCTTTGGGATAAATCGATTTATAGGCGTTCGATACCGAATTGCCCGCCCGGCACGCTTCACCCCCACCCTGCCTCCCCCAGGAGTTTTAGCTGCAGGCCTTAAAAGTACGCCTGTAGCCGGAGTCCGTACACAAAGAACGAATCCGCGTTCTCATCCCCGCCGGGGTTCATCACATACTGCAGGTCGGGGGTTATGTGGAACCCCGCCTCGTCGTCGGCGTGGGCAAGCGCCATATTATAGTAAAGCTCGGCGTAGTGCTCGACGCCGGAAGAAAAATCCGGGTCCTGGGAGACGAGGAAGTCCTCGTAGTCCTGGCCCATGAGTGTAGCGCCGTAGCCGAATCCGGCCCTGTCGTTCTCCCTCCCGAAGGCGTCGCCGTTTACGTGGACGCCCGCGCCGAAGAACTTGTCGAACTGCGCGACCTTCTCGTCCTGTATCCCTGCCCTGAACCAGACTCCGAAATTGTCGGTAAGGTACTGGTCGATGGAGACGCCGAACCCGGAGTTAGTCTCGTCCAGCAGTGCGGCGTCGTTCGGGTCCGCTGTCGTGCTGATGTCGTCTCTGCCCTGCCGCGTCCAGTAATAGAGCCTGTAGTGGCCGTCCCTGTCCATGAGTCTCAGGTTCAGGTTCGCCTCGGCCAGGAGGAAGGGCTTGTCGAAGGCGTCGGTATAGTCGCCGTTGCCTTCGAACGCGCCGATCGAGACATCGAAAGTCTCCGAGGGCGCTATGGTCGCCCGGATGCCGGGGCTGTAGAAATTCTCCGTGCCTCCCCACTCTATCGCGGGGTTGTTTACGAAGATGTTCGCGAGGAACTGCGCGCGCTCGTTATTGGCGAAGTCGTTGGCGTCGAAGTACCCGGTCGGGTCGAGCTGGCCGATGGAGACCGTGAGCGTCTCGTAGACATGCTCGTAGTACGCCTGCGTCAGATTTACATCGCTATCAAAGCCCTCAAGGTCTCCGTTCGCGCCGGTCGGGTTGCCGTTGGGGCTTGCGAAGAGCGCGGGCAACCCCTGCACCCCTCCTCCCTTGGCCGCATCGAACACGAGGACCGCCGTGCCGTTGTCTCCCACCGGGGATTCGAAGACGAGATCCGCCGAGAGCGAGAGGTCGCCCTTGGCCCCGTCGGCAGACGAGCCCTGCCCGATGAGAGTCACCCCTCCGCTCACCTTGAGGCCGTAAAGACTGTGTATCGGGTGGAGCTTGTGCCCGAGCTCTCCGGCAGGCTCGGTCGTCATAACCTTGTTCTCGATCTCCTGGACGCGCCTTTTCAAGTCCTCGACATCGTCCTGGGCTATCGCCGGAGACGCTACAAAGAGCGCCCCCGCAAGAAGCATCAACACATTCCTGACCATCTCGTAAAGCCTCCTGTATGGTTTATGATGCCTTATTCGTGTTCGTCATGCGTTCCGAACGGACCGTGGCTGTGCATATGTATTATGTCGCCGTGCCTGTGCGTGTGCTCGTGTATTATGTTCGCCTTCAAAAGCAGGTCCTTGTCCCTGAGTATCTTGTCCGCCGGGCCGTCGGCAACGACCCCGTGGTCCTCGCCTATGACGATGACCCGGTCGCACAGATCGCCCACGAGGCTCAAGTCGTGGGTGGCCATGATTATCGTCTTTTTGAGGTCCTTAAGCCCCTGAAGCAATTCGAAGAGCCAGACCTGCGTCCTGGGGTCAAGCCCGTTCGTCGGCTCATCAAGCAGGAGCACATCCGGGTTCGTCGCCAAAACAGAGGCTATCGCGACCTTTTTCTTCTCGCCGCTCGACAAGGTATACGGGGGCCTGTCTTTCAAAGCCGCTATCCCGAGCATCTCGAGGAGCGTAGCCACCCTCCTCTCTACCTCGTCTTCGGAAAGTTGGATCTGGAGCGGCCCGAATGCGACCTCGTCGAAAACCGTAGGCGAAAATAACTGAACATCGGGCTCCGGGAAGACGAAGCCTGTCCGTTCCCTGAAGCACCTCTGGAACGGGCCCTTGAGCGTCTCTTCGCTCACTGCCTCCCCGGAAAACCTCATCTCGCCGGAGGTCGGGAAGACGAGCCCGTTCATTATCTTCAGGAGCGTGGATTTCCCCGACCCGTTCGCGCCCAGAATGCCGAGACTCTCGCCCTGCACTGCCGTGAAGCTTATGCCCTTTAGCGCATGGCCCTCCCCATAGGAGTAGCCTATTTCAGAGAGCCTGAATACCTCTTGTCCCATCGATATCGTCGCTCCTAAATGCCGAAGGAGAGGAAGAGAAAAAAGAGGGTCAGGAAGAGCCAGAGATAATCAGCGCCCTCCATCCCGGGGGACTTAAGCGTCCGCAGACGCCCGTCGAAGCCCCTCGATATCATCGCCATGTTGACCTCTTCGGCGTAACTCATCGATTTCTTTAGTATCAAAGCCATCCTTGAGCCCGTCCACCTCTGTGCCTCGGACACCCTGCCCGTTGCTATGGTCCTCGACTTCCTCGCAAGCACCGCGTCCTCGGCAATCTTCAGAAGCACGAAGATGTACCTGAATGTCATGTAAAGCGCGGTGACGAAGAGGTGCGGGACCTTAAGTCCCTTAAGCCCCTTGAAAAAATCGGCCTGCCGGGTGGTAAGCAAGAGGAGCGCGGAGAGAGAGACCATCACGCCGACCCTCAATAAAAGGAAGAGGCCTACCTCCGCGCCCTCTCTCGTGACCGAAATACCGTAGCCGTTGACAGACACCCCGAATATCGAAGAGCCCGGCGTCATGAAGTCGAAAAAGACCGGGACAGCTATGACGGAAGTGAAAAAAAGCGAAGGCGCGACCCTTTTGGCAAGCGATGCCGCGCTCACTTTCGAAAGTATCATCGCGACGGCTATAATGACGAGCGCGC
Source organism: Deltaproteobacteria bacterium (assembly GCA_016182655.1). GTDB lineage: Bacteria > Desulfobacterota > GWC2-55-46 > GWC2-55-46 > GWC2-55-46 > GWB2-55-19. Next base: position 71,372 of record JACPGB010000024.1, read on the forward strand.
CTATGAGCATAAAGGAACTGCCCGTCAACGAGCATGCGATGATGAGGAAGAGAAAACCCGCTATTCTCGCACTGGGGGTCAAGGACTGCAGCGCCCCGGGCCGCTCTGCCGCGCCGGAGGAAAGTGTGGCGCGCATGAAGGCAGAGATGTTCCAGAGAGTCTTGTCCAGGAACCCTTGCGAGCCGCCTTTTCCGGCCGGACACGGCTCTCCGCGCGATTCCTTAAGCCAGTCCGGGAGCCTTACTTCCGCCATCTTTTCCCCCAGAGCCAGATCGCGAGCACCGCCGCAAGACTTCCGACTGCGGCAGATACTATGTATACAAATGAAGAGCCTATCCTGCCCCCAGCCGACGGATGTCCGTAGTCCGGGAGCACGCCCTTCCACGCGCCATCGTACCTATCCATGCCCGAGGGCACATAGCCTATCATCTCGAGTATCTCGCTTTTTCCCCACTCTCCCCACGGCGTACCTACGGCGAGGAGACCCAAAGGCGTCAATACGGCGAGTACGACGAGCGCGGTCCAAAGCGGCCTTGCGCTTTTACCTGCCCTTGCGAGTTCCCCTCCCATCGTCTTCTCCATGTAGGAGACGACGAGCGCGGTGCCTATCGCCTCGACCGGCCCTAGGAAGAGCGCGTGCGGGACCATCATGGCCGGTATGGAGATGTATAACGGGTACGGCGCGTATAGGGGTCTCCCGTCCGCGCCGGCCGCGATTGAAGGCTGTATCCCGAGCTCGATGCCTACGGCGAGCGCCGCGAGGTTCACGGCGGCATATCCGGCTATTGCCGCGGCCGCCGTCTTTCTCGCGCGGCCCGGGGAGCCGAAAGAGGCCGCCCTGTACGACCAATACCCGGCGAAGCTCATGACAAAGGCCATGTTGAAGCTGTTCGCGCCTATGGCGAGCACCCCGCCGTCTCCGAATAGAAAAGCCTGCAGGATAAGCGCGAGGCTCAAGGCTATCACACCCGCCCACGGGCCGAGAGCGATGGCAACGACGACACTCCCGACCATGTGTCCGGATGAGCCTCCGGGGATCGGGATGTTGAACATCATTATTACGAATGTAAAGGCCGCGCCGAGCGCGAGCAAGGGGAGGTTCTTGAGTTTGAGCTCTGATTCGACCCGCTTTGATGCGAAGTACCAGACCGGCAGCATCCCCGCGAAAAAAACGGCGCAGGTCTTGGGGCTCAGGTATCCGTCCGGTATATGCACTTAAGTACCTTGATTTACTACTCGAACGCCAGCCGGGCGGCCTCGATCAAAAGCGCGTTCACTATGGCCACAGCCACGGTAGACCCGCCCTTCCTGCCTGAAGACGCGATAAACGGCACTGAGCTCTTCATGAGCTCGGCCTTCGCCTCCTCCGCGCCCACGAACCCCACGGGCACGCCTATTACGAGGGCTGGTCTCGCCTCGCCCTTTTTTATTAAGGACAATAACTCGTTCAACGCCGTCGGCGCATTCCCTATCGCAACGACGCCGCCTTCCATCGAAGGGGCCGCCTTCCTCATCGAGGCCGCGGTCTTGGTCATGCCTTCGGCCTTTGCGAGCCTCTCGACATCCTTGTCGGACGAAAAACATAAGACGCGGGAGCCGGAGAGCAACCTGTACTTCATAATCCCGGCCTCGACCATCCGGACATCGGTCACGATCGCTCTTCCGGCCCTTAAGGCCGCGCAACCGGCCTCTATCGCGCCGGGGCTGAACCTGAGGACCTCCCTGTACTCGAAGTCGGCGGTCGTGTGTATGACCCTCTTCAATACCGGGAGCTCTGTAGCGAGGTGCGTTGTAGCGCCGAGCTCCTTTTCGATGATGTTGAAGCTCTCCCTTTCTATCGGGTGCTGCCCCTCGTCCTTGCCCGCCGCTCCGACCGACTCCTCGATACGCTCGATAGTGATGTCGACGAGCCTTTTATCGAACCCGATGTTCCGGGTAAGCATGATATCGAGACCCTTATGGCGGCCCTTCGCCTCCTCCAGTTCGTTCGGCAGGTCCTTCGTCACATGGAGCCCCATATATAGGAAGTACGGCATGACGGCTATGTCCGTATAGCCCCTGGACACAAGCTCGTCGACCCCCTCCTGGAAGTCCGGCCTTTCGAGCTGAAGAAAGGCCGGAAGCACGGCCTCATACCCTCCGATTGATTCGACCTCGCGGGCCACCTCGCGGAGAGTCTCGTTAGCTTCCTTTGCCTTGGATCCGTGGCCGAGGAGGAGCACCGCCCTCCTTTTGCCGTTGCATTTTTCCACGCCCATCATCAAACCCTCCTTACGCTCAAAATAAAAAACCCCCGCTTCAAAAAGAAGGGGGGTCGGATGCGGATAAAACCTCTCCAATACCCTCACCCTCTTTACCTTCGAAGGATCCGTGAGGCATTATCAAGGCAGGTCTCCTGACTTACGGGTCATCCTAATCTCCGCAACCTTCCCGGCAATCAGCCAGTGGCTCAACATGCGGATTTCGTATCCGTTTACAGTGGCGGGTCCGTTCCCGATTCTCCGGTGGCAGTCGCGGTTCTTCGTGATTGCCACACAGACCACGGGATTCCCTTTTCAAGCCCTTTTGGGGCGCCCTGATATGTGCGTGGTAATCATTACATTTCTAAAAAGCGCGTGTCAAGCAAATACCGGTCCTCGCCGGACGGGCAAAGTTCATATCGAGATGGCCTGATTACTCTTTGCTCGTAGCTTCCGAAAAAACCCGCCAACGCCACCCGGATCGTTACCGGCCGTTAGTCGCCCTCGGCCCCTTTTCTATCTCAAGGAGGACCTTGCCTTTCCTGAATATGCGGACTATGCCGGTCGAGCCCGAGATGGTGACGGCGGCGGCGTCGGTCACATCCGTTATTCCGGCCGCGGCCATGTGCCTGCACCCGAGCCCCGGCATGTGGCCTTCCTCTTCGAGCGCGGCGTCCAGATGCACGCCCGCGCTTACGACTATCCCGTCCTCGCGGATGACGAATGCGCCGTCCAGGAGCGCGAACTCCTTTATAGTCTCGTGGACGGCGTCGTCGAGCAAGTTCCTCGACTCCTCCGGGTAGCCCTTGAACGGGTTCATGATAAGCGGGCGGGAGAGCTTTGAGACTTTTTCGTGGTCCCCGATCACGAACGTCGTGCCGATGGCGTGGCCTTCGCGCCCCTCGCTCGACAATTCGAGCGCAATCCCCAGGACCGTCTCTATCACCTCGGGCTTTATCTTCGCGAGCAGGTCTTTCGAGATGCCTGTCGTGCTGAATATCTCCGTCTCTTTTTCGAGGTCGAGGCACATGAGGGTGTCGAGCGCGCCCTTTGAGGAGAGGCCGGTAAGGCATACTACCTTGTCGGATGACGTTATAACGCCTTCCGTTATGCACATGATGGTCGATAACTTTATCTGGCCGATGCGCGCGAGCCTGACCTCCGGGAGCTTTACGATTGCCTTAAGCTCCGCCCTGTAGCGTTCGAGCTCTTCAAGGGTATCCGCCTTTTGCGTCAGTATGACGAGGTCTTTTTTCGACGCGGACTCCTTCCAGAACCTCCAGTCCTCGGTCGAGTCCATGAAGATGAGGACAACGGAGGCGCCCGTCTCCTTCTTTAAAGAGAGGGCGGTCTCCAGCATCATCCGGTTAAGGTCTGTTATGCTATCCACCCCTGGCCTTCCTTTTTAGAGGCGACACCCTCGCGTCGACCTGCGTGAGTATGCCCCGGAGCATGTTTATTTCCTTTTGCATGAGCCCGGTCCTGCCGAAGAGACGGCGAAAGCTCCGGAGGATGGATTCGAGTATATGCTCCGCCCCCCCGTCCCCGTATTCGAGCGCCCGAAGCGTCTTCTCCATGTGTACGTACATCTTCTCCAATTCAGCGCGCGGGGCGACCTTCACCGCCTCTGCCTTCGGGTTCCCTGCCGTGAAGACCTGCCAGCAGAAGATAAGGACCGCCGAGGACAGGTTCAACGAAGGGTAGTCCTCGTGCGTCGGTATCTCGACGAGTATGTCGGCAAGCTTTACCTCGTCGTTGTGAAGCCCCCGGTCCTCCCTGCCGAAGAGGACCGCGACATTGTTGCCGGCGGAAAGCTCCAGTATCTTTTCCGTCGCCTCCTGGATGGTGAGTATCGGGTATCTCGTCCTCCCCATCCTCCGGGTAGTGGCTACGATGACGCCGGGCTCTGCCGCGTAATCATCGAGCGTCTTGAATACCCGCGCGCCCTTCAATATGTCGAAAGCGTTGCACGCCATCGACAGCGCCGCATCAGCCGAGTGGTCGCACGGGTTTATGAGGACGAGGTCGGAAAAACCCGTGTTCTTCATGGCGCGGGCGACTGAGCCTACGTTGCCCGGGCTCTGCGGCTCGACGAGGACTATCGATATATTATTGGAGGCGGAAGAGCCCTCCTTCTGTTTTTTATCTTTTGTTTTTCGACGCATCTTCGGAAGTGTGCGGTAAAGGATAATGCCAGTATAGCAAAATTGCGCGGTTCTTGGAATAGGGGGATAATGAGGTACGGGGAAGGTTAAGGCTAAACCGCGAGGTCGACCTGCTGTATTGTGCCGGGGGCGCCGTTTTCGGCAAGATAGACGCCGGACCTCCTGACCTGGCCGAGGTCTGTGTTGTCGGCGCTCTTTAAATCAAAGCTTGTCGCGGCATAGCCGAGGTATATCGCGCCCACACCCTGCTCTTTAAGTGGCTTAAGCGCGTCCTTTGTCCATACAAAAAGGTCGTTAAAGACCGCGTCGTTCTCGTCTATCCACGAATTCTTGTCGGTGTCATAGGCCGAGAGCTCCTTGAACCCGTTCCCGGAGGACGGCCCGAAGAGCTCGCTTCCGTTATTCACTCTTCCGTCGCCGTTCTTGTCTATCGCCAGGAATCCGGAGCCCGGCGCGGCAAAGGAGATATTCTCCTCGCCCCCGTCGGAATCGAGGTCGAACGCGAACTTCATCGACGTAAGCTCAGCCGCTCTCCCGCCGAAATTGATGACGAGCGGGTCGACGCGCCTGGCGTCGCCTGCGCGCAAGTTTACGGTCTCTTCGGTGATGGAGGCCCTCTGCATGGTGAGTTCGAGCGAGAAACTTAATTCCTGCCCGTCGGCGGTCCTTATGACGCCTTCGGCGCTGAAAGAGGTCTCTTCTATTTCGGCGTGAATGGCGCGAGAGTCGTACTCGAGCCCCCAACCATCGCGTCCGTCTGTAGCGTCAGCAAGCGCCTCCCCGGTCTTTTTTATATCAGCCGAAGGCTCCTTATCGACAGTCATCACCTTTATCTTCCTGCCTGACAAGGCCTCGATGAGGAGCTTCCTTATGAAGGTGTCGTGGTCTACCCCGCCGTCTATCTCTATCTCTATCTCTTTTGCTCCCAGATACCGCTTACCCTGCCCTTTTATCGAGGCGAGGCGCGCCCTCGCCTCATCCGACAGCACGACCCTGTCTCCGGGCCTTGCGCCCGGCACGGCGTCAGGCGCCGGCCTCTCGTCCCCGACCCAGGCATTGAGCTTCTCGCTTTTCGCATCGCGCTCCACAAATGAGCGCGCCTCGGAAAAGAGTATGTTCGAGTCCGCTATGCGCATAAGAATATCCTTATTAGTCATATCGGCCGGCGGCTTGAAGACTTTAGGGGAATTCGGGCGCGAGGAAGGGATTTACAACTTCGTCAGGCCCATTTCAGGAATCGGACAAAGGGGAGAGGGGACTAAATATATTAACCCCTCCCCCCTATCAAGAAGAAGTCGGGGGTTTAAAAAAAGTACGACCTCCCCTCGCCCCTCCTTGGTAAGGAGGGGAACCTTTATCCTCCTCCCCTTTTTACAAGGGGAGGTCGGGTGGGGTGCTTTAAAAGCATGGTCTCCCATTTGACCTTTTTGTCAAAGATAGACGCCGGATGTGGACCCCCTATTTTCTAAAGAGGGGCCGGGGGAGCGAAACGCGGTATAAAGCCGCTATTGCGTTCCACCATAGTTTGCGAACGCGAGAAATGGTCTTTAGACGAGGCGCGCGACGAGGAAAACCGCAGGCGTACTTGGTGTGTACGTCGAGGATTTCCCGAGGAGTGCAACGCAGTATAAAGACATTTATCGCGTTCGTCAGAAGGCCTTGATGGGTATTGAGACCGTCGCCTGCATATCCGGCGCGTCTGCGGTTATGCCGATCCCGAGCGATACGTCGAGCGAGACCTTTCTTGAAAGTATATAAGAGGCCCCTACCCTGAGCATACCGACGGTAAGGTTCGTCCCCGGAACATCCTCTCCCTGGAGCGTCGTCTCTCCGGTAAACCTCTGGTCCCACCCGAAGTTTATAGACGCATCGGGGTTCAGCGACAACCCCATGCCGAGCTGGAACCCGGCGGTATCTCCGGGGTCTATCCGCCCCGAGGTCTTGTGCGCGGGGAGGTTCGCGGTGTACGAAAACCCGGCGTAGAGCGCGAGCGGGTCCCGGAGCTTGAGCATCGTCGCGGTCGCCTGTATGCCGTTAAAGCCCGTGCCGAGCGCAAGGTCGTCGTCCGTTATGCCGAACGGGCTTTTCCCGGTCGTCGTCTTCCACCGGAGGCCCGTAAGCAGGTCCGGGAACCAACCCTTCTCCTTTAATGCCTGCCATGTGAGCCCGGCCTCGATGTCGCCGAAGCCGGTCGTCGAGTGTTTCGTCTCGACATTCTCGGTTGTGACCTTTTTTTCGTTTGCGTGGCTGTAAGGGACGTAGACCTCGGCCTGGAGGTCCCTGGGGAGCCCGAGCCGGAACGTCAGCGACGGCATATAGGTGTCCCTCCTTACCCGTTCGGAAGTTATGTCGCCGACGACGAGTATCGGGAGGATCGTGAAGCCGTCGACGATGACCTCTTCCGAGGACGAATGTATGTAGGTAAAGCCGGGCGAGACTTCGAGGGACCAGGGAGCAAGGAGCAGACCGCCCTTTTCTATGACCGTCCTTTCCAGCGCGGTACGGGCCGCGTCTTCGTCGGCGGACGAGGCCCGCTCCGGCGTTATCGCGCCGGCCTTTTGGGCGTTACGGAGGCCGTCGACCTCGAGCTCAAGCATCTCTATCCTTCTTTTAAGCTCCTCGGCCTCCCTTTCCCTTTGCCAGAGGATATGGGCGGGCGGCATCCTGAGCCCCTCGTCCGAGAGCGTCTCGTCGATCGGTTCCGTTGCAGGGGCCGCCTCCGGCACAAGCACCGTCTCGCTTTCCGATACCTGCTCCGATACGGGCTCGGCATCAAGCGCCGGTTCAGGCTCGCTGTCCGTCTCGACGCCCTCGGGTCCGCGCTCTGATACGGGCTCCGCCTCTTCAGGGGCGTAGCCGGCCTCTTCCTGCGAATGGACCGTCTCTTCCGTTACGCCATCGTCAACCGAAGCCTCTTCCGAGAGAGCTACAGCCGGTAAAGCCGCGAGTAAAACGGAGAGGAGTACCGCGATAAGCGAAAAAAAGTATGCTGTTTTCTTAAGGGCCATGCCTTGTCGGTGGGTCGGGCCTTATGCCGGATACCGCCCTTCCCAGGGCGGCGCCGTCGGTTACGAGGAAGTCTTCCGCGCCAGGGTCCAGCCCGCCGGAGATCTCAGTCCCCTCTTTTTTCAGTACGAAACCTATGCCGTTTTTCCAGATCTCCAGAAACTTGTTCTTCCGCATGGTGACCGTTCCGTAGACCGGGTCCGAGAAGAGGACGCGGTCGCCGTACACCCCCCTGAACACCACGAAGTGGTCGTAATTTTTTATGTTAACGGGGATTATTGCCGGGGTTTTGAACCCTGTCAAGTCGTCGAGCGTAAGTTCCGCGTACCCTGCGCCCTTGTACCCGTACCTGTCCGAGAATTTTTTGAGGTCCATGAGAGAGAAGCCGCCCCTCGCCCTGACCTTCAAGGGGTCCGTGGTCTTCAATATCCCGATGATTATCTCGCTTTCCGGGACAGGGTCGTTGTAATGATACGTAAGGAGCGTGGAGAGCGCGGCGGCCCCGCAGCTCATGTCCCACTTCTGCTTAACGACGTTCGTCTGCCGGAGTTCCTGGAACGAGCGCACCCCGGCCTCGGCCCTTGTCCCCCCTATTCCGAGCGGCAGTACGCCGCCGTCCGCCGCTTGCGCGGCCGACAGGACGATCAAGACTATCAAGGCGCATCTTGCGAGCAATCTTTGCCTCCTTGTAAAAAAAGGCCATGCCGGGGCGGGAAGCCCGGCATGGCCTCGCATTTAGCGGGTCTGATACAGGTTGTTGTACTGGGAGGGGGCCGAGATCGTCTGGGCCGTCGCGGCGCCGCCGTTGACCGAGATCGAGCCGAGCGCGATGTTCACGCCGTTCAACGCGAGGCTCGACGAGGCGTTCGTCACGTTGAGCGCGGAAGCGCCCTGGAACGAATCACAGCCAAGGGTAACGTCGTCCTCCCTCGCGACCTCGAGGTCGGAGGAGTCGCCTGTGATGTAGGTGGCGACCGCGTAATCGAGCTCGGAGGTGGTCTCGCTTGACGAGCACGACTCGGCGGTCTCGAACGAGTTGTTCATCGCGGAGGAGCATGAAGCGCCCGCCGCCGTTACGCAGGCCGCGCCCCTGTCGGCGGTAGCGTAGCCTACGTCATAGACCTCGGCGTAGATCGTATTGTCCGTCCCATTTCCGGCCGCGGCCGCGCCCCTGCCGTAGTTGGCGTCGAGCGAGGCGGAATCGAGCGAGAACGAGAAGCCGTTCTCATAGGACAGCCCGTTTATGGCGATGCTCAGCGTCGCCGGGTCCACCCCCGCCGAGCTGTGCGTCACATCCGAGTAGCTGCTTGCTCTCTCGCCATAGTGATCGCCGTGAGTGATGTACCCCGCGTCGGCGTTTGCATACTGCTCCATCGTGTTGTTCTGCTGGAAGTCTCCCGCGTAGCCGAGGAAGTTGACGCCGTTCGCGGCGAGGCTCTCCGCCGTATTCGAGATGTTCAGCGCCTGCGAGTCGGCAAGGGAGGAGCCGCTTAACGCCACTTCCCCTGTTTCGCTTATCGACGCCGAGGCGTCATTTCCTATTATGGCGCTCCCGGCGACGACGCCGTCGAGATCCCCGTCAGTCAGCGCCTTCGGGGCCGCGGAGGCCTGGGAGGCCCAGGCGAGGACCACGATGCCGAGAGACGCGACAATGAATCTTTTCATTTAACGCTCCTTTCTGTTGTTAAGCCCGCTGACCGCCCTCAGAGACTGCCCGAGAGGTTCAACTGTTGCAGCGAGCCGACGCTTGAGTTGACGTTGATGTTGAGGTTCAATAGGACCTGTATCGCAGAGTCCACCGCGGTGATGTTGACGAGTGAGCTAAGGCCGCTCTGCGCGTTGCCGCTTATCGCGATCGACCCGAGCTTATCCGGCGCGCCCATGAGAAGGTCGAGCGAGCCGTCGCCCGAAACGTCAAAGTCGTCTCCCGCCTTGCTGAAGCTGAAGTACATGGTCGAGTCGACGAACTCCGTGTTGACCGAGCCCGCCGCGACAGTCTCCATCTCTGCGTCCGATAGCGCCCTCCCGGCCATCGCGCCGCCGGGGTACAGGAGCGAGGCGGCGGCGAGTACCGAGAGGGCGAGCATCGCTTTTTTCTTCATACCCCTCCTCCCGCCGCTCTTAGCGGTACTGGTAGACATTGTTGACCTGGCTTACGCAGTAGGAGGAGCCGCCCCACGCGACGTTCACCGCGTTCGCAACCGCGCTTGACGCCGCGTTCACGACATTAAAGGCCGATATGCCCTGCATGGCGTTGCCGGAAAGGCTCACGCTGTTGTTCGTCTCGACATCGAGCTCCGAGCCGTCGCCGGTCATGTAGGTCGCGTAGGCGTCCTGGATCTGGGATGTGGTCGAGTGCTCCTCGTTCTGGTTCTCGTTCTGATAATCGGTGTTAAGCGCCGCCGAGCAGGAAGAGCCCGCGCCGGTAACGCACGCCACCCCCTTGTCGGCCGAGGCGTTGCCTACGTCGTAGAGCTCGGTATAGGCGTTGTCCCCGGCTACGGCCGAACCCCTGCCGTAGTTGGCGTCAAGGGAGGCCGAGTCGAGCGAGAATGAGAAGCCGTCCTCAAGCGTCACCCCGTTTATGGCGATGTTGAGGCTTGCGGGCTCGACCCCTGCCGAGCTGTGGAAGGTCTCGGAGGTATGATTGCTATTGGACGCATACGAGTCCTGGTGGTTCCAGTTCGATACGTAAGCCTGCTCGTCCTGCGTGATATTGTTGGCCTGGTCTATGACCGAGCTCGATCCGATGATGTTAACACCGTTGGCGACGAGGCTCTCGGAGGCGTTCGTGAAGTTCAGGGCCGAGGCGTCGGAGGCCGCATAGCCGGAGAGGTCCACGGTCCCGGTCGTCTGTATCGAGGCCGAGGAATCAAAGCCCACTATGGCGCTGCCTGCGGCGATGGAATCGAGCTCTCCGTCGGTAAGGGCCTTCGGGGCCGCGGACGCGTCAAACGCGAACGCCAAGAGGAACACTCCCATTGAGGCAAGGACCAATCTTTTCATTTCTTTCTCCTTTTCTTTTTTGATTTTGTAAAATGAATGCCCATGAAGAGCATGAGGCAATGAAAAAATTTCGCACGCCGCCCGGTTACCACCTCCTTTTCCTTTCAGGGTTGGATGATGTATATAGCAAGAACCGTGCCTCGGCACGCGGCTCGGCCGTATGTCGCCGATATCGTTCGGGAACTTGAATGGCGCGGCCTAAAAGGCCTGAGAGGGGCGGGACAAGGCGTAAACTGAAGGCGACTCGCAACACTCCACCCGGGGTGACAGTCTTTCAGAAGGGAGTGGAAAAGCCCGCCATCGGCGCGGGCGTTGTGCCCCTCGGGTGTTCGGCGGGAAACTGTAAAAAATCCTTACAGCGTAAAAAATATTTTTACGTTTCAGGAAAAACTTTTTAGAAAAAATTATTTCCAGGGTGACCTTTTCTTTACGTCCATCCAGGTGAGCCTGTTTATTATGTAAAGGAGCGCCGTTAGGACGGCCATGTAAACGATGACCTTCGCGCCGACCGACGACCTCTCCTTGGCGGGCTCCGCGGCCTCGAGCAGGAACGCGGCCGCGTCGTTCGCCTTTTTCTTGAGCTCCGGGTCGTCGAGCGGGATCGGCGGCGGCATGGCTATCGCCCCCTCGGTCTGCGTCTCCTCGGCAAATGCCGCGTTCATCATCCGCCCGTCCTCGCCGACCGAGTAGCTTGTAAGTAGCCTGTAGATGTACTCCGCGCCCTCGGTCCCCTTGCCTCTGGAGATCGCCATGAGGCTCAAGTCGGGCGCCTCGGCCCCCAACGAGGCCTTCATCGCCTCGGTCTCCATCTGGGGCTTTATCCCCTCCCTGTGCTCTGCGTCCCTGTAATATTTGAGGCCGTGGCAGAGCGCGCATTGCGACAGATACACCTCTTTACCCCTCCCTACCGCCTCCCTGGAGAGGTCGAGTCTTACGCGCTCCGCGCTTGAGCCCGCGCGCGGGGCCGTCAACATGAATATAAAAAGGATAAGAGGCGCGAGGATGCGCATTCAATCCCCCCTGTCTTCAGTTGAAAGAAACTCCCCTGCCGGGGTCCTCACCGGCTCGTAGTAGGACACTATCGGCATGGTTATGAAATAAAGCAGGTAATATGACGCCGCGAACACCCCGAGCGTGTGCATGGTGACGCCGAGAAATGAGACCGCGTTCGGCTGGTACTTGCCCACGTACCCGAGGAGGACGAAGTCAACGAAGAATATCCATGTGAGGACCCTCTTTACGGGCCTGTAGCGCGCGCTCCTCACTTTCGAGCGGTCGAGGACCGGGAGCAACCCTATGGACAATATGGCTGTGGCGAGCGCGACGACCCCGCCGAGCTTGCTCGGCACGGTCTTCAATATCGCGTAGAACGGAAGAAGGTACCATTCGGCTACTATGTTAAGCGGCGTTTCCAGCGGGTTCGCGGGCTCGTTATTGACCGGCTCAAGGAACATCCTCGGGTCGAAGAAGACGATGTAGAGGAAAACAAGCGCGTAAAGGGCCAAGAACCAGAGGTCCTTGGTCACGTAGTACGGATAGAACGGCACGGAGAGCGGCCACTTCTTGTCGAAATCCACGCCCTCGGGGTTGTTCGAGCCGGTCATGCGGAGCGCTATCAAATGGAGGGCTATAAGCGAGCCGATTACCGCTACGGGAATGAACGTCGTGTGCAGGGCGAAGAACCTCGTCAACGTCGCGTCCCCCATCGCGAAGTCGCCCCTTATCAAGGCCGTCAGCCCGGGCCCGACGACGGGTATGACTGTGAACACGTTCGTTATCGCAGTCGCGCCCCAAAAAGACATCTGCCCCCACGGGAGCACATATCCCATGAACGCCTCGGCCATGAACGACAGAAAGATGAAAAACCCTATGTACCAGAGGAGCTCCCTCGGCTTCTTGTACGAGCCGTAATACAGCCCCCTTGCCATATGGACGTAGATGGCCACGAATATCGCCGTGGAGCCGTTTGCGTGGATGTTCCTTATGAGCCAGCCCCAGTGGACCTCACGCATGATGTACTGGACCGAGTCGAAGGCCAGCGCCGCGTCCGGCTTGTAGAACATCGCGAGCCAGATCCCGGTTATGACCTGGACCGCGTAGAAGGTCCCGGCTATCGCGCCGAAGTTCCAGAGGTAGCTCAGGTTCCTCGGGGCGTGGTAGCCGGTAAGGTTCTTCTCGATGAAGTCGGATAGCGGTAATCGCCTGTTTATCCAGTCAAGCACACCCTTTGGACTCATGCCTATGGTCTCCTTTGGGTTACCTGGCCTCGGGGAGCTGTGTTATGGTCCTCGCGTCCTCGCCGTAGCCTCCGAAGGCCTCTGTGCCGAGGATGAGCGTCCTGTCGTCGACGATCTTATAAGGGAGCAGGTGCAGGTTTTCAGGCGGAGGCCCGCCGAGGCGGCGTCCGAGGGTGTCGTACAGCCCGCCGTGGCAGAGGCAGTAAAATCCGGGCTCTTCGCCCTTGGGGAGCCTGTCCGGCATGAACCTGGGCACGCACCCGAGATGCGTGCATATGCCGATGCCGACAAAGATGTCGGGGCGATAAGAGCGCTCGGAAACCGTAGCCGGGTCGGCAAGCTCCGAGGGGTCGGTCTCCTCGGTCGTCCTTATCATCCGGGAAGTCCTCCGGAGGATAAAGACAGGGGACTTCCTCCAGACGACCTTCTTGAAACCGCCCTCCTTGAGGTCCGAGATGTCGACCTCCGTTCTCCCGGATGCGAGTATCCCCTTCGAGGGCTCCATGGCCCTGATAAACGGTATGGCCGATGCGACGGCCCCTGCCGCCCCCATCACCGAGGCCGTAGCCACAAGGATCTTAAGGAACTTCCTCCGGGTAAGCTCTTCCTCTCCGCCCACGGTGCGCCTCCTTGAAAGGCAAAGCGTCAAACCAAAGCCCTGCGCTCCTCGGCGCGCTTAGGGCTACCGTGTTCCGACGCTTTTGCACGACGCGTAATCGATCATGCCGCCATGAGAGGATATTGTACGGCTTTCCCCTCACTATTAAAGTCTATCAGAGGAAATCGGATATGCACGGGGAGCGGGCCTTGAAAGTCGGCAACCCTGGGGATCGGCTACAAGAATTCCACTATTTCCACGGGGTATCTCATCAAACTTCCCTCCCTTGACGGGAGGGGGTCGTGGGGAGGGTGGAAAAACGGCCCGCCTCTCCATATGCATACCCGACGAAGGCAGGGGACTAAAAATTGCGGCAAACCCGGGCGGGGTATTTCCGCCGGGAGAAATAAAAAAAAGGCCGCGCGGACGGTTTCGTCCGCGCGGCCCTTTGCAGAAGGCTTAAACTACATCGGTGAATTCGACCTCGGTCTCCTCGAGCACTTTCTTGAGCTTGAGAAGCGCCTTCGCCTCTATCTGCCTCACCCTCTCCCTCGTTATGCCGAACCGTTTTCCCACGGTCTCAAGCGTCTCCGGCTCCTTTCCGTCGAGGCCGAAACGCATCCTGATGATCGTCCTCTCGTTAGGATCGAGCGTGTCCAGCCAGACCTCTATTCGCGCGGCTCTTATAGTCGCGTCGGCCGAGGCTATCGGCTCGGGCGCGGAGGTGTCCTCAAGCACGTCGAGGAGCATCTGCTCGCCGTCCTCGGTCACCGGGGACTCGAGCGAAAAGGTCTTCTTGTTTATGGTGTGGAGCTTCTTTACGTACCTGCCCGAGAGCCCCGTCTTCTCCGAGAGCTCCCTTACGCTCGGCTCCCTGCCGGATGAGGCGGAAAGCTCCCTTTCGGCCCTCGATAGCTTCGAGATGTCCGTGGAGATATGGATAGGGAGCCTGACCGTATTGGCCTGGTTCGCTATCGCCCTGTCTATCGACTGCCTTATCCAGTAAGTCGCGTAGGTGGAGAACTTGCATCCCTTCGAGAGCTTGAACCTCTCGACCGCCTTTATAAGGCCGATGTTCCCCTCTTCGATCAGGTCCTGGATAGGGAGCCCCCTGTTCAGGTATCTCTTGGCTATGTTGATGACGAGGCGAAGGTTCGCCTCTATCATCTTCCTTCTCGCGTCACCGTCGCCCCGGGCTACCCTTCTGGCGAGGTCTTTTTCCTCCTCGAGCTTCAGGAGCGGTATCTTTTTGATGCTGTTAAAGTATATGGTTACGGAATCGGCGGAGAGGCCCTCGTCAGCCCCTCTCCTGGCGCCTTCGTCGGCTCCAACTCCATCGTAGTCCCGCGAGGGACGCTTCAGACCGCCTGAAAAGCGGTCCTTTCTGCCTCCGTCAAGCCCCTCCGTCGGGGCCGGACGGAAGCCGCCTTCCGGTATCTCCTCGTAGCAGAGATACTCAACTGACATTCAGGACCATCTCCTTCCACGGAGCCGACCCCGTCCAGCCTCTCGGCTGTGGGATCGCCTCCCGCACTCCTGGCGCCTCGGACCGCGCATCGGTCCTTGGAGCGCCAGAGGCCTTACGCTTGCATTTCGCCGTCCTTAAGTCCCTTAGAAGTGCGACTCGGCGTAGCTCACGAGCCCCTTCTGGTCGGGCTTCATGCCTGCCTCGCCCTTCTGCCAGTTGGCCGGGCAGACCTCGCCGTGCTTCTCGTTGAACTGGATGGCGTCCAATACCCTCAACACCTCGTCTACGTTCCTGCCGAGCGGCAGGTCGTTTATCGTTATGTGACGTATCTTACCGAGCTTGTCGATTATGAAGAGGCCGCGTAGCGCTATCCCCGGCTTTTCGACAAGCACCCCGTAGTCCCGGCTTATCGACTTGTCGAGGTCGGAGATGAGCGGGTAGCTTATGTCTCCTATGCCGCCTTTCTTCCTCTCGGTCCCCCTCCACGCGATGTGCGAAAAATGGCTGTCGACCGATACGCCGAGCACCTGCGCCTTCCTCAACTCGAACTCCTCTATCCTCTCGCTCATGGCGATGATCTCGGTCGGGCATACGAACGTAAAGTCCAGCGGATAGAAGAAAAGAACGACATGCTTGCCCCTGTAGTCCGAAAGTTTTATCTCCTTGACCGAACCGTCCTCCATGACAGCCTGCGCCTTGAAGTCCGGGGCCTCGTTCTGAACTATCGCGTTTGTCTCCGTCATTTTAAAATTCCTCCCATTTCTTTTGTTTTTTTTATTTTTACTGTTTCGTCGAGCAGTCCCTGCAAACGCCGTGAAAGTCTATGTGGTTGCCCGTGGGAGTGAACTCCTTGATGGTCTCCTCCGGCAGGGTCAACGCCGCCGAGTAGTCGACGAATATGTCGCCGATCTTGCCGCAGGCCGTGCAGATGATGTGGTGGTGCGGCGACGGGTTCGGGTCGAAGTGCTTCCTCTCAGGGTCTATCGTAACTTCAAGAAGGTCCCCCCTGTCCCTCAACGCCTGTACGGTGTTATAGACGGTGGCGAACGAGACGGTCGGGTGCTTCTTCTTTATCTCGATAAAGATGTCCTCGGCGGTCGGATGATCAGTGTTCCCCTCGAGGAACTTGAGTATAGCGAGCCTCTGGGGCGTGAGCTTGAACCCCTTGCCCTTGTATCTGTCGATTATCTTCCGCACCATCTCTCCCGCCCCTTTATCAAACGGCCCTCAGTTTAGAATAATTCTATTATAATATATTTACCAATCTTGTCAAGCGGGAAAGACAGGGCACCCTTTCATCTTACAAATTATTGATTTATAAGGGGTTTTTATGAGGGAATCCGGCGGCAGGGGCGGGATATTGTTCAGGAGAAGCACACAAGTACATGCTGACCAGCAGGGCGCGCGAAGGCCCGGAGAGCTCATACCCCGTATTCGGTTTTCACTTGATTTCCGTCATGTTAAAGGTAATATCATCATGAGATAATTCATTAAAGGGCCGAATAACGTTTTTCCTCGCGAGAAAAAGATCAAGGAGAATAACAATGCTTTTTTATCTTATGCACATCATACACATCATTACGGTCATCCTCTGGATAGGCGGGCTCGCCTTCGTCACCATGATAGTCCTACCAATGGCCATAAGCACCCCGGACGCCCTCCAGAAGGTCCTCACATTCCAGAGGGTCGAACACAGGTTCGCAAAAATAGCCCGCGCCTACAACCTCATAACCGGCATATCCGGTTTCATCATGGTCTTCCTCATGGGCTGGCATAAACTCCTCTTCACCCGCGCCGGCATCCCGCTCACCTTCATGACCGTCGTCTGGGTATTCTGGTTCGTCATGCTCTTCGGACTCGAACCCATAATCATAAGAAAGATGCTCGATAACATGGCCAAGGGCGGCGCAAAGATGGACATAGACGGCGTCTTCAGGAAACTCAACAAGATGCACTACTTCATGGTCGCCATCTCCATGGCCGCAGTCATAGCCGGAGTCCTCACCGCCCACGGCCCCGTGGCGCTGTATTAGACTACCTCTAAAAATTGTTATTTTTCCCGATCTCTGCGTCAGGTCGGAAATAAAAATGCTCACATATGTTCCATATATGCTGCGCTTTTTATTTCCGCCCTTCCTTGACCTCAGAAAAAATTCCTAATTTTTAGAGGTAGCTTAAGTAAAGACCCTTCGGGGTTTATTAAAAAGCCCCAGAATGTCCTTACCTATTACGCTCCAGGCCGAGGAGGGTTTTCTTGATGGAGAGGCCGCCGGTATAGCCGCCGAGGGTGCCGTCTTTCCGGATTATGCGGTGGCAGGGGATGATGACGGGTATGGGATTTGCGCCGCAGGCCGTGCCTGCGGCGCGGACTGCCCTGGGGTTGCCGGAGGCATGAGCGAGACCGGCGTAGCTAATGGTCTCTCCGGAGGGCACTGAGGCGATCGCCTTCCATATCTTTAGCTCAAATTCGGTTCCAAGCGGCGAGAGCGGAAGGTCGAAGGCAAAGGGCTTGCCCGAGAAGTATCTGTCGAGCGCCTTCGCGGCCTTGAATGCGTCCGGGCCTTTTTTCAAGGCCGCGCCGTACTTTTCTTTCATCCGTTTAAGAAAGGCGACTTCCCCGCCCTTCGGGCTTATGACGAGGTCGGTTATCGCGGCTTCGGACGCGGCGATGAAGAGCGGCCCCAAAGGGGAGGCGTACTCTATGAAGCTCTCAGGCGGGACATGTTTTTTGAATTCCTTCATATATTAAGCATATGATAAAATGAAAGAAATTTGAATCGAAAAGGAGGCTCCATGTTGAAGAAAGTCTCGATCCTCTTTGCGTTCCTCTTTGTCGCACTGTCGTTCCAAAGCGCTTACGCCGGACACAAGGTCATAACCGGGCCCGAGCTCGAGGCCATGATGAAGGACGGGCAGCCCGTCGTGATAGTCGATGTCAGAGAGCCCGAGCTCTTTGCCAAGGGGCATGTCCCCGGCGCGATAAACATCCCGTACGAGGACAACTCGCAGAAGAGGGTATTGAAGGAGCTGAACCCCAAGGACCGCATAGTCTTCATCTGCCACGGCGGCCCCATGGGCGACGAGCTCGGCGACATACTTGTGAATAACGGATACAAAAGCGTCTACAACGTCGCCGGCGGCATGAGAAAGTGGAAAGGGCCGTACGCAAAATAAATTAATTACCTGCCAGCGATAAGCGCGGGCTGGCCAACTTTTTAAAAAAAATTAGATATTTTTTTCTGAGGTCAAGGAAGGGCGGAAAATAAAAAGCGCAGCATATATGTTAATATGTGAGCAGTTTTATTTCCGACCTGACGCAGAGATCAGAAAAAATGGCAATTTTTTTATGAACCTCAAGCTCGCCATCCTCACCTGGGTCCTAATGGTGCTGTTCGCCATAGGAAACGGCGTATTCGCCGAGTTCGTGCTGGCAAAGGCGCTCGGCGCGTACCCCGTCCATCTCTACAAGAGCATCCTCGCGATAGCCGTCATCTTCATCGCGTCGCGCATGTACCTTAAGTACGCGTACCCCGACGGCCCGACGCTCCGCGCCGCCGTCTATACCGGGCTCCTCTGGTGCGCCTCATCCATCGTCTTCGAGTTCGGCTTCGGCCACTTCGTCGTGGGTCTCCCGATGGAGCGGCTCGTCGCGGACTATAGGATTTGGGAAGGCAGGCTCTGGTCGCTTGTCCTCGCCTCCGAGCTCCTTTTCCCCGTGCTCAACTTCTTCCTCTCATACAAGGATTAGCCGAGCGTCCGCTTCACAAACCCGATATCTCTGGCAGACTAATAAGGATGAAAACTCTTGAGGACGGGCCCTATGGCGTCCAATGAACCCAGGCACATCCTTACCGTAAACAGCGGCTCCTCCTCCATAAAATTTTCGCTCTACCACATAGGGCTCTACGGGTACGAGGGGCTTAAACTCTCCGGCAGGCTCGAAAGGATCGGGCTTGAGGGCGGTATTTTCATCGCCCGCGACGCCGGTGGAAAGACGGTCAAGGAGGAGAGGACCGGTCTACCCGGCCACGATGCGGCCTTGAAACTCCTTTTGGAGTGGCTCTCGACCGTCCCCGAAGGGGAGCGGATCGACGCCGTCGGCCACAGGGTCGTCCACGGCGGCGTAAAATACAGCAGGACCCAGGTCATAGACGAGGAACTTCTCGATACCCTCCGGGCGCTCGTCCCGTTCGCGCCCGAGCACCTGCCTCACGAGATAAAGGCGATAGAGGCGGTCTCGAGGTGCTTCCCGGATATAATGCAGGCGGCGTGTTTCGACACCGCCTTTCACAGGAACATGCCCGAGGTCGCGAAGGTCTACGGCCTGCCCGCGCGCCTTCGTGACGAAGGTGTCGTCAGGTACGGCTTCCACGGCCTCTCGTACGAATATATCCTTGGCGAGCTCAAGGAATCGGCGGGAGAGAAGGTGGCTTCCGGCCGCGTCGTCATAGCCCATCTCGGGAACGGCGCCTCGATGGCCGCCGTGAATAACGGGAGGCCCGTTGACACCACCATGGGTTTTACGCCCTCGGGCGGCCTCGTCATGTCGACGAGGCCGGGAGACCTCGACCCCGGGGTCGTCGTATATCTCGTCAGGGAAAAGGGCATGGACGCCGAGGAACTCTCGGAGCTTCTGGACCACAAGTCCGGGCTCCTGGGTCTCTCCGGCATAAGCCCGGACATGAGAGACCTTTTATCCAAGGTCGACGACGAGCCTCGGGCGGCGCTCGCCGTGGAGCTATTCTGCTATCAGGCAAGGAAGTCTCTCGGTGCGCTCGCGGCAGTCCTCGGAGGCATTGACACGCTCGTCTTTACCGGCGGCATAGGGGAGAACTCGCCGGAAGTAAGGGAGCGGATATGCAGGGACCTCGAATTTCTGGGAATCGCGCTCGACGCGAAGAAAAACGGCGCGAACGCGCCGGTCATTTCGCACTACAAGAGCCATGTGGTCGTGCGTGTCATTAAAACGAACGAAGAGGTGATGATCGCAAGGCACACGGTGAGATTGCTCGGAGAGGGGGTGCCCTGACGGGGGAAATTTTCTATTGCGGGTTTTAGGTTTGTAACCTGATCGAGACCCATATGCGCTTCTGCCTAAAGCCTTTTTGCGCGCTCCGCGCGCTTTCGGCGATGGCTCCGAGCGCTTTCCTCCTCCCCCGCTCGGCGCGGGCCCAATTCAAATCGGGTATATTATATCTAACCTAAGCACAGCCGTCCGATACGGATATGCCCGTCCGGCCAGGACCGTTCGCTCGCCCCCCGAGCGCTTCGCGTCTATCCTCCCCCGGCTCGCTCGCCCCAGCCGCCCTGAGGCGCTCTCCGCCATGCGCCCGGGTGTTGGTAAGACAGAACAAAAACAAAATTCTTTTTTCGTTTTTCAAAACCCCCCAGGCATGGGGTGAGCGACCTTAAGGGAGGACGCCGTATCGCGAAGCGTGAGCGTCCGGGGAAGTAAAAAGGCGCGACAGCTTACTCAGGGGCGAGCGGTCCTCGCCGGACTGGCAAATCCGTATCGGACAACTGTGCTTAATGTAGACTTAAGCCCCATGCCGAAAAAAAGCCCGGCAGGGCGCAAAAGAAGCAGAATGTTCGTATAGCCAATACAGGCGCTATCGAGTTGCAAACCTGAACCCGCAAATGAACTACCCCGCCGCAAGCAGCGGGTATCTTCTAATACCTCCCCTCCCTCGATGGGAGGGGACTGAGGGGAGGGTGACTGCTCGGCGCAGGGCCAAAGTCACCCGGAGCCCCACTGGATAACATGAGCCCCGGATGTTGGCTACGGATTTGCCCGCCCGGCCAGGGCTTCACCCCCACCCCGGCCCTCCCCCATCAAGGGGGAGGGAGTGAAAAAACGCGGCAAGCCGCGGAGTATTTAACTCTAAAGAGAGAATAAAAAAACACCCCGCTCACGCGGGGTGTTTTCATTCCCAAAAAACCAATAAGCTCTCGCGCCCCTTCTAAATCCCCTTTGCCGACGCAGTCTTCTCCACGCGCCCCTTCGACGCGGTTATTGTGATATCTCCCGAGAGCTTCCCTGCGACTTCGTCCTTTATCGCCGCGAAGCGCTGTTTTTCCTTCTTCGAGATCGCGCGGTCGGAGATGGCCTTGATGGAGAGCGGATTTATTAGGCTCTTACCGAGGTGCACCTCATAGTGGAGGTGCGGCCCCGTAGATATGCCGGTCGAGCCGACGAAGCCTATCACCGAGCCCTGGTCTACCTTTGAGCCGGTCCTCACCCCTTTGGCTATCCTGGATAAATGGCCGTAGGCGGTCGAGTAGTTGTTGTTGTGCTTTATCATGACGAAGTTACCGTAGCCGCCCTTCCACCCGGCGTATACGACCCTGCCGCTTCCGGCGGACTCGATAGGCGTGCCGGTCGGCGCGGCGTAGTCGATGCCGTGGTGCGGCCTGTACCTTTTAAGTATCGGGTGGAACCTGCCCTTCGAGAAGTGGCTCGTGATCCTCCTGAACCGCAAGGGCGACTTAAGGAGCGTCCTTCTTAACGACCTCCCCTCGGCGTCGTAGTAGCTCCCGCCGTCGGCGCCCTCGAACCAATAGGCCGTGTATTTCTTGCCGTCGTTCACCATCTCGGCCCCGAGGATGCGCCCGGTCTTACGCGGGGCGCCGTCGATATAGAGGGCCTCCGCCAATATGCTGAACGAGTCGCCCTTTCTGATGTCGGATGCGAAGTCCACGTCCCACGCGAATATGTCCGAGAGGGCCATTATAGCCTGGGGGTCGGCCCCGGCCTTTATGCCGTCCTCGTATAAAGAGTTCTCTATCGTCCCGGAGATGACCGTCTCCATCATCTCGTGCGGGAGCTCGGCCTTTGTCGCCTTGAACGAGTCTTCGCCGTCCCTCTCGACCAGAAGGGTCGCTACGTCGCTGTATCTGTACTCTATCTTATCGAGCAGGTCGTCTTTGGTGAAGACGCGGAGCACCGTGTCCTTTTTAAGGTGCTTGAGGTCGTATATCTGCCTGGCCGCCTCCCTTACCTCCTCGGCCTCGGTCCCCGGCACGTTCAACACCGACATTATCTGGTAGAAGGTGTTCTTATCCGAGAGCCTGAAGTCGTAGCGCGAGACAAGGGGCTTCTCCTCGACCGCTTCGGCGGCAGTTGGCGCGGGCGCCTTTATTATGGCACCGGTGTTGTCTTTGTTGGATGATGCTTCGGGGCTCAGGAAGAATATTATCGTCAGAAAGAGGGCGACGCCCGAGAGCGCCGCGATGATGAGGGGCCTCAGATCCTTGCGCGTCTTTTGAACGTCAAGAACGCTGTTTTTTTCCATCCGTCCTCCTCCTTTTTCAGGTGAGTCCTCACGGTGTGATGTCAAGGCGTTTTCCAGTCCCTCCGGTTTTCAGCTTCTAAGGTATTTTCCTGCAAATCTTATTAGAAAAGGGCGTAAGCTGTCAAGGATTTGTTTCCGTTTTTCAGAGAAATTTCGCGGCTGTGACAAGGGCTCTTGACTTATTCGCTCCCTCGCAGTAATCTTTTTCCGGGACGATATGCCGGAAGAACAAAAAACCCTGACCCCTGCCCTAAGCAGGGACAAAAAGGCCAGGATACTCGTCGCTGACGACGACAAGTTCTACCTGGAGGTCTTCTCCGACCTCATACGGGAGCTCGGCCATGATTTCGCGACCGCCGAGAACGGGCTCGAGGCTATCGAAAAGGTCCGCTCCTTTCAGCCCGACCTCCTCATCATCGACGTCGTCATGCCGGGCATGACCGGGTTCGAGGTGACGGGGAGACTCCGCGAAGACCCGCTCACCATGCACATCCCCGTAATGATCGTCACCTCTCTCTCGGACAAGGACTCAAAGATAAAAGGCCTACTTAACGGCGCGGACGAGCTCCTCTGCAAGCCCGTGGACGAAAACGAGTTCCGCGTAAGGATCAGGAACCTCCTCAAGGTAAAGAAGTACGAGGACTTCCTCGTGGAGCACGGCAAACAGCTCGAGGGCGAGGTCATAGACAAGAGCGTGCAGCTGGAGCGCGCCTTCGAGAAGATCAGGAACGGCTACATCGAGACCGTCTACAGGTTGACGCTCGCGGCCGAATCCCGCGACAAGGAGACCGGCGGCCACATAAAGAGGATCAGCCTGTATTCCCAGCTCCTCGCCAGATACCTGGGGCTAAAGGAGCCCGAGGTCGAGGCGATATTCTTCGCCTCCCCCATGCACGACATAGGAAAGATCGGCATACCGGACTCCATTCTCCTTAAAAAAGGCGGGCACACGAAAGAGGAGTCCGAGGTGATGCGGACTCACACCATAATAGGCGCGAACATATTGAAGGGGTCGGATTCCGAGATATTGAAGGCCGCCGAGGAGATAGCCCTTAACCACCACGAGAGCTGGAACGGGGCCGGCTACCCGCGCGCGATAAAGGGCGAGGAGATACCGATATCCGGGAGGATCGTGAACATAGTCGACATCTACGACGCGCTCCGCTCGAGGCGCCCTTACAAGGAGGCGTTCCCCCACGAGGCCGCCTGCAAGATAATAGACGGGGCAGAGGAGAGGTTCGACCCCGCCATATTCAAGGCCTTCCACGACTGCGGAGAGGCGTTCAGGAGGCTCTTCGACGAGAACCAGGAGGATTAGGAGGGTGTTTAGTCTTTTTTAGCCCTAATCTTGTGTAAAGACTTGATAGGCTGTTCAAAAAGCTCCAGATGCGAGGCGTCGAGGAGCGAGAAGGGAGGCGTACTCTTTTTGTACGCCGCACTGACGAGCGACGAAGACAACAAAGCAGATGGACTTTTTGAGCAGCCTTCTACCTTAACGACCACTCCTCCACCCACACAAAATCCGCGTCCTTCTCGGTAATCGATTCAAAAGCTATCCTCCTCGATTCCTCGGGGAGTATCACGACGGAAGTAAAGCGCGAGCGCCTCTCTATCTGCGAGGGGATGCCCCTCTTCCACGAGTGCCCGCCGCCGGCGAGGATCACCATCTTGAGGCCGGGGTTCACGTTAAGGTACTCTATCGCCTTCTTGGCCATGCCCGCGTCCCAGACCACCTGCGCCTCGCAGAAGTTCTTGAACGAGGAGTCCTCCATCTCGTGCTCCTCCATCGCCCCTCTTATGAACTGCTCGTATTCCTGATCGATATCGCAGGTGAGTCCGGGCGGGAGCTCCGAGAGCTCCTCTGGCCCGAGCGCGTCAAACCCGTTTTTGAAGACCTTGTGGATGACCTTCCTCGAGACGTTGAGTCCAACGAGGGGGATCTTCTTCTCTCTCGCGTAGATGAAGATGTCCTTGTAGAGCGGCCACGGCACCTGCCAGTTCCTTGCGTAGGCCTTCCGGAACTCGTCCTCTCCCATATCCCCGCCGACCCACCTGTCGAGGGAGGACTGGTCCTCGGCCCTGAACATCTCAAGCCCGACGGCGAACTCCGCCCCGGTCTCGTGAATAGCCTTTATGACGTTCAGCTGGAGCTCGTGGTGCTTAAGCTTGTTGTGGATCTCTCCCACCAGCACGATGTCGCGCCTCTTGATCTCGCCGATGAGCTCCGGGACGCCCACTTCGGACATCCCCGGGACCCTGAGGAACACCTGGTGCGTGCACCCGGCGGATACGGCAACCGCGACGAGGAGACAGACGAGCGCAAACGCTCTTCCGGCCCTGCTGGAAAGCGGTATTTTCATTTCGGCCCCCTGCCTCTCCGGCGCGCCGGAGGGCGGTTTTTTCGGATTAAGATGGTATTGCGGGCGGCTGGCGGAGGCTATCTTTCCGCGACGGGTATGTACAGCCGCGCTCGAAGGCCCGTGTACTTCTGAGTGGGCCTGTAGATGCGGTTGGTCTTAAGCTGTTCCATCCAGTGCGCGAGCCAGCCCGCGACCCTGCCCATCGCGAATATCGGCGTGAAGAGCTCGGTGGGTATGCCTATGGCCTTGAAGACTATCCCGGAATAGAAGTCCACATTGGGGTGGAGCTGCTTGGCCTCGAGCTTTTCCTTCACGACGGCCTCGAGCTCCCTCGATATCTCGAGGGTATTGCGGTCTATCGCATTGTGTTCGGCGAGCTCCCGTATGAAGCCTTTCAAGACCTCGCCCCTCGGGTCCCTCGTCCTGTAGACCCTGTGGCCTATGCCCATTATCTTCTCTTTCTTTTCGAGCTTGCGCTCGATGTAGGGGCGGACATTCTCCTTCGATCCTATCTCCTCTATCATGTGGACGACCTCCTCGTTCGCGCCTCCGTGAAGGGGGCCGGAGAGGGTCCCTATGGCCGAGGAGACTATCGTATACGGGTCGGCGAGTGTCGAGCCGACGACGCGCGCGCTGAAGGTGGAGGCGTTCATGGTGTGGTCCGCGTGGAGCGTCAGCATCGCGTCCATTATCTTCTCGACGAGTTTCGTCGGCTCGCATTCGAAGAGCATGTAGTAGAAGTTCGCGGCAAATGAGAGATCGTTCCTCGGCTGTATCGGCGCGTCCCCGTGCTTGAGCCTCTCGCACGCGGCGACTATCGTCGGCATCTTCGCTATGAGTCTCACAGCCGACCAGTAGCGACTCTCGGCGTCGAGCGTGTCGCGCGCCGGATAGTACATCCCCATGGCCGAGGTCACGGCCTGGAGGTAGTGCATCGGGTGCCCGTTCTCGGGCAGGTACTCCATCATGCGCAGTATCTTTAATTTAAGCCTCGTATGGAATGTGATGTCGTTCCGCCACCGCTCGAGCTCGTCCTTCGCCGGGAGATGGCCGAAGATGAGGAGCCAGGCGACCTCGAGGAAGTCGCTTTTTTCAGCGAGCGTCTCGACCGTTATGCCCCTGTACTCGAGTATCCCCGCTTCTCCGTCTATGTAGCTTATCGCGGATTCGGCGGCCGGGATGCCTTCGAGGCCCGGGACCACTTCCATCAAG
The DNA here is from genome assembly GCA_016182655.1 of Deltaproteobacteria bacterium. Lineage (GTDB taxonomy): Bacteria > Desulfobacterota > GWC2-55-46 > GWC2-55-46 > GWC2-55-46 > GWB2-55-19. Next base: position 96,956 of record JACPGB010000024.1, read on the forward strand.
AGTTTTTCTTCCATGCCGGTTCGCTCCTTTTGAATGGCGGTTAAAAGCATACCATCATTTCGGAGCTTATGCAATTTTGGTCCTGGCCGGACAGGCAATCCCGTATCATTCGGCTTTGCCTCGGGGATGCTGGAGCGGCCGGATTTGAATCTGGCCGTGCGCCGAGCACCTGGCCGGACGGGCAAAGTTCATATCGAAACCGCCTGTTTGCTCTTGCCCTTATTGCCTCCGAAGGAATTGGCCCCGCGCCGAGCGGTCCTCGCCGGACGGGCAATTCCGTATCCGAAGCTTATAAGCAGGTAACGCCCAAGCGACCCGATTTGAAATTGGCCGTGCGCCAAGCACCCGGGCGGGCAGAACCGAATCCAGCGTTATACGCAAGTAACGCTCTATCCGCCGATTTGAATCTGGCCGTACGCCGAGTACCCGGATTTGAGATTTGGCCGTGCGCCAAGCACAAAAAAAGGCCTTCGCCCCGGATGGGGGCGAAGGCCTTTATCGATTGCATCGTTAAGAGATTACTGCTGTTGCGGGTTCACGTTTTCGGCCTTGAGCCCCTTCGGGCCCTTGGTGACCTCGAAGTCCACCCTCTGCCCTTCCCTCAGGGTCTTGAATCCGTTTCCCTGAATGGAAGAGTAGTGGACGAAGACGTCTTCGCCGGAGTCCTGCTCGATGAAACCGAAACCCTTCGACTCGTTGAACCACTTTACTTTTCCTGAAGGCATCTTGCACAACCTCCTTTCTGAAATGTTTTGATAAGTCATAGGGGTTGTGCACTTCAGGTCTAAGGCCTCGCGTACAAACCCGTCTACTAACTTATTTATTGAGTAAGTGTAATGGACGAACTAAATGTTGTCAAGGCGGTTTTGAAGATTTTTTTCATCCCAGCGGACCCATTGCGAGCCATGTTTTAAAGCGCTTCAAAGCCTCTGCCCTGTGGCTTATCGCGTTCTTCTCGGCGGGTGAAAGCTCGGCTACGGTCCTCTTGAGGCGCTCTATTTCAAAGACAGGGTCGTACCCGAACCCGTTCCCGCCGCGCGGAGTTTCCGCTATGCGCCCCTTAAGCTCCCCCTCGAAGACCTCCTCGCGCACTTTGTCCTTGTAGGCGAGCGCACAGACAAAACGCGCCGCCCTCTTCTCCGTCGCGACACCTTCGAGCTCGCCGAGGAGTTTACGGTAGTTGTCCTCGTCGGTCGCGTCCTCGCCCGCGTACCGCGCGGAAAATATTCCCGGCCTGCCGTCGAGGGCGTCCACAACCAAACCGGAATCGTCGGCGAGCGAAGGCAGTCCCGTCGCCTCGAATACCGCGCGCGCCTTTTTAAGGGCGTTCTCCCTGAAGGTCTTTCCGTCCTCGGGCGGGAGTTTTACGGAAGAGAAATCGGCAAGCGAGAGGACATCTATATCCAGGCCCTTGAGGAGGTCTCCGAGCTCGCGAGCCTTACCCCTGTTCTTTGTGGCTATCACGAGCTTCATATACCCTGCTTAAGCGCCCTTTTCTGATGCGCGACGAGCTCCATTATCCCTTTCTCGGCAAGGGAGAGCATCTTCCCGAGATCGTCCTTCGAGAACGCCTTATGCTCGGCGGTCCCCTGGACTTCGACGAACCTCCCGGCCCCGGTCATTATGACGTTCATGTCGACCTCGGCCGTCGAGTCCTCCTCGTAGTTGAGGTCGAGGCATGGCGCGCCGTTCACAACACCTACGCTTACTGCCGCGACACTATCGAGCACCGGTATCTCAGAGATGAGCCCCGCGTCCCTCAAAGACAGGAAAGTGTCATAGACTGCAACGTAAGCGCCTGTGATAGACGCGGTCCGGGTGCCGCCGTCGGCCTGTATCACGTCGCAGTCGACGTGCACCGTCCTCTCCCCGAACTTCGAGAGGTCGAAGACCGCCCGGAGGCTTCGCCCGATGAGCCGCTGTATCTCGTGCGTCCGTCCGCCGACCTTGCCCGTCGACGACTCCCTCTGTATCCTCTTCTTCACCGACCTCGGCAGCATCGCGTACTCGGCGGTGAGCCAGCCTTTTCCGGTGCCGGCGAGGAAGGGCGGGACCTTCTCCTCTACGGTCGCCGCGCAGATGACCTTGGTGTCCCCGGCCTCGAAGAGGACCGAGCCCTCGGCGAATTTCAGATACTCACGGGTGATACGCACGGGCCTGAGTTCGTCCGTAGCCCTGCCGTCAGTTCTTCCTTGTCCTTTTCCCAATGGATGTAACGTCCTTTCCGGGCGCCTTGGCCCCTGTCCCCGTGAAACCCATTATCCCGTCGACGATAGCCTCGGCTATGCGTCCCTGCTCTTTTTTGGATGTAAGCAATTTTTCCTCCGCCGGGTTCGAGATGAACCCTGACTCCACGAGTATCGCGGGCATGGTCGCGCCGACGAGCACCGTAAACGGCGCCTGCTTCACGCCCCTGTTCTCCCTCCCCGAGTATTTCAACATGCTCAGATGGACGTTTTCAGCGAGCCGCGAGCTCTCGTGGTGCGCTTCCGTGTTGGCCAGATCGAGCAGTATCAGCTGGATATCGTCTCCGTCTGTCTTCGCCTCGGCTGTCTTTACTATCCTGTTCTCGAAGGCCGCGACCCTCCTGGCGTCGTCGTCGGTCGCGTCAAAGCTCAGGAAAAACGTCTCGAACCCCGAGGCCTCGCGGTTCACGGCGGCGTTAACGTGTATGGATACGAATAGGTCTGCCCCGTTCCTGTTCGCGAAGGCGGTCCTCTCCTCAAGCGGTATGAAGACGTCGCCCGTCCTCGTGAGGAGTACGGTCGACGGGATCCTTTCGTTCAGTATCTCGGCGACCTTGAGCGCGAGTGAGAGGACGACGTTTTTTTCCTCGGCGCCGCCCGGCCCCACGGCCCCGGTATCCTCGCCGCCGTGACCGGGGTCTATGACGATGACCGGCCCCGCGGCAAAGGCCGGGTACGCAATCGGAAAAGCCGCCCAGAGCGCTATCAGAAAGATTGAAAGGCACTTACGCATCCCCTTATTTTAAGAGCACGGACAGGAGATGTCAACAATCATTGCCGGACGGATTTCGTACCGTGAATCTTTGCCTCGACACATCGGATGAACGGGTTTGACACTTACCGGTTACCCTGCCATAGTTATAAGTGAGGTAACAGTGGCCGACTGGATCGAGTTCATAGCCCTTGCCGCCCTCATCGTCTTCGGAGGCTCAAGGCTGTCGAAGTACGGGGACGTGATCGCGGAAAAGACCGGCATCGGCAGGGCGTGGACCGGGCTCATACTGCTCGCGTCCATCACGTCGCTCCCCGAACTCTTCACAGGCGTAAGCGCCGTGACCATTGCCGGGGTCCCGGATATCGCCGTCGGCGATGTAATGGGCGCGTGCGTATTCAACCTCATGACGCTCGCGCTCCTCGACCCCATGGACAGGTCGAGCCCGCTGTTTTCCAAGATAGGGCAGACGCATGTGATGTCTGCCGGTTTCGGGATACTGATGCTCGGCGTGGTCTCGGTCTCCATCCTGCTTGAGAGCGCGGCCCCATCGGCTGTAAGCATCGGTATTTATACGCCGATCATAGCCGTAGCGTACATAGTGGGCATAAGGACCATCTATTACTACGAGAAGAAGTTCCTTGTAAAACTCGTCGAGGAGGCGGTTGAAAGGCTCAAGTACACGGAGATACCCCTTAAGCGGGCTATAATTCTCTACGCCGCTAACGGGCTTCTGGTGACGGTCGCGGCCGTATTCCTCCCGTTCGTGGCGGGAAGGCTCGCCGGGCAGACCGGGCTCGGCGCGAGCTTTTTCGGGACGTTCTTTGTCGCGATGGTAACGACGCTACCCGAGTTCGTGGTATCGTTCTCGGCGGTGAGGATAGGGGCGTACGACCTCGCCATAGGGAACCTCCTCGGCTCCAACATGTTTAATATTGCCCTTCTTGCCGTAGATGATATACTCTACGCCGGAGGGCCGCTATTTTCGGATATTTCGAGCGCCCACGCGACGACCGGGCTCATGGCGATGGTCATGACCTCTATCGTCCTCTTGTCCATCTCGTACAGGCCCGAGAGAAAGGCCGTCATGAGGTTCGGCTGGGACTCGCTCTCCATGCTCGCAATAGGCGCGCTCAACATGTATCTCATGTACCTCAAAACCGTTTGATGATCCAGGAGAGACCGCGGATGAAGCCTGTGATATTTACCGACCTTGACGGAACGCTCCTCGGGAAGCATGACTATTCATACAAGCCCGCCGGGCCGGCGCTCGCGCGTATCGCAAAGGCCGGCATACCCCTTATTTTCACATCGAGCAAGACCAAGGCCGAGGTCATTGAGTTCCGCAGGCGACTGAACAACGCCCACCCTTTCATAGTCGAGAACGGCGGCGGGGTATTGATACCGGAGAATTACTTCCCCTTCGAGGTCGAGGGGGAGAAGGTCCCCGGTTATACTTTCATAAAGATAGGGAAACCCTACGAAGATGTGAAAAAGGGGCTCAACGCCGCGCGCGAAGGCGTACAGGCCGTCATAAAGGGCTTCGGCGACCTGACCGTCGAGGAGCTCTCGACCCTGACCGGCCTTTCGATCGACGACTGCCGCCGCGCAAAAGACAGGGACTTCGACGAGCCGGTCTTTTTCAGGGGGACCGTCGAGTCCGAAAGGGAGTTCTTCATCCGCATCGAGGAGAACGGCCTCAAGTGGACGCGCGGCAGGTATTTCCATGTGCTCGGTCCGCACGACAAGGGCGACGGGGCCCGGATACTGAAAGATTGCTACAAAAGGCTCTATGACGGCATAGTGACCATATGCCTCGGCGACGGCTACAACGACCTCTCTTTGCTACGCGAGGCCGACTACCCGGTGCTGATAATGAAGGACGACGGCGGGTTCGAGCAAATATACCTCGACGGGCTCATCAAGACCGATGCGCCGGGCCCCGAAGGCTGGAACAAGGCCGTGACCGGAATACTCGATTCGCTTGAGGCGTCCGAAAAGGGACCCAGGTGCTAAAACTCCCGCTATCCGCACACTTAACCGCTCCGTAAGCTCTTTTTTCCCCGGCATCCCTTAACCCCGCTCAGCCGATACGAAAGGCCGACAATGGCGCTTGACCCCTCACCAGCAACCGTTGAGGCGAAAGGCATGGGCGGCCTCACCGCCGAGATCGTCGTCGGCATACCGAGCTACAACAACTCGGCGACGATAAGCCGCGTGGTCGAGGCCGTCGACGCAGGGCTCGGCAAGTACTTCCCGAACGAGCGCGCGGTCATCGTCAACTCCGACGGCGGCTCGAAGGACTCGACCCCCGAAGAGGTCCTCCACACGAGGGTCGACCACAGGGCGATATTCCTCACCCACAGGCTCTATCCCGTAAACCGCATCACGACGCCCTACCACGGCATCCCCGGAAAAGGGAGCGCCTTCAGGACGATATTCCACCTCGCCGGGACATTGGGCGCCAAGGCCTGCTGTGTCGTGGACGCGGATCTGCGCTCCATCACCCCGGAGTGGATAGAGCTCCTCATCGCCCCGGTCCTTAAAGAGAACTACGACTTCGTAGCCCCCCTTTACTCCAGGCACAAGTACGACGGCACCATAACTAACTCCATTATATACCCGGTCACGCGCGCGCTCTACGGGACACGGATACGCCAGCCCATCGGCGGCGAGTTCGGCTTCTCGGGGAGGCTCGCCTCGCACTACCTCTCACAGAACGTCTGGGACTCGGACGTCGCGCGCTTCGGCATAGACATCTGGATGACGACCGAGGCGATAGCGGGCGGCTTCAAGGTCTGCCAGTCGTATCTCGGCGCCAAGATACACGACCCCAAGGACCCCGGCGCTGACCTCAAGGACATGTTCACGCAGGTCGTGGGCTCGCTCATGTCGCTCACCGAGAAGCATTATGACGCGTGGAAAGGGTGCGCGGGGTCCTCGGACGTCCCGACCTTCGGTTTCAAGTACTCGGCGGGGGTAGAGCCCGTAAGGGTCAATATAGAAAGGATGATAAACGCATTCAGGGTCGGGGTAAAGAACCTGAAGGACGTCTGGGCAAAGGTCGTCGGGAAGGACGCAATCGCCGCATTCGAGGAGATCTCGAAGAAGGCAGGGACGCCGGAGTTTCATTTCCCGAGGGAGCTCTGGGTCAGGACCGTCTATGACTACCTCATGGCGTACCACCACAAAAAACTCCCCGACGACCACCTCCTCGGCTCCCTCGTCCCGCTCTACTTCGGCAAGACCGCGTCTTTTTTCCTCGAGGCCGCCGAATACACCAATGAAGAGGCCGAGGCGGAGGTCGAAAGGACCGCGGAGGAATACGAAAACCGGAAAAAGTATCTCCTCGACGGATGGTAAAAGGAGGTGAGCATAATGGAGAGGCTTAAAAACGAGTTCATAGCCCACCTGAACGAGTTCATGGACAAGGCCGCTGACTTCATCCCGGACTTCATCGTGATGGTCGTGATACTCGCGGCGGGGCTCTTCGTTGCATGGGCCGTGAGACTTGCCATGACAAGGGTCTTCGCGGCCATAAAGTTCGACGACTGGGCAGACGAGACCGGCATCTCCTCTGCGCTCCACAACGCCGGGATACGAAAACCCCCGTCGGCGTTCATGATCCTCTCGGTCTACTGGCTGATAGTCGTCATGTTCTTCATGGCCGGGTTCGCTTCATTGGGACTCAAGGTGACGGACACGCTCGCCTCGCTGTTCTTTATGTATTTGCCGAGGTTCTTCTCCGCGGTCCTGATCGTCATATTCGGATACCTCTTCGCGGGGTTCGTCTCCAGGGCCGCGCTCCTGACGGCCGTAAACGCGGGGATCGAATACTCTAAGCTTGTCGCCGCGGCTGTCCGGATCTTTATCATCATACTCGTCTTCGCCATGGCGCTCGAACAGCTCTCGATCGCCCCGAGGATAGTATTCGCCGCGTTCTCCATATTCTTCGGCGGGATATCCCTCGGACTGGCCATCGCCTTCGGCTACGGCGGAAGGGAGATAGCGAAGAAGCTCCTCGAATATATCGTAAAAAAGGAGACCGAAAAGGACGACATAAACATGCTATGAATTTGATTTAGCGCCATCCTGATGGTAAAATCGAACGGCTGGCAAAATGCAAGCCCATCGGGAGGTGGCCTGATTGCTGAATGAAGCAGGAAATCCGAGGGCGTTTCTAATAGCGTCCCTCGTATTCGCGCTCTGTCTCGCCGCCTTTTTCGTCATCCGGAGGCTCGCCTTCGGGTCTTTCTCGAAGTGGGCGGGGAAGACCGACACGAGGGCAGACGACATAGTCATAGACGCCGTCAGGCACCCGTCCGTCTACTGGGTGATAGCGTTAAGCCTGTACATCGCGCTGGACACCTCGGCGTTCCCGGCGAAGTACGTCGGGTACGGCCTCTCGGCCCTTTATGTCCTCATAGTCCTCTCCATCACGCTCGCCGTCGCGAACATCAGCTCGGCCCTCGTCCAGAACGCGATGCGGAAGACGGCCGCGAACGTCCCTGTCTCGGGCCTGTCCCGCGCGGTCATACGCGGCGTCATATTCGTACTCGGCTTTCTCGTAATACTCAACAACCTCGGTATCTCCATAACCCCGATACTCACGGCCCTGGGCGTGGGCGGCCTCGCGGTCGCGCTCGCGCTCCAGGACACGCTCTCGAACCTCTTTGCAGGGATGCACATCCTCGTCGAACAGCCTGTCAGGGTCGGGGATTTCATCAAACTGCATACAGGGGAAGAGGGGTTCGTCTCGGACATAGGCTGGAGGACGACGCGTTTAAGACAGCTTACCAACAACATCGTCATCATACCGAACAACAAGCTCGCCCAATCCACCATTACGAACTTCCATCTCCCGGATTTAAGGACCGCCCTCGCCATAAAGGTCGGGGTCGATTATTCCGCCGACGCCGACCGGGTGGAACAGGTCCTCCTTGAAGAGGCCAAAAATGCCGTGGGCTCGGTAAAAGGCGTGCTACCCGACCCTCCCCCCGTTGTACGGCTTACCGGGTTTGCCGAATCCGCCCTCGAGTTCACCGTCGCCTGCCAGCTCGCCGAGTACGTCGACCAGTTCGAGGCCCAGCACGAGCTCCGGAAGATGATACTTAAGAGGCTTAAATCCGAAAACATCTCCATCCCCTTCCCCACGAGGACCGTGGAGCTCAAGGACAGGCGAGGGACTTAAGAACCACACCGCCTCCTTGACAGCCTACCTTCCCTCAATTACCCTCTAAAAAGACGAAGAAAAAGTTTTTTCATCTTTATAAGCGACCGGACCCGCTCGGGAGTCTTATGGCTGACTTTTATCAGGCAGGGGCGATAACCACGCTCCACAGGATAGGACGGCCGAAGTCTGAAAAGCTCCTCGCCGAGCTCGAGCTCTACAGCAACGTCAGGCCGCTGGCGCTCGTGCTCCCGGCCCTCTATTCCGATGTCATGGGCGAGGCGATGAAGGGTATATGCGCGGAATTGAAGACCGCGCGGTTCGTAAAGGAAATAGTCCTTGCGCTCGGCCCTGCAACGGACCACGAGTTCAGGACGGTCCGGGACTTCCTCACGATGCTCCCCCAGAAGGTGAGCATCGTGCACACCGGCGGCAAGCGCATAGGCGAACTCTACAGGACGCTCGCGGAGCACGGGGTATCCGCCGGAAGGGACGGCAAGGGACGCTCGGCCTGGACGAGCTACGGCTATGTCCTGTCACGTGCCGAGTGCCACGCCATAGCCCTCCACGACTGCGACATCATAACCTACTCGCTCGACCTCCTCGGCAGGCTCTGCTACCCGGTCCTGAACCCGACGCTCGATTATGTCTTCTGCAAGGGGTATTACGCCCGGGCGTCGGACAGGCTCCACGGCAGGGTGACCCGCCTCTTCCTCACGCCGCTCGTCAGGGCTCTGCGGAAGATGACGTCGGACAATCCGTTCCTCGAGTTCCTCGACACATTCCGTTATCCGCTCTCGGGAGAGTTCTGCATGGTAACGGATCTCGCCCGCATAAACCGCATCCCGTGGGACTGGGGGCTCGAGGTCGGGGTGCTCGGCGAGGTCTACAGAAATTATTCGACAAAGAGGATATGCCAGGCCGACATAGCCGACAACTACGAGCACAAGCACCAGGGGCTCTCGGCCGAGGACCCCGAGAGGGGGCTCATGAAGATGAGCATAGACATAGCCAAGTCCTTGTTCAGGACGCTCGCCTCGGAGGGGATAGTCTTTACCGACGCCTTTTTCAAGACGCTTGTCGCGGCTTACCTGAAGATCGCCGAAGACTCGATAATAAGATACGAGGGGGACGCGGCGATAAACGGCCTCTCCTTCGACAGGCACGAGGAGGCCATGGCCGTCGACGCCTTCACGAGGGCGATAGCAAAGGCCGCGGAGATAATCGAGACGAACCCATTGGGCGCGACGCTGATACCTAACTGGAACAGGGTAATATCGGCCATACCCGGGGTGCTGGAGAGGCTACGCGCGGCGGTCGAGGAGGACAACTCGCGTTAGAAATGCCCCGCGATGCGTCTCTTACGCCTCACCCCTCTCGATGGGAGGGGGTTCAGGGGGAGGATGGAGTCTTCCCGCCCCGGGCGGCTCCTTAATGAGGCCCTCGAAGACGGAGAGGAAATTCCCGTAGGAGAGCGGTTCGTCCTTGAGCCCCTCTATCGACCTTACTATGTCTTCAGAGAGCCTCCTCGTCTCTGCGTCTCCCGTGGCTACGGAATACTTCTGGAAAAGGTCGGCGGCCGCGGAGTTACCCGACGGGACGTCGTTATCGAAGAGGTCCCGCTCCCTGACGATGAGCCTCTCCTGGTCGTTCCCGGTATCGTAAAAAAGCCCCCGTGCCTCGTCATAAAAGAGCTCTTTTATGGATGAGACGAGTTCTCCGGTCTTCTCAAGCCATTCCGCTTCGCCCGTAGCTTCAAAGATATCGAGGAGCCCGAGAGCGAAAAGGGCGTAGTCCTCGAGGTTCGCCTTGGTGAGAGCGCCGCCTTCGAGGTAGTACCTGAGTAACCTGCCGCTTGCGTCCCTCGACGAGGCCATTACGAACTCCGCGCTCCTTTTAGCCTCATCCGAGAGCGTCCTGTCCTTGAATATCCGGGAGGCCGATGCGAGCGCGCTTATCGCGAGCCCGTTCCACGCGGTTATTATCTTCCTGTCAATATCCGGCCTCTTCCGCGCTTCGCGCGCCTTGTATAGGTCTTTTTTAAGCTTTTTTACACGCTCCGGCAGTCCGTCCTTGTATTTGAGCGAATGGGCTATCCGGATGAGGCTTTTGCCTCCGAAGTTAGCGTCCTCGATGAGGTAGAAGTATTTCATGAACTCGTCGTGCTTGTCCCTCAGAACCGTTTTTATCTCGTCCTTTGTCCAGAGGTAAAAGACGCCCTCCTCGCCGTTTACGTCCGCGTCCTCGGCGGAATAGAAACCTCCGCTCTCATCCCGCATGTCCCGGAGCATGTACTCGATGGTATCGAGCGCCACGTCCTTAAAGAAGCTCAAGCCCGTCGTCTCGTACGCCGAGGCGTAGAGGGAGGACAAGAGCGCGTTGTCATAGAGCATCTTCTCGAAGTGCGGGACGTCCCACCTCTCGTCGACCGAATACCTGTGGAAGCCGCCGCCGACATGGTCGTATATGCCGCCCTCGGCCATCGCCGAAAGAGACTTCTTCACCATGAGGAGCGCCTCCTCGTCCCCGGTCCTCTGGTGGAACTTAAGGAGAAATTTCAAGTACATCGAGTGCGGGAACTTCGTGCCCCTCCCGAACCCGCCGTTCACCGGGTCGAAAAAGAGCCGTCCGGCGTCGAATGCCTCGTCGGATATGTCCTCGTTCAGCTCTATCGGCGAGACCTCCGCCCCTTTTCTCAAGACCCCATCGATGTCGCTCGTGACGGAGGCTATCTTCTTCTTGTTCTTTTTGTACGCCAGCGACACGGCGAGCAACACCTTCTTGAACGACGGCAGGCCGTAATTGTCGTCCGGCGGAAAATACGAGCCGCCGTAAAAGGGCGCGGCCTCGGGCGTGACGAAGACGGTAAGCGGCCACCCGGCGTGCCCCGTCATCGCCTGCACCGCCTTCATGTATAAACTGTCGAGCTCGGGCCTCTCCTCCCTGTCTATCTTTATGTTAACGAAATTCTCGTTCATTATCTTCGCGGTCTCGACGTCCTCGAAGGACTCCCTTTCCATGACGTGGCACCAATGGCAAGTGGAGTACCCGATGCTCAATATCACCGGCTTGTCCTCTTTTTTGGCCCTTTCGAAGGCCTCATTCGACCACGGATACCAGTCCACGGGATTGGATGCGTGCTGTTTGAGGTACGGGCTCTTTTCGTGTTCGAGCCTGTTGGCGAAGTGCGCCGTCATCTTTGCCATGGAAGCTCCTTTCCTGTTAAGGCCCTGCTCCTCTCTAATCTTATCCCAAAAAAAACCGGGCGCAAGAAAAAGGGGCCCTTTTCTTTTGACAGGCGGGGAAACGGGTATATAATCAATGCGCCGCTGTTTTGTGATGGAGGTGGTCTGCGTGAAAAAAGTCCTTGTGACGCTTGCGCCGGGTTTCGAGGAGGTCGAGGCGTTGACGCCGGTCGACATCCTCCGGAGGGCCGGGGCGCATGTGGTGATAGCCGGGACTCTCAATGGCCCGATAGAGGGGCGGAACGGGATAAGGGTCGTGCCGGACGCAAGCCTCGACGACGCCCTCAAGGACGCGGGGTCTTTCGACATGATAGTGCTCCCGGGCGGGGCAGTCGGCGCGGAGAACCTCAAGAAAGACTCGAGGGTGAAAGGGCTTATTGCGGCGATCGACTCCAGGGGCGCGTTTGTGACCGCCATATGCGCGGCGCCTGCGGTCTTATCGGCCGCCGGGGTCCTCGACGGCAAAAGGGCGACGAGCCACCCGTCGGTCCGAAATGCGCTCGGAAGCGCCATTGTAACCGACGAGCGCGTAGTAGCCGACGGCAACATCATCACGAGCCAGGGGCCGGGCACCGCGATGGAATTTGCCTTCAGGCTTGTCGAAGCGCTGTTCGGCGCTGAAAAGGCCGAAGAGGTCAATAGGACGGTGCTGGCGAAGGTTTAGTAAGGCAGATCTACACTTGTCATGTTTCCGATAGGCGGGGTTTTCCAACCCCGCCTGTTTTTGATCTCGGCGCGGAGACTTTTGTTTTTCATCCACCTTTTCCAAGGGGGACGGAGGGGATTATGGATCGTACAGTTTTGAAATAACCTCCCCTCACCCCTCTTTAGGAAAGAGGGGTAGCGCGTGGGGGGAGTGCCAGCGTATCTGGAGACGACTATAATCTAAACACCCATCTGCCGTTGGGTGTGAACTTTGCCAGTCAGGCCAGGACTGCATGGCAAATGGCCAGAGTATCCAGAGCCTCCCGTGTCACCAAACCCTCATACTTTGGATATGAACTTCGCCCGTCCGGCCAGGACCCCGTCCGGCTAGGACTCAAAGAGCCCCTTCTGCTGAGGCCTTCTCGGGGCCGGCTTTTTGTCGAGCGTTATTTTCTTTAAAAACTCCGATGGTATCTCGCGGAGGAACGGCGATACCTTCGCCTCCCTTACCTCTCCGTAAACTCGCCTCTCTTTTGCGTGGATGAGGTATACTCTCGATAGCGCCCTTGTAAGCCCGACATAGAAAAGCCTCCTCTCCTCTTCGATATCTCCGTTGCCGTCCCTCGCTCTTAGCGGGACGAGCCCGTCTTCGCACCCGACGACGAATACGCTCCTCCACTCGAGCCCTTTTGCCGCGTGCATGGTCATGAGGTTGACCTTGTCCGCCTTTATGTCGAGGTTGTCCGGGGGTGAAAGGAGTAGCAATTCGTCAGCCAGGATTTTGAGCCCTTCGGCGCTGTCGTCACAGGTCTCAGAGGCATTCAAGGCTATTCCGGCGAGGTCCTCGTTGATTCCGGCCTCTTTCAGGGCCTTCTGGACCGTCTCTTTCAAGGAGCCGTCGAACGCCGTCGACCTTAAGACGGCCGCAAGCTCCGAAAGCCCCGGACCCGGAGGCGAGACAATATGGAAAGGGATGGGCGACTTCTCGAACGCGTCTTGAAGAGAGTCTACCTGCCGGTTCGTCCTGTAGAGGACCACGAAGTCGGAAAAGCGCGCGTCTTCGGAGCCGCCGACCGTCAGGGACGAAAGCCCGCCCATGAGCCTCTCTATCTCCTGTACTACGAAAGACGCCTCAGCCGCTTCACCCCTGCATTCGACCTCGGTTATCTCGCCGCCGTCCGTGATCGCTGACGCGTCACTGCCCATCCTCCTCCCGTTTCTCCTGATGAGCGCGCTTGACGCCTCGGATATGACGCGGCCGGAGCGGTAATTTCTATCGAGCCTTACGACCTCGGAGCCGGGAAAGTACTTTTCAAAATCAAGAAAGGCCTCGGCGCTCCCTCCCCTGAAGGAATATATCGCCTGGTCTGGGTCCCCTATGGCGAAGACGGAGGCGTCTTTCGCAAGCCCCCTTACAAGACGCGCCTGAACAGTGTTTATGTCCTGAAACTCGTCGACAAGGACATGTGTTTTGCCGGGCGCGGCCCCGTTCTCGATCGCCTCGACGGCCCTGGCAATAAGGTCGTCGAGGTCGAGCGCTCCTGTCTTTGCAAGCCCTTCATTATAAGAATCGAATACGCCCTGAAACCCGGGCGGCATCGGACCGGCCCCGTTCTTTATGGCGGAGATAGTATCGAGCGTACCATCGGCGTCCTTTATTCCAGCGCCTTTCAATATTTCTTTCTGCTCAATGCGCGCGGCGAGCCTGAAGACAAGGCCGTTCTTTTTGAGGAACCGGAGCGCGAAGGAGTGGAATGTCGATATATCGAGCGAGCGCGGGTCGACGGACGAAAGGGCCTCTATCCTTTCCCTCATCTCTATCGCGGCCCTGTTCGTGAAGGTTATGGCGAGGAGGTCTCCGGGCCCGTACCCGTTTTGAAGGAGATAGGCGAAGCGGTGAGATAGGACGCGCGTCTTGCCGCTACCAGGCCCGGCGACAACGAGGATGTGCCGCGCAACGGATGCCGCGGCCCGCCTCTGGCCGTCGTCGAGCGCAAAGAGCAGGGAGGACGCGCCGCTCATACGGGGTCCAGGTGGACAAAGGCCTTATCTATCGACGGGATCGACTCTATCCTCCGCTCGACCTCCTCGCCTATGGCGTGGGACTCGAGCGTTGAGAGGTCCTTGTCCACCTCGATGTGTATCTCGACGTGGATGAAGTTCCCGACGTAATGGGCGCGGACAGTGTTTATGGCATGGACGCCCTTTTCCGCGAGCGCCGCCCGCTTTATCTCTTCCATGAGCGCTGGGGGAGGGGCCTGCCCCATAAGGTACGCGATGTTGTCCATCCCTATCCTGTAGCCTGTCCTGATTATCCAGAGGCTTATGACAAATGCGGCTACAGGGTCGAGAAATGCATACCCCAGTTTTGCTCCCGCGATGCCGACGAGCGCGGCCAAGGCCACGAATACGTCCATGAGCGAGTCGGTGGCGGTCGCAAGGAGCGCGGGACTATTGAAGAGCTTGCCGACCCTTTTGAAGTGCCACGACATGACCCACTTCACGGCCATCGTGATAACCGGGACCACAAGGGTGAATAAGCTTATCTCGGCCTTTGAGCCAGCCAAGACCCTCTCCACGGCCTCCCTTATGACCTCGAACCCGAGTATGCCCGCCAGCACCGCGATTATAAGCCCGGCTATGGGCTCTGCCCTGCTGTGGCCGAACGGGTGCCCATCGTCGGCCTGCTTATCCGAGATCTTTACGCAGATGAAGGTCGCAATGGACGCCGCGATATCGTTTAAGGAATTCAGCGCGTCGGATATGAGGGCTATGGAGCCGGAGAGGAGGCCTGCGACGAGTTTCAACGCGAAGAGGCCGGTGTTGCCGAGTATATTTATGAGGGTCGCCCTGAAGGCTATCGGGTTCATGTCTTTACCTGCCTCTATTTCAAGGAGGCCACAGTTCGGGAGTATTCGCAACAAAGGACAAGGCCTATATTAACCCGAAACCCTCCGCTGTTCAACAGGCCAGGGGACGCCGTCATCTACGGCGCGAGCACCTTCAAGCGCTTCTCCATCACCCTTATCTCCACTTCCCCCTTCCATATGAACGGCTCCCCGTCGAGTTCGACGGTCCACTCGCCCGCGCCCGAAAGGCGTATATGCCTTGCGGGGATGCGCCTTAAGTCCTTTGACCTCTCCACGCCGCCAAAGACGATCCTTCTCGCGAGCGCGAGCGACCGCCAAAGGTTCACGCGAGGCGCGGCGCAAAAGTCGAGCAACCCGTCGTCGAGCGAGGCCCCGGGCGCGATATAAGCACCCTTGCCGTACCTGTCGGCGTTTGCCGCCGTAAGGATCAAAGGGACGAGCTCGAAGGACTCATTGTCAGCCGAGACCTTTACGAGAGGGGGCCTGTAGCGCATGTATTCTATTAGCGCGATAGGCGCGTACGGCAGGACGCCGCGTATCCTCCTCGCTATGAACCCCCTGTCGTATGCCATGCTGAGACGCGCTTCGAGCGCGAAGGCGGCCGTGGAAAAGAAATACCTCCCGCAGGCGCACCCAGCGTCTATCTCCCTTACGCGCCCCTCTTTAAGGAGGCCGACGGCCTTCTTTACATCCCCCGTTATGCCGAGCGCCCCGGCAAGTCCGTTCCCGGAACCCATCGGTATTATCCCCAACGCCGTCCCTGTGCCGACGAGGATGGACGCGGCCTCGTTCACAGTCCCGTCCCCGCCCGAGACGAAGACGAAGTCGAATCCAAGCCTCGCCGCGTCTTTAGCAAGCTCGGCGACCGCCCCCTTCCTCTCCGAGACCTTTATGTCAAAGAGCCCCTGCCCTCCGAGGAAGACCTCCCGCGCCGCCGCGCTGACCCTCTCGACGATGCGCCCCCTCTTCGGACCGGCAGTGGGGTTTATTATGAACCTCGCCTTCATGGCAAGAGGATATCCCGTTTGGAAGGCGTTTTTCAAGATTTCCTCTTTGGGCCTCACAATTCTATTTTACGGGGGGTTGCGCAAATCCGATTTTAAGATAGAATTACAGGATTCAAAAAAACCGAGCGTATGAAAACGAGACTCTCTCTCATAGTCAGTCTTGGACTGCTTCTCTCCATGCCATACCCCGCAACCGGAGGTGACGCCATGAATTTCGCCGTAAGGAGCACGGATTTTCAGGAAGGGAGCATCATCCCAAAGGCCTTCACCTGCGAGGGCAATGACACCTCCCCGGCCCTGCAATGGGAAGGTGCGCCGCCAGGCACAAAGAGCCTCGCGCTCATAGTCGAGGACCCTGACGCGCCCATGGGGACATTCATACATTGGGTGGTCTACGACATACCCGCATCCTCAAAGTCCATCGAGCGCGGCGCTGGAAACGATTCAACGCTGCCGCCCGGCGCAAAGCACGGCTCGACCGGCTTCGGCGTAAACAGGTACGGCGGCCCATGTCCCCCGAAGGGGAACGGCTCTCACAGATACAATTTCATACTAAGGGCGCTCGACGTGGAGACGCTCGGCCTTAAGGCCGGCGCGAACAGGGCAGAGGTAGAGCGAGCCATGCGCGGACACATACTCGCGGAGGCAAAGACGACAGGGGTCTATCAAAGGTAATATCGCCGCTCCGCCGGCCTATTTGTGTCTGTGAGGAAAGCCCATGCAAAAGATAACCCCGTGTCTGTGGTTCGACGACAATGCGGAAGAGGCGGCGCGCTTTTATGTCTCCGTTTTCAAGAACTCGCGGATCAATGGCGTGACACGCTACGGAGAGGCAGGCGCCGGGGCGTCGGGAAGGCCGGAGGGCACGGTAATGACCGTTGAATTCGAGATAGAGGGACAGGGGTTCACGGCTTTGAACGGCGGCCCTGTCTTCCAATTCTCGCCCGCCGTCTCATTCATGGTAGACTGCAAGACGCAGGCTGAGATAGACCGGCTCTGGGAGATGCTCTCCGAAGGCGGCGAGGAGATAGAATGCGGCTGGCTCAAGGACAGATACGGCGTCTCCTGGCAGATAGTCCCCGCAGTCCTGAGAGAGATGCTGCAGGGCAGGGACCCGAAGAGGACCGAGAGGGTCATGGGGGCGTTGCTTAAGATGAAAAAACTCGATATCGACGGTTTAAGTAAGGCTTACGAGGGACGATGAACCGGAGAAGCCTGCGGGTGTCCTTTAATACTTCCCGCATCAGACAGTGATAGGCGGGGTTTTCCAACCCCGCCTTTTTTGCCTCTGCGCGCGGAGGCATCTGTTTTTCATCCCCCTTTATAAAGGGGGACGGAGGGGGATTATGGATTGCGCTATTTTGGAATGATCTCCCCTCACCCCTCTTTAGAAAAGAGGGGGAGTGCGCGAGTGCAAGGGCGGGGTATCCAGCCTCTATGATCAGATCAAAACATCTATGCCGGAGTGAACTTCGTCGGTCTATTTGAGTATCTTTTCAGGCGAGACGAGGTGGCGGGATAGGCCCATCTCCTCGGGGGTCAAGCCGATTGCGAGCCCGACGAGCTGTGAGAGGTGGAATACCGGCATCCCTATCTTCTGAGAGACCCGCTTTTCCGCAAGCCCCTGGTAGTTGTCCAGATTTATATGGCAGAACGGGCACGGGGTGACAAAGGCGTTCGCGCCCCTCTCCTTCCCGTCAATAAGCCTTGCGGCCGTCATCTTCTCGGCGGTCTCCGGGGCCACAAGGTCGACCTGGAAGCCGCAACACTTGGTCTTACCCCTGTACTGTACCGCCTCGCCCCCCAATGTCTCTATGACGGCGTCCAGCGACCACGGCTTTTCCGGGTCGTCGAACCCGAGCGCGTCGGACGGGCGGAGGCTGTGGCACCCGTAGAACGGCGCGGCCTTTATCCAGTTTAGCGGCTTTACGACCTTCTTTTTGAGGTTGTCGAGCCCGTAGTCCCCGGCAAGCACCCAGAGGAGCTGTTTTATATTTATGGTGCCGTTGTAGCGGAGCCCGGCGGTTGCGAGTATCTCGTTCGTTTTTTCGAGCAGTTTCGGGTTTGCCTTCAAGTCCCTGTTCGCTGTCGACATGACCATGAGGCAGGTCGAGCAGATGGTCATTATGTCCATTTCCATCGCCTCGGCCTCGGCAAAGATGCGGGCGTTCAGCGCGAGATAGAGCTGGTAGTCGTAGTCGGTCAGCAATCCCGCTCCACAGCAGTTCGCCTTGGGCATGTCATGGAGCGCGATTCCGAGCCGTTTGCAGACGAGCCTCGTCGTCTCGTTCGACTCCTTCGTCATCTCCTGCGAGGCGCACCCCGGATAGTATGCGTATCTCAGTTCCAAAAATACCCCTTCTTCGATTCCTTTTCTCTCTTTTCCTCTTTCGCGCGCCTTTCGGACTCCTCGTAGATCTTCTTCACCTCGTCGAGCTCCTCTATCTGCGCGAATATGTGCGGGCGCGGGAGTTTCCCGTGCTTCTCCATCCTGAGCCCGAACGGTATCATGCCCAGCGACCGGAGGAACCCGAGCGTCTTGAACGTCATCGCCGCCTCGTCCAGCCTGCCGAACCTCTCGACCGAGTCCTTCATCGCCTCGACGTGCTTGGCGCCGGGGTTGTCGGTTATCCCTTCCTTCATCGCGGCGGAGCGGAGCTCTTCTATGGCCTTAAGCGGCGCGACATCCTTGGGGCAGTACTGGGTGCAATGGACGCACCGGACGCAGTCCCACATCCCGTGGTCCTCGGAGAGCCTGTGGAGCCTCCTCCGGGCGTTGCCCTCCCGCACGTCCCCGACTATCCTCCATGCCTTGGCGAGCGCGGCAGGGGCGATGAAGCGCTCGTCGATAGATAGCGCGTTGCACTCTCCGTTACAGCACCCGCACATGATGCACCTCTGGCTTCTATCCACCCGTTCCTCGTCCTCGGGGGTAACGGCCGGCGCGGATGCTCCTTCCGTTGGGGTGAGGTACGGGGCGACCTTCTCCATCTTCCGCCAGAAGGGGGCGAAATCCACGATGAGGTCTTTTAAAGGCGTGTGGTTCGCAAGCGGCTCTATAAGCATCTCACCGGCCTTTTTAAATTCCGGTATCACCTGCGTATTGCAGGCGAGCTTGGAAAAGCCGTTTATGGAGACCGCGCAAGAGCCGCAGATGGCGGACCTGCATGACTTCCTGAAGGAGAGTGTCGGGTCCTGCTCATCCGCGATCTTGAGCAAGGCCTCAAGCAAAGTCATCCCCTCCGGGACTTCCAGCATGTACGCCTGGATGTAGGGCTCAGGGGTCTCGGTGTCCGCCGGGTTATACCTTTTTATCTTGAATTTTATCTTCATGCCTTCTTATTCTCTCTTAGGTCCAATACACTGCGGCTTGCCGCGTTTCCCCCCTCCCCCTTGACGGGGGAGGGCAGGGGCGGGGGTGAAGCGTGCCGGGCGGGCAAATTCGTAATAAACGGCAGGAGAATCTATTTACCCTGAGACTCCGTACCCGATTTGGCCCCGGTCGAAGCCACCCTCCCCTCTATCCCCTCCCGTCAAGGGAGGGGAGGTTTTTGTTGATACCCCGCAGTCTTTTCGTGGGGTAGTTCATTGTCGTCCTTGCGCGGGGCTCTTTCTTCGACGAAGCAACCGCAAGGGCCGATTTGCCGGAAGATGAGATTGCTCGCTACGCTCGCAGTGGCCTGCTAATACTTTCTCTCCTGCGGCTGAAACTTCGTTACAGTCACGGGCTTATACCCGAGTCTCATTTCATTGTCTTTAAGGGATACGAGCGTGTGCTTCAGCCAGTCCTTGTCGTTCCTCAAGGGGAAGTCGGTCCTGAAGTGCGAGCCTCGGGACTCCTCCCTCTCTATCGCGCCCAGGAGTATCGCTTCTGAGATCTTCAGCATCTGTCCGAGCTCCAGGACCTGCAAAAGCTCGTTGTTGTAATAGTCGCCGCAATCGGTAAGCGCGACCCCTTTGTATCTTTCCCTTACGGACCTTATCTTCCTGAGGCCTTCTTCGAGCCTCGCCCTGTCCCTGAATATGCCGGAGTGCTCTTCCATGACGCCTGCCATCTCCTCGCGAAGCGCCGCCGGGGACTCGCCAGAGTCCCTCTTCGTTATGTCCGCGACTTCAAAGGCGGCGTCCCGGAGGGCCGTCGGAGGGAACGGCAGTAGCCCGTTCGCGTCGCAAAAATTCGTGACGCCGATCCCCGCGCGCCTGCCGAAGACGATCGCCTCAAGGAGCGAGTTGCCTCCGAGCCTGTTCGCGCCGTGGACCGAGACGCACGCGCACTCTCCCGCGGCAAAGAGGCCGGGGATGTTCGTCGCGCCGTCGAAGTCCGTCCTTATGCCGCCCATCGAATAATGCGCTCCGGGCTTTACCGGTATGGGCTTTTCCACCGGGTCGACCCCGGCGAAGTTTATGGAAAGCGCCCTTATCTGCGGGAGCCTCTGATTTATTTTGTCCGCGCCCAAATGGCGAAGGTCCAGGAAGACGCAGCCGTCCACGCCCCTGCCCTCTTCTATCTCTGTCTGCTCGGCGCGGCTTACGACGTCACGGCTTGCGAGCTCCAATACCTTCGGAGCGTACTTCGACATGAACCTCTCGTTCTTCGAGTTAACAAGGTATCCGCCCTCGCCCCTGCACCCCTCTGTCATGAGTATGCCGGTGCGCTTCAATACGGTCGGATGGAACTGGACGAACTCCATGTCCATGAGCTCGGCCCCGGCGTCGAGCGCGAGCCCCATGCCGTCGCCGGTCGAGGAGAGCGCGTTGGTCGTGGTCCTGAATACCCTGCCGTACCCGCCCGTGGCCACGAGGACGGCCTTCGAATGGAGCCGGTGGAGCTTGCCGGTCGATAGCTCTAACGCGATGACGCCCCTGGCGTGCCCGTCCTCGACGACAATCTTCACCACATGCCACTCGTCGTACAGGACTACCTCGTGCTTTACGAGCTGTTCGTACATGACATGGAGGAGCGAGTGGCCGGTCCTGTCCGCGAGATAGCATGTGCGGGGGTAGCCCGCGCCGCCGAACGGCCTCTGGGCAATGCGGCCTTCGGGGTCGCGGCTGAATATCGCCCCCATCTTCTCAAGCTCCATTATGTCGAACGGGGCCTCTTTGCAAAGTATCTCTATCGCGTCCTGGTCTCCGAGATAATCCGACCCCTTGACGGTGTCGAAGGCGTGGTTCTCCCACGAGTCGGTATCTTTAAGGGCCGCGTTTATGCCGCCCTGGGCCGCGACCGAATGGCTCCGGACCGGATAGATCTTGGAGACTATGGCGGCGTCGAGCCCGGCGCGGGAGGCCTCTATCGCGGCCCTCATTCCGGAGAGCCCGCCGCCGATTATGACGATGTCATGGATTACCAAACGGGTGTCCTTTTGGGTTCAGGGAGTTTCAACTCTGAAGCATACCAGTTATGGGGACGCTCGTCAAATTTATGGGGAGCGGTTAAGGACCGGGATATACGGAAGAAAGGAAGAATGGAGGATGCGAGCGCGAAAAAAAAGCCAGGACAGCGCCGAAGGCGCTGTCCTGGCGGGTCTTTGGATTTACTTAAGCGTCTTTGCCCTCTCGAAACCTATCTGCAACGCCTTCTTGTTGAGGTCGAGGAACGCGGCAGGGACGCGGGACAGCACCGCCTTTTCTATCGCCTCGTGGGTGACGACCCCGGTAAGCTCGGTTATCATGCCGAGCGAGATGATGTTCGCGACTATGGTCTTGCCCAGCTCGTCCCTTGCGGCGCCGGTTATCGGGTACTTGAGGAGCCTGAACTTGCCCGTGGGGAGGACCTTTACCTCGTCGCTGTCGACGAGGAGTATGCCGCCCTCCTTCACATCGCCGTGGTACTTGGTGCACGCCTCCTGGGTCATGGCGAGCATGCAGTCTATGGCCGTCGCCTTCGGGTAGTCTATCATCTGATCGCTGATTATGACCTCGGCCTTCGATGCCCCACCCCTCGATTCAGGCCCGTACGACTGGGACTGCGCCGCGTTCCTGGTCCCGTAGATGGAAGCGGCCTCGGCCATGATTATTCCGGCGAGTATCATGCCCTGTCCGCCGGAGCCGCTGAAACGCAACTCGTATCTGTCGCTCATATTTGAAAGCCTCCCGACTCTTGGATACTGTTTTAATGTAAACTTTGAATCCCCCTCACCCTCCGCCCTCTCCACAAGTGGAGAGGGGACTAAAAGACTCGGGTCACTTCGCCTTCGCCTTCTCCATGACGATGCTTTCGTACTGCTCGCAGTACTCGGGCTTCTCTATCTTGTGGAGGACGCCGCGGAGGAACTTGCCCTCGAGTTTCTCCGGCGGGAGCTTGTCCGCCTGCTTCACGTTGACCGTATTGTCCTTCTCGATCACTTCCATCATGTGGGTCGCGCTCTTGAACTTGTTGGCCCTGCCGAAGTAGGTCGGGCAGGCGTCGATGATGTCCACGACCGAGGTCCCCTTGTGCATGATCGCCTCGTGTATCGTCTTCTCGAGCTCAAGCGTGTGATAGGCGGTCCCGCGCGCGACGAACGAAGCCCCCGAGGCCTTGGCCATCTCGCAGGCGTCGAACGGGGGCTCGATCGACCCGTACCTGCTCGTCGTCGCCTGGGAGCCCATAGGGGTCGTCGGCGAGTACTGGCCGCCGGTCATGCCGTATGTGGCATTCGTGAAGACCAGCACGGTAAGATCTATGTTTCTCCTGCAGGTGTGTATAAAGTGGTTGCCGCCGATGGCGAGCGCGTCTCCGTCGCCGGTGACGACTATCACCTTGAGCTTCGGGTTCGCGAACTTGACGCCGGTGGCAAAGGACAAGGCCCTGCCGTGGAGCGTGTGCATGGTGTTGAAATCCACATACCCCGGGGTCCTCGAAGAGCACCCTATGCCGGAGATGACGCAGATGTCGTTCTTGTCGAAGCCGGTCTTGTCTATGGCGCGGAGCATGGCTTTGAGCACTATGCCGTGGCCGCAGCCCGGGCACCATATGTGCGGGAGCTTGTTCGGCCTCAAATACTTGTTATAGTCAAAAGGTACGCTTACCTTTTCCTTCTTCTCGGCTGGGACCGACATGTCAAAAACCTCCGTATGGAGTATCTTATTTGTACTTCTTTATCGCGTCGAGTATCTGCATGGGCGTAATCGGCTCGCCGTCGACCCTGTTTACGCCGACGACCTCGCACGTGGCGCCAGAGACCCTCTCGACCTCGAGTATCATCTGCCCGAGGTTAAGCTCCGGAACGATTATCGCCTTTACCCTCTTCGCGAGCTCTCTTACGGCCTTGTCCGGGAACGGCCAAATGGTCAGGGGGCGGATAAGCCCGGCCTTTATACCGGCCTTCCTCGCCTCGAGCACCGCAAACCTCGCGGAGCGGGCGGTGGAACCGATGGTAAAGACCGCGACCTCGGCGTCGTCGAGCATGAGCTCGTCGTTCTTCCAGATCTCTTCCTTGTGGTTCTCAATCTTGGCCATTATGCGCTCGTTGTTAGCGCCTATCTGCTTGGAATCGTTCGTGGGGAAGCCGTCCTGCTTGTGGTTCAGGCCCGTCACATGGAAGCGGTAGCCCGCGCCGAAGGGCGCAAGGGGCGCCACCTCGTACTTATCGTCATAGGGCAAGTAGTCCTCGGGCTTGCAATCGGGCCTCATTCTGTCGATTATCTCGAGGTCTCCGGGTGCCGGGATGGTTATCGGCTCCCTCATGTGTCCGACTATCTCATCATATAACACGACTACAGGGGTCCTGAACCTCTCGGCGAGGTTGAAGGCCCTGACCGTCTCCGTAAGTATCTCCTGGACATAGGCCGGGGTGACTGAGATCGCCGGGTGGTCTCCGTGGGTCCCCCACTTCGCCTGCATGATGTCGGATTGCGAGGGCCCGGTCGGATACCCGGTCGACGGGCCGCCCCTCATGACGTTCACGATGACGAGCGGTATCTCAGCGAGGCAGGCGTATCCCAGGCACTCCTGCTTAAGCGAGAACCCCGGGCCGGATGTCGCGGTCATGGATTTGAGCCCCGCGAGAGACCCGCCTATGGCCGCGGCTATGCCGCCTATCTCGTCTTCCATCTGGATGAACTTGCCGCCGATCTTAGGGAGCCGTACGGACAGGCCTTCGGCGACCTCGGTCGAGGGGGTTATCGGGTAGCCGGCGAAGAACTTGCAACCGGCGTAGAGCGCGCCCTCGACGCACGCCTCGTTTCCCTGTAGGAACTTCTTTTTCCTGTCTGCCATTATGGACCCTCTTTTTGTATTTTGGGGGAGTATCGGTTCAAAATCCGGACTTAACCGAAGACCTGTATGGCGAAGTCCGGGCACCGGAGATCGCAGAGCTGGCACCTCGTGCAGGCCTCGAGGTTCTTTACGGCCACGCAGGTGCCCTTCATCTCGAGGACGTCCGTCGGGCAGAAGTCCACGCAGATACTGCACCCCTTGCAGAACTTTTCGTTGATGACTATATTCGGCAGTTTTTTCGCCGCGTCAGCCATAAGACCTCCGTTGTATGCTAATGAGCGGTAGTAAGGATTCCGGAAAACGCGCCGCACCCGACAAACCCCGCCGGGCGGGAAAAACCCTTTTACCACAAGCGCTTTAAGCAGTCAATTCCTTTATAATATCATATTTTTTGAAGCACTTCCACGATGGTTTTCCCGATGTCCGCGGTAGACCTCGTGACCCTTATCCCCGCCGCCTCCATCGCCTTCATCTTCTCGTCAGCCGTGCCCTTGCCGCCTGATATTATCGCCCCGGCATGTCCCATCCTCTTGCCCTTGGGCGCGGTCACACCCGCGATGTAGCCGACGACCGGCTTCGTGACGTTCTTCTTTATGAACGTCGCGGCCTCTTCCTCTGCGCTTCCGCCTATCTCGCCTATCATGACGATAGCGCTCGTGTCAGGGTCTTTCTGGAAAAGGTCGAGGACATCGATGAAGTTGGTGCCGTTCACCGGGTCGCCGCCTATGCCGACGCAGGTGGATTGTCCGAGACCCAGCCTCGTCAACTGGTCGACCGCCTCGTAAGTGAGGGTGCCGGACCTCGATACGACGCCGATGTTCCCCTGCTTGTGTATGTGGCCGGGCATGATGCCTATCTTGCACTCGCCCGGGGTGATGACGCCGGGGCAGTTGGGGCCGACGAGCCGGGAGTTTCTGCCTTCCATGAACCTTCTCACCTTTACCATGTCGATGACCGGAATACCCTCTGTGATGCAGATGACGAGGCCGATGCCTGCGTCGACCGCCTCCATTATCGCGTCAGCCGCGAATGGGGCCGGGACATATATGACTGACGCGTCCGCGCCGGTCTTTCTTACGGCCTCTTCGACCGTGTCGAATACCGGGATGTCGTCGACCTTTGTGCCGCCCTTGCCCGGTGTGACGCCGCCGACCATCTTCGTGCCGTAGGCTACCATCTGGCGGGAGTGGAAGGTCCCCTGCTCGCCGGTTATGCCCTGGCAGATTACTTTCGTATTCTTATTGACCAATATGCTCATTCCAGAAACCTCCGGAGGTTTTGTTTTCTTTATTCTCTCAATGTCCAATACCCACGCGGCTGCCGCGCTTTTCTCCCTCCCCCTTTTACGGTGGAGGGCAGGGGTGGGGGTGAAGCCCTTGCCAGGCGGGCAAATTCGTAATGAACGGGCAAGAGGATCTATTTACCCTGAGACTCCGTACCCGACTTTGGCCCCGGTCGAAGCCACCCTCCCCTCAATCCCCTCCCGTCGAGGGAGGGGAGGTTAAAACTGAACGCCCATTAGCCACTTACTTCTGAGAGGCTACCACCTTTTGCGCCGCCTCGTCCATCCGTTCGGCCGTGATGATGTTCAAGCCGGACTCGGCCAGCAACTTTCTGCCCTGCTCGACGTTCGTGCCCTGCAATCTCACCACGAGCGGGACCTTTATGCCGACTTCCTTCGCCGCCGCGATGATGCCCTCGGCGATGATGTCGCACCTCATGATGCCGCCGAAGATGTTCACAAGCACGGCCTTTACCTTCTCGTCCGACATGATGAGCTTGAACGCCGCCGTGACCTGCTCCTTATTGGCTCCGCCGCCCACATCGAGGAAGTTCGCCGGAAATCCGCCGGAGAGCTTTATCATGTCCATCGTCGCCATGGCAAGGCCCGCGCCGTTGACCATGCAGCCGATCGTGCCGTCGAGCGCGACATAGTTCAAGTTGAAGCGCGAGGCCGCGACCTCTTTAGGGTCCTCTTCGTCAAGGTCCCTCATGCCCTCTATGTCCTTGTGCCTGAAGAGGGCGTTATCGTCAAAAGACATCTTGGCGTCGAGCGCGATGATGTCTCCGCCCTTTGTGACGACGAGCGGATTTATCTCGGCCATCGAGCAGTCGGAGGCTACGAACGCGCTGTAGAGGCCCGTCATGAACTTCACGGCCTTGCCTACGAGGGCCTTGTCAATACCCAGCCCGAAGGCGAGCTTCCTCGCCTGAAAGGCCTGGAGGCCGACCGCCGGGTCTATGAATTCTTTCAATATCTTCTCAGGAGACCTCGCCGCGACCTCTTCTATCTCGACGCCGCCCTCGGAAGAGGCCATTATCGCCACCCTCTGCGTGCTTCTATCCACGACGAAGCCAAGGTAGAGCTCTCTCGCTATTCCACAGCCCTCCTCAACGTAGACCTTCTTCACTTCCTTGCCCTGCGGCCCGGTCTGGTGGGTGACGAGTATCTTGCCCAAAAGCTCCCTTGCGATATTGGCCGCCTCGTCCTTGGACTTTGCGAGCTTTACGCCGCCCGCCTTGCCCCTGCCGCCGGCGTGTATCTGGGCCTTCACCACGCACACGCCGTTCGACTCGTTCAGAAACTCCCTTGCCGCCTCTTCGGCCTCCGCGGGCGTGAACGCAATTTTCCCCTTGGGCACTGCCACCCCGTACTTGGCAAGTATCTGCTTTGCCTGGTACTCATGGATGTTCATTAAGAAGACCTCCGAAAGATATTTGAGCAACCTGAAATAAAAAAACACGGGTGCCGCGAAGAGGGACACTAAAAAAGCCCCTCAAGACCACGGCCCCCTGAATTTGCGAATAAATCTGACAAGCCCCCGGACGGGGAAAGAAAAAAAGGCGGAAGCGAGCGCTTCCGCCTTCAAAAAAGACTAAACTATCTGCCTCGCCTTGACATGGTCCGGCGCGTAATCGGGGAGCAGTATAGGGCTTACTCCCGCGTTCCTTATGCCTGCCCCTTCTATCTCTTTGTTGAAGTCCTCGACATGCTTCAAGCTAAGTGTGCCGCCCGTCTTCGCGGACTTGGCGTACTCGGCGGCCTTCAACCCGGCTCTCCTGCCGAATACGAGGACATCGAGGAGCGAGTTGCCCATGAGCCTGTTCCTGCCGTGGACGCCCCCGGCGACCTCTCCGGCGGAAAAGAGCCCGTCTATGCCGGTCCTCGACCACTCGTCAATCTGTATGCCGCCGTTCTGGTAGTGGAGCGTCGGGTATATGAGCATCGGGACCTTGCTTATGTCGATGTCGTATCTCTTGAACTGTATGTACTTTGCCGGGAGCTCCTTCCTTACCGTGCCCTCCCCGTGGAGGAGGTCTATCATCGGGGAGTCCAGCCACACGCCGAACCTGCCGGTGGGCGTCACGATGCCCTTGCCGATGTCGAGGCACTCCCTTATGACGCAGGCGGACTCAACGTCCCTCGGTTCCAGCGGGAAGCAGAACTGCTCGCCGTCGACGTTAAGCAACTGTGCGCCGAGTCCCCTTACCTTCTCCGTAATAAGCAACCCGACGTTCTGCTCCGGGAATATCGCGCCTGTCGGGTGGTACTGGGTGGAGTCGAGGTCCTTCAATCTAGCCCCTGCCCTGTAGGCCATGACGATGCCGTCGGCGGTCGCGCCGTAGTGGTTCGTCGTGGGGAAGCCCTGTATGTGGAGGCGTCCGAAGCCGCCGGTCGCGACGACCACGGCCTTTGCGCGGACGACATAATATTCCTTTGTCTCCAGATTATAGAGGACCGCTCCGGCGGCCTTGCCTGTGGAATCCAGTATGAGCTCGACGGCGGGCGAGAACTCGAGCATCTTTATGTCGTTGTCGCGGTTCCGGGCCTCATCGCGTAAGACCCTCATTATCTCGGCGCCGGTCATGTCCCCGGACGAATGCATCCTCTTCCTGCATGTGCCGCCGCCGTGCCTGACCTTCATCCTGCCCGAGGGGTCCTTGTCGAACATCATGCCTAAGTCTTCGAGCCAGTTTATGATAAGGGGCGCGTCGTTCGTGAGCGCCGCGGCGAGCGCCGGGGCGTTCGAAAAATGCCCGCCGCCTATGACATCGAGATAATGGAAGTAGGGGGAGTCGCCCTCCTGGGTAGCGCCCTGTATGCCGCCCTCCGCCATGACTGTGTTGGAATCCCCGTGCCTGAGCTTCGTCGATACAAGCACCTTAAGCCCGAGCTCCTGCGCTACGAGCGCCGCGGCCGTGCCGGCGCCGCCCGCGCCTATGACGAGGAGGTCTGTCTCGTAGTCGGCCTTTTTGAGGTCCACGGCCCTGGTGTTAAGGCGCGACCTGGACTCTATAAGGGAAGCCACCTCTTCGGGTAGCTCCATGCCCTTATTTGGGCCTACGAGGAGCTTCCTCCTGCCGTCGCTCTTGTAGTCTGGGTGGTATTTTTTCAACCACTGTTGCCTCTGCTCCATGGTGAGCGCGGGGAAGTGCTCGCCCTTCCGCGCCTTCTCGACCCTCGCGGGCCTGGTAGCCTCGGCTTTTTTTATCAGTTCGGCTAGAACCGTTGTATATCCGCTCATCTTTCCTCCACTCTGGACCAAATACAGCTTTAAAGAACTTTTAAACCCTCTTGTCATTGCGAGCGAAGCGAAGCAATCTCATCTTTTAGCTTTTCAAAAACCCTTGAGATTGCTTCGTCGCGCTCGGCGCGAATCTATGACAGCAGACTTACATTGCAGAGCCGCTTGATACGAGGACCGCTCCTCGCAATGACAATACCCCTAAAGATTTTTAGTTTCCTTCGGCATCCACTTGCCAGACTCGGCCAAATCCGGCTCCCTCTCGCGCTCGACGTAGAGCTTCTTTACGTCCTCCTGCTTCATGGACATGAGCTCCTCGAGCATCTTCTCGTACTTGCCGCTCCTTACCTCTGCGACCCTCTTTTTCACATGGGCGGCCTTGGGCAGGATGTACTTGCCGTATACTCTGCGGACGAACATCGCGGCCGTGAACTGGGATATCTGGGCCGGGCACCTGGAGGCGCAAAGCCCGCACATGACGCAGTCAAAGCTCTTTATGGCCGCGCCCTTAAGGTCGCCCCTCTTCATGAGGGCGATATAGTCCATGACGTCTATGTCCATTGGGCAGGTCCTGGTGCAGGTGCCGCACCCGACGCACTTGAATACCTCGGGGTAGAGCCTGCGGAGTTCCTCGTGGGGCGCTCCATGCATCTTCTCAAGGTCGTAGCCGGGCCTGTTCGCCGGGAAGAACGGCAACTGCATGATGATCATGTTCGGCTCGGCGACAGTCTGGCAGGCGAGGCCGGAGCGGAGCCTGTAGTCGCCGATGTAGCGGTAGAACGTGCCGCACGCGCCGCATATGCCGCCCCTGCACCCGCACCCGCGCACATATGAATAGCCCGCGTACTCGACGGCCTTCATGATGGTGAGTGTTTCAGGCACCATGTACTCGCGCCCCATGATGTATATGGGGATCATCTTCGCGCCTTCCGGCGGGATGGTCTTGTCGCCTGTCGCGAGCGTCTTTAATTTTTTCTCTTCTGCCATGGCTGTCTCCAGGATTATGCTTTAGGGCGAAATAAAAGTAAATACTTCTCCTTGGGCCTTAAAAATCGTTGTACATCCTCTTTACTTCAGCGGCGGTGTATACGGGGCCTTCCTTGCAGACATATATGTCGCCGACGTTGCACCTGCCGCATTTGCCGACCCCGCACTTCATCTTGTTCTCAAGGGTCGTATAGACATTGTCATCGGAGAAACCGAGCTTTTCCAGGGCTTTCAGTACGAATTTTATCATAATGGGCGGCCCGCAGGTGACGGCGACGGTGTTTTCCGCCTTTGGCGCGGCCTCTTCCAGTACCGTCGGCACGAAACCGACCTTGCCCTTCCAGTCTTCCGTCTGCCCGCCGGGGTCGACCGCCTGTATAAGCCTTACGTCGTTCCTGTCTTCCCAGTGCTGTAGCTCGTTCTTGTATACGAGGTCGGCTACCGTCCTCGCGCCGTATACGACCGTGATGTCGCCGAACTCCTCGCGCCTGTCGAGGCAGTTCCATATTACCGAGCGGACCGGCGGAAGCCCTATGCCACCCGCGATGAATACGAGGTTCTTGCCCTTCCACTCATCCACCGGGAAGAAGTTCCCGTAAGGGCCGCGAAAGCCCATCGTGTCTCCTATCGACAATTCCGAAAGCCCGCCCGTGACCCTGCCCGACCTCCTGAAGGTGCACTGTATGTAGCCCTTTCTGGTCGGGGCGGATGCTATGCAGAAGGTCGATTCGCCGAGCCCGAAGGCCGAGTAAAGCCCGAACTGGCCGGTCTTGAAGTCGAAGGACTCGCGTAGTGCCTTGTCCTTGAATACCAGTCTAAAAGACCGGACGTCAGGGGCCTCTTCGTATATGTCCTCGATGGTGACGAGGTGGGGGAGGTATATGTTGTTGCTCATGTCCTGACCTTTATTATCTCTTTGGGGTCTAATACCCGCGGCTTGCCGCATCATTTAAACCTCCTCCCCCTTGACGGGGGAGGCAGGGTGGGGGTGAAAGATATCCACCCTCCCCTCAATCCCCTCCCGTCAAGGGAGGGGAAGTTGTACTCAGAAGCTTGCCTATTTGGAGAACTCTTCCATGACTTCTGTTATGTCCAATCTGACCGGGCAGACCCTTATGCACCTGCCGCAGCCCACGCACCCCTTTGAGGCGAACTTCTCAGGGTAATAGTTGAACTTGCACATGAAGCGGTTACGCCACCTCTGGTACTGGTAGTGGCGCGGGTTGTGGCCGCTCGCGTGGAGGGTGAATGTGTCGAACTGGCAGGCGTCCCAGTTCTTCCGCCTCTCCCCCGCAAAGGCCGTGCCTTCGTCCGTTATGTCGAAACAGTGGCATGTGGGGCATACGAATGTGCAGGCCCCGCACCCTATGCACTTCCTCGTGAGCCTGCCCCATACCTGGTCGTCGTAGTGGCTCTTGTCTTTGAGCCTCGCGCTTATCTTCTTTAAATCTATGGTCCCGATCTTCTCCGGGATAAAGAGCGCCTTCGCCTTGGCGCTCCCTTCAGAGAACGCGGAGGCGTGCTTCTCGATAAACGCCCTGCCCTTGTCCGTTACCGCCTCGACGATGTAATCGCCGGACTCCGTCTCTTTCAAATAAATGTCGGAGCCGGTCTTTGTCTCGGGCGAGAGCTCGACCGTCGTGCAGAAGCATACGTCGTCTGCCTTTGTGCAGGCGACGGTTATGACCACGAGGGCATCCTCCCTCTTCGTGTAGAACTCGTCTATGTAGTCCCAGGTGAATATCGCGCGGAGCGACGAGAGAGAAACCGCCTCGCATGGCCTTGCGCCGAAGACGATTGTCTCCTGCGGGGCTACATCCCTGCCTTTCAGGTCCACGCCGTGCTTCCCGATGGTAAAGTCTGCCACGACCTCGGTCTGCGGGAATACGAGCTCCTTGTACGAGTTCCTGGCGACTATGTAATCGGTTACTACCTCTTCGGCCTTGGTAACGGGCTTAAAGACCACCTGCCGGGCGTCGAGCGCGGGCGCGATGAATTGTCCGCCTTTGGCGTTCACCGAGGCGATGAGCCTGCCCAAATCCTCTTTTTTCAAGATCCTGTCAGCCATATATCTTCCGGAACCCTATTTTATGAAGTTGTCCTTGTCGTCCGGGGAGAAGACTATCATCGGAGGATGGGTCTTCTCGTCATAGCCCGAGCGGAAGTCGAAGGCGTCCTTTACGACCTGTATCATCTTCTGGTTGACGAGGTTCAAGGGGATGTTCACCGGGCACGCCCTCTCGCACTCGCCGCAGAACGTGCACCTGCCCACGAGGTGCATGGCGCGAGTAAGGTTCCAGGATAAGTTCCCCCTCGGGTGTGCCGACGTCTCTATCCACTGCGGCATGTTCTTTTCGGTTATGCACCTCTCGCAGTAGCAGAGCGAGCATACCTGCCTGCAGGCGTAGCACTTTATACAGCGCGAGAACTCGTTTATCCAGAAGGCCCACTTGCCGGCCTGGTCTTTCGCGTCTATCGCCTTTATCTTGTCGAATACCATGCCTGTCGGCGTCTCGGGCGGGGTGAAAGACGACTTCTCTCCCACGACGAAGTCCGCGAGATGGGGGTTCCTTACATCGCAGTTGTGGCACTTCGTCGGCATTATCTCGGGCTTCAATTCGCCCTTCCAGAGCTCCTGCCTGTAGACTGTGCCCTCGCAGGTCATTCCTATGATGTAGACGTCGTCGCGCTTGAACTGGGCCTCGGTTATGAGGACGACGATATTTTTTATGTCACAGCCCTTGGCGACTATCGCGGGCTTCCCAAGGGCCTGTATGTCCTTGAACTTCCTCGTAAGGTAGACCGATAAATTGTTGACGCAAAGCGGGTTCCATACGAGCCTGTCCGCTTCGGCCGCGTCCGTTATAAAGACCGGCGTGGTCTTTGTCCTCTGCCTGTTCCAGCCGTAGCCTATTACGACCTTTACCTCGCCGGACTCCAGGAGCTCTTTCGCCTTTTTTCTAAGTATCTCTTCCATAACGCCCTTATATCAGGAATTCCCTGTAGCTTGTCTTTTAGTCCCCTCTCCCCTTGTGGGAGAGGGCGGAGGGTGAGGGGGTCCGTCCCCATCAATCCACCGGCACCTTGAACTTCAAACACTTTACTGGCTTCAACTGTATGTTCGCCGCGCCCACTTCCCTTATGCGTCTCGTCACCGCGTCTTTCAAGGCCCTTACGGTATCTTCGGAGTCCATCCCCTTGACCTCTATCCCCGCCTCGGGACAGCTCGCCCTGTATGTCCCGTCCTCTTCCTCCACAAGCACCGCGCTGACAGAGACCTCGTTCGCCATTCCTCACCCCTTTTATTCAGCCGCCTTTTCCTTTAAACCCTTGTACTCCATGAAAGGCCCGAGGGCCTTTATCTCGTCCGTTATCTTGTTGATGAGGTCTACCCACTTTATCGCTTCGGACGCCGATACCCACGAAAAATGGAGCCGCCTCATGTCTATGCCCGTGAATTCCATAAGATGCTTGAAGCCTATCCAGCGCCTCCGCGCGTGGTAGTTGCCGGTCGTATAGTGGCAGTCGCCGGGGTGGCACCCGGAGACCAGCACCCCATCGGCCCCGTTCTCGAATGCCTTTATGATGAAGAGCGGGTCGATCCTCCCGGTGCAGGGGAGCTTTATGATGCGGACATTCGGCCTGTACTCCATCCTGCTCGTGCCAGCGAGGTCCGCGCCCGCGTAGGTGCACCAGTTGCAGACGAAGGCCATTATCTTCGGCTCGAAGCCGCCTGTTGGTTCCGTATGTGTATTGTGTTCCGTCATCTCTAAACCTGACTTTTTGGTTTTGCCCTTAACCCCTCTTTTCTAAAGAGGGGTGCGGGGAGATTACATCTTTTCGTGTATCTTCTCTATTACAGCCTCGATATTCAACAAGACATCGATATCGGAAAACCTCAAGACCGAGAGCCCGTTGCTTCTCAAGGAGGCGTCTCTCACCTCGTCTTTTTTAGCGCCTTCTTCCTTATAATGCTCTCCTCCGTCTATCTCAATAACCAGCTTTGCCTTCGGGCAGTAAAAATCGACGATATAATTTCCTATTATCCTCTGCCTGTATACCTGAACTCCCTTGAGTTGCTTCCCTCTGATCCTCGACCAGACGAGCCTTTCGGCATCGGTCATGTTCGTTCTAAGCTTTTGCGACAGCCTCTTGAGCCTGGGATTATAAACGAGCATCTTACCCATAATCCCGGCCCCGTTTAGATAGATAAAAGGAGGAACAAACTTTCATAATCCCCCTCAATCCCCCTTTAGAAAAGGGGGAGCAAACATCGAGCCTTTCATCCCCTCTTTCCTAAAGAGGGGTGAGGGGAGATTATCGAATATGCATTCTCCCTCTGCCTGTCCAACGGGATTTGCTATTTAAACCTCGGAATCCCCCACTTAAAGTCCTCATGCAAGGGGGAGCAAAACACCCTGCCTTTTATCCCCCTCTTTTCTAAAGAGGGGTGAGGGGAGATTATCCGTCAATCCTCCTCAAAAAACATCAGAACGAATTTATCGCCGCAAAGACCTGTTCGTCGGTATATCCGCGGAGATCAATAGACTTCGACCTGCACGCCGCCACGCACACTCCGCACCCCTGGCACACGCCCTCGTTCACCCTCGCGAGCCACTTAACTATGTTCCCCTGCCTGTCCTTTACCGACTCCCGCTCTATCGCCGAGTACGGGCAGGCGGTGAGACAGTCCCAACACGCGTTGCAGGTGGCCTTGTTTACGACCGATGTTATCGGCTCCCTCGCCATCTCGTCTGCGGAGAAGAGCGAGAGCGCCTTGGCCGCGGCGGCAGAGCCCTGCGCGACGGACTCCGGTATGTCCATCGGCCCCATGCATGTGCCAGCGAGGAATATGCCGGCGGTCACGGTCTCGACGGGTCTTAGCTTCGGGTGGTACTCGTTGTAGAACTTGTATTTGTCGTACCCGATGCCGAGCTTCTGGGCGAGCGTATCAGCGCCTTCTCTCGAAACTATGGCGGTGGCAAGCACGACCATGTCTGCCTCTATCTCGACCTGACTTCCGGAGAGCGTGTCCGCGCCCTGGACCATCACCTTGCCGTCCCGCTCGTAAACCCTGGAGACGCGGCCACGGAGATACATCGCGTCGTCGTGCTCTATCGCCTTCCTTACGAACTCCTCGTACCTCTTTCCGCCTGAGCGGATGTCCATGTAGAAGACGAACGACTGGCCGTCGTGGACCTTGTGCTTATATAACATCGTGTGCTTGGCCGTGTACATGCAACAGACCTTTGAGCAGTAGGAGACGCCCTTCTTCTCGTCCCTTGAGCCCACGCACTGTATGAAGACGACGTTCTTCGGCACCTTGCCGTCGGAGGGCCGCCTTATCTCGCCGCCCGTTGGGCCCGAGGACGACGCAAGCCGCTCGAACTGCATGCCGCTTATGACGTCCTTTATCCTGCCGTAGCCGTACTCCCCGAACCTCTCGTTCGGCATGAGCTGGTAGCCGGTGGCCACGACTATCGCGCCGACCTCTTCGGTCACGATCTTGTCTTCCATCTTGAAGTCTATGCACTTCGGGCCGCAGACTATCGCGCAAGCGCCGCACTTGTCCTTCTGAATCTTGGGGCAGTTTGGGGCGTCTATCACGGGCACGTTCGGCACCGACTGCGGGAAAGGCGTATATATTATCTTCCTCTTCGTCAAGCCGAGCTCGAACCCGCTCTCGGTCTTGAACGGGCACTTCTCCATGCACTCGCCGCAACCCGTGCACCGCTCCTCATCGACGAACTTCGACTTCCTTCTTATCTGGACCGTGAAGTTGCCGATGTAGCCGTCGACCTTCTCGACCTCCGAGTATGTGAGGAGGGTAATATTCTCATTGAGCTCGGCCTCGACCATCTTCGGCGTGAGTATACACTGCGAGCAGTCCATCGTGGGGAAGGTCTCGGAAAGCCTCGCCATGTTGCCGCCGATGGACGGCTCCTTCTCGACGAGTATGACTTCGCGTCCGCCCTCGGCTATGTCGAGCGCGGCCTGGATGCCCGCGATGCCGCCGCCAATGACGAGCGCGCGCTTCTTTATCGGTATCTTTATCTTTTTCAGAGGCTTGTTTTTTTTGAGCCTCTCTATCGTCATCCTGGTCAGGTCGATGGATTTGACCGTGCCCACGGCCTTGGTCTTGTCGTGGTGGACCCAGGAGCACTGCTCGCGGATGTTCGTTACCTCGCACTGGTAGGGGTTCAGCCCGGCGGCCTCGGCCGCCTTCCTGAAGGTCTTCTCGTGCATGTGCGGCGAGCAGGCGGAAACTATTATGCCGTCGAGCTTGTTGTCCTTTATAGCCTGCTTCAGCATGTCCTGGCCCGGAGACGAGCACATGAACTTGTAGTCGCAGGTGAATACGACGCCCGGGAGCTTCTTCATCTCCTCGGCGACCTTCTTGGTGTCGACGGTAGCCGCTATGTTATTTCCGCACTGGCAGACGAATACGCCTATTCTCGGCATAAGACCTCTTTAAACTATCCCCTTCTTCTTAAGAAGGGGCATAACGTCAGTAACGTTCTTCTCGAACCCGAGGGTCTCTATCGGCTGGCCCAAGGCGAGCCCGAGCGCCTGCGTAAAGTATATGACGGGAACGCCGGTGTACCCCGGCGTCCGGGAAGCGACCTTGTCCTGGCTCTTCTCCAGATTATACTGGCAGAGCGGACAGCTCGTGACGATGAGCTCCGCGCCGGAGCCGACGGCCGAGGTCATGACATTGCCGGAGAGCTTTGTCACCACCTCTTCGTTGTTCATGGCAAGGTGAGCGCCGCAACACTCTATCCTGTTCGGGAACTCTACAGGCTCGGCCCCGAGCGCCTTGAGTAGATTCTCGAACACGGTCGGCCTCTCGGCGTTGTCTATTCCCATGTCCTCGAACGGGCGGAGCAGCATGCATCCGTAGTAAGCGCCCGTCTTGATGCCGGTTAGCGGCCTCTTTACTGCCGCCTTTACCTTATCGAATCCGATTTTGTCGCGTAGCACCTCGAGGAAGTGAAGGACATTCACTGCCCCGTCGTACTCTTCCTCTATGAAGCCGTTAATGGTCGAGCGCTTTTCCCTGTTGTCGCGCATCACCTTGTTCGTCCTCTTGAGGACGTTGTAGCAAACGGAGCACAGGGTCGTTAAGGTATCGCCCTCTTTCCCGGCATTCGACAATACCTTTGCCGGGGCCGAGAGGGCTATGAGGTTGTCGGGGGTAAG
The DNA here is from genome assembly GCA_016182655.1 of Deltaproteobacteria bacterium. Lineage (GTDB taxonomy): Bacteria > Desulfobacterota > GWC2-55-46 > GWC2-55-46 > GWC2-55-46 > GWB2-55-19. Next base: position 133,767 of record JACPGB010000024.1, read on the forward strand.
GGGGAAGGTCGCGCCACAGCAGTTCCACTGCTTGAGTTCCGCCATCTCGAAACCGATCTCGAGGGCGGAAGAGCGCGCGGACTCGTCAAAGCTCTTTGCGAATGTATTGAGCGTACAGCCTGGATAATAGGGTATTTTCATCGGGAGCAACCAAAACCTTTATCTATTCAGATTCCGCCTTAAAAGAGTCTCTTCACTGGAGGGGTGTACCGGGGGGTCGGCCCGCTTCTCTTTTAAGTAACCGCTAACTTACGAGCTTCCTGAAACCGCAAACTATCGCCTGCTGTGGCGCCTTCTCGAGGAAGGGTATCGGTATTTCCTTTATCTTCTCAAAGTCCTCGCCTTTTCTCAAAACGGTCTGTCTCAGGCCCTCGAGCACCGCCGCGACCGAACAGCCCTTGGGGCAACGGGAGTAACACTGAAGGCACCCGACGCAAACCCACATCGAGTTAGCCTTCATGACTTCTTCGATCTTGCCGAGCTGGAGGAACCTCATCACCTGGCTCGGCGCAATATCCATCTCGAACGAGACCGGGCACCCGCCGGAGCAGTTGCCGCACTGGTAGCACTTCTTCAAGTCCTCGCCGCTGATGCGCTGGAGCTGGTGGATGGAGGCGCTCTCTATTTCTTCCTTGGCAAGCTTTATCTTCATGGGGTCCCTGGGTTAGTACAGTTGTCATTGCGAGCGCAGCGAAGCAATCTCAGAGCTCTTCGTATAAGTCGACCCAATCCGCATTCATGCTACTTACTAATTTCTTTTTCTGTAGCCTTGAACCGCCTTTTATCTGTTTCTCTCTCGTTATTGCGCCATCAATACTGCCTGTTGTCTCGTAATAAACCAGCTTGCCTATATTGTACTTCTTAGTAAATCCGTCAATCAGTTTTTCCTTATGCTCATAGACCCGCCGTTTCAGGTCATGTGTGACGCCGGTATAAAGGACATTATTCCATTTGTTCGTCATTATATAGACATAATATTGTCTATCTTCTGGCATCCGCTACCGCTTGAGATTGCTTCGTCGCTTTCGCTCCTCGCAATGACAAACAAAACCCGAACCTAACCCACCCTCCTGTACTTCTTGACGCCCTCTTCAAAGAGGTCGCCGCCGAAGGCGTCGTTCACGACTATCGCCGGGAAGTCCACGACCTCAAGCCTCCGTATCGCCTCGGGGCCAAGATCATCATACGCTATCACTTCAGCCTTCTTGATCGAGCGCGCGATCAACGCCGCCGCCCCGCCGACCGCCGCCATGTACACGGCCTTGTGCTTCTTTGTGGCGTCGAGCACTTCCTGCGACCTCTGCCCCTTGCCTATCATGCCCTTCAATCCCAGTTCTATGAGCCTCGGCGTGTAGGCGTCCATCCTGCCGCTCGTCGTAGGCCCTGCCGAGCCGATGACCGCGCCGGGCTTTGCGGGGGTGGGCCCGACATAGTAGATGAACTGGCCTTTGATGTCGAAGGGCAGGGCTCTTCCCTCGTCAAGAAGCGCGATGAGCCTCTTGTGCGCCGCGTCCCGGGCCGTGTAGATGACCCCGGTGATAAGTACCTTGTCCCCTGCCCGGAGCTTTTCGATTACGGCATCCGTTAGAGGGGGAGCTATTTTAACCGGCTCAGACATCGTCTCAACACCTTATTAGATATTAGCGTGGTCCCAGTATCGGGCCACGGGGACAAGGACTAAATAGTCGCTTCCTTGTGCCTGTCCGCATGGCACTGAATATTCACCGCCACGGGCAGGCTTGCTATATGGCACGGGTAAGTCTCTATGTGTACAGCCAGCGCCGTCGTTGTGCCTCCGAAGCCCATCGGGCCTATGCCAAGCGCGTTGATGGAATTCAAAAGTTCCTTCTCAAGCGCATCAAACTCATTGTCCGGGTTCGGCGTGCCGACCGGCCGGAGAAGAGCCTTCTTGGCAAGCAGGGCCGACTTATCAAACGACCCGCCGACCCCAACGCCTACGACTATCGGGGGGCACGGGTTCCCGCCGCCGACCGATACCGTCTCTATTACAAAGCTCTTGATCCCCTCTACGCCTTCGGCTGGCTTCAACATCTTAAGCCTGCTCATGTTCTCGCTACCCGCGCCCTTGGGGGCTATCTTTATCTTTATCTTGTCGCCTTCGACGAGCGTCGTGTGCACGATAGCAGGGGTGTTGTCCCCGGTGTTCGTCCTCTTTAAAGGATGGCAGACGGACTTCCTCAGATACCCGTCCTTGTACCCCTGCCTTACGCCTTCGTTGATGGCTTCCTCAAGGGAGGATTCGAGCTGCACTTCCCTCCCTATCTCGACAAAGAAGACCGCGATCCCCGTGTCCTGGCACATGGGCAGGTGCTCCCTGCCAGCGATCTCGAAGTTGTTGATTATCTGTTCGAGGACCTCCTTGCCGAGCGGGGACTCTTCAGAGCCTGCCGCTGCCTTGACCGCCGCTACGACATCGGGCTCCAGATCGCACGCCGCGCTTATGCAAAGCGCGCGGACGGTCTTCGTTATCTCTTCTGCGGATACCTTTCTCAAAACAAAACCCCTTATAGCTTCAGATCGTCTATGAGCGCCTTTACGGCCGAGACCGACGCGTTGAACGCGGCCCTCTCATTCTCATCGAGCTTTATCTCTATTATCTTTTCCACGCCGTTGCCGCCTATGACGGCCGGAACGCCTATGAACATGCCCTTTACGCCGTACTGCCCGTCGCAGTATACGGCGGATGGGATGACCCTCTTCTTATCCTTAATGATAGCCTCGCACATCTCGACGACCGCGGCCGATGGCGCGTAATATGCCGACCCGGTCTTGAGGAGAGCGACTATCTCGCCGCCCGCCTTCTTGGTGCGGGCCATGATGGCGTCGACCTTTTCGGCCGGCAACAACTGCGTTACCGGAATCCCTGAGACCGTCGCGTAGTTCTTCAAAGGCACCATCTCGTCGGCATGTCCGCCTATGACCATCGCGTGGACATCCTGCATCGAGACCCCGAGCTCCATTGCGATAAACGAACGCATCCTGCTTCCATCGAGCGCCCCCGAAAGGCCCATTATCCTGTTGCTCGGGAGCCCGCTGACCTTCCACGCGGCATATACCATCACATCGAGCGGGTTCGTGACTATCAAAAGGTGCGCGTCCGGCGAGTGCTTTACTATCCCCTCGACGACGGTCTTCAATATGCCGACATTCGTGTTGATGAGGTCGCTCCGGGACATGCCCGGCTTTCTCGGTATGCCCGCGGTGATGATGACGACGTCCGAGCCCGCTGTGTCGGCGTAGTCGTTCGTGCCCTTTACGAAGGAGTCGAACTTCTCTATCGGCGCGGCCTCCATGAGGTCGAGGGATTTCCCCTGCGGAACACCCTCGATTATGTCGAGGAGGACCACATCCCCGAGCTCCTTGATGGCCACCCAGAGGGCCGCACTCGCCCCGACGTGTCCGGCGCCGACTACCGTTATCTTTTTACGGGCCAATTTGACCTCCCTGGAACCGGATATCTTTCTGAAGGCTACATCTAAAAATTGTTATTTTTCCTGATCCCTGCGTCAGGCCGGAAATAAAAATGCTCACATATTACATATATGCTGCGCTTTTTATTTCCGCCCTTCCTTGACCTCAGAAAAAATTCCTAATTTTTAGAAGTAGCCTAAATCTTTTTATTGCGAGGGCCGAAACTTCCGGCCTGAAAGAGACAAGACCCAGAGGCGGTTAATTCGCGCCTCGGGGTTGAGAGTACATGCTATACTTGCAACAGGCTTGAGTTGACCTGAGACAGGACGGGCTACCCATGCATATGTTGCTCCGTGCCCTCCCCATGCGCCCGAAAAGGCCGCAAGACTCCGCACGAGCAGTGTAGTGCCTGTTATTGTATACAGTATACAAAAAAGACCGGGCTGTCAAGCTAATTCTAAGTACCTCGCCTTACAGGTCTTTTGCCGTTTTTCAGGGCAAAAACAGCCCTTAATCCCTTATTTTAAATGGGAATTCCCGGTTTAAGGAGGGGGCCTGCAAAGGGGACTTGGGCTAAAAAGGCTTGCAATAAGCCTGCCTGTATGTTAAGTAAATCTATTCAATACGGGGCGTAGCGCAGCCTGGTAGCGCACCTGCTTTGGGAGCAGGGTGTCGGAGGTTCGAATCCTCTCGCCCCGACCAGTTTTACTTTAATGCGCCTGTAGCTCAGTCGGATAGAGCAACTGCCTTCTAAGCAGTGGGCCACTGGTTCGAATCCAGTCAGGCGCGCCAGTTTTTTTCCCGTAATACCGCCAACCTGTGTAGCTTTTGCTACAGATTTGTGCCTCTCCGCGCTGATATACTTACGCAAAAAGACTCAAGAGAGGTTCGGATGAAAAAGGTTTCGTCGGTGCTCGCCCTGGCAGTAATGACGCTGTTCTTCGCTTCTTCGACGGCGAAATCGGAGATCAACATAAACATCGGCATAAAAGTGCCGCCTGTTATCGCTGTGAAGGCGCCTCCCGCCGTGGTCGTCATACCGGGGACTTACATATACTTTGCCCCTGATGTCGATGACGACGCGTTCTTCTATCGCGGCTATTGGTGGAGGACACACAAGGGCAGATGGTACAGGGCGGCAGAGTTAGGCGACCCGTGGATAGCCATAGGCATCGGAAAGGTCCCCCGGGTGCTCTTAAAGCTCCCTCCTGACTACAGGAAAGTCCCGCCCGGCCATGAAAAGATACCTTACGGCCAGCTCAAAAAGCACTGGCAGGTGTGGGAAAAGGAGCGCAAGTGGGAGCGGGCGAATGACATAAAGGAAGAGGAGCGGGGAAAGGGGAAGGGCAAAGGCAAGGGGCGTTAGGGAAGAACGGCGGGCTGTGGGTTCGAATCCCTCCAGACGCGCCAGATTTCGGTTTTAAAAAAAACCTTCCTCATTATTAATTTCTTTTCTCGTTAATCCTAAATTGTCACATCTCACGATATAATTTATATTTTTAGTGAAACTAAGTTGATTTTATTTCTTTATTATGTTATTTGGTATTGCGAACAGACATTCGGGAGGTGCGCATCCTTATGAAACATGCGTTTAGGTTTATTTCGACAATAACATTATTTTTCTTCACTATTTTCATTGCTGGTTGTGCTGGAAGAACTCCAAATCCAGCGCAGGAGTATCAGTATGGTGACGAATCAAAATCATGCGATTATATAAAAGCAGAGCTCATATCAATGAAATCAGATATAAACAATAAAATGATCGCTCAAAAAAATACTGGGACAGCAAATGCCATTCTATTCGTCACTGGCTTTTTATTTCTTTGGCCGCTATGGCTCGCCATGGATATATCGCAAGCTAATGAGATAGAAGCAACGGCGCTTAGCAAGAGACACAATACGTTGCTACGAATATCTAATGATAAAAAATGCGACATTCCAGTTGAGGAAATCAAGATCGAAAAACCTAAGCCGGTTGAAAATAAAGAAACAAAGGAATCTTGGCAGTCCGACAGCATATAGACCAAAATTGAATAAACAAAAACTAACGCCAGGCTTTCGGCCTGGCGTTCCCATTTCCACTCAAAGTAAATCCCTACTTCGCCGCGAGCGTCCTCAAGTGATCCGTCACGGCCTTTACCTCGTCCTCGGCAAGCGTCTGTTTGGGCATGCCGAGCGCGAACTGTTTGTACTTCTTCGCCGCGCCCTCCCTGCCCTTGGTTATGACTTCCGATATCTCGGCGTCCTTGGCGGTCTTCATGTATTCGCTACCCTTGAACGCCGGGGCCATGGCGGTCCCCTGCCCGTCCGCGCCGTGGCACGCCGCGCACTTGGACTTATAAATTGCCGCGCCGTCGGCCGCGAAGGCCGCGCCTGAGAGAAAAAGAGCCGCACCCAGCGCCAGGCTTCCAACAATAATCTTTTTCATATCCACCCCCGCTTTATTTTGTTGGATACGGAAACCGGTTTATCTATTAATTTTACCAGATTCCGGTGGATATGCCGCGGGGCTTTGCTTTTTCGGGCGCAATAGGGGCAAAAAAACCGGGGCCGCCCAAAGGGCGGCCCCGCCTGAGGCTGGAAAACAGGCCCGTCAGGGATGCGCAGGGCCGGTATACGCTCCGGTATATGCGGGCGCTGTCGGCGCGCTTATGCCCCTGTCCGCGATCGTCTCGCACATCGTCCTGCCGGTCGCGGCCGGATACAGGTCGAAAAGGAGCCCGGTCGTCACCGGGTCGGTCACGACGTTCGTCGCCGCGGTCTCGTTAGTCAGGTCCCCGTCAAGGTCCCTGTCGTAACTGAACGAACCGGAGCCGTCGTATGTGCAGGCGTTAGTCGGCGCGTAGGTGATGTCGCTCGCCCCCGCGTTCGTCGGCTCCACAAGGCCCGTCGTCGTATTGAGCGTCACGTGCTGTCTCTGCGCGTAGTTCGACATCGTATGCGTAAAGCCGGGACCCGCCCAACTGCAGTAGAAGCCGTCTATGCACTCGTCCGACACCGTCACGGGCTCGCCGAAGCCGAACCACGCCTCTCCGGTCAAGGGCGAGGTATTGTTCACGCCTATGTTGAATACGCGGCTGTTCGAGTCGTTCGGGCCTGCCTGCCACCTGTACGAATACTGCCCGGCGAGCGTGGATGAGTCGAAGTTGGCGGTGAATATGCTGAAGTTGTTGCCCCAGCCGGTTGCGTAAGTCGGGTATTTATAGGACGGGTCGACGAGTCCGTCGCTCCCAACGCCCGCGGAGCCGTGGCCGCAGAAGTACCCTAACCTCGACTGGAGGTCGACGTCGGTCCCGGAGGTATCGTAAACGAGCGAGCCGTTAAGCGTAACGTCAGAGCTCGAGCAGTTGCCGCCCGTAAAGGAATCGTCGGCGACATAAGTGAACCTGCCCCTGCCTCCCGTGGAAGTGTCCTCGTGGCTGAGCTGGACCGAGATATCATGCGGGGTCGAGGTCGAGGGGTCCGTGTAGACGAAGTCGAGGTCGTACACCCAGACGGTCCCCGTCGAGTCGAGCGTGATGGTAGCGGTGTTGAATACGACGTTAACCGCCGATATCGGCGTCGCGAGCGTCGTAAGATCGACGCTTGTGCCCGCCGCCGGGGGCCAGGATCCGTTGACGTTGGCCGTGCATACCATCGAGGCCACACTCGTCATCGCGGCCATGGTCTGGAAGCTCACGCCCTCCATCTGGGAGTTCAATTCAGCCGCGGCGCAGGCCTCTCCGGTAGATTCGGTCTCGTTCCATATCCCCGTGTCGCCCGAGGGGAGCTGGCCGCTGTTCGGTATGGACCCGTCCGGGTGGTCCGAGTAATTCATGGTCGGGCCGTAGCACTCCGCCCTCGAGGGCTTGGCGAGGAACGACTGCGGGTCGAATGTGCAGGAAGCCATCGTTGTGCCGGAGAGTATCGCGCTTATCTCGGAGGTGATCGAGGAATACCCTGACGTGAACGCCTTTGCGGAGGATTTTACGCCCGCCCCTGACGAGACAAGCTCGAAAGGCGACGAGACCGCAAGTGTTGTGGGGAACGCGTCCGTGACCTCGGCTGTCGGGGCCGTGGTCTCTTCTGCGCCGCTGGTGCCGGTGCCGCCGTCCCCGCCCCCGCTACAGCCGTTAATGGCAAGAGCGCAAGTGATCGAAAGGAAAAACAACAACGCCTTTTCCATACGCCTCATAACAAACCTCCTTCGGTTTTCGTCCCGTTGTCTTGTTGCGGGACCGGGCCGCGCCGTCACGGCCCGCTCATCAAAGGTGAACGGATATTTTCATGCAACTTACCAGAAATGAAGGAAAAAGGCAAGAGGCAGGTATTGAAAACGAGTTTCAAAATTGGCAAGGACGCAGTCAAAAACGCCATCCTCCGTCCCTCCCCCCTAAAGCCCGATGGACGCGCCCTTGATGTTATTCTTCGACGGAAAACGGAAAATATTTAGCGTTTAATCGGGCAGGGCCGATCGCAGGGAGTCAAAGCTCGATGAACGCCCCGAGCGCGGGGTAGTAGATCCCTTTTTTGACGGCGCCTCCGTAAGCCTTGAGGAGCTCCGCGTACCTCTCGACCTGCGGCGCGTACCTCTTTTTTTCGTTCTGAAGGAACTCGTCCAGCGAGCCGCCCTCGTGGACGCCGGTCTTGTAATCGATGACCCAGCGCACACCGCTATCGACGAACGACCTGTCTATGACGGCGTGGATGACTTCGCCATCGACTATACCCGAGACGGGCCACTCGACCCTGCCCTCCTCGCGCCTTCCGAGTATCCATTGCCCCCGCTCATCCATTATTGCCTTCGAGAGTATGCCGGTTGCGCGCGCCGCGAGACGGCGCGCCTCGCTCGCCGGGACGCCGAGGGTCCGGAGCATCAGGACCATCCTCGTCGACTCCCCCCTCAAGCGCCTCTCATCCCACCCCTCCAGTGACGCGCGGGCAATTTCGCACAAATACCGGTGGACGACGGTGCCGAGGTGTTTTACGGACTCGCCCGCCCAGTAGAACTCGGGCTCAGGCGGCGCGGTTACTTTAAGCGTCGGAAGGGCAGAGGCGAGCGGAGGCGCGCTCTCGGGTCTTACCCACGAAAGGGGGAGCCTCTTCAAGGACCGCCTGACGGGTGCATCGGCCTCTTTCGTCTCCGCGCCTACTATCGTATCGAGCCCGATGGCGTGGTCGATGACGGACAGGAGCGACCTCTTGTCCGGCAGAAGAGTCCCATCTTTCCGGTCAACGTTCAGGTGTCCGGAGAGATAGAGCCTCTTCCTCGCGCGCGTGGCCGCCACATAGAAGACCCTCTTCTCCTCATGCGCAGACTTCTCGCGGTTTATTTTCTTCAGGAAATCGTATATGGGGCTCTCTGTCCCGTTCTTTCTCTCGATTGGCGCAAGGAGGAGGTCGTCCCCCCTCTCCATCCAGAGTAGCAGTCTCTTCTCGTCTCCCTTTGCGTACCTCCCGAGACCCGGCAGGATAACGTGGTCGAACTCAAGCCCCTTGGCCTTGTGTATGGTCATGAGGTCTACATTGGCGTCATGGGGGCCGGACCCGGCGTAGAGCCTTGAGAGCCTGTCATCGAGCTTTTTCAAGGGGTCGAGCGCTCCGGCGACGGTCATATCATCGAGAAGAGTCAAAAACTCTTCGGCGTCCTCCATCCCGGACTCGTCCTCCACGCACGCCGGGCCGCCGAGGTCTATCCAGAGCCCTTCCAACACCTCCCTTGGCGCGGCCCTCCCCCAGAGGGGAAGGGCCGTCGAGAGTTTCTCCTTTACCCGCAAGACCCTCTCGCGCCCCTCTATTGAAAGCCTCTCCAACCTTTCACCGTCGTTGATGAGCGACAAGACCGGGCTCGCGCCGTCGTTCATGCAGAGCGCGTGCATGTCAAGGAGAGACACGGCGCACCACGGGGCGCGGAGTATCGAGAGCCACGCGACCCGGTCGTACGGGTGGTTGAGAGCGCGGAGCAACATCGAGAGGTCGCGCACCACCACGCGCTCCGAGAGCGGGTCAAAGGCCTCGGCCCTGAATGGAATGCCCTCTGCCTTGAGAAGGACGATAATATCGTCAAGGTGCTTCCGGGACCTGCATAGGATTGCGATCGACTCAGTTCTGTCTATCGATTTTATTATTGAGACGACCCGCCCGGCCTCCTGCGCGTCGTTCCTGCCCTCGTAAAGGGCCGCCTCGACCGAGCCATCGCCCCTCTTGATCGCGACCGACGGCGCATACGAGACCGCGCCGGTGAAGACGTCCTCGGTTGACGGAAAGGCCGGGCCGAACGCGCCGTTCACCCACTCCACGACGCTGTCAAACGACCTGAAGTTGGCCTTGAGCTGTAAGGGATGTAGCCTTACATCCCCCACTCCCCGTTCCTTCGCCTCGATAAAGAGCCCTACCTGCGCCTCCCTGAAGAGGTATATCGACTGCATCGGGTCTCCGACGACAAAGAGCGTCCTGCCGTCGTTATCCGTCCAGCCGCGCGTGAGCGCTTTTAGAAGCCCCAATTGGGTCGCCGATGTATCCTGATACTCATCGACCAGTATGTGCCTGAGCCTCATGTCAAGCATGAGCATGAGGTCCGAGGGCGCGTCTTCCGCGCCGAGAGCCTCTATCGCCGCCATCGAGATCGCCTGAAAGTCAACGGCCCCTTCTTCCGCGAAGACCTCAGTCAGATTGGATTCGGCAATCGGCAGGAGTAGCATGAGCGCGTCGAGTATCTCCCACTCGTCGTTGTCGTAGGCGGGGTCGGGAAGCGACCTTATCATCACGAGCGCATCGATAAACGGGGAGTCCCCGGCGCGTGCCTCAAGGAATCCCACCAGGCCGTCTTTCAGGCCAAGCCATTCCTTTTTCTTCTCGAACGGGAAGCCCGTGGTCTTATTGTACTGGCTTCTAAACTTGGCGTTTTTTTCCTTTGTCAACAAGAACTCGGAGAATCCTCGCCAGACCGGGAGCGATTCAATAGAGGCCTCCGGGAGCGTCTTTATACCTGCGAGCGCCCTTATATTCACATTCTTGCCGTCTTCCGGCATGTGTACGGAAGCGTAGCGCGCGGCGGCGAATACGGCGTTAAAGTCCCTTCCATCGAGGGCCGCCCTTATTTCCGTCAAGACATGGACCACGAGCCTTTCAAGAGACCCTTCGAGCACGGCCTTCAACTCCTCTTCCCCTGCCCCGCGCCTTACGTGGCGGAGCCACTGGTCGCGTCTGCCGAGCATTATGACGAGCCTTTTGGTCAGCGCGGCTACGGAGTTATCCAAATGGCTGAGCGCCTTCCTGACAGCCTCTCCGGCAAGACCTTCGTCTTCCGCCATGAGCACCGTCCTCTTCGCCGCCTCCTCGTAGAGCTCTGCCGGGTTCTCGGCGACATTCAAGAGCCCGCCCATGCGGGATAACATGGGGGTCAGCCTCACAAGGGACGAACAGAGCGAGTCTATGGTCTGGACCTTGAGCCTTCCGGGGTTATTGACGAGGTCCCAATTGAGGGCGCGGTCGCGCTCGAGCGCCTTCTTCGCGAGCTTAAGCGTCTCGGCCTCGTGGGGCTCCCCGGGCTCGGCGCCCTCTTCGGCCTTTCTTATGGCGGAGATAACGCGCCTCTGCATCTCTCCGGCGGCCTTTCGGGTGAACGTGAGCGCGAGTATCTCCTCGGGCTTGTCCACCGTCGCGAGGAGAGTCAAAAACCTCTGCATGAGGAGCTCGGTCTTGCCCGACCCGGCAGGGGCCTGGACAAGGAATGAGCGCGTGGGGTCGAGCGCCTCTGCTCTTGCGTCCCTGTCTACGAGCATCTCATTCGCCATCACTCTCTCCCTCCCCTTCGCCTTCTTCAACTAACGCGCGCGGCGCTCCTGTCTCGGCTATCCGGCATAGCGCGGAGAGCTCGCACCGCGTGCACGGGTCGGCCTTGCCGTTCGCGCCCGGATTCGGGTCCACTGCCACGACCCCTTCGACGAACCCCCTGGCGAGGTCTTCGATCACGGTCTTCCAGAACTCGATCAGCCCTGCCCAGTCCTTCTCGGGCCAGGCCTTTGCCCTGATGGAGTCTTTATCAAAGCCCTTTATGCCGGGGAGGATATTATCCGCGCTTGACACGCCGACGAACTTGCACTCGCCCGGCACAAGCCTCGCGAAGCACACGGCCCCGCACCTCCCGGCCATGCTGTATATGAGTAGCTGTGGGTCGAGCGGCCTCGCAGTCGACCAATCGTTCCTGTTGACCGCGCCGGTCTTGTAATCGACGACGACGTCGTTTCCACAGGCATCGTCTATCCTGTCTATGCGCCCCTTTATTTTAAGCCCCGAGAGTATAAACTCGGTCTCCATCTCAACGGCCTTTACCCGGAAAGACTCCCTCTTCGCCTCGACCTTCGCCCAGTCGAGGAGGAGGGCCTCCAACCTCTGCCGCTCCATCTCGAGGAATTTGTCGGATAAGGGCGCGACGTCCACGCCCTTTATCGCCTCGCGTGAGATGTCTCTTACGATCGCATCCAGCTCCTTTTTCTCTATCGCGGCATTAAGCCCCTCCGACCCCTTGAGCCTCTCCCAGAAGGCGCGCATCGCCTCGTGCAAAATCGACCCGCGCTTCATGGGGTCTATCCCGAGCTCCATTTCCGGAATTTCAACGGCCTTCAACCTGTGGACGGCAAAGGCCCGGAACGGGCAGATGGAAAAGTCCTTGATTATGGCCGTCCCGCCGGAGAGAGAGAGTAATTCCGCCTCTTCCACCGGGATAACAGCCGGGTCTTCATATTCTTCTTTCAAAGCGTCCAAACGGACGGTGTCCTTAAGCCTCGCGGACGATTGGATGACCGACTCGTCCGCCTCGCCGAGCCCTTTAAGAAGCGGGCTTACTTCGCACTCTTTATCATCCGCGACCTTCGGGAAGCTCGCCTGTATGGACGGCGCGCTCCTTAAGACCCGCTCCAGCGTCCTTCTCGCGAATTCGAGCTCGCGTTCGTGAGAGGATAAAGGGAGGTTATGCTCTTTTTGCAGAAAAAGCGGTATGAACGGGTTCGGCGCCGGGGCCTGGGGGAGCGAGAACTCGTCGGCCCCCATGAGCCAGATATGGTCGAACTTGAGCCCGGCCGACTCAAGGATGCCCATCACCTCGACCCTGCAGTCCGGGACCTCTCTCTGATGGATGGTAACTGACGCTAGGCGCGTAAGCCTTGCGACGGCCTCTTTAAAAGTCATTTGCCCGAGCACCTCATCAAGGGTCGAGAGCTCTTCCAGGAGCCTGTTCAGCGCCGAGAGCGACTGGTGCTCGGAGCTCCCGAGCTTCACGCCCTTAAGCCAGGTCTCTTTCAAAAGAGAGCCGAAGAGGAGCGCCCATTTGGACGGCGCGTCCTTTGATTGGTGCGCCCTCAATAAGGTGATCCACCTCTCTACCCGCGCAGTTCCGCGCCCTGCCCTCTCAAGCCGCGCCCTCAAGTCAAAGAGGTTCGCCTTCAGAAGGTTGTCTTTCTTGAGAGCGGCGTCGATTGCGGCTAAGGAGAGTCTTTCATCAACAGATGATGCGAAGTACGGGGAGAGGATGACCGAAGAGAGCTTGTGCAGGTCCTCGTCCTTTAATCCTATGGACAGGATATCGAGCGCGGATTTTACGAGCGGGTCGTTGTACAAGGGGATGCCGAGCGAGATGTTGAAGACCTCGTGGACCTCCGAGCCTGGAAGTACCGAAGGAGGGTTCAATTCAGAAGCGAACTCCCTTACTATCACACCCCTGTATTTTCTCAGGTCCGGCACTATGACGCCGATGGTCGAGTCCTCGGGGAGCGTCCTTATCCAGCGCGCGGCCTCGACTGCCTCGCTCTTTTCATCACCCATCGGGCGTATGGTGACCGTGCCTTTCGGCGATGTATCGTCGCCGGGCCAGAAGACAAGGTCGGAGCCGGCGGCCTTGAGGGCCGAGATGAAGCGGGCTTCCGTCGGAGTGAATTCGTCGAAACCGGCTATTACAAGCCTCTTGGGCGCGTCCGCGCGTCCTGCCCTTAAAGATCTTACGACCTCGTCGAAAAGGGCAGACGGTTCTGTAAAGCCGAGCCTTTCGACCTCGCCGTCGTATATGGCGGCCCATCTTTTAAGGGCGCGGGCCTCATCGGTCAGATAAATATCGTCGGCAGGGAGCCTTATCCCGTATTCCTTGAGGAGCGCATAAGCCTCAAATGACGCGCTCGCCACACCCTCCGGGTTGAGGAGGGCCGGGCCCTTAAGTCCGTCCTCCTCGACTATCCTTCCCCAGAGCGCGCCTGCCCTCGTGCCTGAAAGGAGAGGTTTGTCGGGTCTGGATTCCTCCCGGAGCCTTGCGGCAAAGGAGCTTAAGGGGAGGACGAGCGGGGTCTCCCACGTCCTGGCCCCCTCGTTTTTCATGAGGGAGTCGTAGGCGCGCTGGATCCTTCGAGCAAGCCTGTTATTGACCGTGACCGTGACAGCGCCGCTTTTTATGAGGCCGAGAATGGTTTTCATAGTATGGGTGTAGAGGTAAGTACCATGATAACCCGCAAGCGGGGCTGAAAACAAGCATCCCCTTTTTCACAAAATTTGTCTTTTTATTTGACAAATTTTGCAACATTTGCTACCCTTTATTTGTCGTTCTAAAAATACAAATGGAGAAACAAATGGATAGGTACAGGCATATTTCATTTCGCAAAGAATGGGAAATAAGACTAGAATGTGCATATATGCTTGGCGAATGCGATGCATACATTAATGCATTGACCGATATACCTTTAAAACCAGCTGATAGGACAAGATTACTTACTGTTTCATTAATAAAAGGCGCACAGGCAACCACTGCCATTGAAGGAAATACTCTCACTGACGAAGAGATAGAAAAAGTGCAAGAAGGATGGAAATTACCTCCAAGTAAAGAATACCAAGAGATTGAAGTTAGGAATATTATCAATGCTTTTAATGAACTCTTGCATGAAATTGCACAGGAAGGAAGAGAACAATTAATAACGCCAGAATTAGTCAAAAGGTTCCATCGCATGATCGGCAAGGATCTTGGTAGCCATTTTGACGCAATTCCCGGGAAGTTCAGGGATGATAGTCGGGTTGTTGGGAGGTATTTAGCTCCTGACCACCGGAGTGTCCCAGACCTTATGTCGCAACTTTGCAAATGGTTGAGGGAAGAATTTCATTATGATAAAGGCCAAAAACTTCCAGATGCAGTCATACAGGCAATAATTACTCATGTGTATATAGAATGGATTCATCCCTTTGGTGATGGAAATGGAAGGACAGGACGGCTATTGGAATTCTATATTTTATTGAGGGCTGGCTTGCCAAGTATTGTTTCTCATATCTTGTCAAATTTTTACAATCAGACAAGACAAGAATATTACCGGCAATTTGACAACGCCAGAAATAAAAGGGATTTAACAGAATTCATTGAATATGCCGTAAGAGGATTTAAAGACGGTCTTAAGGAGGCCCTGAAAGTTATCCAAGATGGACAATTTATCATATTTTGGCACAACTATATTCATGAGACTTTCGCTGACTTGAAATATACAAAAAGAGAGGTATTCAAAAGAAAAAGAGAATTGATGCTTGGCATGCCGATTAATAAAGGGTTTGATGTTGACGAAATAACCTTAATAACCCCACAAATTGCGAAGAAGTATGCGACTTTAAATCGAGCAACCATATTAAGGGATTTAAAAGAACTTCAAGAAATCAACCTAATAATTAAAGAGGGCAGAAAATATACAGCTAACATACAACTTCTAAAATCTATGATGCCAATAAAAAAAGCGAAAGATATATAAAACCCCCGAGGTAAAAAGTCGCGCGCCTAATCCATCGGGATTTGTTATTGACACAAAAACCGCCTCTGTGTTAAAAAAATAAGGATAACTTCTCCGATGGTGGGCGTAGCTCAACGGTTAGAGCGCTGGACTGTGACTCCGGAGGCTGGGGGTTCGAGACCCCTCGTCCACCCCATTTTTTCCCTTTCACCCGACCCGGCCCAGATCCGGCCTATCTCCGAAAGCGGCCATTCCCAGCGCGTACCGGCATTACCCGGCGTAGAGAGCCGTCCATCGCAGGTCCGGTTTCCACTGGAAAAACACGCGCGGGTATGGTAACATTAAGAGATATGTTTTCCCCTTCTACATCTCCGTTCAAACTCCAGAATACAAAGAAGAAAGGATGTCCGTAAGTTGAAAAAAGACGACCAGGAAAAGACTGTCGAGGCCCCGGTGAACACATCATCTTACGACGAAAAATCCATTAAGGTATTGGGCGGGCTCGAGGCCGTCAGAAAACGCCCGGCCATGTACATAGGCTCCACGGGGCCGATGGGCTTGCACCACCTCGTCTACGAGGTCGTGGACAACTCCGTCGACGAAGCGCTCGCGGGCTTCTGCAAGAACATAGACGTCATGATCCACGAGGACAACTCCGTCACGATAATCGACGACGGCAGGGGCATCCCCGTAAAGATGCACCCCGAGAAGAAGAAGCCGACCGTCGAGGTCGTTTTGACCGAGCTCCACGCCGGCGGAAAGTTCGAGAACAAGGCCTACAAGGTCTCGGGCGGACTCCACGGCGTCGGCGTCACCGTCGTCAACTTCCTCTCCGAGTGGCTCGAGATCGAGATAAAGAGGGACGGCCAGGTCTTCCACCAGAAGTACGAACGCGGGAGACCAGTAAAGGCCTTGTCCGTCGAGGGCAAGACGAAAAAGACCGGCACCACCGTCACATTCAAGCCGGACGGGTCCATATTCGAGGCTACCGAGTTCAGCTTCGACACCCTGAGCCAGCGCCTCCGGGAGCTCTCATTCCTTAACGCGGGCATCCGCATAACCATAAAGGACGAGCGGGCGGATGACAAGTTCCACGAGTTCCAGTACAAGGGCGGCATCGTAAGCTTCGTCGAGCACCTCAACAAGTCCAAGTCCCCCATACACCCGAAGGTCGTCTACATCAATGGAGAGAAGGAGTCCATCCAGATGGAGATGGCCCTCCAGTGGAACGACTCCTACAACGAGAACATCTTCTCCTACGCCAACAACATCAACACGACCGAGGGCGGCACGCACATGGTCGGGTTCAAGTCCGCTCTTACCCGCTGCATAAACAACTACGCCTCGACGAGGGGGTTGCTAAAGGACGTGAAGGAGTCTCTCCAGGGCGACGACGTGCGCGAGGGCCTCACGGCCGTCATAAGCGTAAAGCTCCCTAACCCGCAGTTCGAGGGGCAGACCAAGACCAAGCTCGGCAACAGCGAGGTCGAGGGGTATGTAAAGTCGATCGTGAACGACAAGCTCGCCGCGTTCCTCGAAGAGAACCCGTCGGTCGCGAAGAAGATAATACAGAAGGCCGTCGATGGCGCGCGAGCGAGGGAAGCCGCGCGGAGAGCCAAGGAAATAATAAGAAGAAAGGGCGCGCTCGACTCAAGCGCCCTACCGGGAAAGCTCGCCGACTGCCAGGAGACAAACCCCGCGCTTAGCGAGATATTCATCGTCGAAGGAGACTCCGCGGGCGGCTCCGCGAAGCAGGGGCGCGACAGGCGTTTCCAGGCGATACTGCCCCTTAAAGGCAAGATACTGAACGTCGAGAAGGCCCGGTTCGACAAGGTATTGTCAAACGAGGAGATACGGACGATCATCATGGCGCTCGGGTGCGGGATCGGGAACGACGACTTCAACCCGGAAAAGCTCCGTTACCACCGCATCATCATCATGACCGACGCCGACGTCGACGGGAGCCACATAAGGACGCTCCTCCTCACCTTCTTCTACAGGCAGATGAAGTCTCTCGCCGAGAACGGCCACCTCTACATCGCGGAACCCCCGCTCTTCAAGGTAAAGAGGGGCAAGGACGAACGCTACTTAAAGGACGAATCATCGCTCGAGGACTTCATATTCGACCTCGCCGAGGAGGGCATCACCGTGTCCCCGAAGGGGAAGAAGTCCGCGATACAGGGGAAACCCCTGCTTTCGATGCTCAAGAAGATAGCCCGCCTCCAGCGCTCGCTCGGCCGTATCGAGAAGCGGGGGAGGGACTCCGACATAATCGGCGTGCTCGCGCTCCACGACTCGCTCGACGTCGAATCGCTCCGTAGCGAGAGGGACGTAAAGTCCCTCGTCGATACGCTGGACAAGCACTTGAAGTCGATCCGCCCGGACTCAAGGCCCTCCGAGTTCACAATCGAGGCCGACTCCGAGCACGGCGCCTTCCGCGTCAAATGCACTTCCAGGCGTAACGGCCTCGTCATAGAGACTTCCATTGACAGGGACCTCCTGAACTCTCCGGAGTTCCAAGACCTCCGCACCCTCGCCCGGAGCTTAAAGGACGCCGGGGAGCCGCCGTTCACCCTCAAGGACAACAACGGAAACGAGACCGAGGCGCCGACCTTCAAGGACCTCGTGGACCGCGTCCTCGAGATCGGGAAGAAGGGGCTCGGCATACAGAGGTACAAGGGCCTTGGAGAGATGAACCCCGAACAGCTCTGGGAGACGACGATGGACCCTGAAAAGAGGATACTCCTGCAGGTGAAGGTCGAGGACGCCATAGAGGCCGACGCGATATTCACCAAGCTCATGGGAGACGTCGTGGAGCCGAGAAGGGAGTTCATCGAGAGGCACGCGCTGGAGGTCTCGAACCTGGACATATAAAAGACTTGCGGCCCCCTCTCCTGAGGGGGCCGCAAAACAATACGCCCGCCCGGACGGGCCTCGCTTACAATTATCCGCCCGGAGAGCAAGTATCAAAAACCATTTATTGAAGGATACCCATGAACAAGAAAGCGCAGAGGATAGGATTATATATCGACGTCGCAAACATCACGCGTAACGGCGGCTACGGGATGCGGTTCGACGTACTCCGCGACTTCGCCTGCAGGGACAACGGCGAGCCGATAAGGCTTAACGCATATGTCGCCTATGACGACGACCGGGCGCGGACCGACCACGAGTACCGGGACCGCACCTTCAACTTCCACTCGACACTCCGCGACTACGGCTACAAGGTCATCGAGAAGACCGTTTCCTGGTACGTGGACGAGTCCGGCAACCGCTTCGGCAAGGCAAACGCCGACCTCGACATGGCCGTCGACGCCCTTCTGCAGTCCGAGAACCTCGATAAGGTCATGATGGCGACCGGCGACGGCGACTTCATACAGGTCGTGCGCGCCCTCCAGAACAAGGGTTGCAGGGTCGAGGACGTGGCCTTCACGAACGTCTCTTCCAACCTGAAACGCGAAGTCGACCTCTTCATGTCCGGTTATCTCATACCGAACCTCCTGCCTATAAAAGGCGACCCGGACAAGCTATGGGGAGACCCCGGCTCAAAGGTCCGGGGGATCTGCTACACCTTCAACCGCTCGAAGAACTTCGGGTTCATGAGGTTCCTCCAGCGCATCGGCCCAGGGCTCTGGATAACCGACACGAGGCGGCAGGACTCGCCGTACGGCACGGCTTTCGCCCACGAGTCGGCCTTCGCCCCCGGCATAGACATCGGGTCGCTCCCGAGCAGGGAGCTTATCTTCGAGTTCGACCTCGTCCAGGGGGACAAGGGCCTGCAGGCGACGAACATCGTAAAAATTCACCCCTGACCCGGTGCGCCGGTTGCCGACATCCGATAGATGAACACACCTTCGAGCCTTCCGAGGGAGACCGCGCTCGGCGGTCTCCTCAAAACCCTTTTCGCGGAACTTGAAAGAAGCGGGTTGCCTTACTGCGTCTGCGGCAACTACGAAGGCCTCCCCGAATACACCTCTCACGATGTCGACATCTGGACGAGCGACGTAGCCGCCTTCGAGGCGGCCCTCTACGCCTCCGCCCAAAAGTGCGGCCTCATGCTCTATCTCCGAAACCGGCTGGCCAACGGCTCGAACAACTTCTTCTATAAAACTCACCCCGAGATAGAGTTCGTGCATATAGATGTAATGTCGGAGTGCTCCTGGGCGTCCTTTGTCCCGATAGTCCGCTCCAGAACGATCGGCGAGGGGCGCGTCAAATACCGGGGCTTCTATGTGGCGGAGCCGGTGGTAGAGTCCGCCATGCACCTCCTGTATCCGCTCCTCCACGCCGGAAAGGTAAAGGACAAGTACCGGGAGAAGATATTTTCATTAAGGGACAACGCGCGTTTTGCTCTCATCGTCGAAGAGGCGGTGGGAAAGGACGGGGCCGCTGAGCTACGCGCGAAAATATCCCGCAGGGACTGGAAAGGGATAGAGAAAGACGCTGTTCGCTTAAGGCTTAAGACCTTTCTCAATTCGCTCGCAAAAGACAACATCCGGGTGGCGAAGGCATTCCTGTCCTTTGCCTGGACAAATGTCGCGCGCCTCTTCTCTCCCTCCGGGCTCTTCATAGTCGTAATGGGGCCTGACGGGTGCGGCAAGACTACGCTCTCTGGAAGGCTCCTCGAAAAATTCGGCGACTGCTTCACCTCCGGCAAGCTAAAAAAATTCTACTGGCGGCCGTTCCTGTTGCCGCGCATTGCGGATCTCTCGCCTTTCAGGAAAAATAAAAAGCCAAAGAATGATTCGGAGGACGTGGGGCTTCGCACGGTAGACATGTCACCGAGGGCGCGGCTCTCGTACCTCCTTAAATTCCTCTACTACTGGGCGGACTTCGTCACGGGCAGGCTCAGGTACCAGTCTGCGTGGTCGAGGGGCGGCCTCGTCTTCTTCGACAGGTACTACTACGACCACATGGTCTACCCGGAGAGGTTCGGCTTCTCTGTGCCCAAGTCCCTCATGAGGGCGCTCGGACGCCTCATACCCGACCCGGACCTGAAGTTCTACCTCCACGCGCCGCCTAAAAGGCTCCTTGAAAGAAAACAGGAGCTACCTGCCGAAGAGATAATGAGACAGCAGGAGGAGTACCAGCGGCTTATCTCGTCCCTCAAGGGCGGGCATACAATCGACACGAGCAGGACGATCGAGGAGACCGAGCAGGAGATAATGCGGATATGCGCCTCGTTCATGGCTAATAGGCTCAAGCGGGGCAGGAATGGATAGGAGGCTCGGGGGATGCCTTTATCTCGCGCCCGCCGGCGACCTGACGGCCGTAACAGACGCCGGGCTCTCCTCCCTTATCGGCCTGCCCCGGTCCGCAAAAGAGGCTCTCGAAAGCGGGCCTCTCGATGGTATCGTCCCACATAGTCATGCCCTCGTTTTCGAACCCCCGGTGGATCCTCCCGAACGACAAGAATCTCATACGGAATTGTGGTAATATAGTCAAACCCTCGTCCCTTAAGGCAAAGACGGCGTGGCGGGTCACTCAGGCGCTGAATATCGCCGGGAGGCCCGAGCTCGTATTCCCTGACCGGATAGTGGTCGCGGTACGCGCGGGCTCCAAAAACCCGGTCGGCGTCCTTAAGAGCTTTCTTTCGAAGGTCATGGACAACGACGGGATAGACATCGTCCTGTACACGGGCGCGAACGGCTATTACTACCAGAAGTTCACGGCCCAGATAATGGAGCGCTCTCGCGGGACTATCGCGTACGCTAAGATCGGCTCGACCGATCAGGCCCGCAAGAGGGTCGAGGACGAGTCCCGGGCGCTGAAAGAGCTCGATGCATTGAGGCTAACGCGCATGAAGACCCCTGCGCATGTATTTTACGGAACTATGAACGGCACGGGAGACGCCGTACTCTTGCAGACGCCCCCTCCCCCGGGTTTCTCGGATGTGGAAAGGGGGCTGGATGAGCGGCACATAGGCGCGCTCTCCGAGCTTTTTGAAAAAACGAGGCATGGTGTCAAAGGCTCCGATGTCCTTGCGCGCGCGGAAGCGGCGTTAAAGACGCTCCCGGGCGAGCGCGGGAACCGCAAAAAGCTTTTCGATGCCGTTGAAAGGGGCCTCTCAAAGCTTTGCCCCGCGCTCGAAGGCAAAGAATTGCGCTTCGGCCTCTCTCACGGTGACTTTACGCCGTGGAACATCTACCTCAAGGGTACGGAGATGTTCGTCTTCGACTGGGAGCTCGCGAAAATAAGGGCGCCGCTATGGGACGCGTACAACTTCATCGTACACAGCGAGCACCTCATCTTCGGCAAGGGCGCAAAAGAGATATTCGCGCTTCTCAAGGGCGAGCGGTACTCGAGACTTACAGGGCTCTACGGAGAGAAGACAGGGCTCGGCGCGCATGACGCCCGCGTACTCCTGCCGCTTTACCTTACGGAAGTACTGCTCTATTACATCGATTTAGTGTCCAAGTACGAGTTAGAAGGGACAAAAGAGGGGATAGAGGGCGAGGTGGCTCTGATGATCTCGGAGCTCCTCCGTCTCGCGCTCGCCGACATCGGGAATGCCTGAAAACACCTGGACCAATTCATCCGAGACGCGCGGCTTGAACCCGTATGTCGTCGCGGGGGCCGTAGCGGCCGTGGCGCTCTCGTTCGCAATAGGGCTCCTCATAACCGTGAAGCCCGTGGCAGGGGCCGCGCTCGCCTTCGCAGTCGCCTTCCCCGTGGTCTACAAGTTCCGCAAGGCCTTTATCATGGGTTATGCCGCGTACCTCCCTTTCGAGGAGCTCTTCCTCAAGTACGCGCCCGACCAGCTCTACCCGCTCTTCAGGTACGGGGCCGAAGGCACGATATTCCTCCTCTTCGTCGTCGTGGTCGGGGAGAACCTGCTCCGCGGCAGGGGCTGGCGGAGGACTCCGCTCGATCTGCCCATATTCATGCTCGCGGGCGCGGTGCTGGCTTCCACGGTGTTCAACTCAGTGCCGCCGACCGTCGCGGCCCTCGGCGTAAAGAGCGTCTTTCGGTATGTCTTCCTCTTTTTCATAATCACGCAATCCGATTACACGAGAAAGGACTTGAAGCTCTTTCTCTCTATATTCATCGCAAGCGGCGTCCTCCAGATATTCGCGGGACTCGTGCAGGTGGTCGGCGGGGAGGCCGTATACGACTTTTTCAGGCCGAAGGACGTCGTCGTCGGGGACAAGATACTTAAGACCCAGGACATAACCTTGAGCTCCGAGGGCCTCCGGGTCTGCGGGACGCTCCTGCGGTACGGCGTATTCGGAAACTACATAGCGTTGCTCCTCTGCCTCCCGCTCGCGAGGCGCTATGTCGGCAAGGACAAGGGACTCGTCACGACCGCGATAATCCTCCTCGGCGTAACGGTGCTCGTTGCGAGCTTTTCAAGGAAGGGCTGGATAGCCATGTATCTGGCGTTCATCTACATGAACTGGCTATGCGGCAAAAAGGTCAAGACCGCGGCGCTCCTCGGCCTCCCCATCCTCGGCGTGCCGGTCCTGCTCATCTATTACGGGTTCGCCCAGGCGCTCACGCAGGAGACGACGACAAACCCGATAATGAGGCTCGTCGAGATGTTCTCGCCGGACTACCTCTCGCACACGCTCGAGCGGACGCGCCTCTACATCCTCACCTATGTCACCTACAGGATAGCGCGGGACTTTTTCTGGTTCGGCGTCGGTCCCGGCCTCATCGGGAGCGATGTCACCGGCACCGCCGGGGGCACGACCGCCCTCGTCGAGGTCGACCGCATCTCGGGTCTTGATTTCGCGGATGAGCGGCTCGCGCTTCTTACGGATGTTGGCTTCGTCAACATCTTCGCCCAGATAGGCTTCTTCGGCATCCTTGCAGTGGTCATCCTGCTCGCGAGGTTCATGAAACAGGGCAAAAAGCTCTTTTTGACGAGGACTGACAACGAGACGCGGACCGTCGCCCTCATGTTCCTCGGTTTTACCGTGATAATGATAGTCGAGAGCTTTTTCGGCTCGCCCTTGACCTACAGGGCGGTGAGCTTCTACTTCTGGCTCTTTGCCGGACTGCTCTTCTCAAAGGGTATGGCGGAGGACCCCGCCCCCGGAAAGGCCTCAGCATGAGCATCTCGGACTTCCACAGGAAGGACTACACCAAAATAAACACGACCCTCCATGTCGAGGACAGCCCCTGGAAGATAGAAAAGGTAAGGAGGCTCATCAAAGGCAGAGTCTCCCCCAGGGTCATCTGCGACATCGGGTGCGGGGCCGGGCTTATCGCCAAGGGAATGGCCGAGGCCTACCCGAAGGCGAAGGTCATCGGGCTCGACATCTCCCTCGACATGCTCGGGGCCGCGAGGAAAAATAATACCGGGGCAGACTTCGTCAATGCCCGGATAGAAGCTCTCCCCATTGGCGAGGGAAGAGCAGACATCGTGATGCTCATGGATGTCCTTGAGCACCTCGAAGACCCCGGAAAGGTCTTAGGGGCCTTGAGCGCGGTCGCCAGACACCTCGTCATAAAGGTGCCTCTCGAGGACTCGCTCTGGTACTGGGCCAACGACAAGACCGGGCGCTACACGAGAGAGGACAACCGGCGTAAGCTCGGGCACATACAGTACTTCAAGATGAGCTCGCTTGCGGAGCTCTTGAGAGGCGCTGGCTTCGAGGTCGTCGCCTACGAGATAATATCCCAGAATGTCGACAACCCGGACAACCCCCACATCTCCAAGCTCGGAAAGGTAATAAACCCGGTGAGGGTCCTCACCTACAAGGTCTCGAAGACGCTCTTCGCCAGGGTCTTTAACGGCTCAGTAATACTGCTTGCGGGGAACACCCGCCTCAAGGGCTGATGAAGGGATATTTTACGAGCAGGTTCAGGCGGGCCTTTTCATCCCCCACGAGGGTAAAGGGCTTCTACGCCATAATGGACAAGGGGGTCGTCGGCCTCTTCGGCGTGGTATTCGGCATCCTCATAATACGCCAGTTGCCGAAGGAGGAGTTCGGCGCGTTTTTACTCTCGGAGTCCTTCAGGGTGATACTCGTCTCGTCGATCGACGTCGCAGTCGGGCAGGCGATAATAAAGTACATCTCGGAGAGGGGGGAGGCCGACACCCCCGCTATACTCTTCAACTCGCTCGTCTTCAAGGCCGCGCTCTGGGCGGCGTCGACCGTAGTACTTATCATCCTCTCGTTCTTCGCATCCGATTGGTTCGGGGGCGCGGGCCTGGGCGAGCTCCTCCGGCTCCTGCCCGTTCTC
Organism: Deltaproteobacteria bacterium; assembly: GCA_016182655.1. GTDB lineage: Bacteria > Desulfobacterota > GWC2-55-46 > GWC2-55-46 > GWC2-55-46 > GWB2-55-19. The sequence goes on from JACPGB010000024.1 coordinate 158,117, forward strand.
ATGGTCTCGATGCTCCTTAACAACCAGCCGAAACAGTATCTGACCGCGAGGCTCGAGATCGCCGGCGTATTCGCGCTGGACTTGTCCCTCTTCGCCATATTCCTCATAGGGTTTTACATCTTTAGCTCTTCGCTCACGACCGCCGGAAGCGTGATACTGCTCCTGTCCGCCGTCTACCTCATAAACTCCGTGCAGGGCTGGATAAGGATATTCGGGAGGGTCTCGCTCTCCGCCCGTATCGAGGGGGAGTGGATGAAGAAGATATTTTTCTTCTCGAAGCACGCGCTCCTCAACAACATAGGGATGAACGTATACAACCAGTCGAACCCGGTGATAATCGGGCTCCTCATGGACGCGACGGCCGTCGCCGTATTCGGCGCGGCGATGGTCTTCATACAGTTCTTCTACATGATGGGCGAGGCGTTCAACATGATAGTCTTTCCGCTCACCTCGAAGGAGAGCCGGAGCGGCAGGGGGTTTGAGAGGGCCGCCGAGATCTATGAAAAGTACCTCTCCTACATGCTCATAATATTCTTCCCGGCGTCTTTTGTCCTCGTCGCCTTCCCTGGCACGCTCCTCGACCTCCTTTACGCCGGAAAGTACAACGGCACGGAGGCCGTGACCGTATTGAGGCTCATAGGGGTATGGGGGCTGCTTGCGCCGTTCGTAAGGCTCCTGGGGAGCGTCGTGAACGGCATGGAGAGGCCGGACCTCCTTGCCGCGACAGTCATAATAGCGGCGGCCTCCAACATCGCGCTCAACTTCGCCTTCATCCCATTCCTCGGGGTCACGGGGTCGGGCGCGGCGCTCTGCGCGTCCATCGTCGTCATGTTCCTCGCGATACACCTCCTCACGAACCGTTTCCTCAAGGTGAGCTACATAAGCCCCGTCGTCGGGGCATTCAGGCTCTGCGTATCGTTCTTCGGACCAAGGAGGGGGTTTTGAGAAGGGTATTCTTTTTCATCGTCTCGGCTTTCTTTTTAATCGCGGCAGCGGAGACCGCCCTCGCGCTCGATGTCCCGGCCCCGAAGCTCGTCCGCCTCTTTGAAGCCGGAAAGAGAATAGGCCCCTCTACCGGGATAGAAGCGTGCGAGAGGTGCGCGGGAGCGGCGGCGTTCCTTAGAGGCGAGCTCCTTAAAAAGACAGGGTACGCGTTTAAAGGCAAGGGTGGCGAGATAGTCATAAGGATAGTCCCCGAGACCGAAGTAAAAGGCCCGGAGGGGTACGCGATCGCCCATGAAGCCGGAAAGGTAGTGCTCAAGGCAGGCTCCGAGGCAGGCGCGCTCTACGGCACGAGGACGCTCGTCAACACGCTGGAAAAAGACTCTCAGGGTTTTTATTTCAGGAAGGCTGCTATCGAGGACTACCCGGGCATAAGGATAAGGGCGCTGCATCTCCCGCTCATCCCGGACGCCTCCTACATGAAAGAGGTCATCACGAGGGCCGCAGTCCTCAAATTCAACACCGTCATCATAATGGCAGACGACATGGTCGTCTACAAGTCGCACCCGGAGCTTGCGAGGGCGGGTGCCGTGCCGATGGAGACGCTAAAGGGAATAGTGGCCCACGCAAAAGGCCTCGGGCTCAAGGTCATCCCCGAGATACAGCTCCTCACGCACCAGACCGACCTTTTGAAAACCGCACACCCGTCCCTCATGCTGAACGCGCACACATACGACCCGGACAAGGAAGAGGTCTACGGAATCGCCTTTGACCTCATGGACGAGCTCTCGGCAGTCTTCGCGCCGGAATATTTTCACATCGGCCACGATGAGGTCTGGGGCGTCCACTGGGCGACCAAGCCGGCCGTGAAGGACAATGACCGGGTCTTGACGGCCGAGGCCTTTGCCCGCCACATAAACAGAGTCCAGGAATATCTTAAGAGGAAGGGCATAAAGACCATCGTCTGGGGAGACATGTTCCTACACCCATCCATGTTCAGGAGGATGGCCTGGAAACAGCTCCACGGGACCGACGGTTTTGACGAAGCGCTCAAGCTCATCTCGAAGGAGGTCGTCATCGCCGACTACCACTACTACGACACGAACGATTTCTCCACGATGAAGTACTTTCAGAAAAACGGGTTCAAGGTCTTCGGCTCCACCTTTGACAGAAAGAAGAACATATTCTCGTTCGCCAGATACGCGGGCGGGCTCGAGGAGCCCCCGCTCGGGATGATATCCACGACCTGGTTTCACATGACCAGGATGGAAAAGCAGATAATAGACGAGACCATCGGGTGGTCCGCCGAGGCGTACTGGAACCCGATGTCGCAATGGAAGTGAGGCCATGAAGTTAGTATTCGCAAATAATTTCTACTACATGCGCGGAGGCTCCGAGAGGGTCTTCTTCGACGAGATAGAGATGCTCGAAAGAGGCGGGAACGAAGTCGCGCCTTTCACCATGCGCTTCGAGAAGAACTTCCCTTCGCCCTATTCGCGCTTCTTCGCGCCCGAGCTCAAGTACGAAGGTATCGGGCTCGCCAAAAAGGCGCGGGCGAGCGCAAAGCTCGTCTACTCGAAGGACGCGCGAAAGTCCTTCTCCGGACTCCTTGAGTCCTTCAAACCCGATATCGTCCACGGCCACAACATCTACGGCAGGCTCACGACCTCGATTGTTGACGAGGCAAAGGCACGGAGAGTGCCGTTCGTCATGACCCTACACGACTACAAGCTCGTCTGCCCCTCGTACCTGATGATACGCAACGATGCGGTCTGCGAGAAGTGCGCGGGCAAGTCCTTTTATAACTGTCTGCTATCCAGGTGCCACAAGGGGTCGCTCGTCTCTTCGCTCGTCTATACGGTGGAATCGTACTTCGCAAGCGCGCTTAAAAAGTACGACTGGGTGAGCCGTTTCATCTCTCCGAGCTTATTTCTTTTAAAGAAACACCTGGAGGCGGGCTTCCCTGAAAAGAAGCTCGTCCACATACCCAATTTCATCAAGGTGAACGAGTTCGAGCCGGTCTATTCCAACAAGGGCTACATACTTTATGTCGGGAGGCTCTCTAAAGAGAAGGGTGTTATAACGATGCTGAAGGCCGTAAAGGGGCTCGATGTGGAATTGAAGATCGTAGGCGACGGGCCGATGAGGAAGGAGTACGAGGCGTTCGCAAAGGAGAACGGCATCTCGAACGCGGCGTTCGAGGGATACAAGACCGGGGACGGGCTTAAAGATATGTTCAGGGGCGCGGCCTTCATCGTCTTCCCCTCCGAGTGGTACGAGAACGCGCCGATGTCGATACTGGAATCCTTCGCGTTCGGCAAGCCCGTCGTCGCTTCCACGGTCGGGGGCGTGCCCGAGATGGTCGTCGACGAAAAGACCGGCCTTCTCTATCCGATGGGCGATTACAAAGCGCTCAAGGAGCGGATCAAATACCTCGCCTCCAGCCCGTCGAAGATAGCAGAGCTCGGCAGGGCCGCGCGCTTGAAGGTAGAAGGAGAGAACAACGCCGAGAGGCATATGACGATGCTTAAAGGCGTATACGAAAAAACGGCTTAGATGCGAGCTTCAAGGAGAATAAATGGCAATATCCGTTGAGACAATACGGCCGTCAAAGGTCCGGAACCTCTTCCACCACTACGCCGGAATAGGCTTTCTCGCGCTAATTAAGGCGAAGAGCGCCCTTTACGGGTACAGGACCCCGAGGACCTTCGGCATTGAGGACTTCAAACGCGCAGTCGATTATGACGCGACCGTCGTGGAGCGATGGCTTTATCACTTGAAGAGCTACACCGGCAAAAGCGATATCTCCGGGAAGACCGTGCTCGAGCTCGGCCCGGGCGCGGACCTCGGCGTGGGGCTTATTCTCCTCGCGAAGGGCGCCGACAAATACAACTCGCTCGATGTAAACAATCTCGTGGAGTCCGTCCCCGACGCGCTCTACAATGAACTTTTCACGCGCATCGAAAAAGGCGGGCACAAAAACACGGATGAGCTAAAAAGACAGCTCGCCCTCACGCGCTCAGGGAAAAACGACAGGCTGGATTACATCGTCACCCGCGACTTCGATGTGACCGTATTCGGAAAAAACACGGTGGACATCGTCTTCAGCCAGGCGGCGTTCGAGCACTTCCCGGATATGGACAGGACCGTGACGCAGTTGAGCACGGTCGTCAAAAAAGGCGCGGTGCTCATAGCCGAAATAGACTTGAAGACCCACACCCGCTGGATAAGGGACGCAGACCCCCTGAACATCTACAGGTACGGAGATTTTATCTACAACCTTTTCGCCTGCCCCGGCTCGCCCAACAGGCTCCGGCCCGTCGACTACCGTCGGATGTTCGAGAGGAACGGGTGGGTAAAAGTACGGACAACGCCTGTGATCAAGCTTGAAGACGGGTATGTCTCGAAGGTCGGCCCGTCGCTTTCCAGGCGGTTCAGGGGGGCTGAAAGCGAGATACAGCATTTAAGCGTGATACTCTCCGCCACAAAGGGCTAACGCGGGAGCGTTGATGAAGATAGTCTACATGGTAGTAAAGGGCATGCCCTACGGGGCAGGCATTGAAAAATATACCGAGGAGATCGGCTCGCGGCTCGTGAAGCGCGGGCACGAGGTCGTCGTCTACTCGATGAAGGGGACCGGCGTTAAGGACGGAGGCGTCTACCGGGGCATGAAGATAAGGACGGTCCCCGCGATAAACTCGAAATCGCTCCAGAAGCTCTCCGCCTCGTTCTTCTCCTCCGTCAAACAGCTAATGGAGCCGGACTGCGACGTCGTCCACTTCCACGCGTTCGGCCCGGCCATGTTCTCGTTCCTCCCGAGGCTCAGGGGCAGGAAGGTCGTCGTGCAGGGCCACGGGCTTGAGTGGAAGCGCTCGCGCTGGGGGCTCGGGGGCAGGCTCTTCCTTAAATTCACCGAGGCCCCGTCAATAGCATTCCCGCATGTACTCACAGTCGTGTCTAATGTCCAGAGGGAGTACATCAAGAAAAAATACGGCAAGGAGAGCGTCTATATCCCGACCGGCGTGAACCCGCCGAAGATGAGGAAGCCCTCCCTCATCAAAAAGAAGTGGGGGCTCACAGAGCGCGGCTACATCCTCTTTGCCGCGAGATTGGTGCCGGAAAAAGGCGCGCACTATCTTATCGAGGCGTACAGATCGGCGAGGCCCGAAGGATTGAAGCTCGTCATCGCCGGGGACGCGCCGCATGAAGAGGAGTACAAGAAGAGGCTTAAGAACCTCGCCGGAGGCGACGGAGACATAATATTCACGGGACACGCGAGCGGAGAGACCCTCGAAGAGTTATTCTCCAATCCGTACCTCTTCGTTCTCCCTTCCGAGATAGAGGGCCTGCCCACTGCCTTGCTTGAGGCCATGAGCTACGGGAACGCGTGCCTTGTGAGCGACATACCCGAGAACATCGAGGCGTTGAACTCGCTCGGTTTCACATTCAAATCAAGAGACCCGAATGACCTCGCCGAAATGCTCAAAGAGATAGCAAACGCCCCTTCAAAGGCCGAAAAGCTCAGGCCCAAGGCAAAAAAATATGTACTTGAGAATTTTTCATGGGATAATATAGCGAAGGAATTCGAGGAGCTTTATAAGAAGGCGCTGACAAATTAAATCACAACCAATTCAGGAAGAGTATTTCCGAACGCGAGAAATGGCTTTTAGACAACGCAGTATAAAGACATTTATTGCGTTCGCCACAACAACAGGAACGGAATACAAGGATGAACCCTATAAGATTCGCAAGCGTCATCGTAACCTACCGCTGCAACGCCAAATGCCACATGTGCAACACATGGCAATATCCCTCCAAGCACGATGAGGAGATCGGTCTCTCCGTTTACCGGAAGCTCCCCTATCTGAATACCGTCAATGTCACCGGCGGAGAGCCGTTCCTCCGGAAAGACCTCGAGGATATTGTCGATGTCTTGAAGTCCAAGGCGAAGAGGCTCGTCATAAGCTCCAACGGGTACTTCACCGACCGGATATTGAGGCTCTTCGAGAAGCGCAAGGACTTAGGGATAAGGATAAGCATAGAGGGGCTTCCCAAGGCCAACGACGAGCTCAGGGGCTTGAACGACGGATTTGACCGGGGCATAAGGACGCTCATTGAATTGAACCGCATGGGCGTAAAGGACATCGGCTTCGGCATCACGGTGACCGACAGGAACGCGAAGGATGTGATGGAGCTCTACCACCTCGCGAAGATGATGGGGCTCGAGTTCGCAACGGCCGCCATCCACAACGCCTTCTACTTCCACAAGTTCGACAACGAGTTCAAGGACCCGGACGCGGCAAGCGCGGAGTTCAAGAGGCTCATAGAGGAGTTACTCAAGTCCAACAAGGTCAAGGACTGGTTCAGGGCGTACTTCAACTACGGGCTCGTCAACTACATCAAGGGCAACGCGAGGCTCCTTCCCTGCGAGATGGGAATAGACTCCTTCTTCCTCGACCCTTACGGGAAGATACTCCCCTGTAATGTGTTGAACGAGCCTATGGGGGACTTGACGAAGCAATCATTCGAAGAGATATGGACTGGCGCGCGCGCCGAAGAGGTGCGGAACAAGGTAAGGGGCTGTAAGGAGAGGTGCTGGATGATAGGCTCCGTGGCGCAACAGATGAAAAAGAACATCTCCAGGCCCGGCCTCTGGGTCCTCCGGCACAAGTTCATGGGAAAGGGGCTGGATGACTCGTGCGTCTTCGGGAAGAAGTAGCCGGGTGCCTTCAAGTCTCTCTTTAATGATATAATCTACGCATGGCTTCAAGGATAATCCTTTTTCTTTCCATTTTCGCCGTTGCGCACCTATTCCTCTACTTCTCCTTCGCCCGCCTTCTCTCGGTCCCGAAGGGGCGGGCAAGGATGGCGCTATTTGCCTCCGTTTTCCTCCTTGGCCTCGGCCACATACTCTCCATAATCCTGCTCCGTGTCGACTACAACTCCCTTACAAGGGCGCTATACGCGATTACCGCCGCGTGGACAGGGCTTGCTGTAAACCTTTTGATGGCCTCAGTCGTCTGCTGGATATTGTTCCTCGTTTTTTGCGTCGCGGGCAAAAAGGCAGTGATACGCAGGACTGCGTCAGTCATTTTTGCGGCGGCGTTCCTGTTTTCAGCCTACGGCGTATGGAACGCCTTCCATCCCGTTGTGAGGACCGTAGAGGTCGAGATGCCGGGGCTCGCGGAGGGCTGGTACAAGAGGACTATCGTGCAGGTGACGGATGCGCACTTAGGGGCGATCTACAGGCCCGGGTATATGAAAAAAGTCGCGGCGCAGATCAACTCGCTCGAACCAGACCTGATATTCATCACAGGAGACTTATTCGACGGCATGAGCTCCGGCAAGCTCAACGACTTCGCCTCCTCAATAGACGAGCTGAACGCAAAAGAAGGCGTCTTCTTCGTGACCGGCAACCACGAGAACTACATCGGGCTCGACAGGGTCTTTGATGCGCTCTCGCGTACGAAGGTAAAGGTGCTTAGGGACGATGTGGCGGTCATAGACGGCGTCCGGATAATCGGAGTCGATTACCCCGTCTTTGGCGCATCCCGCGATATCGAATCTATCATCCGCAACAGGCCCGGCTTCAAGGACGGCGCACCCGCCATACTCCTCTATCACACCCCGACCTCCATCGGCAGGAAAGGCGCGGCCTCGTTTTCGGCCCACCAGTCAAGGACCTATTGGAATCCCGAGCTCGACTTTTCAGCCGTCAAAAGGCTCGGGGTGAGACTCCAGCTCTCAGGCCACACCCACAGGGGGCAGATGTACCCCTTTGTCTGGCTCGCCGATTATCTCTATAAAGGCTATTCCTACGGGCTTAAGAAAGAGGGGAATCTTTCGATCTACATCTCGAGCGGGCTCGGGACCTTCGGCCCGCCGATGAGGACAGGGACGAAGGGGGAGATAGTGGTAATCAGGCTTGTGCCTTGATGGAGTGCGCCCTGCGCGTGGCGAGATACTACCTGGGCCCTTTCGCGACCCTTGAAACCGCCGCCTTCCGCGCTATCTGAAGGTTCCTTAACAAGATATTGTCGTCCGGCACGGCCAAAAGCGCCGCCTCGAAGCTCTTTACGGCATCATCCGAGCGTCCAAGGGTCATCTGGAAGGCCCCAAGGTCGTTATAGACCGCCTTCAAGTCGTTCTTCGCCTTGAAGACCTTCAACGCCTCGTTGTAATGGAAGAGAGCGCCCTCTATTGATCCGGTATCGGCCTTCCCGTCTTTAACGCCATTAAGCCTTAACGCAGTGGCGATCGTAAAGTGCGCGCGGCCGAGTATCCTCGCATCTTGTGCGGGTCTTAAGGAGTTTATCTCAACGGACCTCCCTGCAATATCCGCGGCCTCGTCGTACGCCTTTCTCTCAAGCAGAAGGCCGGCGAGCTCGTTCATGGCGTAATAATTGGCCGGGTCCTGCTCTATGGCGCTCCTCCAGAGGGTGCCGTCGTCGCGCCACTCGGGTATCCTTGTGACGACAACAAACGCATATACGGCAACTACGGTTGTCGCGAGAAGCGCAAACGCGGACCATGCCCGCCTCATTGCCGCCTTTCCGAGCAAACGGTCGGAGAGATAGAGGAGAGAGAGAGCAAAACCAACGACAGGGAGATACATGTATCTTTCTGCGAAAGGGTTTCTGCCGATCCCCGGTATGTACATGACAGGCAGGAGCGGCGCGACCATTAGTGTGAGACTGAAGAACATGCGTTTGTCCGACCTGAAGGTCTTCACGAATATGAAGGCCATTGCCGCCAGGACAGCGACGGACACAAGGAGCCTCAAGTCGTTCAGGCCGAAGACCGGCGCGAAGACATGAAAGACGGTAAGGTCCGAAGGTATGACGAGAAATCTCATGTACCCCGCCATAAGCAACGGGACATTAAGAAGCACTTGATAAGCGTTGAGGTACGCGTGTTTCGACTGGCCCGGTGCCATGCCGCCGAGCGAATAGGCCCTTAGGAGCAGATAGATCACAATCGCAACCGCGAATGGGCCGTACCTGACGAGCGCCCCTGCCCTGTTTGATACTCCCCTCTCGCCGCACCTGTCGTACGCCCATATCACTACGGGAAGCGCCAGCGCAGTCTCCTTGGAGAGGAGGGCGACAAAAAAGAACGCCGCGGAGAGCAAGGGCGCGCGCGCTTTGTCCGTGCCGATGAAAGCCAGAAACGACAGCAGGAAGAAGAGCGTGTAGAGAAGCTCGGTGACGCACGCGACCCACGAGACCGCCTCTGCGCCGGCCGGGTGAAGGACGAATATCGTTGCGGCGAAAAACGGCAGGTACGCCGCGTAAGGGCGTGAGGCCGCGCCGGGGGCCCTTGATAACAGCAATGACGCCGTTATGAAAACGAGGGCGGAGTTCAACGCGTGCAGGATGACGTTCAGCGCGTGATATGCCGCGGGGTCGAGCCCGAAGAAGCGATAGACGGAGATGTAGGCGACATGTATTAGCGGCCTGTAGGAGTTATAGGCGATGGACCCGCCATGCCCCTCGAAGTCCCATACGGACGAGAAAAATATTTTTTTAATGCTTGACGGGTCGGTTATCCAGCGGTTCTGAAGCAATTGAAAATTGTCGTCAAAGACAAAACCGTTCGACAGGGTGCCGCTGTATGCGAGGATGGATATTAAAAGAACGGCGAGCAGCAGGTGAATATTACGTTTAACCATTTTCGGCAATATTACCAGAAAATGTTTTTTTGTAAATATTAAATCACATAAGACAACAAATATTTTATTTTCAGGCAAGTCTTGCCGGGAAAACGACGGCCCATGCAAACTATCCGAATATTCAGGCGATTGCCTTTACTTTAAAGACGATTGACAGCACCCTTGAACATCCCTCGGGCGTTTGGACCTGAAACAAAAAAGGCGCGATAAGCGCCTTTGCAAAGCCCACGTCACAACCCGGGCAGTCTGCAATCTCCTAATTCCCCGGTTTCCCCATGAATACCCGCTCCAGTATGCCGCTGGTCCTGAGGCCTTCGGCCGTCTCTTCTGCCACGACCTTCCCCTTGTCGAGCACATAGGCGCGGTCGACGATCCCCAAGAGGGATTTCAGGTTGTGCTCGACGACCATGACGGAGGTCCCCTGGGACTCGTTAATCTCCTTGATTTTCGCGAAGACCTCCTTGATTATCTTCGGAGACAAGCCGAGCGAAGGCTCGTCCAGAAGGAGCGCCCTCGGCCCGGCCACAAGCCCCCTCGCTATCGCGAGCATCTGTTGCTCTCCGCCTGAAAGGGCCCTTGCCTTTAGCTTCCTCTTTTTTTTGAGCGCCGGGAAGAACGCGAGGGCCTCTTCCACCCTCCGGCCGGTCTCCACGCGGTCCTTCATAAAATAGCCGCCTATTTCCAGATTTTCTTCTATCGAGAGGTGCGTAAAGACGCGTCTCCCCTGCGGCACGAGGACGACACCACGGCGGACCATCTCGTGGACGACCGGCGTAAACGGCTTGCCGTCGAGCAGGACCTGGCCTGAATCGAGCGGGGCGAGCCCGAAGGCCGCCTTAAGGACCGTCGATTTGCCCGCGCCGTTCGGCCCCATGAGCGCGACTATCTCGCCTCTGCGCACGGAGACGTCGACCTTGTCGAGCGCCTTTACGCCGCCGTAGTGGACTGAAACGCCCTTAAGATGCAGGAGGTCTTCTTTTTTCATTATGCGCTACTCGCCAAGATAGGCCTCTATTACATCCTTCCGCTCAAGGACCTCTTCAGGGCTCCCTTCGGCGAGGAACCTGCCGCTGTCCATCACTATCACATGGTCGGAGAGCTCCCTTATGAGGTCCATGTTGTGCTCTATGAGGATGATGGTCCTGCCCTCGTCCCGGAGCGCCGTTATGATGTTGGATACCGTCTTCACCATCTTCGGGAAGAGCCCCGCGAACGGCTCGTCGAGGAGGATCATATCCCCCTGCCTCCCGGCGCATAGCGCGAGCACCCTCGCGATCTCCAAAAGTTTCCTCTGCCCGTAGGACAGCCCTCCGGCGAGCTCGTCCCTTTTTTCCCAGAGCCCGACTTTTTTTAACGCCTCTTCGGCCTGTTTCACATGAAGTGCGCCGTGCCTCTCGAAGAGCGCGCCGAAGACGGACCGCTCGGTAAGGACGACGAGGACGTTATCGAGGACCGGCATCTGCTCGAAGAGCCTCACCTGCTGAAAGGTCCGCGTCATGCCGTACGAAGGCATGTCAAAGGGCCTTATGCGCTTGAGCGCGACCGAGTGGAGTACGACGCACCCGCCGTCGATGGAGGCGAGCCCGCTTAAGACATTCGTAAGTGTGGTCTTCCCCGAGCCGTTCGGCCCGATGACGCTCGTCACCTTGCCCTTGGCAATCGAAATAGAAAGGTCGTCCACCGCACGCACGCCGTCGAAATGCTTTACGAGGTTCCTTGTCTTGAGTATGGCGTCGGTCTTTGTCACAGCTTGAACTCCCCGAAAAGCCCCTGCGGCCGGTAAAGCATGAGGACGATGAGGAAGAGCCCGTAGACGACGTGGCGCATCTGCGCGGCGATTCCCTGCGGGAAACCCGCGAACCTGAGCGCCTCGGGGAGAAGGACGAGGACGAGCGCGCCTACGACCGACCCCTTTAGGGAAGAGAGCCCGCCGAAGATGATTATCGCGAGTATGAAGACCGACTCCATCACCGTGAAGCTCGACGGATCGACGAAGTTTATGTAGGAAGCTACAAGCGACCCCGCGACAGCCGCCATGCCTGCGGATATGACGAATATGGCGAGCTTGAAATAGACGGTGTTGTACCCGAAGACCTGTATGGCCTTCTCGTCCTCGCGAATGGACTTAAGGACCCTGCCGAACGACGAGCGCGCTACGAACCTGGCGGCAAGGAACGAGAGAGCGAGGAAGAAGGCGGCGAGCGCGAGAAAAAATATGCCGGAGGAGAACTCCATTCCGCTTTCTTGCAGGCCGAGGAAAAAGACCGCTTCAGGTCCCTGAACCTCCTGCCAGCCTTGTCCGTGAAAACATAGGGGCTGTTGATGTGCCGCACAAGGCCCTGGAACACGCCCTTCAAGATCTGGTTGATGGGAACCTCGCGCCGCTCGCCGTTCTTGGTCCTGTCGAGGAGTATGAACCCGTGCTTCAGGTCAACATGCTTTCCCCATTCGAGGGAAAGTATCTCCTCTCTCCTCATGCCGGTGTTAAGCGCGGTTATCACGATAGGCTTCAAGTGCGGTTCGCAGGCGTTTATTAGGGCCTGCCCTTCCACCCTTGAAAGGAACCGTAAGCGCCTGTTGTTCTCCGGCAGCAGCTTGACCCGGCGCACGCGCTTCAAGACCTCCTCTTCAACCAGCTCCCATTCAACGGCCTTGGTGAACATCGCCTTCAGCGTCTGTAGGTACCTGTTCGCCGTCGAGATGGTCCTGCCGGAATCGGTAAAGCCGCGGTAGTAGAGCTCAACCGTTCGCGTCGTGAAATCCTTGAGCTCAAGCCTCCCGAACGCCTCAATGAGATACTTGACATGAGTTTTCTTGTCTTTGTAGGCCCGCTGCCATTCTGCCCACTTCAGGACCTGGTTCGCGAGATCACAAAAAGGCGTCTTCCCGTCGATCTTAGCTGGCGCGCCGAGCTGTTTTTCCTCCAACTCGATTAACCGGCTTGCGTGCTTTCGTTGAGCGAGTTTTTTGTTATCCGTGCCGGTGGATTCGTAAATCCGTCGGCCTTCGACCCTGAAGGACATCCACCAGTGCGGCGAGTCCTTTCGTTTGTAGAGGCCCATTTGCCTATACCTCCTTTCCGGGCCTTCTACCTGCACGGCCAATATTATACACCCTTTTCTGGTCCTTTAGCCAGTCGAGGATCTCCTTCTCGTCAAACCGCAGAAGGCCGTTTATCTTGAAACACGGGATCTGCCCGAGCTCCGCCCACTGGTAGACGGTCGATGGCTTTGCCTGGATAAGTGCGCAGATTTCTTTAACACTGAGCAGTTTCATTCCTTGCGGCTCGCTCCTTTTAGAATTTGGAGCGCTGTAGCTCCATACCTGTGTATTACTTTCAGGATAGGAATTAAGTGTTAGGCGGGGTCGCATCGGGAAAGGCTGCCTTGATGGGGACGGGGGCTATTAAGATAGATTTACTTAACTAATAATTTATGATAATGAACATAAATAGGATAAGCATAATAAAATTTATGGAATAATCAGAAAAGAACTCATGAAAACAAAACCGCGCATATTTATTATAGAATCCCTCCGTTTTTCTGACGAAAAAAAAGATTTATTTGAGGGGAAGATATTATCCCAGATTCTCAAAATTAGCCGCTCTGAAGCAGAGTACGTATACATTCGTACCAAGAAGGAACTTGAGAAAGTAATTGACAATTTTGGAGATAGTGGCTACCGATACCTTCATTTTTCCTGTCATGGCAATAGTAGAGGCATAGGTCTTACTTTAGACGATCTTTCTTTTGAGGAACTCGGAGAAATACTCGCACCATGCCTTGATAAGCGGAGAGTGTTTTTCTCTTCATGCAAGGTAATGAATGAAAAACTAGCCGAGGTCCTCCTCAAAGGCACTGGTTGTTACTCGGTGATTGGTCCATCCGAGTCTATTAACTTTGATCGAGCAGCGATTTACTGGGCATCTTTCTATCATCTAATGCTTCGTGATGAAGCCGTATCGATGAAACGGGAAAAATTGAAAGAACACACGGCCACGTTGCAAAAATTATTCAGTATACACATGCGATATTTTTCTACATCCAAGAGTGCAAAAAATGGTTTTAAGGAAGTTCTTTTGAGCTAACAAATCACTCTTCGCACAAGTAATTTGGCCTCTATAATATGAACAATTAGTGCAAGCATTCAGTCAAGTCATTCGAGGAATGTTCTGCTGACAAAGCGAGCTTAGGTTAATTTAAATGAATAATTCATATTTTAGTGATCGTGAGATTGGTCCAAAACCTCGTATAAAAGAGGTTGTCAATATCGAGGCTTGGGGTGGCATTGTCTCAATAATTGGGTCTCTTATTGATAACGGGTCCTTTGGTATAGAATTTCCCGCAGTATGTCCGGATGGCCTTGGTATTATCGGAACTGACTTCCAAAAACTTTCGCTTGCTGTCCGCGCAGAGATTCCAGATTTACCATGGCCAATTCCGCCAATTTCAACTTCAACTTGGCCAAGTACAGAACCAGCAGTTCCATCAACGCTATCAATTTTGGACTTAATTGAATTCTGTCATAGGAATATCGCTCAACCTGTAAAAGGAAGCCATCATTCTTTTTTTGGTCATTATCATCTTGATTTCAATTACGATGAAGGTCGGACAGACTTTAGGCAAAAAATTAATCGCATACTGGCTCGGAATGGACTTGTCTATGAGTTGCAAAAAGACGGCCAGATAATCCGATTGGCTCCTCCTATTCTAAGGGAAGTACTTCAGTCTACGACATTCAATACGGGCGATTCAGAATTGGATGTTATGCTTGAAGCAGCAAGAAAAAAGTTTCTCGCCCCTAGTTTAGAAGTACGTCGTGAATCGTTAGAAAAACTTTGGGACGCTTGGGAACGCCTCAAAACAATTGTGCCCGGAAAGGATAAAAAAGCTTCAATTAAAACGTTACTTGAAAAAGCGGCACCCGAGATTAAGTTTCGGCAAATACTTGAATCTGAGGCACATGACCTGACCGAAATAGGAAATAATTTTCAAATTCGTCATAGCGAGACAACAAAGATTCCAATAAAAATTAATGAGCATATAGATTACTTATTCCATCGTCTCTTTGCCATGATTCAACTTCTTTTAAAAAACAAGTTAGGGTTATGATGTTTTAAGTTCATGACAGCTTGTCCTTTTTCTCGAACAGGTCTTCAAAACTGCGTTTTTTACTAGAATTGATAAATACAGAGGAAGGACGATACAGAATGAAAAAAAAGAGAAGCTCTCAAGCGGAATTTGTAAAGTGGTTTGGACCTCTTTTAGATGCCTTAAGAGAGCTTGGCGGCTCAGGAAGACCAAAAGAGGTTTCTTCTAAAATTGCCGAAAACTTGAAGCTTCCGAATAAGATTCTTGAAGAATCTATATCGTCGGGTGCCCTAAAATTTCACAATCAGGTGCAATGGGCAAGGCAATATCTTGTTTGGGAAGGACTCCTCGATTCCTCCAAGCATGGAATCTGGGCATTGACGCAAAAAGGAAGTCAAACACGTTTAACTGAAAAAGAATCACGCGACATTTTCCTTAAGTGGGTTGATATTCATCAAAAAGCACGCAAGAACAAGACAAAAGCTGATATCGTAGAAGAACAAGAGGGGACAGAACCAGATACTTTTGAAACAGCGTACAGTCCAAATTTGTTGGAAATTTTGCAAAAACTAACTCCGAAAGGATTTGAGCAAGTCTGTAAACGCCTTCTCAGAGAATCAGGTTTTGAAAAAGTTGAGGTAATAGGAAATCCCCACGATGGGGGAATTGACGGATTTGGAACTTTGGAAATCAACCCGTTCGTTAGCTTCAAGGTTTTATTCCAATGCAAACGATATCAAGGCACTGTTTCAAGAGCACAGGTTGGTGATTTTAGAAACGCGATGATCGGCCGCGCTGAAAAAGGAATTATTATGACAACAGGAACATTTTCTGCAGACGCTCTTAAAGAGGCAAACCGAGAAGGTGCACCTAAGATTGAGCTTGTAGATGGAGAAAAGCTTGTTGAAATGTTTAAAAAAGTCGAACTTGGAATGAAGCAAAAAATTGTTTATGAAGTTGATTTGTCCTTCTTCGAACAATTTATGTAAAAGTGAAACTCCGCCGATAGAAGTCGGCGGTTTCTTCAGTTACAAGCCTTCGTCTTGGGTCCTTCGGACAGCCGCTCCATCACTAGGCAGGAGCCTGGTGTTTTATGTGGCCAAATAAAGGAACTTTAATATCTCGCCTTGCAACCGCCTGCTTGTCTTTTACTCCCAAAAATCTCAAATTTTCAAACAAAAAACACAATATATTCATGGCTTTTCAAAAATTTGAATAAAAAAAGTAATATATAAGGAGGGATCAGAGCAAAGGAGGTTTTCATGGAAGAACGCACAGTAATGGATACCGGGGAGAAGCCCGGCCAGGGCCTGGATGGGGCTAATAAAACATCTATCACAGACAATTCAAATATGAGCCCTGCCCCCTCTGAGGCTCGGGCGACAAATAAGCCGCCAACATTCAGGAGGGAACTACTCAATAAATTACTCGACAGGAAGGTCATGTATGAGGACATCCGGACTTACAGGCTGTCGGATCTGGATATAGAATACCTTTTTCTATGTGATAGCGTTAGCAAGCGCGAGTATCTCAAATTGATGAAAGTGGTCGGGTTTTCAAGGAGAACGGCCTATAGGAAGTGGTGGAAAGGGAGCTTTAGGAATTTTGACTACAAGCCCTTCGAGGACATAAGGTCGAAGATGATATGGATTGGCGCCGATGCCGAGGCCAAGAGGGTGAAAGAATGGCTTGATACGAAGCGTGCTGTTAGCATACCCGCACGAGAAATTTTTCGCTCCATAAAAGATTATGTAGTCGAACTTCTGGGCAGAGTGCGCGCCGATCTCTACAATAAGAAGACCCTTCGCACCAAGGAGGTCGCTAAAGTGCTTGGCATAAGCACTCGGCATGTACGCCGGCTAACGCAAAAAGGGAAACTGAGAAAAGAAGGGCGGGGCGTGTTCTCAAAAGAGCATATTGCCGAGTGGAAGCAAAACCAATGTCCGCCTGACGAGCCAAATTGACCGAAAAGCGACACTATGATGTTAATGTCGTTTAGAGTCAACTTTTGACTGAAAGCGACGTGAGGAGCGAATGTCGTTTTAAGTCCACTTAGACTTGCAAGTGACATGCGTCCGTTTGATATGCCAAATAGACCAAAAAGGGACATCGTGTCCCTTTAGAGTCAATTTTAGACTGAAAGGGGACCTAATGTCCCTTTTCAGTCCACTTAGACTGCCGAGCAGCATGGCGTCCGCTCGAAGTGCCAAATGGACTTAAAAGCGACATTGGGATGTCGCTTCGGGGTCAACTTTAGACTGGAAAGCGACATGAAGATGTCGTCTTCGAGTCCAATATGTGGTCATGTGTCCGCCTGATGTGCCAAATTGACTAAAAAGGGACAAATGTCCTCTTAGAGTCCATTTTGGACTGAAAGCGGACAAATGTCCTTTTGGAGTCCATTGAGATCAGGAGAAATGATGTCCGCTTAGCGTGCCATTTTGACCACAAAGGGACACACGAATCCCTTTGGAGTCAAATTTGGACTGGAAGGGGACTTGATGATGTCCCTTTTGAGTCAACTTTAGAAGAAATGGCCCAAATTTGTCCCATTTCCCTCGAAGAATGAGGGGCCAATTGTTAAAAGGGACAAATTTAGCCCATTTCTCATCACATTATAGAAACAGGCTCTTTTGTAGCTAAAGCAGATACCGATAGTTTTGTTCATGATCGTTATAGAGAGCATCTGCCCAGGTTGATTTTATAAAAAAGTAAAAAAAAACGGTAAAAACACCTCGGCCAGGAAACGATATGGACTGAATCGACCGCTGTTCAAATCTTAGAAGCATTGTTTCGATCTGAATCTTTTTCCCGCGTTTCAAAATTTTCTCGCCAGCAGCCAACTAATTTTCCAATCATTCGCGGTAATACATACTTGGAGGTCAAATCTCCATCAGGGTTGCGTATGGCAACCCACCTTTTCAGTAGGCTTTGGCCGAAACCGCTTTTTTGAAAAGTTATTTCTCAAAAGCGGTAGTGCGTGCAAAAACAGGTTTTATCAGGTTTTTAACGACATAACATATAAGACTTTATATGTCGAATGTACAAAAATTGATCGGGACGCCGCAAAAATCTGATTTACGGCCCCCTTCAGCGCGGCTTTGTTCTAATCATCTATCACGGAGGACGGTATGGTAAACACAAAAATTGCTGACCTGGTTCAATGCGTAGCCGAGCTTGAGGAGTCTTCACGCCGGGCTTTTGTGGAAAACCTTTTTGGTGCGTTTGGTGAAAGAGAGCGTTCCCGGCTGGTTCAGTGGGTTTGCCATTGTGCCTACCCAAAGACCAGATGGAGCAAGGTGGATAGGTGGATGGAGGGGCAGTTCCGGCGGGACATGAACAAGACTCCACGAAAGACAGCTTCTATAGCCGTCAGCTACTTCAGGATCAACCCGAAGATGTTGCCGTTCCTCATAAAGACGGCACAGCGGATCAAGCTGAGGGTTCGGGCGAGAAGGCGCTTACACCCGGAGGAATTCGCGGATTTGAGGGAGGCTGGAAAAGCATAGCGAGCCCTTCGGTGGTTTGGCGCGTTCAGTGGTTCAGCGCGTTCTGTCTTTGGTTTTGGGTAGAGCGGTTGCGATGTTTCTTGACGCAGTGCAAATAAAAAGCCGCCCGGCGATTGAGGGGCATACAGGCTAACAGTACAAAAAGGGGAGGATTGATATGAGGACCAGTCTCAGGGAAAGGGTGGCGCGTCTCGCAGGTCATGTAAGTCGTCTTGAAGAGGCGTACCAGAGGCATTTTGTTGAAACCCTGTTCGAATGTTTTAGCGAAGAAGAGCGGCTTAAGCGGTTCGAGTGGGTCAGCCACTTGGTATATCCCGAGAGCAAATGGCTCAAAATCACTAACTGGATGGAAAAAGTCTTTACGCAGGACATGAAGAAGACCCCGGTGGGAGTGGCCTATATGTGCATGCAGTTTTTCGGGATCAATCCAAAGATGATGCCAAATGAGCGCTGAAGCCTAAAACCACCAAATACGCCAACCGCACTAAAGGGGGGGGGCAGGATCAAGCCTCTCCGGTCTCCGAGCCTGCGAACCTCTCAGGGTGTCTACGCTGCCTTGTTTTTACTAGCAGTGCTTTAACAGGAGCCGACTTGTAAGCTCTAATAATCTCTATAATATCGTTCAGGGAATTTTATATTTATTTTCTAAGATCTCTCGAACCATATCGTCACCACAAAGGTAACAGTCTTTAATACGAGTACGAGGAAACCAACTGTATGGCGTTGGATAGTTTAGAATAGAGAGTTGCCAATGTCCTGGTTTCAAACAGAGCCCATAGAGTTCATGCAATAATTCCACAAAGCCACCAATTCCAGCAAAAAAAGATGAGAAAGCAAACGGAACGTCATCTTCTTTTTGGGCTTCAGGTAACTTAATCGTAGACATTGCGCATAAGTTCCCGATAATGCTACGCAGTGGCTTATTCAGAAAAGCTGAAGGGTCTGGAATATTATAATGACTTGAAATAATTGATATGTCGTCATGGTTGAGTCCTTCGCTTGAAAAGAGAAGTTCTCTTACTCTTTTGGGTTTAAGTTTGGTCATTTTAGAAAATTGACCTGTTTCATCTTGATTATCTGATGTGTTTTCAGGATAGTAGCAAAAAATACATGGCCACTCATCTGAAAAACCGAATCTGGAGGCACCAAGCCTGTCTTCTTCGGTCCACATGTTTACAATCCTAAGAGGCAATTTGAGAGATAGTTGCCTTCTGTGTTCTGGTGAATCAACACCTACAACAGCCAGGCGTACATTATAATCCTGGCGTTTAGTCAGAAAATATTTATTCATATCAATGTCATGATTTAATACTTTAAGATTTTTATGCCGTGAGCGGATACGATCAGCGGCTCTTAATGATTTTGGAATGCCACTATCACCGGGTCTCATACCGATATATCTTTGGCCGTTTGACTCATCATATTTATCAGGGTCTATTAAGTGTAAAATTCCCTTTACTTCCGCTGGCCACCTTTCTAAAAGCCAAAGGAGACCATGGGTTACTGCTCCAACGCCAAAGATGTGAAGATCATTTAAGTCTAAGGGTAAAACATTCCCTGATTCACCATGTCCATGGTCCCATGCCGACCACACGTAATCGTCTGGAAGTAATTTTGCTCGGTCACCTAGAATATCGGCAAAACAACGTTTGAAAATTTCTGCTCCTACTAAAGCAGCGGCGGCAGCAGGACCTACAGGATTTGGGTCATCGCTTAAAAATGCATTTGAACCAATCGTAACTTGCCATCCATATGCTCCTACTTGTATTCCAAAACCAGAATTGGATGGAGGGTTCGTTCCAATAGCAATAACAATGTCATAAGGAGGATTCCACGTAATTATGGCAGGACTTTGTTGCCCTCCGGATTGCGCTGACTGATTTGCTGCAGTCATGAAAATTTCCGAAATTGCACCAGAAACATTCAATTTTTGCCAGAAACGGCCAAGTATCTCTCCAAGTGCTTCAGCAAGTATAAAACCAGAAGCGCCCACATTACAATTATCGCTCCAAATACCGATTCGGAAGCTCTCCAAAAGGTTTTGCAATTGAGAACTATAACGCGCCAAGGCTATTTCATTTTTTCTTCGTGCCTCGCTCATGATATCACCTGAAGGCGTTTCTTAATTTCATCAAAAGTCCAGAGCCTCCAGCCATTTTTCTCGCGTTCATAGACATTTACCCCGGGGAAACCATATAATCCTTTTTTTCCGTAAACAGGCACTATAATACTCAGCGCACCTATGTGATTTACAACCTCCCATGACTTGTCAAGCGCAGACATTTGGACATCATTGGAAGGGTGAGTATGTATCTGTATAATGCTTCTTTCATTTTTCTCGAAATTGTCAAATTGAATACGATTTAGTTCTTGGCCTGATATATGAACATAGACTCCATGTAATGTAGCCCCTGGTTGTTGAGCAGGCACGATGCACCTTCTGATTTCGCAAATTGGACCCGTTGCCTTAAGACTTGAGGTCCAAATCACGAATATTTCATGGCTCCCTTTAGTAAGAGTAAGCGTAGTTTCATCTAAAATATTTTTTGGAATTAGCCATGTTTCAAAAATCATATTGCATTCACTCCGGGCCTATTCAAGTCTGAAAGTAATTGAAGTATAAGATTCATCATCCTATATTGTTTGTTATCTCGTAATGAGGGCCATGCAATATCTTGGTGACTTTCGTGGTCATGATATTCTCGCCACCCCTTAAAGCAAAACCATGATCTTTGTAGATTATGCGGATGACTGTCTTCTACATGAAAACCTAAATCAATAGGCACACGACCAGACCCCTTGCGCAAAGGGCTTCCATTCTGGTCAATCCAATATCCGTATATAGGAAGATAATTGTAGTCCTCTGCAATTACTCGTAATAGTATTTCTCTTTCGTGCTTTCTCCACCAGAGTGCGACTTCAAGTATGGGGAATTCTATCCTTAGCAGACGAAGACCTGTTTTGGCATATTGCTCGGGATTCGACACTAAGGAAGAAGTCTCCTTCTCAAACTTAGCTTTTGAGAGGGATTTATCTACGATCACATCAAACCTCCTCCACCATCTTTTTTTGTAAGGGACAGTATATCATTTTCTTCAACACCATTTTCTTCTAAGGATTTATTAGGGTCAAGAGGCGTACTCTTGTCGCTTAACTGATAGTCAGACCAGTTACGTTTCTCATGTTCCGGAAGAGATTTTTTTATAATTTCTTCCACCTTCATGGATTTTGGATACTCCTCAATTTCAGGCAAACCGCTGACGATTATTGTCACGCTAATTTTGTGTTTCTTTTCCGAATTTTCCATACTGCCTCCCTGTGAGTACTTTTATAATGTGTTGTATTTAAATTGCCAATACAATCCTAATTATAAGTAGCGTGCTAAGTTTGTCAAGCGTTTTTTAGCGCGCTTGACCTCCTTTGCAGTTTGGCGTATGATTAACTCGTGAAAGGAGGAATCTATATGGGAGAAGAAAAGACTAAATTAGCTCTTTATCTCAAGGAATTACGAATCACAAAAAACCTGAGTCTACGAGAAGTAGAAAAAATTACCAATAATGAAGTTTCCAACGCCTATTTAAGCCAACTTGAGTCCGGTAAGATTGCGAAACCCTCTCCGCATATACTCGAACATCTCGCAAAAGCCTATAAAGTATCCTATAAAGATTTAATGGTCGTTGCAGGATATATGCGATCTTCAAAAACAAAAAAAAGCGGTGTAGCCTTTTTCAATGCACATGACCTAACTGCGGACGAAAAGGAACAACTACTTGCTTATCTTCAATTTATCAGAAAAAGAAAGGGCAGTGGATGAAAAAAGATGACTCAAGTCTTGATTATCAGAAGCTGGATAATGTAAAAAAACACGCCAAAAAACTCTTGGAAGAGGCTGACGCGATTGGCCAACTCCCTACCCCCGTTGAGCATATTGTAAGTACTGCAAAATTATATGTTAATAAAGAAATTTCCCTGGGAAAAGATGAAAACTTCATATCAAAACTAGGCAAAAAAATGGGTAAGGTCGCTCGCCCTCATTTGCATGGTTTTAAAAAACTTCTAGGAATGTTATATGTTCCTTCAGGCGAGATATACCTTGATCATTCTCAGCATGAAAATAAAAAAAAGTTTATTAAATTGCACGAAACCGGTCATGGTTTTCTTCCTCACCAAAAAAAAATGTATGAATTCATGGAAGACGGAAAGCTGGAGCTTGATCCTGAAATAGAGGACACTTTTGAACGTGAGGCTAACAATTTTGCTGTCGAACTTTTATTTCAACTTGATAAGTTTGAAAAGATGGCTGCAGATTATGAAATTTCTATAAAAACGCCTCTTGATCTCTCAGGAAAATTTGGTTCTTCGATCTATGCTGGTATGCGTCGCTATGTTCAAACGCATTTTGCTCCTTTAGCATTGGCAGTATATGATCTTCCTAAAGGTAATAAATTTCATCTGAGACGAATGCCAATGTATTCTGAATCATTTCTAAAGAGATTTGGCAGAGTCGGACTTCCCAACCCGTGTGACGACTTCAATCCTCTGGGGTCGATCATAAAGGCCGCCAAACTTCGGACGAATCATCTTTGTGGATTGAGGGATTTAAATGGCGATATTCATGAAACTGCTGTACACATTTTTTCCAACTCGTACGAAAAATTTATAATGCTGATACCCGTTAGAAGGGCATTAAACAAAAAACAAGAATTTTACGTGAACTGACCCTTCCTCTCACGTACAAAAAACCGAAGTCTACCCCCAAGAAGATATATTTTCAGGAGTAATCACAGCTGTTTTTGTTAGAGGAAGTGACTACCATATACTACATTCCTGGTGGGAAGCATTCATTTATCCCTTATCGAGAATTGAAGGAGGGCTCTCCGCTAAAGGATCAAAGCGGTCCGCCTGTTGATTCGCCCAGGTAAGCCACTTTTCGAGTTCGCTTCCTGGTTCAATGCCCCCGTTATTCCGGATGGCATTTTCCTTTACTGCCTGGATGTATTCCCGAATCTGTTTGCTCTTATACCAGTTCTCGGTCTGTTTCAGGAGGTTATGAAGTCGCGCTTCCTCTTCCCGCTTTCGTCTGGCGATCTCTTCCTGTCGGCGTTGCTGTTCTTCTCTTCTAAGCGCCTCCTGTTCCCTTTCGATAGCTCTCGTCCTTAGCTCTACAGCGTTCTTGATAAGCCCCACTATGAAGTCATTAAGACAGTCCTCAAGTTTTTTCTTTTCGGAATCAGCCCAATTCGTCCGGAGACATCCCCATGTTTTAATCTCAAACGTGAGCCTTCCGGAAGGATTGTGGCTGAATTCGAATTCATTAGCCCAAGGCCTGTCTTTCTTTTCGGCTGGCGAAAGCTTTCGCTTTGTTTGCTTGAGAAACTCCCGCAAACTGAACTCTATCGTCTCACCAAGAACAGACACGCAGGTCTTGTAAGATTTCCGATAGGAGTATTGGTCTTCAGGCACAATGGAGATACGGAAGCCTCTTGCATCATATGCTTTGATCAAGGCGTTCATGATGCGTAGTGCGCGGGGCAGGCTTTCCTTGCTGACACGCACATTAAGACACCTCTCACCGTGACTATTCAAAAGATCGTTATCGCGTCTGAATATTGATGTTTCTAAGTTTTCAAAATATTCCAGGGTTTGAGCAACGAGTGGGTGCGGAGACTTAAGTGTGGAAGAAACATTTATTCGATTTCTGTCGTCCAGTTCGAAAGCTATTCTATCTTCGGCTTCCTTATATTGCTCCTCGTCAATGGGGCGGTTATTCTCTTTCTCCAACTCTATATGAAATTCAATATTTTCGTTTCCCTTGAAAGGCGGTAGGGGAGGCGGAGGAGCAGCTTTCCCAAACTCCTTCTTCTGCCAATAGCCTATAGGGGGTACGGGGATATTCAACTTAATACACCTTTTCCTGAGCCCTACATCAGATAGACCATACCTTTTGGAAAGCTTGATCATTGGCTCAGACCAAACCTGTTCGTACAAATCCTTTCTGGTAATCCGTATTTTTTCTGGCATATAAAAAGACCCCTAACTAATGATTTAGTAGACTCAGGGTAAAAACCCGAATGGAAGAATTCGAATTTGCATTATATGCGGACTGCGCAGGCCTTAGAAAGAGAAAAACGGAATCTCCAGAGCAGACGTTAAAAGGCGGGAGTTGACAGATAGTCCGGAGCAGACCACGATATTATCTTAGCATGGCCCTCAGAATTTTAACCGTGAGCCTGATCTTTTCTTCATCGGCTTCCTTGATAAATTTCATCAGGGATTCCTTTATTTCCTTCTGGCTTCCTTCATGCCCAAAGTCAAAAAGTTCCCACATCTCAACATCAAGCGACCTTGAAATCTTTATAAGCATCTCTAGGGTAGGGTTTTCGGTACCCCTTTCCATGCGGCTGAGGTAATTCGGGCTTGTCTCAGCCTTTGCCGCAAGTTCCTCCTGGGATAGGCTCTTGTTTTTTCTAAGCTCCCTGATCCTGAGTCCTATCAATCTTTTTTCATGCATTTTCATATCCTCGATATTTACCTTTTTTTGAATAAAAATGAATATCCTGTTGGGAACTTTTTATTGACAAAAGGATTCCCAACAGGTATAAATTATTCTTATTGATGTGGTTTTTTAGATATAAATGTGCCTGTAGGACATTATCTGGAGGGTCTGAGAGATTGGGTTTTGTTTTTAAAGCCAGCGCAGTATAATCCATTTGGTTCGCGCTATGGATAAAAACATGGAAGATGTGCGTAGAAAAATCCTCGTGGTCGATGATGAGGAGCTGATAGGCAAAGCGCTCAGGATAATCCTTGCGGAAGAAGGCGCAGTGGAATACGCCAGAAATGGCAGGGAAGCCCTTGAAAAGAGTGCTGTTACATCCTTTGACGTATTCATCGTCGATATGAATATGCCAGTCATGAACGGCATGGACTTTTACAAAGAGGCTGTAAAGACCCTTTCCGGGATAAAAGAGAGGATTATCTTTTTCACCGGGTCTTGTGAGGAGGGTTATTTCTCCTTTTTCAGGGAAAATAATCTGAGATTTCTGGAAAAGCCTTTGGAGCCGAAGGAGCTTAAAGATCTTGTTCGACAGATACTGGAGAGTAAAGTATTGACCGAGCTATAAAAAAGTAAAAACGTCTGCCCAGGTTTTTTATCTAAGCGTTCGACCTTCTCCCATAGCTGCCTTTACCAAACAATGTTGACTAGGTTAACCATAAAAACCCGCTCTACTTTGAGCGACGGTTTGAATTCCAATAACGAAGATAATATCATTCAGGAATAAGCCGAAGGAGGTTCAGATGGGTATCGAATGCAAAACCCCTGAAGTCGATATTGAAGACGACAAAATGCTCATAGATATTCTGGGTATCCTTCAACCAGAAGATATCACAATCATCAACACCGACCATTTCAAAACCCCAAAAGAAAAGGAATTCGAGATATATGCGGCTCTTGTCAGGCACGGCAGATCTCAAGAAGATGCGGCAAGAATCGCCAAGGCCATGGCTTTGGACGAAAAGTAGTAACCGCCACCAACCCCTTCCACTGACATTTTTTTAAATGCAAAAGGTCTCGATAGGTATCATTCTTAACCACAGACGCTCAGCGGATTCGTATTATCTTTTCATGTAAACACTTGGCCGGTTGACCGTAATGTAGAGAAGACTTGGATCGAAAGGAGCATGAATGGACGAAAAGCACGCAAAATATCTTATTTTTATGGAAAGACAGAAACGTGAAAGGGAAAAACAAAAGCAAACTCTTGACGGGACAATTCTCTTATCCTTACAGTGCCCACGCTGCAGGAATGTCTGGAATGACTATTTGTCGCATGTAGAGTCTTTTACGCCGCCAATATGCCGTGCCTGTAATGTCCATCCGGTATTGCTTTTAAATGTTTGCTGGCAACCTTTTATTTCGCGAAAACAGGTCACGGGGAGGGGCAAGAAGGTCTAAAGATGAGCAGAAAATACCTGAGCCGTCCAAATAGGATATTTGGCTAGCTCTCTCATATCCTAAAAGGCCTACGGCAGCCGGTATGTCGTAGCCCTTGTTTGTCCTTCCCGGATGACGAGACCAGCGTCTACGAGCGGCTTTATAATCTGGCTTACGCGCGCCCTTGTAAGGGAGAATGCCTTTTCTATATCAGGAGCTTTGACTCGGCCTCTGTCCCTCAGGAAACGAAAGATGTCCTCCTGCCGTTTTGTAAGCAACATGCGCGGTGCGGCAACCGCTATCTTGAGCGAGAGTATTCGCTCCTTTACCGTGTTCAAAGTCTCAACTATCCCCTCTGCGACGTATTCGAGCCAGTAGCTTAGATCATCGTCAAGGTCCCTTGCCTGTTGGATCTTCTGGTAATAAAGCTGCCTCTCCCTCTCGAAGTACTCATCAAGGGCAAAGAGATGATGGGTATCAAACCCTCTTGAGTAAAGGAGCCATATCGCGAGCGCCCTTGAGATGCGGCCGTTCCCGTCAGAGAAGGGATGGATTGACACAAGGCGGTGATGGGCTATTGCGCTTGTGATAACAGGGTGCAAGGCTTTCGATTCCCTGGAATTGATCCAATCGAGCAGCTCAATTGTAAGCGACTTTGCTTTATCCGGCGGAGGGGGCGTATAGACAGTAATGCCCCTGTGGTCGACTATCCTGTTTTGGCGGGTCTTGTAATGTCCTGATTGTTCGTCAGGCAGTACCTTGCGGGTGAGAACATGGTGAAGGCGCAAAAGGTCAGACTCTTTTATGGGAGACTCAGCCTTCCTGTTCCAAACCCAGTTAGTGGCCGCAAGGGCGTTGAGTATCTCCTGCTTGTCTTTGGCTTTTGCCCCGATTTCCTCTCCACGGGCGAGGGCCTCCACCTCCGGAAGCGTCAGTGGATTCCCCTCTATGGCCGTTGAGGAATGGGCTAACCTCGCCGCGGTCTCACGCTGAAGCTGCGGCAACCAGGAGACGTCCACCACAGCCGAGTTAATCCATGCCCGGATTTCAGCGGCCAGCGCGACCAAGCTTAAGAGCCTTGGGCTTATGTCGAAACGGGGCTTATGCATGCCTGGACTATAACAGTTATGTAAAGTTTATGTCAAGGTTTTTTGTAAAGAGGCTTTTTAAAGAGATAGTGCGATGATGCCATGAATATCTCATCACACCTTCACAGCCGTGCCGTAATAGACAACCTTGGAGACCACCCATTTGGAGCCCTGCTGCTCGTAGCTCCCGGTGGTCATCTTGAGATCGACTATGGCGTTTGCGCCCATCTGAACCCCTTGGCGCATGATATCAGCCAGCGCCTCTTTTTCCGCCTTCCTAAAACCTCTATCGGTCGACGCAGCCGTTTCCGAAATGCCGGTCACGTTCCCAAGGGCGCCTTTTATCCCCCTGTCCGGCAGGTTGCTGGAAGTCACGACGATTATCTTTTCTCGGAGGTTTTTAATCTCCGCGTCAAGCTCTGCGGTCTTGTTGCTTCTTCCAAATAAACTGAAAACAATGAAAGCGACGAACAATACCGCCGCTACCAGAAGAACATCCATATTTATCCTCCTTCTCCGGTATTTACCCGGAAAACACGGTTTTCATTTTTTGTTGCAATTTTGCCGATTTTGGAATATAAATACAGACACCATATTTTATTCATATGGCATCTTAATAAGATAATATACTATCAAATTTTGATAGTATATTATAATAGTACTATTCCGCGCCTGTCAAGCTCCAAATTTCGCTTTCTGGTGGTCGATGCTTCTTATAAACCTAAAGGCTCTTATAGAACGGAAAGCCGCCGTGGATGGACGGAAGATTACCTATCATACAATCGAAGAGGCTACCGGCATTAAGAAGCTCACATTAACAAGAATAGCCACCAACCAGAACTACAACATAAAACGCAAGGACCTGGAAAGGCTCCTGATTTATTTCGACTGTGAACCCAATGATTTGATGACGTTGATAAAGGGCAAAAAGCCTAAAAAGGGATAAAGTATGCTAAGGGAATCCCCTCGGGACGAGGAACTGAAGCGCTCATAGATCGAAGTGGATGTGCCAGTTTTTGGTATATCAAGGCCTGATTAAGATAAAGATATGGCGAAGGCAAAGATAAAGATTTTCGAATATATCAAGGCTCTACAACCAAGGGCCTATCGAGGTTTGCAAATAATTGAATGCTTAACGAAGCCGACACCTGCCGAAAATTTGTAGTTCCCAAGCTTGTTGAGGCCGGGTGGGATAACGACCCGCACTCCTTTACGGAGCAGAAGACCTTTACTGACGGCAGAATCGTAGTTGCCGGGAGCAGGGTAAGGCGTCGCCCCCAAAAGAGGGCTGACTATCTCTTGCGATATACTCGCGACTTCCCTTTGGCTATCGTAGAAGCCAAGGCCCATTACAAAGCTCCTGGCGATGGACTACAGCAGGCTAAGGACTACGCTGAAATCCTCGGGCTGAAGTTTGCCTATTCGACCAACGGCCACGACATCATAGAATTTGACTATTTTACCGGTAAGGAGCTTCAGCTTAAGTCATTTCCTACGCCCGAAGAACTCTGGAAACGCCTCCGCATTGGTCATGGCCTTGATGAAGATTCAACTGCCAATCTGCTTCTTACACCTTATGACCATTCAAGTGGGAAAACTCCGCGTTATTATCAGGATATAGCTATAAACAGGTCTGTCCAGTCGGTTCTGCAAGGCAAACGGCGCATCCTTTTGACCATGGCCACAGGCACAGGAAAAACGGTGGTTGCCTTTCAGATATGCACGAAGCTCTGGAACGCCCGTTGGAACCGCACAGGGGATTACCGCCGCCCTAAAATCCTTTACCTTGCGGACAGAAATATTCTGGTGGATGATCCAAAGGATAAGACATTCGCGCCCTTCGGCGATGCCCGCTGGAAAATAGAAAACGGAGAAGCTAACAAGGCCCGCGAGATGTACTTTGCTACTTATCAGGCCATCGCGAGAGATGACCGAAGGCCTGGGCTTTACAAAGAGTACTCTCCGGATTTTTTTGATCTCGTCATTGTAGATGAGTGCCATCGCGGCAGCGCAAGTGATGAAAGCAACTGGCGGGAGATCCTTGAATATTTTAAGACAGCCTATCAGCTTGGCATGACGGCCACACCCCTTTGCGACGACAACAGGGACACCTACGGTTATTTTGGCAATCCCATATATCAATACAGCCTTAAGCAGGGGATAGAAGACGGCTTCCTGGCTCCCTACCGTGTCCACCGGGTGATTACGACTTTCGATGCTGCTGGCTGGCGTCCCACTCAGGGGGAGCTTGACAGGTATGGCCGTGAGATACCTGATGGCGAATACCACACAAAGGATTTTGAAAGGGTTGTTGCTCTGCGGGCTCGTACCGAGGCTATGGCAAGACATTTGACAGAGTTTTTAAGAAAAACAGACCGCTTTGCCAAGACGATAGTCTTTTGCGTCAACCAGGAACATGCGGACGAAATGCGCCGCGCTCTTAATAACCTGAATGCAGATATTGTTCAGCGGCATCCTGACTATGTATGCAGGGTTACCTCCGATGAAGGTGATATCGGGCGCGGATACTTAAGTAAATTCCAGGAGCTTGAGACAAATACGCCGGTAATACTGACAACGTCACAACTCCTTACTACAGGGGTTGACGCACCGACCTGTAAAAATGTCGTCCTTGCACGGGTAATCAATTCCATGACCGAGTTCAAGCAGATAATAGGCAGGGGTACTCGCGTCAGGGATGATTACGGGAAGCTCTACTTCAGCATCATCGATTACACCGGGAGCGCCACAAGGCTTTTTGCCGACACTGCCTTTGACGGAGAGCCTTCGCTTATAAGCGAGCAGGTGGTAGATGAGGCCGGACAGGTAACAAAAGAAGAGGTTACCGAGCCAGAGGATATCTTGGATGAAGGAATAGTTATAGATATAAAGCCTCCTCTCATCACAGAGCCGCCCACTGGAGAATCGAAAAGATATTATGTTGATGGTGGTTTTGTGGAGGTTACCGCCCATCTTGTTTACGAACTTGACCCTGATGGAAAACAGCTCCGTGTCGTCAAGTTCACCGACTATGCCGCGGAGAAGGTCCGCATGCTGTACCCGAATGCTGCTGAGGTGCAGACATTATGGGCCGACCCAATTCAGCGCTCAGAGATTATCGCCAAGCTCGAAGAGAGAGGGATAGACTTTGACGAGCTGGCCCAGTCCGCGAACCAGCCTGACGCTGACCCGTTCGATCTCCTTTGTCATATAGCCTTTAACTCGCCGCTACGCACAAGGCGGGAGCGGGCCGACCGTTTGCGTAAAGACAAGAAGGACTTCTTTGACCAGTTCGGGCCTGAAGCAAAGGCCATACTTAATGAGCTTTTGGAAAAATACGCAGAGCACGGCACGGCCCAGTTCGTTATCCCTGATGTTCTCAAAGTACCGCCGATATCGGAACATGGAAATACTTTGGAGATTGCCGCGATGTTTGGCGGGCCGGAAAGATTGAGGGATGCCGTCAATCAAATGCAAACGCTTCTTTATGCTGACTAAAGGATTGAAGAATTAATATGCCGAGAGTAAAAAATAGCAAACAGCCATTAACTAGCGTCCAGCAGCTTGGCAGTCTCGTAAAATCCGCCCGTGACATAATGAGGAAAGACAAGGGGCTGAACGGCGATCTTGACCGTCTGCCCATGCTTACCTGGATTATGTTCCTCAAATTCCTTGACGATATGGAGAGCATCAGGGAGCAGGAAGCTGTCCTTTCGGGCAAAAGGTTCCGTCCAGCCATAGAGCCGCCTTACCGTTGGCGCGACTGGGCCTCAAAAGAGGACGGGATTACGGGCGATGAGCTTATAGCATTTGTAAACAATGATGAGGCGATGCGTCCCGATGGAAAGCGTGGCCCGGGTCTTTTCTCATATCTCCGTTCTTTGCAGGGCGCTAACGGGGGAGACAGGCGCGATGTTGTAGCGACGGTATTCAAGGGCACCGTAAACCGCATGATAAATGGATATCTGTTGCGGGATGTAATCAATAAGATCAACGGCATCCATTTTACATCTTCCGATGAGATACACACCCTCGGCCATCTTTATGAGTCCATGCTCAAGGAGATGAGGGACGCCGCCGGAGATTCCGGCGAGTTCTATACACCCCGTGCGGTTGTCCGTTTTATGGTTGATGCTTTAGACCCGCGTCTCGGTGAAACAGTCCTTGACCCGGCGTGCGGCACCGGCGGATTTATAGTGGAGGCGTTCAATCATCTCGAAAAGCAGTGCAAGACGGTTAAAGACCGCGAGTTATTGCAGACCGGAAGCATCCGTGGAGGAGAAGCAAAAAATCTTCCATATCTCCTTGCCCAGATGAACCTGCTTTTGCATGGCCTTGAATCCCCGCAGATAGATCCTGGCAATGCACTCCGCTTTCCTCTTAAAGAGATAGGGGACAAGGACCGCGTCGATATCATAATCACCAACCCGCCTTTTGGCGGTGAGGAGGAAAAGGGCATACTTTCAAATTTTCCTCCGGAGAAGCAGACCGCCGAGACAGCGCTTCTTTTTCTTCAGCTCATCATGCGTAAGCTCAAACGGCCTGGTTACGGCTCCGAATATGGAGGGAGGGCAGGCGTGGTCGTCCCGAACGGCACCCTTTTCGGGGATGGCGTCTGCGCAAGGATAAAAGAAGAACTCCTCAAGGACTTCAATCTCCATACTATTATCCGCCTTCCAAACGGCGTATTCGCGCCATATACTGGCATACCGACCAACCTTCTTTTCTTTGACCGTTCCGGCCCGACAAAAGAGGTCTGGTATTATGAGCATCCGCTGCCTGAAGGGCGCAAGAACTACACCAAGACGCAGCCTATTCAGTTTGACGAATTCAAGCCGCTTCTATCATGGTGGAAGAACCGTAAAAAAAGCGAGCAGGCCTGGAAGGTGCCGGTCAAGAGTATCATTGAAAATGGGTTTAACCTCGATATCAAAAATCCGAACAGCAAGCAGGGCTTTGAGCACATGCCGCCTGAGAGGCTAGTTGAAGACATTGTAAAGAAAGAAGAGCGCATTCTGGAGATCATGGCCGAGATAAGGCAGGTGCTGAAAAAAGGTATTTAGATATGGCAAAGAAAACCCTTACTCCAAAAAATCAAAAATTATCCGGTTACAATACTGTTCTTAGCGGTGTAGCCGAGCTTCTTGAATCTGCCCGCCGCGCCTCTACAAGGGCCACAAACGCCGTCATGACCGCGACCTATTGGGAAATAGGGCGTAGGATTGTGGAGTATGAGCAGAAGGGACGCATTAAAGCCGACTACGGAGAGCAGCTCATAGAAAGGCTTTCAGAGGATTTAACTAAGAGATTTGGGCGGGGGTTTGGCAGAAGGAATCTTTTCCAGATCAGGTCTTTTTATTTGGCATACGCCTCAATTGTGCAGACAGCGTCTGCACAATTAGATAGTCCTTTATCATTTCAAAAAAGTGAGACAGCGTCCGGCCAATTAAGCGATGAAAAAATGCAGACGGTGTCTGCAAAATTTAGCCTATCTAAAATTGCACAACGCTTTCCTCTCCCCTGGTCTAATTATGTAAAACTCCTTTCTGTAAAAAGTCCTGACGCCCGCGCCTTTTACGAAAAAGAGGCATTGCGCGGAGGGTGGACCGTTCGCCAGCTGGAAAGGCAGATCGATAGCCAGTTTTATGAGCGCACGATGCTATCCAGGGACAAGGCCGCCATGCTCGAGAAGGGAGGCAAACAGCTTCTTGAAGACATAGTCACCCCCGAGGAGGAGATCAAGGACCCGTTTGTATTGGAGTTCCTGGGACTGAAGGATGAATACTCTGAAAACGACCTTGAAGAGGCCCTCGTCCAGCAACTGGAACACTTCCTCCTTGAGCTTGGCGGCGACTTCACATTCGTCGGCCGTCAGCGCCGCTTGCGTATCGGCGATGAATGGTACCGCGTAGACCTCCTTTTTTACCATCGCCGCCTGCGTTGTCTGGTGATAATAGACTTGAAGCTTGGCAAATTTACCCATGCCGATGCCGGGCAGATGCACCTTTACCTCAATTACGCCCGCGAGCATTGGACCCATTCCGATGAAAACCCGCCTGTTGGCCTGATCCTGTGCGCCCAGAAGGACCACGCTGTGGCCCGCTACGCCCTCGAGGGCCTAACGAATAAGGTACTGGCCGCCGAATACCGTACCGCCCTGCCTGACGAGAAAATGCTGGAGGCAGAAGTTGACAAGACAAGGAAGATGATAGAGGAGCGTGCGGCATTGAAGGCAGACAGGAGAGGCAGGAGATGAACAAGCCTTGGCCGATGATGCCGCTAGGAGAGGTTCTCAGCAAATCCAATGAATGGATTAACCTCAAAGCGGATGCAACTTATCGAGAGGTAACAGTAAAACTTTGGGGGAAGGGAGTTGTACTGCGCCGGGAGGTGGCTGGCGCGGAAATTGCCGCCTCAAGACGCATACTTGTCCGGACAAATCAGCTGATCTTATCAAGAATTGATGCCCGTAATGGCGCCGCTGGCATTATTCCCAGTGAATTAGAAGGTGCTGTTGTTAGCAATGATTTTCCTGTTTTCAATCTAAACACAGATAGGGTAGAGCCGAGATACTTTGGTTGGTTAATTAAAAATCACGATTTTGTTGCCCTTTGTAAGGCGGCAAGTGAAGGGACAACGAATCGCGTGCGTTTACAAGAAGAGCGTTTTCTTTCGACTCAAATCCCCCTTCCCCCGCTTTCTGAGCAAAAGCGGGTCGTGGCGAGGCTTGAGGAATTGGCCACAAAGATCGAGGAGGCACGGGGCATTCGGCAGCAGTCACTTAAGGAAGCGGAGGCGCTGTTTTCATCAGCTCTGTCATTTGCATTTGCAAATCCTTTGAAACAGGAGAAAGAATCTATTGAGGATACAAAATTCCTTTTAAAGAGGATGTCTGAAACATATGTCGATACAAAGTCTATAAAAAACAACAATGCGCACCCGAATTGTTGCAATATTTACGAGAGTGGCTTATTCAAGCTACCAACCCATTGGGCATGGACAGATTTTGGATCAATTTTGACTCATATTGTAGATTGTATAAATGACACACCTGATTTTTGTGATGAACCTACGGGGCTTATTGGTCTCAAAACAACCAATGTTCGGCCATATAAGCTTGACCTGTCTCAAAAATGGCATATGACTGCTGATGATTTTGCGCTATGGAATCGTCGTGGAGCCTTGCAGGCTGGAGATATTATTCTTACGCGCGAAGCCCCGATGGGATACGCATGTATTTTGCCGACTGGTATTACAGCCTGCCTAACCCAAAGACTCATGCTTCTTCGCTGTGACAAAAACTTCATCGATAGTAAATATGTTTTGCACTACATCAACTCATCTCATTTTCAGAATCAAGTATTGGATATGTGCAGAGGATTAACAACTCCTCACATACGGGTTCAGGACACTCCGCTATTTAAAATCCCGGTGGCACCTCTATCTGAGCAACGTAGGATCGTCGCCTACCTTGACGACCTCCAAGCAAAGGTGGACGTTCTGAGGCGGTTCCAGGCCGAAACATCAACAGAGCTCAATGCCATGCTGCCCTCTGTTTTGGATAAGGCTTTTAAGGGGAAATTGGTCTGATTCAATTACAGATGGCATATAAGCTTTGGAAGATATAGCTTTCGACATCCCTTCTTCTAACAAGTATGACATAAAGTCCAGCTAGTTTGAGAAATAGTCAAGATAGGGTGAGAGGGTTGAGTGCGCAAAACAAAAAAACAAAAATATAAGGCCTAAGGCAGCCTGTATGGCAAATAAGAAGGTATCGATACCCGTAAAAGTCCAAAAGCTAATTTTCAAAGAAGCAGACAACAAATGTGCTTTTTGTAGCATGGAGGATATTCATGTCCTTGAAATCCATCACATAAGAAGCCGTGAAGATGGAGGTGGTGATGAGCCTGAAAATTTGATTCTCGTTTGTTCTAACTGCCATTCACAAATCACATACGAAGTTATTTCCATGGTGGATGTAGTAACTAAAAAACGGGAATTAATCTATACAAAACCAAAGGAGCGCGTACAATCATCTTTATCAAATGCCGTTAATATCAGTGGAAATGTAAAAGATAGTATAGTTGCAAATGTTGTTAGAATATCAAATGTCAAAAGATCAGAGAACAAATATCCCGAGGGCTCTGTTGGAGCCGATTTGATGAAGAAAAATTATCTGGATTATCTGATTCATAAATACTTTGATTTTCGCAAAGCCGACCCCAGTTTCGGAGCCTTTACGCATGCTGAAAAATTCCATTATGCAGAGCTTCATGAATCAATAAGAAAACGATTCAAGGCTAAGACTTTCTATGTACCTGCGCATCGGTTTCAGGATGAGTGCCAATACATTCAAGGACGGATTAACAAAACTATCCTCGGCAAAAGAAATAAGAAGCAAGGAATAAGCAGTTATAAGAGTTTTGAAGAGTACATTAAAGAACAGGGGTTAAGATAGACGAATTAACAAAAATATATAATCCCCTTAAGCTCGGCTTCCTGTCACCGTGCATCGTGCAAGCAGAGGTTGGCTGGCTCAAGGAGATTCTCGAACTACTCGGCGGATAGATACGGAACGGCCGAGAAGACCGATTGCAACATCAGTGGAGTTTTGACATCGTGATCAGCACTCTAAGAGCAACTGAATCATGAAAATTTAAATTCCTTAGAATAAAACATTGGCCCTTTTTATCTTGCGCTTTTCAAGTAAAATTTATATATTTTAACATGTTTAAACCACATTGAAAATAATTTCATCATTCTTTTTAAAAAACAAAAAATACTTATGGCTTGATTTTTGAAAAAAACTCTTTACGAGTACGAAAGTAGCTCAAACGCAAATGGAGCTGAATCAAAAGAGCATGATTATGAGCTTGACGAAAGCTTTCTTCTGAAAAAGATTAAGCTGCAATAGAAAACTCAGGCTGGCCCAAGGTACAAAAGAGTAAATACTCATTTCAAAGGCGGAAACTGTTGGATTATGATAACTATAACGAATTTTGGCAAGTTTGATTTTGAGTCTGTACCGATTGACCCTTTCTGGAATACTGGTGCAGAAAAAGAATTTAAAATGCATCGAATACATGCTTACCCAGCTAAGTTCCCTGCTTTCATTACAACAAAAGCTCTGGAGTATGCTAAACAGCAAGACCTTACAGTGACAACAATAGCAGATATTTTTTGCGGTTGCGGCACAACAGCTTTTGAAGCAAAGCGTAATAATATATTTTTCTGGGGTTGTGATATCAATCCTGTGGCGACCTTAATAGCCAAAACAAAAAGCCGTAAATACCAAAAAGGGCGACTTGAAAAATATTTGAAAGCTATTTTAAATTATTTCAACTCGACTCCAGTTATTGACCTTTACTATTCGGCTAATGAGCGACTGCGTTACTGGTACAAGCGAAAACAGTTTAATGATCTTGCGCATTTGAAAACAGGGATTTTCAGGGAAACACCAAATGGCAGCGCCTATCGATTGTTTTTTCTTTGTGCGTTTTCTAATATACTGAAGTCAACTTCTGTGTGGTTAACTAAATCTATAAAACCTCAAGTTGATCCAAAGAAGAAACCTGTGAATGTGATAGCTACCTTTAAAGAACAGTGTCGCCTTATGTTTGCCGCCAATGATGAAATTGAAGGCCTTGGTGATGCTGTATCAGAAGTAGTAACTGGCAGCTTTCTTTGCAGTGACACGCCTATCCCTCAGGTAGATATGATAATAACGAGTCCTCCTTATGTTACGTCATATGAGTATGCTGACCTTCATCAGCTGTCCTCGCTGTGGTTGGACTTTACGGCTGATTTTCGTAAACTGCGGGAAGGAGCAATTGGAAGCCTTTATCATGAATATAATTTCAAGCGCGACTGGAAACGATTAAATAATACAGGGAATCGGATTGTTTCACTTTTGCTAGATCGGCATAAGTCAAAAGCGCGATCAGTTGCTAAATACTTTTTAGATATGCAGAAGGTTGCGGAAAGATCATTCAAAATGTTAAATCAAAATGGTTTGGCACTCTTCGTAATTGGGAATACCGAATACAAAAAAGTGCGTATCGATAATGCTAAGCATCTGGCGGAATCATTGATGAGTGCCGGTTTTAGTGAAGTGTTAACAACGAAAAGAAAAATCAGTAAAAAGATTTTGACGCCCTATCGTGACGAACTGGGTAAGTTCTCTTCGGATGCGAGTGGGCGGAAAGTTTACAGTGAAGAGTTTATCCTGATTGGGAGGAAATGAGAATGGCCATCACGGAAGAAGTTAAAATTAGGCCTTATGCACGTCTGCTAACAATGCTAGGTGAGCAATTGATTAAAAATGAACGCATTGCTTTAATAGAGCTCATAAAAAATTCTTACGACGCTGATGCTAAATGGGTGAAGGTATCATTCTGCGGATTTGGAGATGGATACGAGATATTGCGGGATTCAAAGATTGTTATTGAAGATTCGGGCCATGGCATGACAGCAGAGATTATTAAAAGACACTGGTTGAACCCAGCTACACCTGAAAAAAAACTGCGCAAATTAACCAAGGACACAACAGAAAAAGGCCGAGTCATACAAGGAGAAAAAGGCATCGGTCGTTTTGCAATCTTAAAATTGGGAAGAAAAATTGATGTGGTTACACGTGCAAAGGGTGATGATTTTGAACATATCGTCGGGTACGATTTTAGTCAATATGACGATGATTTTTTGACTCATAATGGAGAGGAAAAGGAACTCTTTATTGAAGACTTGATGGTTACATACTTTACGAGACCTCCTCAATTCATAAAAGAACAACCATTGCTACTAGGTGCTCGCAGAGAAAAGCGAGAGCCCCAGGGTACCCGAATTGAAATTTCCGATTTGAAGGGTAGTTGGACAGAAAAAAAAATAGAAGCTGTTTATAGGGATATAAGCAGGCTTGAATCAATATTCGTTGAGAGTATTCCTAAAAGGAGCAAAAAAAATAATAGCGAATTTCAGGTACTGATATACAAAGATGAAACTGTTCAAAATTTTCATGAGCAATATTTAGAAAAATTACGCACTCTTCTCGAAGAACGTTCTGTAATCAGGATTGAAAAAGGTTTTTTTAATTCAGAATTAAATCAATTCGTATTTTCGATGAACGGAGTATCAAAGTCCATAAACTTAAGAGATTCAAGTCTTACAGGACTTAAAGTCTTTAGGGATCGTTTCGGTAACGCCGGAAATCTTCTTGGTAAAAGAAAAATCGAGTGTGGCTCTTTTAATTTTGGATTTTATGTTTTTGATTTCAGTTCACAGGCGCCAAGTAAGTTTCAATTAGATAAAGAAGACAAAGAAATATTACGCGATCATCGTGTTTATCTTTATCGTGACAGTATTCGTGTTTATCCATATGGTGAGCCAGATGATGACTGGTTGAGAATTGATGCTTACAGGGGAACAATTAGTGCCGGTCACTTTCTGAGCAATGATCAGGTAGTCGGCTATGTAAATATAAGTCAAAAGAACAATTCTAAATTAAAAGATAAAACGAATCGAGAGGGTTTGATTGAGGAGGGAGATGCTACAGAAGATTTTGTCACACTTCTCCAATCGCTACTTGCCTACATACGGCAGAAACCTTACGCGCAGTATCGTAAGGATTTAGAAAACAAGAAGAGTCATGATATTTTTCGGACAGAGCAAATACAGCAGGAGTTTGAAGAATTAAAGAAGGCTGTTGGCGAAAACAAGAAGGCTCAGGAAATTCTGGCTCGGGCAGAAAAGGAGTATAAAGCAGAACGCCAATACTTGACTCAACGTGCTGAGACTACAGAGGAGTTGGCTGGAGTTGGGCTTTCAGTAGAAACCGCCTCCCATGACATAATGGGAATTATGAGTAAGGTTTTCGCAAATATCGATGGTCTTATACAGGATCTGATGGCTGCTGATAAAATCGATAAAGACGCAGTTCTTAAAGAGCTCCAGTCTGTTCGTGGAGGCATGAGCTTTATTGAAGCCCAGTTAAAAGATATACAGCTACTTTTCAAGTCTTCAAAACAGAGACGAAAGTCTATTCGCGTTAAAGAAATAATTGAAAAAGTTGAGCGTATTTATAAGCGTCTGCTCACTAAGGAGAAAATCGATTTGACTATCCGGAGTGTTGGTTCTCCATTAGTTGCCAAGACTACGGACGCTGTTCTCCTGCAGTTACTCCTTAATCTGATTGACAATTCGGTCTACTGGTTGATGCAAACTACCACTAAAGAAAAGAAAATCGAAATCGTTCTGGACGGCAACAGGTGTCGGATGACCTTTGCTGATAATGGCCCTGGAATTGCCAAAGATGATGCGCCTTATATTTTTGAGCCGTTTTACTCAGGAAAGGGTGAAGAAGGACGCGGCCTTGGATTGTATATAGCTCGCCAGTTGCTTGAACGAAACGAGTATTCTATTGAATTGGCTGAACTGAAATCAGAAAAGGTTCTGCCCGGAGCAAATTTTATAGTGAATTTTGTCGGGGAGGAAAAATAAGATGGATGTGGCAGAACTCTTTAATGGCGTTTCGGTTGTAATTGATGATGAAGTAAATGATCCGACTGCAAATATAAGAAATATTTTAAATCAGATAAAGAATCAGAATATTCCAGTACTGACCTATGATGCCATTCCGTCAGAGGAAGTTATCTCTAACTTTCGAAATCTTTCGTTTGTTTTATTAGATTGGCGACTAGTCAAAAATAATATTTCCACTGATGAATTTGAAGAAGGCGTATCTATACCACAGACCTTACAAACAGCTGAGGCCCGTATAAATATTGATTTTATAAAAAGACTTAAGGAGGTTTGTTTCTGCCCTGTCTTTATTTTTACGAATGAAGATAAAAACGAAATCATTGCTGCTCTCGAGGCAGAAGGATTGTACAAAACGACTAAGCCCAATCATATATTTATAAAATCAAAGTCCGAAATAAAAGGCAGAACCAAGCTCTTTGCCGAAATTAGAAAGTGGATAAAAAATAATCCGTCTGTTTATGTTTTAAAGGAATGGGAGAGAGAATATCAAAAATCTAAGAACAAACTTTTTTCAGATTTTCATGCGTTAAGCTCAGTTTGGCCTAGAATTATGTGGAAAAATTTTGAAGATGATGGAGTGAATAGATCTTTTGAATTGGGTGAGCTCATTTCTAGAAACCTTCACACCAGAATGGCACCATTCGAGTTTTCTGAAGAAATACTAAATAAAAAAGGAGTTAAAATAGAAAAAAGTGAGCTTAGATGTGTTTTGGAAGGTGAGCGATATTTAAAAAATAGCTGCCTGCATACGAATGCCATTTCTACAGGCGATATCTTCAAAGTGGTAGACGAGGCGGCCAATGCTCGTTATTTTCTGAATATTCGTGCTCAGTGTGATTTAGTGCGAAGTTCAAGTCTTGATAATGTTGAACTTTACTGTTTGAAGGGTAAGGTAATCACAGAGGATGATATTAAATCTAAAAAAGGAATTCCCTTTAAGCATGGGCAATTCATCGAGAAAGTTAATCATGCGATTATCACATTCATTGATGACGGATGCATTCTTGATTTCTCATTTAGAGATTTGGTAATCAAGAAGTGGAAAGATCTTAAGAGTAAACGCATTGGTCAATTACTTCCGCCTCATATTAACCGAATACAACAACGTTACGCGTTGTATTTACAACGACAGGGCCTTCCACGCACACCTGATATCGCCTTGTTCGGACGATAGAAACCATAAGCTGCCAAATCAATTTTTGCTAAATGGTACAGTGGGCCGGCGAAGGAACAAGTGTTCCTTATGAAGAAATTGCTGTTACCATAATCTTTAGGTGCATGGACGTAGTCCGACAGCCTGACTGAGAGTTTTCAGCGTAACCAAATCGTAACCGAAATCGTCCAAAAAGGCTTTAAAAGGCGGAAAATACGTAAAGGACGGATGGCCAAAAAGCGCTTATATTTCAACTATGTGCAGGTAAAAGGCCCGGTTATGATTTTTGATTTAACGCGCTCATAACCCGAAGGTCGCAGGTTCAAATCCTGTCCCCGCTACCAAAATAAAAAAAAGAGGGCGTCCCTGGACGCCCTCTTTTTTTTATTTCTGACGGCAGGATTTGAAAGCAACCGAGCGCCGAGCGAAGAGCGAGGAAGAGGCCTTTCGGGAGAAAGGCCGGAAGCGAGTTTGCCCGGCCAGAGTGAGAAAGCGGGAGCGAGCGAACGCGGCCAAATCCTGTCCCCGCTACCAGTTTTATCAAGGGGT
Source organism: Deltaproteobacteria bacterium (assembly GCA_016182655.1). Lineage (GTDB taxonomy): Bacteria > Desulfobacterota > GWC2-55-46 > GWC2-55-46 > GWC2-55-46 > GWB2-55-19. The sequence continues at coordinate 199,589 of JACPGB010000024.1, forward strand.
TACGGCGCAAGCTGTAGCCCCTTTTCTTTGGACTGTGCTAAAATTGTGCTAATCCTCCCCGAATCTCACCTGTTCTATGGCAGTCCAAAGCGGGTGTGTCTTCCATCTTGTGATGTTTTTGTTGGTGTCCTCTAACGCAAGCCTTAGCCATTCCTGAGTGCAGTACCGCCATATGTCATTGCTGTATTCGATCAATTCATCGACCGTATTTACGGACATCTGCTTTAAGACTATCCTTTTAAGTTGAAACTCCAATCTCCACACATCCACATCCCGCGCTTTGTCCCAGCCGTTCTTATCCCATACGGCCTAATGCTTTTTGCCCTTGCACCTTGTTAAACAGAGGCCGATGTGCGCCCGCCCGCTACGCGGGCATCGGCCATCCTTAGTTCCCCTTGCCTTGAGGCACCAAGGACAGGTAGATCTTCTTGTTTCTTTCCGAGACGCCAGCTACCGTGAAGTTTACGACCTCTGCTTCCTTGTAGCTGTGGAACTTGTCATCCCATATCTGGCCGACATACATGTTTTTCTTGCTGTCAGCGTCTATGAGAAACAGCTCCTTTAGTGACTGCTTGCCGCGCTTGGTCTCTATCTCCCTGTTCTCGCAACCTACAACCATCGCCCTGATCTGCATTGCTATCACCTCCTTTCCTTGTGAGCTGAAATAAAAAAAGCCGAGACTGATTAAAATGCGTGCTTGCATGCATTAATCAATCTCGGCCAGTTAAGTGTGTTGGTTGTTCGGGCTTAAGTAGTTTAGTCGGTAAAAGTAAGACTCAGAGTTAGTTTTGTAAGTGCCCGGTTATTTTTTTATGTGTACCGTATAAGTTTATAGTTTTATAAGTGCACTCTATATTCAGCTTTGGTTTATCGCTCTATAATCGCCTCCCAATAAGATTTTGAAAAAAGATTTATTTTTCCTCTTCGATTTTCATCCAGATTTTCTTGCCTTCGTTTTTTGTTGGAAAACTAAAATTATTGAGAGGAGGTTACTAAGGATGAATTTTATTGACCATTTTTTACACTTGCTATTTATTGATGAAAGGCTTATAAAAATTAAACACGCAATACGATACGAAATACGGACGCTGAGACCGGCCGTAGCGGTTAATATTCACCGCCAAAAGTTCATTCCGGGGTCAGGCGGTTACCATATCATTTATCCAATCAGTCGTTACTGAATATGACAAGGGCTAAGCATCCGATGATAAAATTCAGCCTGATATTGAAAGCCTTAAGCCCTATTGCGTTGCCGACGTACAAGGGTAGCACGCTTCGAGGCGGCTTCGGCCATGCTTTCAAAAAAGTTATCTGTACTGTAAGAAATAAAGAGTGTAGCGACTGCCTTCTTAAAACAAAGTGCATATATTCATATGTATTTGAAACCCCGCCTCCCGAAGATTCACGGATACTCCGCAAGTATGAAAAAGCCCCCCATCCCTTCGTTATAGAGCCGCCCTTTGAGACAAAGACGAATTATCAACCCGGCGACACCATTACTTTCGGTCTCGTACTCATAGGAAGGGCTGTTGAATACCTCCCTTACTTCATCTATACCTTTGAAGAACTTGGAAAGATGGGAATAGGGAAGGGAAAAGGCAAATATGAACTGATGGATGTGAACTACGAAGGAAAGCAGATATACAATTCAGTGGATAGACAATTAAAACCGGTAATTCATAACTCCCCTTCCATCCCCTCTTACATTAAGAGAGGAAAAGAGGAGATTCCACCCTCGGACAATGGGAAATTGAATAGGATTACTCCTGACTGTGATCTCCTAACTCTTAACTTTACTACCCCTACCCGCATCGTAGTAAATGAAGACCTTGTCGTTGACCTCGAATTCCATCACCTCATAAGAAGCCTGCTCAGGCGCATCTCTACCCTTTCATACTTCCACTGCGGAGAAAGGCTTGACCTCGACTTCAAAGGTCTCATAGAAAGGGCGCAGAGTGTGAAGGTGAAAGAAAGAAAAACAGAGTGGCATGATTGGGAAAGATATTCCGCGAGGCAGGACACGAGGATGAAGTTAGGCGGATTTGTTGGGCGAGCTGTTTTTCGCGGAGAGTTTGCCGAATTCATGCCGTTTTTGAAGGTAGGCGAGACGCTTCACGTGGGCAAGGGTACGAGCTTCGGGCTGGGCAAGTACAGAATGGAGTCATGAAAATGGAATCTTTGTATAATAGCGTCGTGCTCGCCGCGCTCCTCCATGACATAGGTAAGCTTATTCACCGTCAAAGCGGAGCTAAGTACCATCAGACAGGTGGACATGCCAAGGCGTCATACGATTTTGTAGAAAAACACGCCGGGAAATTAAAAAATTGCGACCTTTATGACATAGACCTCGTTGCTTTTCTCGTCAAGAGTCACCATTCGTATACAGCAAAAGACATATATATACCTCAATGCTTAAAAGGCACGCCCGAAGAAGAGGTAAAGAAGAAAATTCATGACCTCGTCAGGATAGTGAAGGACGCGGACAGCTATTCTTGCACGGAAAGAGACAAAGACGAACAGGACAAGAGAGACGGCGAAAAAAGACTTGCCAGACTCGATTCCATATTCTCCTGCATGAGCATTGAAACAACGGCACGTACCGAGTGGGCCAAAAGCCAATATAATCTCGGCGAGCTTGACCCGGCACGAAATTTTCCTGATAGTTCATTTAAGGAACTCAATGATAGCGATATTCATAGTCATATAGAAAAACTCGAATCGGCTCTGCCCGATTTCTCACACTTCAAGAAGTTCGACGCCGTGCTCGCCGCATGGATAGACCTCCTTGAAAGGTACACATGGTGCGTGCCGAGCGATACGCGCTACGAGTTTACCGACATCTCGCTCTTCGATCACCTGAGAAGCTCGGCGGCAATCGCCGCATGCCTCTATAGAACCCACGAAGATGAGATAGGAACATGGTCTTTTAGCAGAAAAGAAGAGATAACTCTCGTTGCGGGCGATTTTTCAGGCATACAGGACTATATATTTCACATAACCAACGTCGGCACAGGCGGCGCGGCCAAGAGGCTCCGTGCTCGATCTTTTTACGTAACGCTATTTACCGAGGCAACGGTGCACAAGGTTCTCCACGCCTTAAATATGCCGTTGCTATGCAACATATTTTCGTCTGGCGGCAAATTCATGCTCCTCGTGCCGAGTAAAGATAAAGAAGAAATGGATAAAAAACTTCAACAGGTCAAAAAGGAGATTGAACGGGAAATCCATAAACATCACTTTAGCGTCTTTTCCTTCCTTATGTCGTGGAAGGCTATCAAGTCTTTTAAAAAAGACATGAAGGTGCTGGACTTCGTCGAACTCGCGGGCGAGATGTTCCACATGCTCGAGACCGAAAAGGCCGGCAGGGCCCGCGGCGCTCTTACTGCCGCTGATGGCCGATGGGACCCCGGGGCCTTCAAGGCGACAAAACTCTACGAGTCATACGGCACTCACGGCGACTGCAAGGTCTGCGGCCGGGGACCGGCGGAACGAAACGACGGAGAGGGAGGCGATGTCGGCACGTGCCGTTTTTGCCATAGAGACAAAGAGATTATTGGAAAAAAACTCCCAAAGGCCGACTACGTCGCCTTTGGGAGGGGACGGCCAACTGAAGGAGACGGCAGGATATGGCTCTTTGACCCGGCGGGGGACGGCTGTGACGGATACTATGCCGAGATACTTGAAGGAAAGACTGAAAAAACAGATGACTTTTATCTCGTCTACGCCTTGAGTGACGTAGCCGCAACAGATACGCTCTCACCCAGTCAGCCTTCAATAAAAAGATTTATAGCAAACCACGTGCCGACAGAGAATGGCGCCGGTGATATCCTCCCATTCGACAAGATCGCCGAACTCTCGCGCTGGACGAAAGATAGCATGGAATACGGGAGCGACCTCCTTGGCGTGCTCAAGGTAGATATAGACAACCTTGGTCTCCTCTTCAGCAAGGGTTTCGAGTTTAAAAGGAACGGCAACGAGGGCGAAAATTGTGACCGCAAGACGCCGTCCCGGTTTCTGACCCTCAGCAGGATGATAGACCTTTTCTTCTCCGGCTGGATGAAAAAGTCTCTCGCCTGCTCCGATACGGAAGGCGTCAAAAAAAGGTTTGCAGGGCTGGAAGAGAGCTCCAGCGCACTGCTCGGCGGTTACCTCGACAAATCCTGCATCGACTTAAAAAATATTTACACGGTTTATTCTGCAGGAGATGACATGGTTTTGGTCGGCCCATGGGAGACGATGATAGTGTTTGCCCTTTACCTCCATCAGAGCTTTACAAGTTTCACCGGTGGGAACCCTTCCTTCACCATTTCGGCCGGGCTTGCCTTTGTGAAGCCTAAATATCCTGTGGCCTATGCCATAAGGCTCGCGGATGAGCTGTTGGAAAAATCCAAGGAAAGCGAAAAAAACAGGATTACCCTGTTCGGCACAACGGTTGAATGGAAGGCTATGGACAAGCTCGTGGACTTCTTTCTTAGTCTTGATAAATTTTTTAACGACAAAAAATCCAAAGTCAACGCGTCCTTCCTTTACAGACTGCTCGGCTACAACGAGATGGCCCTTGATTATGTAAAGAATAAGAAAGTGAATGGCCTCAAATATCTCTCGGCCCTGAGCTACGATATAGAAAGGAACATAATAAAGAGGAACAAGGACGGACGGATCATAAGCGGCGAAGAAGAGCAAAGGTTATTCGAAGTCCTGCAAGGACACGCGGTGCCGAAAGATGACTCCATTATAAGCAACATCAAGATACCGGTTTTTTGGGCTTTATATCGGAATAGGAGGGCTGACAGGGATGAGTGATTATAGGGCGCTTGTCGTATCAGACATATTTAATGTCAAAACAGATGATTGCCTGCATGAAGTCTTCACGCACGTTATGTCGTGTGTGTCTTCCCACTTTTTGAGTTCATACTCAACCGATGAAGATGTGTATCATATTAACGATTTAATGCGACAGTGTTTGGAAGATATTTACGTTAAGAATGAAAGGGCTGTTCTGGCGCAAATAACTAAACGGCAAAAAACACTTAAGAAGGGAACGGGGGCTAAATCATGACTAACTACTTTTATTCAGATAAGGCTTCAAGGACGATAAAGGAGGAACTACTTTTAGGGCAAGCCAAGAAGTGGGCCGCGTCCTTTATCAGGCCAGCACAACCGAGGGAGAGTTGGCAAAAAAACCCTAAGCTCAATTCGGCTCAGTTAAGGAGGTTCTACGGCGAGGTCAAGGCGCTGGAAGACCGCGTAAGGCATAAGGATAAACCGAAAGAAGAGTTTCTCAAGATCAGGCCGCTTGTAAAGATGCTCAAGTCCAAAGCCGCGCATGCGTGCCCCACAAGCGGGTCGGACAGGAAGGTGCCGGAGGAGTTCAGGAAATACATGGAAGATATGGTAGATAACGTGGCGGACTGGGACGACTTCAGGGCCTTTGCCCTCTGTTTCGAGGCGGTGGTCGGATACTTTTACGGCGAAGGAGGGAGATGAGATGAAGCTCTTGGGATACAAACGGATAAACGGTGTTATAAGGTTGGTGACAGGACTCCATATAGGCGGCAGCACGGCCATCATAGAAATAGGCGGAAGGGACAATCCGGTGATAAAGCACCCCATAACCAAAGCGCCATATATTCCCGGCTCGTCTCTGAAAGGCAAGATGCGCTCGCTCATAGAGCTTGAAGCGGGAATGATAGAGAGCAGACCTGAAAACATTGACAAGGGCTACGGCAACGTTCATAAATGGAATGGAGTGAATTGTCTTGGGCAGAAGTGTCCCGTTTGCGTGGTATTCGGCACTTCGGCAGATGAGGCGAACCTGGGCCCGACGCGCCTTATCGTAAGGGATGCATTTATATCAGATGATTATACGAAGGAGCAGGAGGCAATTGATCCATCATGGTCAGTTGCCAGTCTTATGGAGGACAAGGCAGAGAACTCTCTGAATCGTATTACGGCTCGGGCCAACCTCAGGAGCTTCGAGCGCGTAGTCCCTGGCGTCAAGTTTTCTTTTTCAATGAGCTATAGGGTGTTTGACAGGGCGGACCCGAGCAAACCTGGTTTAATGGACAATGGCGGAACAGACGAAAACTTATTCAGGCACGTCATAAAGGGACTAAGGCTTGTGGAGCTTGACGCCCTGGGAGGGGCTGGGAGCAGGGGGTGCGGTCAGGTGACGTTCAGTATCAAGACCGGCGAGGGAGAGAAAAATCTCTCGGAGATAAACGATACAGACCTCGGAACGATTTTTCCAACGGAGCCTTGCAGATGACTGGCCAGGGATACCAAGACTTTACTGTAGAGGTGGCGCTTCGTTCATCGGTTGTGACCCCTTTTCAGTCCGACACAATCTTCGGCCATATATGCTGGGCCATTGAGCATTTAGGCATGAATGGCGGCGTAGAGGCGTTTTTGCAACTTTACGATAACACTCCGCCGCTCCTCGTAAGCGCGGGGTTCCCCAAGGGTTTTGTGCCTCGCCCCGTGCTGAGGCCCGGTACCCGGAAGGAACTGAAAGAAATATTAGACGGCGGCGAATCTCGGGCCGCAAACGCCCATCTTATAAAGACCATAAAGAAGAGGGAGCTTATATCCAGGGACAGTTTCGCAGGGCTTATGCAAAATGCCCCTCTGACGCCGTCGAAGCTATTAGTTGCGCTCAAGAAAGACGAAGACAATATAAAAAAACGCCTCATAGAAAACACGCAATTATCCCATGTGCAGCATAACTCCATAAACAGGCTTGGCCGTATAAGTGACACAGGACTATACACTCAGGAAGAGACCTTTTTTAAAGGCGATGCCGGCAAGTTCGAGATATATATCAAGACCAACTTTTTTTCTTTAGAAAATATCAGAGACATATTCGCCTTCATAGGCGAAAACGGCTATGGAAGAGACAAGTCAACCGGCAAAGGGCACTTCAAAGTCGAGGGCATACTTGAGGGCATACTTAGAGACGCAGTTCTGCCTGAGGTCTCCGCGCCGAACGCCTTCATGACCCTCTCGTCCTACGTGCCCGGAGCAGATGACCCGACAATCGGTTATTATAACCTCATACACAAGTTCGGCAAGCTCGGAGGTGATTTTGCGGGAGGGTCTAAAATACCGTTTAAAAAACCGCTCGTCATGCTCGCCCCCGGCTCGGTCTTTTTCGACGAGGGCTTTGATAAAGAGAGGTTTTACGGCTCGCTTCTCTCCGCCGTTCACGGAGATGACGGGATAAGGCATTATGCTTACGCCTTTCCGATTGGCATACGCATAGATAAGGAAGAATGATGAAAACATTTGAGCTCCGCTGCGACGTCCTATCCCCCCTGCACATAGGCACGGGTAAAGAGATGGAACCGCTTTCTTACGTCATAAAGGATTGCCGGCTCCACCTTGTATCATTCGAGCAGCTTATGTGCGCCTTTGATGAGACGCAAAGAGCCGACTTCGAGGATCTCATAAATAAGGGCGATCTCGTCGAGATACGGCGGTTTACTGCCGAGGCCATGCTTAAATACGGCAAAGCCCTGTATACAGTAGAGACATCGACGGATGTGGCGGCCATGTACAACGCCAAGATAAACGACATCAGAAACCAGCTTATCATACACCCTTTCATAAGGACATGTTTGAAGCCCGTTATACCCGGGAGTTCCATTAAGGGCGCGATCAGGACCGCGATTGTAAGCGAGTTTGCGAGGCGCAAAAGGTTGCCGCGTCCGAGCGGCTACAGGGCTGAATGCGAATTCGAGTCAAAGGCCCTCGGCTATCGGGACGCCAAGGACGACCCTTTCAGGTGCCTGAAGATAAGGGACGCGCAAATCGAGGAAGACGATATCATCGTAAGAAGAGTCGTGAACGTCTCAAGGAAAAAGGGCGGCCCATTGCAAGAAAACGACATTAAGGTCGTCTGCGAAGCGACCCATTCGCGTCTGTCAGGCAAAGATGCCGCCTTTAGTGTCGGCCTGCTCATGGACGACAAACTCGCGGCGACCGGCTTCACTGGAAGAGCCTTTTCCATAAGCGATATCATAGAGTGTTGCCGAGCCTTTTACGACGACAAGGTCAGAATGGAGCACGAAAAATTCTATAATGGCAGTATGATGGCGCAGGCATCCTCTGAACAGCTGATAAGCGGCATGGAGTCCCTTGAAAAAAACGAGTTTCTTCTCAGGGTTGGTCGTTTCTCTGGTGTCGAGTCTGTTACGCTCGACACGTACAGAAACCCCCGCCCGCCTAAACAGATGACCCGATGGGGGACATCGAGAAACCTCGCCGAGGGACGGTATCCAATGGGTTGGATAAAAGTGACGGTTCTTCCTTGATGACTTGATGAATAAAGGATTGAGACCGTTCCTCGTCAGAGTTTTGGGTGCTTGTTTCGTCATGGTAAGGAACTAAGACTTGATGAATAAAGGATTGAAACGATAGCGTCCTATGGTGCTGATTTCCTCGTTTTGGAGGGTAAGGAACTAAGACTTGATGAATAAAGGATTGAAAACTAAGAGCAGAGAACTCTTCCATCGCCTGAGAAGTGTGTAAGGAACTAAGACTTGATGAATAAAGGATTGAAACTTTAGGCTGCTGTTCCTCCTCCACGCCTGAAAGGGTAAGGAACTAAGACTTGATGAATAAAGGATTGAAACGCTATCTTGCTCGGATCATCCGCTATGACTAGAAAAAGTAAGGAACTAAGACTTGATGAATAAAGGATTGAAACTCTGCGGTCATCTGCTTCTTTATGATCTCAACGCCAGGTAAGGAACTAAGACTTGATGAATAAAGGATTGAAACGGGCAATCCTCGCGCTTCGTTATCTCGACAATTCGGGTAAGGAACTAAGACTTGATGAATAAAGGATTGAAACTGTTCGGCTATCTCTTTTTTCGTCTGCGTCTCAAGGAGCGTAAGGAACTAAGACTTGATGAATAAAGGATTGAAACTCCCATTACGACATCCCTGCATTTAAACGGTTCGCGTAAGGAACTAAGACTTGATGAATAAAGGATTGAGACGCTGGTCAAGACATAACGAATACTTTTTTTAATGGTGGTTTTATTCGTGGAGGCTTATCGGCGATTGATTCTGCAGGGGGATTCCGGTAGAATTGGACATGTATAATTGGAGTATGCGTTTTATACAGCCAAATTGAGGCGAGCCATGAAAAACAAAGAGGAAACATTAAAAGCTATCAAATCCCTTCAGGGAGAGTTAAAAAAATATAAAGTGCGTGACATCGGTCTTTTTGGCTCAGTTGTTCGAGGGGAGGAGAAACAGACGAGCGATATAGATGTTCTCGTTGACTTTGCGGATGATGCGGACCTCTTTGACTTCGTGGGCCTGGGTCTTTTTCTCGAAGAAAAGCTCGGGCAAAAGGTGGATGTTGTGCCGAAGAGGGCCTTGAGAAAAGAAATCATGGATAGTGTGCTCAAAGAGGTTGTCACGGTATGAGAGAGTATAAACTCTACCTCTCCGATATTGTGGCGGCCATGGCAAGCATTGAGCGCTTTGTCGATGGAATGACCTATGAGCAGTTTCAACAGGATGATAAAACCGCCAGCGCAGTGATACGGAAATTCGAAATCATCGGAGAGGCGTCACGGAATATCCCTGAGGAGGTCAGGCAACGTCACCCGGAAGTCCCCTGGAAAGAAATGGCCGGGATGAGAGACCGGCTGATCCATGCCTACTTCGGCGTGGACTATAACCTCGTATGGCTCACCATTAAAAACCGCTTGCCGGACGCAAGGCAAATGATCCAAAAAGTCAGCGCCGAGGTATAGCCATGTAGGTTGGGTTAGCGAAGCGTAACCCAACTAAAAAACATACACACCTTGTGGTTGGCTACTTTAGCCCAACAAAATAGCCTGTAATAATCGTTGGGCTTCGCCGCGCTCGGCACCAACCTACCAATACTTCATCAAATAACAAAGGGGCTACGGCGTAAGCCGTAGCCCCTCTCTGTTTAAACCCTATCCCTCCGGATCAGGCGGTTCCTTCGTTGAGGCCTCTTCCCCATCCTTTGGCTCTCTCGGCTTCTCAAGGTCTTCCCTTATCATCGCTCCCGCGTAGAGCGACGCCGGAAAGATGCGCAGGAAGAACCTCAACATCACGAGATAGAATATCAGTTTCACTGCAGACCTCCGGGTAACGGAATGGCCGGAGGCTTTTGATCCCATCTTCGATTCAGTTCAGGTAGGTTCCAGCTTTTTAGATATGCCGCTTATGGATAGACAAGCCTCGGACGCCTGAGGCAGATTCCGGTAATTCCTTATATGTTACTGCAAATGCTTTGTTGATACACCAGGGAAAATGCAGGCTCCTCTGGGTTACGCTTCGCTAACCCTACAGGACTATAAATACGACCCCTCCCTACCTCCCCTTGTAAAGGGGAGGAGTTTAGAACTGGATTCCCGATTAGGACCTCGGGAATGACAAACAATATCTATACCGTCATTACCGCATGCCTCAAGCGGGAATCCAGCGTCTTATGCAAAGGTCTCACTCTCGACAAACGCTGGGTTACGCTTCGCTAACCCAGCCTACAAGAACTGCAATACGACCCCTTCCAGCCTCCCCTTGAAAAAAGGGGAGGAGTTTTAAGGACTCCCCCCTCAAGAAGGAGTGTTTTTGGGAGGTCGTATTTTACATCGCTAACACCCAACACACTCCCCCTACCCGCCCCTCTCCTTCTCATACGCCATAGCCTCGGCCTTGTTCCTGTGGACGGTCCTGTCCGGGTGCTCCGGGGGCGAATAGATGCTGTAGAGCTTCAACGGCTCGGTGCGCGATGTGTTCACGATGTTGTGCCTGGTCCCGGCCGGGATGACGACATCGGGTACGCGCGTTTCAAGCCCGAATTCACGAAAAGGATAATCCCCTCGATTTTCTGAGCGGCTTTTATATCCGTCGAAAACTCAAGCCTCCCCGCGCAGAGCAAAAAAAAGGCGGCCCCCTCCGGGGGCCGCCTCCGTAAGACCTACCGCACAATCAAAGAGCCGAGAGGTCCGCGCACTGTGAACACCTGACCCCGAGGAATACCTCCCTGTGGCCGGGAGACGAACCGTCAAAGCTCTCGTTGAACATGACGGTATTGCCGCCGTTCCCCATGGCCCCGGCGTAGACAGGGGAGTCCGCTGAGATGGATGCGCCGAAGGAGCCGTCGGCTGAGACGGTTATGTTCATGGACGAGGACGCGGAGCTCGTCACGCCCTCGGCCTGGTTCTTCAAGGAGAGCGTGCAAGCGCCGGCGGCGGTGCATGTCATGGTCCCGAACTCGGCGACATGGCTCGTCGCATTTTCGTCCCCGAAGCCCGCTATCGCCCACGTGCCCTCGATGCTCAAGGTGGAATAGCCGGATTCCCGTTTCATGAAGAACCCGCTTTCGTAATCGGATTCATTGAAGGCGTCGGCTACGACTGCGAGACTGTTGTTGCCGGGGATAAGAAGGCTTGAGCCGTTCGAGAGGTTGATCTTCTCTCCCTGAGCGTCATAGGTGACCATGGCCGAATTGGAGTCGACGGCCCCGTTATAGTTCCTTATGCCGTGGACTTCCAGCGTGCCCGCGCCGTCCGCCGTCGACGATGTCGAGGTCGCCCTGTAAGAGGCCTCCGTGCCCTTGTACCCGTAGCCGAGCGTGTAATACTGGCCTGTAAAGTCCCCGTTCGTAAAGGCCGTCGAGCCGTCGAGCTTTACAAGGGACATGAGGCCCTGGGCCGTCGAGCCGAACATCTCCGTCCCGTCGGCCACTATCATGTTGCCGTCGTCGGACATGACCCATTTCGCGGAGTTCACGCTCCCTTCGACGTTTATGTTCATGGTGAAACTGCCGTCCGAATTTGCTCCGGTCGAGTACGTGAAGGCCTTTAACCCGGACCCTATGGCCCCGTTGTTCCAGTAGCCCGTGATCGTACCGGTGCCGTCGAGGTTGAAGGCAGCCTTTGAAAGCTCGACATACCAGCCGTCCACGGGATCATGGCTGATGACCTGATAACCCCAGGTGCCGGCGAGACCCGAGACTTCGGTGGAGGAGAGCGTTATCGTGTCGCTCACGGCGTCGGAGACGTTTCCCGCACTGTCCTGAAACCATGCGTAGATGGTCTTCGTGCCCGGGGCGACGCCGAATGTAAAGGAAGCCGTCCCAGAGTAGGAGGCCGAGGGCGTCACCATGGTCCAGCCGGGGTCATCGGCCGCTGGGGCGCTGGAAGACTCCGAGGCGTAAAAACCGGCAACGCCTTCCGCGTCAGTGTCTGATAGCGTCAGTGTGACTGCCGTGGACGAGGTAGACGCCTCCCCGTCGTTTATGGTCACGGAGGCGTCAGTGGAGCCGTCCGTTTGTCCGCCCCCGTCCGAGCTGTCCGTGCCTGACCCTGCGCCGCACCCGGTGGCGGCGATAACAAACAATAAAGGTATACAGCGATAAAAAACCTTTCTCAACACTCGAAATCCTCCTGAAAATAGCCTAAGGTCATTATCGCGCCTGTAAAAACGTTCTTGAATTTACGGCCTGGCATGCTCACAATAACATCTTAGTATAAGCGTATAAACATCTTAAGTAAATATTAAAATATCCCGTTTGCTTAAAACAGCTTGCAAGCCGAAATGCGCACAAGTATAATAACACCCGGCACCCTCCCAAACCCGCAATCTCAAAAAAGGAGCTTTTTATGGCTGGTCTAAACAAGGTCATCCTCATAGGGAACCTCGGGGCAGACCCCGAAATAAGGTACACGCCGTCCGGCATGGCAGTCGCGAACTTCAGGATAGCCACCTCCGAGACCCGGAACACCAAGGACGGACAGAAAGAGACCAAGACCGAGTGGCACAGGATAGTGACCTTCGGAAAGCTCGCCGAGATATGCGGCGAGTACCTCGAAAAGGGCAAGCAGGTCTATATTGAAGGCAAGATCCAGACCCGGAACTGGGAGGACAAGGACGGGAACAAACGGTTCACTACCGAAATAGTAGCGAACGACATGAGGATGCTCGGGTCCAAGGGCGCCTCAAGCGGCGCCGGCTCCTCGGCCGCGGAACCCCAGGTAGACGAAATACCGCCGACCGACATGGACGACGTGCCGTTCTGATCCGGCTTCAATAACGCCATCCAGGCCTGCCCCCTTAAGGGGGCAGGCCTTTTTTATGCCTCTTGCCGGACTTTCACCCTTAACAACCCCTGAGATCCGCGTTCCGGGGCAGTCCGCCCCCCCCTCCTTGACCCGGCACAGCGCTTCAGGTACAATCAATATATGAAATTGATATTCAATTTCATATATGCCCTTGCCAAAAAGAGGTGAACCGTATGGCACATGCGGTAAGAAAGATCAGAGAGAACGTCGTTAACGGCGTTAACATCGACCACCTGGCCGAGACCATCCAGTCGATAAAGGCGAACCCGGAGCTCGCGCGCTTCAAATTCCGGGCCTCGACTAAATGGCTCGGGGGCGCGCAGACCGAAACGCGGATACAGGGCTTTTACGGCGCGGGAAGGGAAGACTCGTCGCGCCGGAAGGCTTTTATCCTTGAGGCCGACGAACCCCACTCGCTCCTCGGCGCCAACCACGGACCGAGCGCGCTCGAGACCTTCCTTCATTCCATTGCGTCATCCCTTGCGGCAGGGTTCGCTTACAGGGCCGCGAGTGAAAACGTGAGGATAGACTCGCTCGACTTCAAGGTCGAGGGCGAGATCGACTTGCGGGGCTTTCTCGGCGTCTCAAGCGCCATAAGGCCCGGATACCGGTCTATCCGCGTGACCTACAAGGTCAGGTGCGACGCCCCGAAAGAGAAGGTCGTCGAGATATGCGACTATGTCCAGAAGACTTCGCCGCTACTCGATATGCTCCGGTTCCCGGTTAGCTTCTCGGTCGAGATGGAGGGCTAAAGTAATTTTTTGCGAGGCCTCTCCCTGGGCGTCCCCGAAGGGGGCGCCCAGGGCCTTCCGCATATAACGAGCCGCTCTCCATATGGAGAGATATACCCTGCCGCGCCCGGCAAATTTGCGCCTTCCTGTTCGCCATTGACCGGGGCCCTCTGAAAATGTATATTTAATGAATCCCCGCTTCATACGCCAAGGGGGGTTCTTTACCAATACGCACTCGGAAGGCCCGATCATGAAAAAGGCAGAGGTCATCTCCCCGGCGGGGAATATCGCATCTTTGAAGGCCGCCGTCGACGCTGGCGCGGATGCGGTATATCTGGGCTTCAACGACTCCACGAACGCCCGGAACTTCGAGGGGCTTAACTTCACGCCCGCCGAGATAAAGGACGGGATAAAATACATCAGGTCCAAGTCCAGAAAATTCTACGTCGCCATCAACACCTTCCCGCAGGGCGACACCTATCCCAAGTGGTACAAGGCGGTGGACAACGCAGTGGAGCTCGGGGCCGACGCGGTCATTATCGCGAACCTTGGGATACTCAGGTACGCGCGGCAAAGATACCCGCAGGCAAACCTGCATCTGTCCACGCAGGCGTCCTCGTCCAATTACGAGTCCATCAACTTCTACAAAAAACACTTTGGGATAAAGCGGGTCGTTCTGCCTCGCGTCCTGACCGTTCCGGAGATAAAGGAACTGAAGGCAAAGACCGAGGTCGAGATAGAGGTCTTCGCGCTCGGGGGTCTCTGCATAAACATCGAGGGCAGGTGCTATCTATCGTCGTTCCTGACAGGCGCCTCGACCAACACAGAGGGGGCGTGCTCTCCCTCGCGGTTCGTCCGCTTTGTGCCCGAGGCGAACAACGGCATGTCGATTACGCTTAACAACGTGACGCTCAACAGGCTCGGCGCAAAGGAGTCCTCGCCGTACCCGACCTGCTGCAAGGGCAGGTACATCCGCCCCGACGGCGAGGTCGCCTACGCCCTGGAAGACCCGGAGTCGCTTAACGTCCTCTCCATAGTGCCGGGGCTCATCGAGGCCGGGGCCTCGGCCTTCAAGATAGAGGGGAGGCAGAGGACAAAGACCTATGTCTCGGCCATGACCGGGGTCTTGAGGGAGGCGATAGATTCTTATTACAAGGACCCCAAGGGGTATGCGGTAAAGCCCGAGTGGGCGAAAAAGACGGTTGCGACGTTCGAGGGGACGAGGGAGACACTGGGGTCGTACCTGGTGAAGTAGGTCAGGCTACTGAAAAATTCAGCGTCTTTTTTGCCCCCTCTCCCCTTGTGGGAGAGGGGTGGTCTTTAAAACGGCGCGGTTATCGAACCGCGCCGTTCGTTTTTACGATAGGCGGGACTTTCCAGTCCCGTCATTTAGAACGACCCCTCCCAACCTCCCCTTGAAAAAAGGGGAGGAGTTTAAAACTCCCCTCCTTGACAAGGAGGGGCCGGGGGAGATCGTCTTCGTATTGCTCAAAATCATTGTTCACCCTCCCCTTCATCCTACCATCGAGGGAGGGGAGATAAAAGCGCAAATACGACCCCTCCCAACCTCCCCTTGAAAAAAGGGGAGGAGCTTGAAACTCCCCTCCTTGACAAGGAGGGGCCGGGGGAGGTCGTCTGAGAAAAGAGATTTTTAATCCCCCTGCATCCCCCGGAAAAGGGAGGCTGGAAAGTCCCCCCTATCGAGAATCACCTCTCCCGTCTCACCTCAGCCCTCCCAAACGCGGGCCCCAACTTAAGCACGCTCAAGAAGAGCTGGTGCGATCTTATCTTCTCTACCTCCCTCACCTCTTTCAAATTAAACGGCATGAAGAAGGCGACAAGGAGCCTCAATGCGGCGGAGAGGAGTATTATATTGTAGAGCCCTCCTCCTATAACGCTCACCGGCATGCGCGAGGCGAGGAAGCCTCCGGCGAGCGCGCCTATCCCAAGAGATACCCCGGTCAATACATTGAAGTACGCGATACAGCGGGTGCGCTTGCCCGGAGATGACGCGTCATAGATAAAATTCGAGGCGGAGAGGTTGAACCCCGCCCACGCGAAACCCGAAAACACCTGGACAAAAAACAGGTATATCGGGTTCTGGTTCACTACCCACAAAAGCGGCAGGAACGCCACGAGCTTTGAGGTCAGGCTTATGACCTTGAGGTTCCCGATCCTGTCGCCGTGGATGCCCCACCTCTTTATGGTGAGGTTCGAGGCGAGCGTTGCCGAGAGCGTTATCGCCGTGTATGTCAGGTAGTCGAACTTCAAGTCCTTGAGCATGAGGACCGCGAAAAAAGGCGACGCAATGTTGACCGCGAACTTCATGGCGGAGACGAAAAAAACGAACCTTGCGAAGTTCGAGGTGTTCAAGCGCGAGACGAAATCCCATATCGAGAAGTAATCTTCCTCCTTATGTTCGAGCGGCGTCTCATGCATCTTCCTCAAATACGCCCACGAGACGAGCCTGAAGACAAAGGCCAGCGCGAATATCGCGGCAAAGCCCCAGAAGATGTTGTATTGCTCGGACTCGTGCAGTATGAAACCGGCCGCGAAGGCCGAGAGTATCGTCACGAACCCGAGGACCTTGTTCCTCCACCCGAAGTACTCGCCCCTCTTCCCCTCCTTTATGAGGTCGGCCATGAGAGACCCCCAGGCCGGGCTCACGAACGCCCCGAAGGAACTGAAGAGGACGACGATGGCTATGAAGACCGTTGGGCCGCCCTCCCCGAGCATGAAAGAGGCTACCATGGGGATGAACATCACGGACTGCAAGAGGACGAATATGCCGATGACCTTTTTCCGTGACTTAAGCCTCTCGGTCATTGCAGGGCTTATGAGCTGGACGAGGGAGGAGAAAAGGTTCGGGAGCGCGCTCAGGAACCCGACATGCCTCGAAGTCCCGCCGAGGAGGAGCAGGAACGGCGTAAAGTAGTCGGAGGTGAACCCGTTCATGAGGGAGGCGAAGACGCCGTCGCCGATGGAGGATTTAAGGGATTTTTCCTGTTTTTCTTGAGAGGGCATGGTTTCTTTAATGGATCCAAGGGGTTTGCCTTTCGGGTTTGCCCCTTGTCTCCGCCTATTTTTCCAGAAAAGGCAACGCGCGTCCATGCCTTAGCGCACATCTTCGGGATTTCCGTTATTTTGGTGGATTTTCGCGGGGACGGGCCTTTGACGGTCAAGCGGCCGACAAAGAAAACCCCAATAAAATCAGGAGGTTTCAATCGAAAACGCATGACTTTCGGAATTTTGGTTTGACAACTGAGTGCCGGGACCCTACAATATAGTAGCAGGTTTGTCGAAAATGGAGGGTTGAAGATGCCGATTTACGAATACAGGTGTAAAAGCTGCGGCAAGGAATTCGAGGTAATACAGAAGTTCTCCGACGAGCCGGTCAAAAAGTGCATCGACTGCGGCAAGGCCGTCGAAAAGATCATCTCCCAGTCTTCGTTCGTCCTCAAGGGCACGGGCTGGTACGCGACCGACTACGCCAAGAAGGATAAAAAAGAGGATAAGAAACCGAACTGCTCCGGTTGCCCCTCCTGCTGAGAGGGCTTGAATCGTAGCGAGGCCCGGGGTAAGCCCCGGGCCTCGCCGTTTTTGACCGAAATACCTTTCTAAAATCATCCGGCCCGCCACCGGGGCCCTATAAAAAAACACTCATGGAAAAACATATAATAGAGACAGCCGTTCAGGCCGCCGGGCGCGCGGGCGCGCTCCTTAAAGACAACCTCGGCAGGGCCGGGAAAATCGAGTACAAGGGCGCGGTAAACATCGTGACCGAGCTCGATAAAAAGTCCGAGGACCTCATAATCGAGACTATTCTCAAGGCATTCCCCGGCCACGGGATACTTACCGAAGAGCGCGAAGAGCTAAAGACAAAGAGCCCGTTCCGCTGGATAATAGACCCGCTCGACGGGACGACCAACTACGCCCACGGCTTCCCGTTCTTCTGCGTAGCAATCGCCTTTGAGGAGGCAGGGGTAGTCAAATTCGGCGCCGTCTACGACCCGATGCTCGACGAGCTCTTCACGGCTGAGAAGGGCAAGGGCGCGTACCTGAACGGGAGGCTCATACATGTCTCGGACGTCGAGGAGCTGGGCAGGTCGCTTCTGGCCACGGGCTTTCCGTATGATCTCCGCACCTCAAAAGATAACAACCTCGACCACTTCACGGCATTTACGCTCCGCGCGCAGGCGATAAGGCGGGCGGGCTCCGCCGCGCTCGACCTCTGCTACATAGCCTCAGGCAGGTTTGACGGCTTCTGGGAGATGAAGTTGAAGCCCTGGGACGTGGCCGCGGCCTCGCTCATCGTAAAGGAGGCTGGAGGCGAGATGTCCGATTTCAAGGGGGAAGAGTTCTCCATTTTCGGGGCCGAGTGCCTTGCCTCGAACGGGCTCATACATTCGGAGATGTTAAGGGTCCTCATGAAAAAGAACGATAAGAAGACGGCCTTTGCCGGGTGACCGATACTTCCGGAATAAGCTTGAAATACCCGCCGAATAAGTGTATGAATTAGCTCGGCTCGCAATATCCCGGCCCCCTCGACAAACTACGATGATAAGCATAATCCTGAGGCTCATAGTCCTTACAGCCGGGGTCTTCCTCGCCTCCTATCTAATACCCGGCGTCAACGTCGAAGGGTATGTGGCGGCGTTCAAGGCCGCGCTATTGCTCGGCGTCCTCAATCTCATAATAAAGCCGATCCTCATAATACTCACCCTCCCGATAACGCTCCTGACACTCGGGCTTTTCACATTCATCATAAACGGGCTCCTCCTCTGGTTCGTCGGATACGCGGTCTCGGGTTTCGAGGTCGCCGGGTTCTTCCCGGCCCTCTTGGGCGCGATAGTCATAAGCCTCTTCAGCATACTCCTCAACAGGTTCATATAAGCCCGTCCGCCGGTCTCCGCAAACTTCCCTTGTTGCGCCTATCTTGACGATATTCGAAAATGCTGATTTACTTAAAGTAGGCTTTAGCGCCGGACTCGCGCAAAATAACGGCTTTTTACGAAAAGGAGGCAGAAAAATGGCTCAACACCAACCGAAAAAATTCGAGCTCAAGCTCGACGGGATATCCGAGAACCAGATAGCCCAGCACAGGGACATACTCTACCAGGGGTATGTCACAAAGCTTAACGAGATAGAGGAGCGGCAGAGGACCGTCGACCTCACCAAGGCCAACCAGTCCTTCAGCGACTACAGGGCGCTTAAGGCCGACGAGACCTTCGCGTTGAACGGCGTAATACTCCATGAGCTCTACTTCGAAAACCTCGGGGGCAAGGGCGGAAAGCCGAAGGGCAAGCTCTCCGACCTCATCGCCCGCGAGTGGGGCTCCTTTGAAAAATGGACCGACTACTTCAAGGCTTCGGGCATGGCGTCGAGGGGATGGGTCATGCTGGCCCTTAGCAAGTACGACGGCAAGCTCCACAACTACGACCTCGACACCCACAACTACAATGTGCCGGTAAACGCCGTCCCCATCCTCGTCATGGACGTATACGAGCACGCCTACGCCATAGACTACGGCGTAAAACGCGCCCCTTACATCGACGCCTTCATGAAGAACATCGACTGGGACGCCTGCGCGAGAAGGCTCGAAAGGATAGACCTGGCCGAGATAGAGAAAGAGGCGGCGAGCTAAAGCGGCCTTTTGTTTTCCTGTTATATTATAAAACCGCCCTTGCGCCGAAAGGCGCAAGGGCGGTTTTATTGAATGTCATTCCCGAGGCTTTTATCGGGAATCCGGCCTTGAATATTTTTTTGGTCGGGAATCAATACGACCCCACCCTGCCTCCCCTTGTTAAGGGGAGGAGTTTTAAGCTCCCCTCCTTACCAAGGAGGGGCAAGGGGAGGTCGTATTTTTTTCGGACGAAGAGAGGGACCCGCGCCTTCGCCCACTCTTTATTAAAGAGGGGCGAGGGGAGATTATCGATTCGAAACAAAACAGGCGCGGTTCGAAAGCCGCGCCTGTCGCCAAACTAAAACCGGAACCGCCCCCCCCTACGCGCTCTCTATGAATATCCGTGCCGGGTCTTCGAGGTACTTTACTATCTTAGACATGAATATCGCCGCGTCCGCGCCGTCGACGACACGGTGGTCGAAGGTGAGCGAAAGCGGGAGTATCCTCCTTATTACGATAGAGCCGTCCTTTACCCAGGGCTTCTCGGCTATCTTCCCCGTGCCGAGTATGGCGATGTCCGGATAATTTATGATAGGGGTAGCGTATACCGCCCCGAAAGAGCCGTAGTTGCTTATCGTGAACGACGAGCCCTTCAATTCCTCAAGCGTTATCTTCCTCTCCCTCGCCTTCTTGCTGAGTTCCTGCAACTCTACCGCTATCTCGAGTATCGTCTTCTTCTCGACATTCTTGACAACCGACACCATGAGGCCGTCGGGCGTCATCACGGCCACACCTATGTTATAATATTTTTTAAGTATTATCTCGTTCCTCTCCTCGTCGACCGAGGCGTTGAAGGCGGGGTGCGCGGCAAGGGCGTGCTGGACCGCCTTCATGAAGAACGGAAGGAATGTGAGGTGCACGCCCTGCTCTCTGGCCACCCTCCGCTCACGGACGCGCAGGTCCCAGAGCTCCGTCACGTCTGCCTCGTCCATGCCCGTGACAAATGCCGCGGTCCTCTGCGACGCAAGGAGGTTCTTTGCGATAGAGCGGCGGACACCCTTGATAGGTATCCGCTCTACGGCCCCATACTTATCCGTCTTCGGCGCTTCTTTCCTCGCCTCTGCCGTTATCTCCTCCGGCGCGGGCGGCGCTTCGGGCCAACGCGCTCCCGCCGCCCCCCGTACATCGTTCTCCGTGACCATGCCCCCGGGGCCGGTGCCGCTTACCTTTGAGAGGTCTACCTTCAACTCCCTCGCGAGCGCCCGTGCCTTAGGCGAGGCCAGCACCTCTTCCTTCTCCGGCATCGTCCCAACCACAGAATATGACGGCGGACGCGCCCTCTCCTCTTCCACCGCCTTCTTCTCTACCGGCGCTTCCGCCGCGCCCTCTACTTCTATCACAAGGAGCGTCTCGCCGACCTTGACGACCTCGCCCACGGGCTTGCCTAACCTTACGACCTTGCCCTTCTTAGGCGAAGGCACCTCGACGATCGCCTTGTCGGTCTCGATCTCCATGACGACCTGGTGCTCCTCGACCTCCATCCCCTCTTTTACCTTCCAGCTCACGACCTCGCCTTCGGTTATCCCCTCGCCGAGATCAGGCAACTTAAACTCGTATAACATGACGCTCTCCTTGGATACAGGGGTAGATTCAAAAAAGGTCCGCTGAAAGGCTTCTCCGGAAGGGGTTTAATTCCCCTCCTTACCAAGGAGGGGCCAGGGGAGGTCGTTCTTCAAAACTGAAATCACCCCTCCCCGCCTCCCCTTGTAAAGGGGAGGTGTACATACTAATACTGCATCACCTTCTCATACGCCTTTTTTATGCGTTCGAGCGACGGCGTGTAATAGTCTTCGAGGCGTGCCATGGGTACGACGGCCTCCGGCCCGGCGACCCTGAGTATCGGGGCCTTGAGGTACTCGATCGCCTCTTCGGCGACGAGTGCCGCGACCTCCGCGCCGAACCCGCCGATGCGCGGGGCCTCGTGGACTATGACGAGCCTGCCGGTCTTTTTGACGGAAGTAAGTATTGCCTCCTCGTCAAAAGGCTTCAAGGTCATCAGGTCTATAATCTCGGCGTCGAACCCTTCGGCGGCCTCGGACGCCCGGTGGAGCATCGTGCCCCAGGAGACGACCGTCAGGTCTTTGCCTTCCTGATGTATGGCGGCCTTTCCGAGCTCCACGGTATAGTCTCCGTCAGGCACGTCCGCTTTAATAGCCCTATAGAGGCGCGAGGGCTCCATGAAGAGGACGGTATCAGGGTCGCGTATGGCGGACTTCAAGAGCCCCTTTGCGTTGTACGGGGTCGACGGGACGACGACCTTTATTCCCGGCATGTGGCAGAAAAGGGCTTCGGAGGATTCCGAGTGGAGCTCCGGCGGCTTTATGCCGATGCCGTACGGCGTGCGTATGACCATGGGGACGGAAAAGCGCCCGCGCGAGCGCGAACGGATGCGCGCGGCGTGTGAGAATATCTGCTCGAGCCCGGCGTACAAGAAGCCCATGAACTGAATCTCGGCTACGGGCTTCATGCCGTAGGCGGCAAGCCCCACGGCCGCGCCGATGATGCCGAGCTCGGATAAGGGCGTGTCGATAATGCGCTCGGGGCCGAATTTGGCGAGCAACCCTTCGGTGACCCTGAAGACCCCGCCGTCCCTGCCGACATCCTCTCCGATGACTATCACATCCTTGTCCCGCTCCATCTCCTCGGAGAGCGCGGAGTTTATGGCGCCGACGATATTCAGCTTCCCCATCCGGACTCCTTAAGCTCCTTTTTCTGCCTCGGGGTGAGCTCGGCGTAGGTGTAGCGTATGAGGTCAGCCGGGTCAGGCGGCGGAAAGGCCTCGGCCTTCTTTATTTCGGAGTCTACCGACTCCTCGGCCTTTTTAACGACACCCGCCTCGTACTCCTTTGTCCATCTGCCCTTTTTTTCGAGAAAGAGGCGGAGCCTGACCAACGGCTCTTTCGCCCTCCATGCCTCGACCTCTTCCTTTGACCTGTATCGTGATGCGTCGTCGGACGTGGTGTGGTCGTCGAGCCTGTAGGTGAAGCACTCTATGAGGGTCGGGCCGCCTCCGCTCTTGGCCTTTTCGACCGCGTCTTTCGTAGCCTTATAGACCGCCGCCGCGTCGTTGCCGTCTACCTGTATGCCCTCGAAGCCGTGCGCGTATGCCTTCTGCGCTATGGTCTTTGCGGCCGTCTGGGAGGTTCTGGGGACCGATATCGCCCACTGGTTGTTCTGACAGAGAAATACCACCGGCGCTTTGAAGACCCCGGCGAAGTTAAGCCCCTCGTGGAAGTCGCCCTTCGAAGACCCGCCGTCGCCGAAGTACACGCCCGCGGCCTTCCTGTGGCCCTTCAGCTTCATCGCCCATGCCGCGCCCGTGGCGTGCGGCACATGCGTGCCGACCGGCACGGACATAGGGAAGATATTAAGATTATCCGGGCACTTCATCCCGCGCTCGTCGCCTGCCCAGTACCTGTAGAGCATCCACATCGGGTAACCCTTGGCGACAAGGACGCCGGATTCCCTGAACGACGGAAAGAGCCAGTCGTCATCCGAGAATGCCAGCGCGCTCCCTATCTGCGAGGCCTCCTGTCCGAGAATGGAAGCGTAGGTGCCGATGCGCCCTTCCCTCTGGAGGCTCAACGCCCTCTGGTTGAATGTCCTTGCGAGTATGATCGTCTCGAAGAACCTCGTTATCTCGTCATCCGACACCGACGGGATGAGGTCCGGGTCGGCCTCGCCCTTTTCGTTTATTATCTGGAGGTATTTTACTTCGATTTTCTCGATTATGGAGACTGGCATAGGGCAAGTCTATCAGCAGAACAGAGAAGCGTCAAGGTACTCGGCGTACGGCCAGATTCAAATCCGGCGACTCAGGTATTATCGAGATACCCGCCGCTAAATACGGATTTGCCCGTCCGGCGAGGACTACTCGGCGTACGGCCAGATTCAAATCCGGCGGCTCAGGTATTATCGAGATACCCGCCGCTAAATACGGATTTGCCCGTCCGGTCACTTCTTAATATATTGACACGAGTGAGGCGTTATTATACGATTTTAAATTGTAGCCAGGAGGGCATGATGGACCTTGAGAATATAAAATTCAATGGAGAGGGGCTTATCCCGGCGATAGCGCAGGACGCCAGTACCGGAGAGGTATTGATGCTCGCGTACATGAACAAGGAGTCTCTCTCCTTGACGCTTTCGACGGGAAGGGCCCATTACTGGTCGAGGTCGAGAAAATCCCTGTGGCTGAAGGGCGACACCTCGGGCAATTACCAGAATGTAAAGTCCGTGCTCTACGACTGCGACGGGGACACCATTCTCCTTCAGGTCGAGCCGCTCGGGCCCGCCTGCCACACCGGAGAGAGGACATGTTTTTTCAGGTCCCTCGACGGAAAAGGCACGAAACCAACTGGCCCTCGCGTCCTGACAGAGCTTTATAGTATAATAAAGGAGAGGAAGAAGGCCGCGCCGGATAAATCATATGTCGCCTCCCTTTATGCCAAGGGCCTCCCCAAGATACTCGAAAAGGTAGGGGAAGAGTCGGCGGAGCTCATAGAGGCCGCGCGCGACAAGGGCAGGGACGACGTCGTATACGAGTTCTGCGACCTCCTCTTCCACTCGATGGTCCTCCTGTCGAATGAGGGCATCGAGATGGACGAGGCTTACAGGGAGCTTGCACGCAGGTTCGGCATCTCCGGCATAGAGGAGAAAGAATCGAGGGGGAAAAAATAATGGACTGCATATTCTGCAGAATCGCCTCGAAGAAGATACCGTCGTCTATAGTCCACGAGACGGACGACCTCGTCGTAATAAAGGACATAAGCCCGCAGGCGCCTGTTCACCTCCTCGTGATACCGAAAAAGCACTACGCCACGCTCCTTGAGTGCGAAGACAAAATCCTCCTCGCCGGGATGTTCGAGGCGGCAAAAGCGGCGGCAAAGAATGCCGGGGTCGATGAATCCGGGTTCAGGACGATTGTAAACACAAACGAAGAGGGCGGGCAGACGGTGCCGCACCTCCACATGCACATATTGGGCGGCAGACAGCTTACAGGCAGGATGGGCTAAGAATAGCCGGGAAACACTTACAAAAATAAGAAAGCAGGAGACGGATATGTCGATAGGAAGAGCGCCTTCATCATGCGGCGGCGGTGGCGGCGGGGCCAACTTAAGGGGGCCTTCGTGCCAGAGTTGCGGGATACTTATAATGAGAGCAGACGAGTTCGGCAGGGACAAGACGGGCGTAATAAGGACCGAATACTGCCGGTACTGTTATGACAGGGGCGTGTTCACGGAGCCTGACCTGACCGTCGAGCAGATGATCGAAAATCTGGCAAAGACGATAATGACGAGCCGGAGGAACATGACCATCGAGGACGCAAGGGAAAAGGCAAAGGAGCAGATAACGGGGCTAAGGCGTTGGACTGCCAAGTAGCCGTGCGCGCTTACATCTCTAAACATAAAGGGGCGCGGCTTTCAGCCGCGCCCCTTGTTTTTTTAAGAATAACCTCTTTCAAAAGGAGATTGCATAAAAACGACCCCTCCCAACCTCCCCTTGCAAAGGAGACCTTTGCGTAAGACGCTGGATCCCCGCTTTCGCGGGGATGACAATATGGTTTTGTTTGTCATTCCCGAGGTTTTAATCGGGAATCCAGTTCTAAGAAACTGATCACATACGGACATACAGATTGTGCAAAGGTCTCCTTGTAAAGGGGAGGAGTTTTGGGCTTTACTCCCCTCCTTGATAAGGAGGGGACGGGGGAGGTGGTTTTAAGCCTCTACCCCGGTGAGGCCCCTTTCAACCTCCTTGCTATCCTCTCCTTGTGCTCCTCGCCTTCGACCTCCAATATTATGTCGAGCCTTATCATGCGCACCGGCACATCCATCGCGTCCCGCTGGTGCGTGATGTGGAGGATGTTCGCGCGCATAGCCGCTATCTCGGCTGTGAGCTTGGATAATGTCCCCGGGACGTCCTCGACGACGAGCGAGAGGCGCATGATCCTGCCCTCCTTCAGCATCCCGGCCCGGATGACGCGGTCGAGCATGGTGACATCTATGTTGCCGCCGCTCAAGACGAATACCGCCTTCTTTGCGGCGGGCAGCTTCCCTTCCATCGCGGCGGCGATGGTAGCCGCCCCCGCGCCCTCGACGATGAGCTTCTTTCTCTCCAGAAGGAGCAGGATGGAGGCGGCGATAGAGTCCTCGCTTACAGAGACGACCCCGTCCACATACTTCTGGATAATGGGAAAGGTCTTGTCCCCCACACGCTTTACGGCTATCCCGTCGGCGATAGTCGTCCTTCTCTCGACGGCCACGGGGCGGCCCGCCTTCAAGGACGCGATGCAGGAGTCCGAGGCCTCAGACTCGACCCCGATCACCTTTACATCTTTTTTAATTCCCTTAACGGCCGAGGCGATGCCGGATATGAGCCCGCCGCCGCCGATGGGGACGACTACGAGGTCGGCGTCCGGCATCGCCGCCATTATCTCAAGACCCACGGTCCCCTGCCCGGCGATGACGAGGTCGTCGTCGAACGGCGGGATGAAGACCATGCCTTTTTCCCTGGCAAGTGCTTCCGCCCTTTCGTAGGCCTCGTCGAAAAAACTGCCGTGAAAGAGGACTTCCGCGCCGTAGCTTTTCGTCGCCACGAACTTTACGATAGGGGTGCTGTCAGGCATGACGATGAGGGACTTAACGCCAAGGAGCGAGGAGGCCCACGCCACCCCCTGCGCGTGGTTGCCGAGGGAAGCGGTTATGACGCCGCGCGCCTTCTCATCATTCGTTAGCGTCGATATCCTGTTGTATGCGCCCCGCACCTTGAAGGAGCCTGTCTTCTGGAGGTTTTCGAGCTTAAGGAAACACTCGACCCCGTATGCCCTTGAGAGCGAGGACGAGTAGATGAGAGGCGTGTGGGTGATGATCTTTTTGAGCCTCTCGGACGCCTCTTTGATAAGGTCGAGCATCGAGCCTCCTAAAAATTGCTATTTTTCCTGATCTCTGCGTCAGGGCGGGAATAAAAATGCTCACATATTACCATATATGCTGCGCTTTTTATTCCCACCCTTCCTTGACCTCAAAAAAAATATCTAATTTTTAGAAGTAGCCTTTAAATAGCGCGCCATTTAAAGGCTGCCTCTAAGAATTGCTATTATTTTAGCGGTAGCCTGAAGAGATTATATCAGAAGGAAAAAATGCGGTTGGAAAGTTTTGATTATTTTCTTTGGGAAGGGTTAAGGCTTCTTCATTCTGAAAATGTTATTTTTTCATCCTCTGCCTCTTCGCCTCGAACATCGCTATCGCCCCGGCCTGCGCGGCGTTCAAAGAGCTTATCTTCCCGGCCATCGGGATGGAGACGAGGAAGTCGCAGGCCTCTGTCACAAGCCTCCGTATGCCCTTGCCCTCGCTCCCTACGACTACGGCGAGGTCGCGGTTCAGGTCCGCTTTATATATCTCCTCCCCTTGCCCGGCCTCGATGCCCGCGACCCAGACATTCTCTTCCTTGAGTCTTTCAATGGCCCTCGTTATGTTCACTTCCCTCGCGATGAGGGCGTGCTCTGTGGCCCCGGCAGAGGCCTTGGCGACGACCGGAGTCACCTCGGTCGCCCTGTCCTTCGGTATTATTATGCCGTGGACCCCGGCGGCGTCCGCCGCCCTTACGAGCGAGCCGAGGTTCTGCGGGTCCTGGATGGAGTCCAGTATGAGGAAGAACGCCTCCTCCCCGGACTTTTTCCAGGCCTCGATCAGGTCTTCCAGCTCCCTGTACCTGAAGGCCCCTCTGAGTATTGCGACCGCGCCCTGGTGCTTGTCCGTTGCGGCGAGGCGCTTGAGTTCATCTGGAGGCGAGACCTCGACCCTTATGCCCCTCGACCTCGCGGTTTTAAGGATCTCGTTTATCGCCTTATCCGAGCGGGAAGAGGAGATGACGACCTTCTCGATACCCTCGCCGGAAGAGAGCGACTCCGTGACAGGGTTTATGCCGTAGACGACCCTCACTCAGTGAGTCCTTTGAGCCTGTCCCTGATCGACGCGTGCTTCACGGCGTCTCCCCGGAGCTCGTAGAGGTCGGAGAGGTGGGTGTATATCTCTTTCAAGGGTCTTGTGCCGGCGTTCGCGGCGTCCGCGCGAGAGGCGGCCTTGAGTAGGCTCTCCTCGGCGTCCTCGTACTCCTCCTCCCTCGTCTGTATTACGCCGATGGTGTCGAGGTACATGTAATCGGTATCGGGGTCGAGCTCGAGGCCTTTCATCGCGGTATCCTCTGCCCTGCCGTACTCGCCCCTCTCCATATATATCCAGGCGAGGTTGTTGTAGTAAGCTCCCTTTGAGGGGTTGAGCTCTATCGCCTCAAGATACCCCTTCTCAGCCTCTTTCAGGTTGTTAAGCTTCAGGTTCAGGTTGGCGATTGCGAACCACGCGCTCTCCCGGCTCTCCTTTGAGTCGGACTTTAAGACCTTCCGGTATTCCCGGAAGGCGAGGTCGTCCTCGTTTTTCGATTCATAGATGGAGGCGAGAGAGAGCCTCTCGGCGTCGGAGATGAGGAACGAGGGTTTTTCCACCTGCACGCCGCATGCCGAGAGCAGGAGCGCGAGTACTGCGAGGAGCGTAAACCGGAGCCTCATCTGCGGCCTCCTTTGGACCTTATGAGAAGGGTCGAATAATTTGTCTTTGACCAGGCCTTTTCAAGCTCTCCGTAGGTATACGCCCGCTCCTTGTCGATCCCCGAGTGGGCGATGACCATGCCTGAAACGTCGCTGTAGCCGACGACCACGATGTAATGGCCGACCGGGTAAGACTCGAACCCGAGGTTCAGGAAGAGTATGAGCGGCTCCCTGCGGGCGACCTTCTCCCTGATGTCGTCGAGAGAACCCTTGTAATATGCGGCATCCATCCCCTTCTCTTTCGCGAAAAGGAGCATGTCGATGGGGAGCGTTCCCTTGAGCCTTGCCTGGTAGACCTCGGAGACGGATTCGTCGATATCAGCGATGCCCGGGGCGCCCCAGTACGCCACAAGCGAGGCAAGGGAGGCCGGCCCGCACATGTACTCGTCCTGCGGAAAGAAAGGCACGTCCCTGATAAACGAGCCTTTATCGGGGCTGGTCTCTATCTCTTCGATTATATGCCTTGTATCTATCAGTATCCCGCCACAGCCGGGGAGGAACGCAAAAAGGAGGGCGAGCGCGAGGAGGGGCGCTCTTGCGCCTGGGTTTTTCATCTGAGACTTCCTGTTGCCGCGCGCCCCCGGAGGGGGCGCGCTATATTCAAAACATTATCTTATTATTATTTTGCGGTCGGAAAGCTTCAATATGACCATCACGAGTATCACGATTATAAGCAGGGCTATGACTACGCCGAGCCCGTCGCCGCCGGGGTACAGGCCGTCGAGCTGGGAGGCGAACTGGTGGAGCTCGTCGTCCGTAAGCTTATCTATCCTCGGCATTATCTCGGCCGTCGGCAGGCCCGAGGCCTCGAGCTTGTCGGCGACGAGCCTCGACTCAAGCACCCTCTGTATCTTTTCCATGTCCGCGGCTCTGCCGGCGGACGCCGCAACGGCCTCGGGGCCTGCGACATAAGCCATCGATTTAGCGGGTATAGAGCCTATCATGAACATGCTGAAAGCGACGATAAGAGCGACTTGCTTGAAATAAAGTCTCTTGAAGAGCCTCATCTTCAACACCCCCATTGGATTTTCGTATGAATTCGGAGAATCTTCGCAGGTATATTGTTTATAGACCAAAAAGGAAGCCCTGTCAACATCCCTTGCAAAAGCCCCGGGACTGTGCTATTTTCGCAGGATGAAGCTCACAAAGGAACAGGTCGAGAAGGTATCGGCGAGTATCATCGAGAGGCTCAAGGACAAGGACCTCGTCATCTTCAAGGCCGCCGAGCCCAAGGTCCTTGAACGCGTAAACGAGATAATACTCGCAAACCTCCGGGCAGAGGACACCCTGGACAAAGAGGTCGAGGAGATACTCAAGTCCCACTCCGTGGAGGGGCAAAAGCTGGACTACAGGAAGATGTTCAACATGGTAAAGGGCAAGCTCGCAAGGGAAAGGGGGATCATCCTTTGAGGCTCTCCGACGACAGGATCTCCCACATCGCCCACCTCGTCTTCGACGGCGTCTGGAAGGACGACCTCGTGGACTTCAAGAACGAGGACAAGGCCCTCATCGAGATAAAGCGCGCGTTAACCGACTACCTCAAGGTCGAGGACGAGGCCGACACCATAGCAAGGAACAAGATACGGTCTCTTTCAAGGGACGTCCCAGAGGGGTCCCGTGAGTGGGATATCCTTTACAAGAAGTACTTCGAGGAGGAGGCATCGAAAAAAGGGTTCTTCTCCAAGGGCTGAGAATACCGGCCCAGCAAAGCCCTGCCATCCCCGCGCTCATCCGTCCGCACTCGCCCCGGAGCAATCCAGAATGAACTACACGCTCTTGATCCCGCCGATAAGCGGCGCCGTTATCGGTTGGATAACCAACTACGTCGCGATAAAGCTCCTCTTCAGGCCCCACAAGCCGGTCCATGTATTGGGTCTCAAGATCCAGGGCGTTATACCGAAACGCCGCAAGGAAATTGCCCGCTCCATCGCCAGAGCCATTGAAAAAGAACTCCTTTCCTCCGATGACCTCGCCAAGGCCCTTGGAGGCCTCGACTGGGAGAAGGACATAGAGAGGGTCGTCGAGGAGGCGGTCGAGCACAAGTTCTCTGGCCGCGTCCACAGGCTCCCGGTAGTAAGCCTCCTCTCCGACAACATCAAATCCCAGATAAAATTCGTCATAACAAAAGAGATATTGAAGCAGGTCGACAAGAGCAAGGGGGCCTTTGCCTCGAAGCTAAAGGAAAAGGTCGACATAAAAGAGATGCTCGTCTCGAAGATAGACAAGCTCGACCTTAAGCAGTTCGAAGGGCTACTGACCGAATTCATCGCGAGGGAACTCAAGCACCTCGAGGTACTTGGCGGGGTCATGGGCTTCTTTATAGGCGTTGCCCAATCGGTCTTCACATACTTTTTCGGATAACATGAGAACAGCTCTGACCATAGCAGGGGCCGACCCAACGGGCGGCGCGGGGATCCAGGCCGACCTCAAGGTCTTCGATGCCTTCGGGGTAGAAGGCCTCTCCGCCATAACCGCGCTTACTGCGCAGGACGGAGGGAGAGTCCACGCAATTCTGCCCGTCTCGCCCGAATTCCTTTTGAAGGAGATCACCGTACTCCTCAAAAAGTTCCGAGTGGACGCGGTAAAGATAGGGATGCTCGGGACAGGAGAGAACGCCGTTGCCCTTGCCGGGCTTTTCAAGAAGACCGGGCTTAAAAATATCGTCCTCGACACCGTCCTCGCATCCACCGGCGGAAGGCCTTTGATAGAAGACGGCGGTGTAGAGGCCATAAGAGGGCTCATTAAATACGCGGCAGTCGTCACGCCGAACCTCGGAGAGGCATCGGTTATAACCGGGACCGATGTCAGGGATTTACAATCGATGGAGGAGGCGGCGCGCTCGATATATTCTATGGGCGCGCGCTCTGTGCTCATAAAGGGCGGCCACCTCGAAGGAAATCCGGTCGACATTCTCTTTGACGGGAAAAGATCCGATTACTTCAAGGGCAGGAGACTCAATGGCCCGAAGGAGAGGTTCCACGGCACGGGGTGCATACTGTCAGCCGGGATAGCGGCAGGGCTTGCAAAGGGGAACGGCCTAAAGAAATCCGTGGAAGATGCGAGGGAGAGGCTGATTGCGATACTTAAGAAAAGGAGCGCCTGAAAGGGACTGCTTGTAAAACAGGAACTAGCCTTTGCCAGAGGTCGTACCTTGAACAGGAGAGGTCTCCGGAGCGGGTGAAGTTTTTCACCCCCACCCTAACCCTCCCCCATCAAGGAGGAGGGGATTAAAAATGTGCTGGACTTTTTCAACAGCCTGCCGCCCCTTTTATCCAACCCAGCTCCCTCGCGCTCAAGTGCGCGCCCGTGCCCCTTATAAGGTAATCGTGGACGATTATGTCGATGGAAGAGGCCGCACTCTCAAGCCCCTTCGCTAACATCCTATCCCTGGCCGACGCCTTTGCCGGGGCAGAAGGCGTGTTATGGACGAATATTATCGAGCGGGCGTTGTGCTTGAACGCTTTTTCGATGACGGACCTCGGGGAGATGGCGGAGTAGACCCCCTCCTCCTCGGAAGCCATGACCCGCGCGCCCTTTTCCGCCGCCGAGCTACGGAGAGCGCGCCCGTCCCCCCTTGCCCCTATCGCGCCCTCGAATATCGTCTCGACCCCGAGTATCTCGTTCTTCGAGTTCAGGTAAATGGCGTAGAAGGCTTCGCGTGCCGGGTCGCAGGCGCGGTCCATGAAGTCGATCACATCCTTTGACGAGCGGACCGGGTTTTTGCAGACCATCCTCTCAAAAAGGTACGCGCCGGATATCTCCTTCAAGAGCAGGAGGAGGATAGCCGTATGGTCGCCGACGCCAGGGATAGAGGCGAGCTCGTCTATATCCGCGTCAAAGACGCCCTTGAGCCCCTTGAACTTTTTGAGGAGCTCCTTTGCAAGGGGTTTGACGTCCCGGCGAGGGATTGCGAACGTGAGGAGCAACTCAAGCGCCTCATAGTCGTGAAAACCGTCTAAAGAGGCCTTTCCGTACTTCTCCCTTATCCTTTTCCTGTGCCCGGTCTTCGAGGATGCGATAGTCATGTTGAGCGTCCGGTAGCGTTGAATGGGATTGTAATCTACATCGCCTCTCTTTGGAAAAGAGGTTTTAATTGAGGGGCGGGACTGGAAAGTCCCGCCTATCGTTTATACTTTACGCCCGTCCGAATCCCGGGAGCCTGAACAAAAGGATGCGCATAGTCCGCGCGATACGGATTTGCCCGCCCGGGTACTCGGCGTACGGCCAAATTCAAATCCGGAGCTTCTATGCAACCGGCGACACAACCGTTGGATACGGATTTGCCCGCCCGGCGAGGACTACTCTGTCTTAAGCCCCTTCAGGAACGGCTTTATGATGTCCATCGGGAGCGGGAAGAGTATCGTCGAGTTCTTCTCGGCCGCTATCTCCGTAAGTGTCTGAAGATAGCGCAGTTGCAGCGATACCGGGTTCTGGCTCAAAAGATTGGCCGCGTCGAGTATCTTGGCGGAGGCCGAGAATTCGCCCTCGGCGTGTATTATCTTCGCCCTCTTCTCCCTTTCGGCCTCGGCCTGCTTGGCCATCGCGCGCTTCATCTCTTCCGGCAGGTCTATCGCCTTTACCTCGACGAGCGCGACCTTTATGCCCCAGGGGTCGGTCTGGCGGTCGAGTATCTCCTGTATGATCTTGTTTATCTTGTCGCGTTCGGTAAGGAGGTCGTCGAGGTCGCCCTGCCCGCACACGCTCCGGAGCGTCGTCTGCGCGAGCTGGCTCGTCGCGTAGAGGAAGTTCTCTACCGCTATGATCGCCTTTTCCGGCTGGACCACCCTGAAGTAGACGACGGCGTTCACCCTTACCGATACGTTGTCCCTCGTTATGACCTCCTGCGGGGGCACGTCCATCGTCACGGTCCGGAGCGACACCTTTATCATCTTCTGGACGCCGGGGATGAGGAGTATGAGCCCCGGCCCCTTTACGGCCTGGAACCGTCCGAGGAAGAATATTACCCCCCTTTCGTACTCCGGCAGTATCTTTATCGCGCTCCACAAAAACAGGAGGGCGATCACTATGAGGACTATCGTCCCTGTGCCGATTCCGAAGTTCATCTCAAGCCTCCATGTTTTTTATATGCCCAAAGGCGGAAAAATCAATCCGCCTTCTTTACCCTGACCGAAAGGCCCTTCACCTCGACGACCTTCACCTTGTCCCCTGCCCTCAACGGCTCGTCGGTAGTCGCGTTCCAGTACTCGCCCTCGATAAATATCTTCCCCTCGCTCTCGAAGTCGTCGACGACGGCGCCGACCTCGCCTACGAGACCCTCCTTGCCGCTCACCGGCTTCCTCCGGTAGATCTTGAGCGCGTAGTACATCGCGCCCAGTATCGCGGCCGTCATGAAGCCGACCGTCGGGAGTATCACCCAGATGGAGAGCCGCATGAACGGCGCGGGCGATTCAAAGAGCATCAGAGAACCGAGTATGAGGGATACTATCCCGGCTATGGTCAAGAGCCCGTAGCTTACCACCTTGAGCTCCACTATGAAAAAGACTATTGCGAGGCCGATGAGGAGCAGGCCCGCGTAGTTAATCGACAACGTCTGGAATGCGTAGAACGCGAGTATGAGGCAGACCGCGCCGACGACACCCGGGAGTATCGCGCCGGGGCTGGAGAGCTCGAAGTATATGCCGATGAGCCCTATCATCATGAGGATGTAGGCGACGTTAGGGTTGCTGATGGCGTTCAGTATCCTGAACCGGAGGTTCATCTCGTGGTCCTTTATCTCCGCCGCCTTAAGGTCGAGAGAGCGAGTGCCTGAAGACAGCTCGACCTTCCTGCCGTCGAGTTTATCGATGAGATCGGCCCTATCCTTCGCGACTATCTCTATTACCCCGAGCTTCAACGCCTCCTCGGCCGTGATGTTGACGCTCTCCCTTACGGCCTTCTCGGCCCACTCGGCGTTCCTCCCCCTCTTTGCGGCTATCGACTTTATGTAGGCCACCGCGTCGTTCTCGACCTTCTTCGACATGGTCTCGTCCATCTTGCCGCCGCCCATGGCGACAGGGTGCGCCGAGCCGATGTTCGTCCCCGGGGCCATTGCCGCGACATTCGAGGCGTATGTGATGAAGACCCCGGCGGATGCCGCGCGGGAGCCGCCGGGCGCGACATAGACTATTATGGGTGTGTCGGATGAGAGGATGTCCTTCACTATCTCCCTCATGGAGAGGTCGAGGCCTCCGGGCGTGTCGAGCTCTATTATGACCGCCTCGGCCTTCTCGTCAGCCGCCTTTTTGAGCGCGCCGATTATGTACTCGGCCATGACCGGGTTTATGATGCCGTCGGCCTTTACATAGTAGACTGCGCCGGATGCGCGGCTGGCAAGTGAAAGAAATAGGGCAAGTATCAGAAAGGGGATAAGCCTCGACTTTAAGCTCATAAGCCGATTCTATCAGGGATTTACCGGGATTTCAACGGAACGGGAATGGTCTTCAAAAAAAGTGAACGGAATGTATCAGGCCCTGCCTCAGGCCAGAGCCTTTATAACCGTCTTCATGTCTTCGAGCGTCTCTTTTTTAAGCCCGGGCCTTTTAATGAGGTCCTCGAATGAATGGGTCACGGCTGTTTTAATGCCGTTATAGGAATGGAACCTCCCCCGAAGCTTGCCTGCATCCGCAGACCCGGCGAGGAGAAGCGAGGCGAGGCCGCCGAGCGCGACGATAACGTACGGCTTCAATTCGCCTATCTTCTCATCGAGGAGCGGCTTGACGGAAAGGGCGGCTCCGTTCATTTGAGCGCCGTCCTTAACGGCTGTTGCCGAGAATATGAAAGGTTCGCCCGTTGCATCTGCCTTTATCTCTCCGGCGAACCAGCCGAGGAGCTTTTGCGCCTGTACGGTCTCGTCCTCCGGAAAGGGGTTTGTATCCCCGGACAGTAAGACCCTCCCTGCCGCAAAGAGCGCGGGCCCTATTCGCCAGAGGCCGAATACCACGGCCGCCCTTGCCTCGAACCCGGCTTTCGTTGACCACGCGCCGGGCTCCGTAGGCGCGGCGTCGACCGGGGCCGCGAGTGATGGCGTCTCCAAAGGCAAAGGGGTTTCAGCCTTTTTAATGGGTATGTAGGCAATGCCCGCGGCCTTGAGCGCCTCGAAGAGCCGGAGCGCGTCGGTCAAGACCTCGATATCATTTTCAGAACCGGTCATAATCACCTTGAAACCCTGTCAATACTATCTTCTACTACCTTTTTTTCCTCTTTACAACACCATTTCCATCGGATAGCATATATACATGTTCTTTGCGTTTATCGCCGCTATTTTAGCGGTTTTCCTCTTGCCCGAGGCGGCCCATGCCTGGGGCCCGGCCACCCACCTCGAGCTCGGTCAGGCGGTACTTAACAGCCCCGGGGCCTTCTCCCATCCGGTAAGGGCCCTTATCGCGGCATTCCCCTACGATTATCTCTACGGCAATGTAAGCGCGGATATAGTCGTAGGCAAGAATCTTGTGGAGGAGCTCAAGCACTGCCACAACTGGAAAGTCGGCTTCAAGCTCCTTAAAAAGGCCGAGACCGATTCGCAACGGGCCTTCGCCTACGGGTATCTTAGCCACCTGGCCGCCGACACCGTCGCGCACAACCACTTCATCCCCGAGATGATGATAAGGTCGTTCTCAGCGAGGACACTACGCCACATATACTGGGAGATGCGGTTCGACGCGCTCGCCGACAAACGGGTCTGGCAGATACCCAAGAAGATGATAAAGCTCGTCCACAAGGACAACGACCGTCTGCTGGACTCGACCATCGAGGACACGCCCCTGTCCTTCCGGACGAACAAGACGATATTCTCGTCCATCATGTCCCTCAACAGGTTCCAGCAGTGGCACAGGATGCTCACCCTTCTTTCGGTCTCGTCCAAGTGGACTCTTCACAAAGAGGACCACGAGAGGTTCTTTGCGGCCTCGGTTGAGGCGATACAGGGGTTGCTCGCCGCCGCAAGCAAGGCCCCGTGCGTAAAAATCGACCCCACCGGCAGGCACAGTCTGAATGCCGCCAAGTTCATACGAAAAAAACTCATAGTAATAAAACGGCGCGGAAACGACTGGGAAGAGGCGATGGACAACGCGCTTAAGTGGGTGAAGATTTAAATCCCGTCTCGCCGAAACGCCATCCTATGAAAAACTCTCAATTCCATATTTAGATTTTGGAATGCGTTGGGTTACGCTTCGCTAACCCAACCTACCCTCTGTTGCTAAAAGCATTTTACGCCCTTCCGGATGTTTTCTGCATAAGGCCTTTTTGCGCGCTCCGCGCGCTTTCGGCGATGGCTCCAAGCGCTTTCCACCTCCCCCGCCCGCTCGCACGCGCCTTGCGCGCACATTTTCCGGTTGTTAACGCGCCGAGCGCAAGCGTCTAATCTCCTCGGCGCGCTCGCCTCTGCCTCCCTAAGGCGCTCTCCGCCATGCGCCCGTGTGTTTGTAAAGACAATACAAAAGACTCGCTCTTAACTTCCCCTCCCTTGACGGGAGGGGATTGAGGGGAGGGTGAAATATTTCCTATTATTCCTTTGGCCGGTAAGGCGGAAGGGAATCCAGATCCGTATCCATGTCAGTGCCGCAGAACGGACAAAACCTGATTGTTTTGGCGATGGAAAAAAAACCGCTTTGCACCAACAAATTTCCCCATCGTGTAGAACATCGGGGGCAACGACACCAGAAATGCAGATAGAGGATAGAGCCAATAAAGATGGCTAAGCCGAAAAAAGAAATCAGGGGTGAAAATTGTCGATCCAATAATACAGAGCTTAACCCAAAAAACACAAAACCGAACAGGACGCCTATTACGGCTCTGTGCTTCTTCTTATTCAGGCTTTCGCGTATCGTCACCTGCCTGCTCCCAACTTATCTGCTGAAAAACTCGAATTGTTCAGGCTTCGAACAAGCCGATGCCGACAAAGCAGATGGACTTGGGAGCAGCCTGCAGCTACTCCCCCCTCATCCTCACGACCGCGTCCAATATCCTCTCCGCTATCTCGTCCTTACTCAAAGGCGGGAGCGTCTCCGTCTCTCCCTCTCGGTCTATGATCGTTACCTGGTTCGTCGGGCTGTCGAGCCCGATGGGGGTATTGGCCACGACGAGGTCGAGGTTCTTCTCATCGAGCTTCTTCCTCGCGTTCTCCTCTATATTCTCTGTCTCGAGCGCGAAACCGACGAGCAGCTGGCCGTTCTTTTTCATCTTGCCCATGGATTTCAAGACGTCCGCCGTCCTCTCCATCTCGATAGATAAGGTCTTCGCGTCCTTCTTGACCTTCGCTGGATAACTCTTGGTCGGCCTGTAGTCTGCGACAGCCGCCGACATGATGACGAGCGTTGATTGCGGGAAGTACCTTATGCAGGCGTCGTTCATCTCCTCGGCGGAGACCACCGGGACCAGTTCCATATTGGCGGGCCTCGGGAGGTACGACGGGCCGCTGACGAGCACGACCTCGGCCCCGCGTCTCCGCGCGGCCCGGGCGATCGCGTAACCCATCCTTCCGGACGAAGCGTTCGAGACGAACCGCACAGGGTCTATTGCCTCGCGGGTCGGCCCGGCAGAGACGAGGACCTTCTCGCCCTTTAAGTCCTTTGCGCTCAACGCCTCCTCGGCGGCCTCCAGTATCTCCTCTACCGGCGAGAGCCTGCCCTTGCCCTCGTAGCCGCAGGCGAGCTCGCCGGACGCTGGCCCGACAAAGTGATAGCCCAAAGATTTAAGCTTCTCGCAATTGCCTCTTACGATTTTGTTCTCCCACATGTGGCAGTTCATGGAAGGGGCGATTAGTACAGGCGCGGTAGTCGCGGTTATGACGGTCGTGAGCAAGTCGTCGGCAAGCCCTCCGGCTATCTTCCCGATGATATTCGCAGTAGCAGGCGCGATGATCACAAGGTCGGCCTTATCTGCAAGGTCGATGTGGCTTATACGCGTGCCTTCGGTCAGCTCGAAGAGGTCCTCGTATACGGGGTTTCTGGCGAGTGTCGAGAGGCTCAAAGGCGTTATGAACTCGTGCGCTGACCTCGTCATTATCGGCCATACCGTCGCCTCGGCCTTTACGAGGAGGCGTGTAAGCTCCAGCGCCTTATAGGCCGAAATCGCCCCGGTTACGCCGAGGACTATCTTTTTGTCCCTCAACACCATTACCGCCCCTCTTTCCCTAAAAGTTCAAGCACGAACGGGTTCATCGTTTTCTCCCTCCCTATGGTCGAGGAAGGGCCGTGGCCCGGGTGTACCCTGACCGAGTCCCCGAGCGGGAGTATCTTCTTTTTGATGGAATCCATGAGCTCGTCATAAGAGCCGCCCTCAAAGTCGGTCCTGCCGACAGAACCCGCGAATAGCGTGTCCCCGGTAAAGAGGTCGCCGTTCTTCCTGTCGAAGAAACAGACCCCGCCCCTCGTGTGGCCCGGCGTGTGCAGGACTTCAAGCGTAAGAGAGCCTGCCTGAAGCTTCATCCCGTCTTTAAGGAGCTCGTCGGGCGCGCCCTGTTCGGGTATCTTTACGCCGTAGAGTATGCCGTGGTCCCGGGCCTCTTCGAGCAGGGGCGCGTCCTCGGGATGTATGGCGAGGACCCCGCCCAGCGCCTTCATATCCGCGTCCCCCCCGACATGGTCGAAGTGGCCGTGGGTGTTTATGATGTAGGCGATTGCCAACCCTTCTTTCTTG
Source organism: Deltaproteobacteria bacterium (assembly GCA_016182655.1). Lineage (GTDB taxonomy): Bacteria > Desulfobacterota > GWC2-55-46 > GWC2-55-46 > GWC2-55-46 > GWB2-55-19. The sequence continues at coordinate 238,352 of JACPGB010000024.1, forward strand.
AGCTCCCGCGCTATGATATCCGCGTCCCCGCCCGGGTCTATGACAAAGGCCGAATCACCCTCCCATACTATGTAGCAGTTCACGTCGAGCGGCCCGACGACAAGCGTCTTCATCATTTCTGCCAGCCTCTTATCTTGTCGGCGTACCTCGTTATGAGATCTCTCGCCTTCTCCTCGGTAGAGGCCTCGGCGACGAGATGGAAGTACGGCTGGTCCTGCGACGGGTACGCCACGACCCAGTCTTCCCCGAAGTTTATCTTTATGCCGTCGAGAAGCACGGTGTCGAGCCTTAAGGAATCCTCGGCGAGCATCCTCATTATGGTCCCCTTGTCCTCGAACGAGCAGGTGACCTTGTCCTTCAATATGACCGACGGCGGTATCTCCCTTATGAGCTTATGGAGGCGCGCGCCCTGCATGGCGAGCATCTCAAGGAGCTTGACCACGGCGTACATGCCGTCGAAGTTAGGCTGGAACTCGGGGAAGATGAAGCCGCCGGACTGCTCGCCGACGAAGAGCGTCCCCTCCTCCGCCGCGGCCTCCATGAGCCCCCTCGCCGTCGTCTTCGTCCTCTTTACCGTAAAGCCGTATGTCTCGGCGAGCCTCTCTATCGCCCGCGATGCCGTTATCGGCACGGCGATAGAGCCTTTTTTCCCGGCGGCGCGGCTGCACTTCATGGCAAGGAGCGCCATTAAATCGAGCGCGGTGTCGCCGTCTATCGCCTCTCCGGTCTCGTCGAACAGGAATACCTTCTCGCCCCCGGCGTCGAGATAAAAGCCGAGGTCCGCGTCAAGCGACCTTACGATGGAGGAGAGCTGGTCAATGGATTTCTGGAACTCCTCGGCGGTCTTCGTCGTCTTTTCCCCGTCGAGGTTCGCGTTAAGGGCTATGACCTCGCAGTTTAGTCTGCCGAGTATCGACGGGAATATCCTCGAAGACGACCCGTAGGAGTAGTCGAGTATTATCTTGAACCCCGCCTCGCTTATCGCCTTAGCGTTGATGGTGGATGTGAACCCGTTCTGGTAATACTCGAACCCGTGGATCGGGAATACCATCTCGCCGGTATCCTCCATCGGCACGCGCTCGAAGTCCTCCCTGAAAAAAAGCTTCTCTATCGTCTTTTCGTACCCCGGGTGGAGGTCGAGTCCCTTGCTGTCGAAGAACTTAAGATCAAGGAGTTTCGGGTCGAACGGCGACCTCCTCGTATGCACGCCGCCGACTTCGCTCCCGCCGCGCGCGAGGAACCTGACGACCGGCATCGGCGTGACGCCGTAGTCGTGGACGTTCACCCCGGTGGAGAGCATCCCGGTCATTACGGCCCTGTTTATCATCCTTGAGGTCTTGTGCGCGTCCCTGCTCGTGGAGACGGTCGAGCCTTTCTTAAGGGACGCGCCGTAGGCCGCGCCAAGTTTGGCCGCGAACTCAGGCGTAAGCTCGATGTTCGCGAGCCCCGTGACGCCGTAAGTCGCGAATATGTGTCTCGACCACCTCTCGCCCCAGATGAGGGATGAGGCGAGCGTAGCCTCGTCCTCGACGGTCTTGTGCGGCCATACTTTGACGTTGGCCTTCAAGGTGCTGTTCCTGCCTATCTTGCAATGGTCGCTCACGATGACGCCCTCGGCGAGATGGGCCTTCTCGTAGATCTCGGTATCGTTGCTTATGACGTTCTCCTGCAGAAACGCGCCTCTTGCGACCTTTACATTGTCCCAGAGGACGGAATCGATTATTACCGCGCCCTCTTCGATTACCGTGTTCGCGCCAATGATGGAGTTCGATATGCGGGTGTCGGCCTCTATCTTGCAGTTCTCGCCGATGACTATCGAACCTTCCAGCTTGGAGGTAAAGTCGATCCTCGAGCCCTTGCCCACCCATATCTTCTTTTCGTTTATCCTGTCGCCGGGTATCCGCACATGGACCTTCTCCAGGAGTATGTCCATGTTAGCGGCCCGGTACTCCTCCAGAGACCCGACGTCCTTCCAGTACCCCTCGGCGACATAGCCGTAGATGGGCTCGTCCTTCGAGAGGAGCAGTGGGAAGAGGTCCTTGCTGAAGTCGAACTCCTTATCCTTCGGGATGTAGTCGAGGACTTCTTTTTCGAGGATGTAGATGCCGGTGTTTATGGTGTCGCTGAAGACCTCGCCCCAGCTCGGTTTTTCGAGGAACCTGATTATGCGGCCGAGCTTGTCCGTAATTACTATGCCGAAGGGGAGCGGGTTTTCGACTCTCGTCAAAATTATAGTCGCTACCGCCTTCCTCCTCCTGTGGAACTCAAGGGCCTTATTAAGGTCGAGGTCGGTTAAAACGTCCCCGCTTATGATGAGTGTCGTGCCGTCGGAGATCTTCCTCATGGCGCTGCCGACCGCGCCCGCGGTGCCGAGGTCGACGGTGAGCGTTATGTAGCCTATCTTGACCCCAAGGTGCGCTCCGTCCTTGAGATAATCCGATATCAACTCCGGCTGGAAGTAGAGGAGTGCCGTAAGGTCCGTTATCGAGTTGGCCTTCAGGAGCTCTATTATGTGCTCCATCATGGGCCTGTTGGCCATGGGTACCATCGGTTTCGGGAGGTTATTCGTAAGGGGTCTTAGCCTCGTGCCGAAGCCCCCGGCCATGATAATGGATCGCAAGTTTTGCCTCCTCGGAGTTTTTAAGGGAGTAAACAGCGGGTTTTAGGGAAACCCCGGTCCTGTCCCGGGGTTTTTCGATTCTATCAGCAAATAATTTAGCCGTCAAGACGCTTCGGCTCTATCAAAAATAAACAAAAACCCGCACTTCAGGGCTATTCCCGGCCCCCTCTCCCTGAAAGTGTTTGACTTATGCCTCCCTGTGTGATAATCGTCTTCTGTTCTAGCTCCCCCCTTGACAACTCAAATCGTTTCGTGCCCTTTTGAGGTAGGGGGACTATGGCCAAATACGGGGATACCGGCAAAGGCAACGGAGAAGGCGACAAGGGCGGAGGGGGCGGCAAGGAGCCAGGCCTCTTCAAAAACCTCGCCATGCTCTCCTCCATCGGGATAGCCTTCGTAGCGGCGACCTTCATCGGTCTCGCCATAGGCGTATATTTAGACAGGTACTTCGGGACTTCTCCCTGGCTGACCATCATATTCCTTATCTTCGGGATAGCGGCCGGGTTCAAGAACGTCTACGACATGATAAAAAAGTATGGCTCGTCCGTTTGACAGAGGGTTTTTAAAGGGCGCGCCTCTCGCGCTCCGGATACTATTTTTCAACCTATTGACCGGCGGAGCAGGCTTCGGCCTTGCCTCCATGTACTGGCAGGGGCGGGCAGTCGGCTTCGCGGCGGGTCTTGCCATAGGTCTTGTAAACGTATTCTGGCTTTTGCGTATCGCGAGAAAGGGCGTCACTTTCGAGCCCGGACGCGCGGGCAGGATGGTCGCAAGGAGCTATTATCTGAGGTTCGCGGCGACCTCCGCGCTCCTCGCCCTTTTGATATCAAGGGGGCTCGTAGGGCCGATACCGCTCGTCATAGGGCTCTCGGCCGCGATATTCACGACATTAGGCGTAATGATCTCTTTTGCTTTTGAGGAGGAAAAGACAAGATGCACGGAATAATACTGCCGACATTCGGCCTGCCGGTCCATACCGCGGTGATGATCTACATCATTATCGCCCTCGCGATATTCGCAGGGATAGCGGGTAAACGATTCACCATGGTGCCGGGCAAGATGCAATCGATACTGGAACTCGTCGCCGACGCGTTCCTCAACATGGTCGATGAGAACATGGGGCACAAGGGCAGGAAGTACTTCCCCTTCATTCTCACCTTGGCGGTATTCATCTTCGTCTCGAACGCTTTGGGGCTTGTTCCCGGCCTCCTCCCGCCGACCGCGAACCTCAACTGCACTCTTGGGCTTGCCCTCGTAGTCTTCTTCATGACCCACATAATAGGCGTCAAGGAGCACGGGCTCAAGTACTTCAAACACTTCGTCGGCCCGGTCTGGTGGCTCGCGCCGCTCATGATACCGATTGAAATAATCGGGCATCTGGCAAGGCCCCTCTCGCTTTCGCTCAGGCTCTTCGGGAACATGATGGGCCACGAGCAGATAGTGATGGTCCTTTTGATACTCATGCCGATAGCGTACCCTCTCCTTGCGGTGTCGACCGCCTTGGGCATACTCGTCATATTCATACAGGCCTTCATATTCGCGCTCCTCTCCATGCTGTACCTCGGCGGCGCGCTCGAAGAGTCTCACTAATCTCTTAAGTCCTTAAAGGCCGCGGCGAAAGCCGCGGCCTTTTTTTATTCTTACTTAGGGTCAAATAAAGGCGGCTTGCCGCGTTTTTTCACCCCCTCCACCTTGACGGGGGAGGGTCGGGGTGGGGGTGAAGCCCTGGCCGGGCGGGCAAATCCGTAACCAACATCCGGGGCTCATGTTATCCAGTGGGGCTCCGGGTGACTTTGGCCCTGCGCCGAGCAGTCACCCTCCCCTCAGTCCCCTCCCGTCGAGGGAGGGGAAGCCAGACTGATGCTCCAAGGTCTCTTCGGAATAATCCATTTCCAGCTGGAAACCACCCGTTCACGCCCCACTTGACATTCAAGTATTTGTTTATTATAATATTTAGCACTCAAATATCCGGAGTGCTAAAGGGTCTGGGGAAGACGCCGATATGGTCTTCGGGGGTTTTGAGGCAAAATAAAGGGCATTTATCGCGTTATTGTACAAATTCCAACAGATAAGAACGCGAGAAATGGCCTTAGACAAGGCGCGCGACGAGGGAAACCGCAGGCGTACTTGTGTTGTACGTCGAGGATTTTCCGAGGAGCGGAACGCAGTATAAGGGCATTTATCGCATTCTTTACTAAAACAAGGAGGGGTTTGATAATGAGTCTTCCCGTATTGTCGGATTCCCTTCAAAGTTACCTTGTAGAAATCAACAGATACCCTGTCCTCTCACATGATGAGGAGTACGAGGTGGCGGTCAGGTATTACAGGGGCCGCGCCGTCGACGACGCGCACAAGCTCGTCGTCGCCAACCTCCGCTATGTGGTGAAGATCGCGCTCGAGTTCCGGAACTACGGCATGCGGCTTGTCGACCTCATACAGGAGGGCAACATAGGCCTCATGACGGCGGTCAAGAAGTTCAACCCCTTCAAGGGATTCCGCCTCATCACCTACGCGACATGGTGGATAAAGTCGTTCATACAGGAGTTTATCCTCCGGAATAGGGGGATGGTCAGGAGAGGCGGCAAGGAGCTCAAGAAAAGGCTCTTCTACAGGAACTCCGGAAAGGCCGGTGTTAGCGCAACCGACGAAATGCTTGCCCTCCCGAGAGAGACCGCCGAGCCGATAGACGCCGCGGACCTTTCCCTCAACGCCTCTATCTCGAACGATACCGTTACGCACCTCGACATGCTCCGGGACGACGGGCCGGGGCCGGGCGAGACAATAGCGGAGAAACAGTCGACGGCCCTTGTCAAAAAAGAGGTCTCCGGCGCGCTCGCCCTCTTGAACGACAAGGAACGGATAGTGGTAGAGACGAGGCTCATGTCGGATGAGCCCGAGAGCCTCCAGTCGATAGGCGAGAGGCTCGGCCTTACGCGCGAAAGGGTCAGGCAGATAGAGGGCGCGGCGATAAAGAAGTTGAAAAAGAGCCTTGGAGGGCTCTCGCTTGTCGCTGCCGAGTGAGCAGTATAAAGGGCTTTGGGCAGAAGGTTGAAATAGTCCGACAAGCGCTATTCGGGTCACGGATCAAAGGGTTCAGGTTGCAAACCACTACTGTCCGGTTAAATTTTCAAGTTCATCGGTAGAGGCTTATCGAGAAAAATAAATTGCTTATTTTTCAAGAAGTTAGGTCTTGGCAAAATATGCTGTCCGGAAAAACCTTAATCTTAACTACATGCTGTCCGGCTAATAAAAGAGCCAGATAAGGCCCCATATTTTCAAAGAAATTTTCAATTTTTACCGGACACTACTGGTTGCAAACCTGAACCCGCAAAGAATTAAAAATTAACCCCCCCCCTGCGGACCTCCGCAGGGGGGTTTTGTTTTCCTACCTTACCGGCCTACCGGAACGGCGGCGGGACCGGCGGCCTCAAGGGGACGACCGGCGGGTCCGGCACCTGTTCGGCGTGGAGGATGGCGTCCTCGGCCTCTTGTATCGCCTGCTTCGCGTTCTTCAAAGCCTCTTTCGCGTGCTTGCTGTGGGTGTGCTTCTGGGAGAGCTCGAAGTGGTCTATCGCCTCCTTTATGTGGTCGATACCGACCTTCATGTGCTTTATCCCCTCGTGCGCGTGCTCGTCGGCCGTTGAGACCGCCGGGGCCCCGAAGACCGCGACAGCCAGAAAGGCCGCAATCGCGCCAGTCACTATTCTTCTTTTCATCTGTTGACCTCCTTCTTGTTTAGGGTCTTTCTCTCTGAGATATTATATTACGAGGAGAAAGTCAAAT